>CBDHFJ010000024.1:0-6385 GCA_965262315.1 Acidimicrobiales bacterium
AGGAGGCCTGTCTCGGCGGTGTCGATCGAGGCCGAGACCGCCTCGTCGTCGCCGTGGGGAACGTCGGTGACGATGAGGTTCATCCGCACCGGCGTCGGTGGATCGGGAAGGCGGTCGGCGTACTCGTCTCGGAGCGCGAGCGCCGCTTCGATCCATGACGGGCTGAGGAACTCGTGGGTGGTCACTGGACGCGAGCGTACCCGTCGCCCCCGGACCAGTCGCAGCTCTCCGGGGCCATCGGTTCAGGTGCAGGTGACCGTGAAGGTGGCGGTGGCCGCGATCGTCTGGTCGGGGAAGGCGCCTGCGCAGCGGAGATTGCCGGTCCCGGTTCCGGGGACCCCCGAGATCACCGATGTGCCGGCAGGGTGCGTCATGGTGATCGCCGTCACCTCGCAGGTGGTGCAGCCGGTGGGCACGGTGTTGACGAACAGCGTCCAGTCGCCGTTGGCGTTGTCCGCCGAGGACGAGCGGCTGGTGACGCGGCGCCGGACCCGAATCTCGACGTCGCCCGTGGGGAACGGCACGGAGTAGAAGGACGCACCGCCGGCGTCGCCCCAGTGCTGGAAGGTCACGCCGCGTCGGGTGCGACTGAACGAGGTGGCCACCACCGAGCGGACGAGCGAGCCCGATGCCGTGGCGAGCGCCCGCGCGCCGGCGAGGTCCCGTATCTCGATGCTCGGGGTGTGCCAGGTGGCCGCGCCCACAGCACCAGCCACGGCGCCGCGAAGGAGGCGTCTGCGGTTCAGTCCCGTGTCCCCGGCCTCGTCCGACGACGATGCCATGACGATCGAGGGTAGTGCTCGGCCTCTGTCGGAATGGGCCACCCGCGTGCCTCCAGCGCAGCCGAGGCAGGACGAGGCGCCAGTAGGCTCATCGCTCATGTCGAAGCGCATCACGGCCGACGACGTGGCCCACGTGGCCTCGCTGGCGCGGCTCAGCCTCACCCCCGAGGAGCTCGAGTTGTTCACCGGACAGCTCGGCGACGTCCTGGACCATGCAGCCGACGTGGAAGCGTTGGAACTCGACGACGTCGAGCCGCTGGCCCATCCGCTGCCGTTGGTCAACGTGGTGCGGGCTGACGTGGTCGGCCCCACGCTCGATCGCGACGAGGTCCTCGGGCAGGCGCCGGCCGCCGAGGACGGGCAGTTCCGCGTGCCGCGCATCCTGGGGGAGGAGCCATGAGCCTCGTCCCTGACGATCCTGGCCTGGCCGTCGACATCGCGGCGCGCGTGGCGGCGGGCGAGCGCAGCGCCGCCGAGGTGCTCGAGGAGCACCTGGACCGGATCGATGCCGCCGAGGGCGAGATCAACGCCTTCAACGAGATCCTCCGTGACGAGGCGCGGGCCGCCGCCGCGCAGATCGACCAGCGTGTCGCGGCCGGCGAGCATGTCGGGCCCCTGGCCGGCGTGCCCATCGCACTCAAGGACAACATGTGCACACGGGGCATCCCCACCACGTGCTCGTCGAAGATCCTCGAGGGCTGGCGCCCGCCGTACGACGCCACGGTGGTCAGCCGACTGGCCGACGCCGGCGCGGTGCTGGTGGGCAAGACGAACCTCGACGAGTTCGCCATGGGCAGCTCCACCGAGAACTCGGCGTTCGGGCCCACGCGCAACCCGCACGACACCAGTCGGGTGCCCGGCGGATCCAGTGGCGGGTCCGCGGCAGCGGTGACTGCCGGTTTCGTGGCGGCATCGCTCGGGTCGGACACCGGCGGCTCGATCCGCCAGCCCGCGGCCCTGTGCGGCGTCGTGGGCGTGAAGCCCACCTACGGGGCGGTGTCCCGATACGGCCTCATCGCCTTCGCGAGCTCGCTCGACCAGATCGGGCCGTTCACCCACACCGTCGCCGACGCCGCCGCAGTGTTCGACGTGATCGCCGGCCACGACCCGCTCGACTCCACGTCCATCCCCGACCCGCTCGAGTCGATGGGCACCGTGCTCGATCGCGGCGTCGAGGGCCTGCGCGTCGGACTCATCAGCGAGATGATGGGCCACGGCATCGAGGGCATCGGTGCCGACGTGCTGGCTCGCACCCAGCAGGCCGCCGACGCCCTGGCCAACGCTGGTGCCGTGGTCGAGGAGGTGTCGGTCCCGTCCGCCATCTACGGCCTCTCGGCCTACTACCTGGTGGCGCCGGCGGAGGCCTCGTCCAACCTGTCGCGCTACGACGGTGTGCGCTACGGCCTGCGTGAAGACGGCGTCAACGTCACCGAGATGAACACGGCCACCCGCACGGCCGGCTTCGGGCCGGAGGTCAAGCGCCGCATCATGCTCGGCACCTACGCCCTGTCGGCCGGGTACTACGACGCCTACTACGGCAAGGCGCAGAAGGTGCGCCGGCTGATGGTCGACGACTTCGCCGCGGTCTACCAGAACCACGACGTGCTGTTGTCGCCCACGTCGCCGTGCACGGCGTTCCCGTTCGGCGACAAGACCGCCGACCCCATGACGATGTACGTGAACGACGTGTGCACGATCCCGTCGAATCTCACCGGCCATCCCGCCATGTCGGTCCCGTTCGGCGTGGGCGACGACGGCCTGCCGGTGGGTGTCCAGGTCCTGGCCCCCGCGTTGGGTGAGGCCACCATGTTCCAGACCGCCGCTGCGCTGGAGGCCCTCCGATGAGCGACACCGCCGAACTTCCCGAGGGCTGGGGGCTGGTCGTGGGCCTCGAGGTCCACGCCGAGCTGGCGACCGCCACCAAGCTCTTCTGCGCGTGTCCGAACGAGTTCGGTGCCGACCCGAACACCAACGTGTGCCCCACCTGCCTGGGGCTGCCCGGATCCCTGCCGGTGCTCAACGCCACCGCCATCGAGTACGCCATGCGGCTCGGCCGAGCGCTGGGCTGCGACGTGAACCCGTCGGTGTTCGCCCGGAAGAACTACTTCTACCCGGACATGCCGAAGGACTATCAGGTCAGCCAGTACGACCTGCCCACCAACACCGACGGTCAGCTCGAGTTGCCGGACGGCTACGTGGTGGGCATCGAGCGGGCCCACATCGAGGAGGACACCGGCAAGTCCACCCACATCGGTGGCGACGGCCGCATCTCCTCCGCCGACTACTCGCTGGTCGACTACAACCGGGCCGGCGTGCCGCTGGTCGAGATCGTCAGCCGCCCCGAGATCCACACCGTCGAGCATGCCAAGGCCTACGTGTCCGAGCTGCGCGACATCCTCGAGGCCATCGGGGTGTCCGACGCCAAGATGGAGGAGGGCTCCATGCGCGTCGACGCGAACGTGTCGGTGCGCCCGGCGGGGTCGGACGAGCTCCGCACCCGCTGCGAGATCAAGAACGTCAACTCAGTGCGGTCCATCGGTCGGGCCATCGAGTACGAGGCCCGCCGTCACATCGATCTGTACGAGAACGGTGACGCACCCCGCCAGGAGACGCGCCATTGGGACGAGGCCGGCGGTCGGACCCGTCCGGGCCGCTCCAAGGAGGACGCCGACGACTACCGCTACTTCGCCGAGCCGGACCTGCTGCCGCTGCGGCCGAGCGCCGACGAGGTCGACGCCATCGACGCGGCCATGCCGACGCTGCCGGCGGCTCGCCGAGCTGACGTGTCTGAGGCCACCGGCGCCGACGGCGATGATGCCGCGCTCGTCGTCGAGCGAGGCCAGGACACCCTGGTGCTGGCCACCGTCCAGGCCGGTGCCGACGGCGGTGCCGTGGTGAAGCACGTGGTGAACAACCTCGCCGACGGCACGGGTGAGCTGACCGCCGAGGCCTTCGCGGCGCTCGTCGGACTGGAGTCCGGCGGGGCGCTCTCGTCCACCCAGGCCAAGACGGTGCTGGCCACGCTGGTCGAACGCGGTGGTGATCCCGAGTCCATCGCCGCCGAGCTCGGCTTCGAGGCCATGGACACCGGCGAGCTGGAGTCGCTGGTCGACGGCTTGATCGCCGACAACCCCGACGAGTGGGCCCGCTTCGTCGAGGGCGACAAGAAGATCCAGGGCTTCTTCGTCGGCCAGATCATGAAGGCCACGAAAGGTCAGGCCGACGGCAAGGTCGTGAATCAGTTGCTGAGCCGGAAGGCGTCGGCGTGAAAGCCACGAAGGGTCAGGCCGACGGCAAGGTCGTGAACCAGCTGCTGAGCCGGAAGGCTGCGAGCTGAGGCTGCTCCGCTCCATCGCTGCGATCGTCGGCGGGGCGGTGTTGGCGACCGCGTGTTCGGGTGGTGGCCTGGAGACGCCGGCTGACACACTGGCGCGCGAGGACGTTCCCGAGGTCACCGAGGGCTACCGACTGGCCTCGCCGCCGTCCGGCTACGAGTTGTGTGCGGTCACCACACCCTCTGCCCTCTTCATCGCCCCCGACACCGAGGCCAGCCTCCGGGTCTACGGCGACGGCTCGCTGGCCGATCCGTACACGGGCCCCTTGATCGGCGCCATCCTGCTGGTCGGCGGCCCGCCGCAGGCCCTCGACCTCGGCCCGACCGAGGAGATCTCGATCGGCGACACCACCGGGTTCCTGGGTGCCGGGGACGACTTCATCGGCGGCATCCTGCCACCCGAGGCCGGCACGGTGCTGACCTGGCAGTGGGACGAGGACCGAATCGTCCAGATCGCCGTCCGGCAGACGGACGAGCTCGACCTGGTGGCGATCGCCGAAGGGGTGGTGGTGGACGGCTCCCAGATCCGCATCGACGAGGCCGCCCTGCCTGCCGGCTCGGTCGACCTGGGTGACGTGTATCAGCTCGAGGCGCGGCCGCAGTTCCGCTTCTCGCTGGACTATCAGCGACGCAGCACCGACGGCGCGCTGCAGGATCAGGTCACGTTGCTGGGCGCCGCGGGTGATGCCGCATCGATGAACGCGTTCCGCTTCCGTGCGGCCTCGTCGACCGCCACCGAGGTCAACGGCTACCCGGGCGTGGTGGCCGACATCGGCATCCCCGAGGATCCACGCCACATCGTCACCTGGCTGGTCGACGACTCACTGATCCTCCGGGTGTTCTCGCTGCGGTTGGGCCCCGACGAACTCCTGGAGGTGGCGCGGTCGGCCACGTTCGTGCCCGAGGACGAGTGGGGCGAGCTGCGAGCGGCCTTCGACCCCGCCACCTGTCAGTTCTGATCCGTCCCGCTACCGTCGATTCCCATGTCGGCAGCGGACCTGTTCAGCGAGCGTGTGGCCCTGGTGGCGTCGCGCGACGCCGCGGTCGACGAGTCGCTGCTGTGGCCCGAGGAACGGGCGTCGATCGGCGAGGTCGTCCCAGGCCGTTGGTGGGACTGGGTCACCGGCCGTCGGTGCGCCCGCCTGGCGCTGGTCGACCTCGGCATCGATCCCGCACCCGTCCTGGTGGGGGACAAGCGCGAGCCTTTGTGGCCGGCCGCCGTGGTGGGCGCCATCACCCACACCGACGGCTACGCGGCAGCCGCGGTGGCCCGTTCGCTCGAGGTGGCGTCGGTGGGGCTCGACGCCGAACCCGACGCTCCGTTGCCCGACGGCGTCCTTCGCCGGATCGCTCGCCCGGAGGAGCAGGCGTGGCTCCAGCGCGCCGACGGCATCGGGGTCGATCACCCAGATCGGCTGCTGTTCAGCATCAAGGAGTCGGTCTACAAGGCCTGGTTCCCGGTGGCTGGTCGTTGGCTGGGGTTCGAGGACGCGACCATCGAGATCGACGCGGCCACCGCTTCGTTCGAGGCCCGGATCCTGATCGACGGCCCGTTGCAGGTGCTGTCGGGTCGCTATGCGGGGGACGACGGCATCGTGGTCACCGCCGTCGAGGTGCCCCGCTGAGCGTGGGCTGATCTCACTCGACGCCGCAGCGGGTCAGCCAGCGCGGCTCGCCACCGTCGAAGACCAGGTTCGCCTGGGTCACCAGGGTGGTGCCGTCGAACGTCTCGAACTCCACCTCGTAGGGGATGGCGTCGCCGAAGTCGATCGGTCCCGTCGGGGTGTCGAGGACGAAGGGGCCTCGGTCACCCACGAGGAGCAGCTCGTGGGCCGTGATCGACCCGGTCGTCCCGGTGACGTAGTCGGTACAGGTCTCGGTGCCGAAGGCATCCGGGATCGCCGGGTGCAGGGTGCGGAGAAGGGCATCGGCGTCGCCGGCACGGTGGTGGTCGGTGAACTCGGTGAGGAAGTCGTCCACGACTCCGAAGGGGTCCTGGTCGGAGGTCGGCGGTAGCGGGGTCTCCGTCGCTGCTTCGACCTCCTGGGTGCCGTCGTCCTGGCCGCCGTCCGCGAACACCCGCCGCGCCAGCGCCTTCATGTCGGTGCACTCCTGGTCGAGCGACGGCCCTTCGTCGGCGGTCACCTCGAAGACCGAGCCCGGACCGGAGTCGAGCAGTGGCAGGAGGTCGATCGACACGGGGTCCGAGGCCGGACCCTCGATCTCGAGCCGGTCGAGCGGATGCTCACCGTAGGAGTTGATGCCCAGC
>CBDHFJ010000025.1:0-26270 GCA_965262315.1 Acidimicrobiales bacterium
CTCGGCGTCGCCATGCAACTCGTCGAGCAGCACGAACGGGGGATCCTCAGGCGCGGGCTCGATGAAGGGCGCGAGGTCGGCATCGACGAGGACCAGGCTGACGTCGGCGTGGTCGATCCTGCTCCGGGTCTGCGTGACGAACGACTCGATCGATGCAAGGCGCATCGGCAACGGCAGGACCACCAACGTGGCCCCCGTCATCCAGATCGCCCGGATGGCGGTGACGAGCTCCCGGGTGGTCGGGCCGAGCAGCGCAACGTGGGAACCGACCCCGACGTCGCGTCCCTGCAGCGCGGCAGCGATGGCTTGCGCCTCCCGGTGCAGCGTGTCGTAGGAGACATGGGTGGCCTCGTCGCCGCTGATGAAGGTGATGCCCTTGTGGGCGACGGCGGACGCGCTCAGGCGCTCGGGCAACGATCGCATGGGACGGGGTCTCCTGGGTGGTCGCGGCGAGCCGGCTTCCCTCGTGGCAGGCTGGCCAGGATGTCACTCCGCCTCCTCGTGGTCTCGCACTCCAAGACCGGCGGAACAGCCCGGATGTTAGAGGCCGTACTCGCCGGGGCGCACGACGACGCCATCGAAGGTGTCGAGGTGGTGGTGTCGGCGGCGCTGCACACGGGGCCCGACGACGTTCGTGCTGCGGACGCCCTGATCCTCGGGACCCCGGAGAACTTCGGGTACATGAGCGGCGCCCTCAAGCACTTCTTCGATTCCGTGTATCACGAGGTGATCGAGGACACCCGCGGCCTCCCGTACGCGCTCTTCGTGAAGGCGGGCAACGACGGCAGCGGAGCAGTGCGGGCGATCGAGCCGCTGACGACCGGCCTGGGTTGGCGGCAGGTCCTGCCGCCGGTGGTCGCGGTGGGAGAGCTCACGGCCGCCCACCTGTCGGCGTGCACCGAACTCGGGGCGACGGTGTCCGCCGGGTTGGCGTACGGGGGCCTCTGACCTCAGGCGACGATCAGCGAGCGTCGAACTCGACGTGGAGGTTCCGCAGACCACGGAGCACGAACGTGTCTTCGTAGTCGAACGTGTTCCCGGGCGCGAGCCGGATGTTCTGCATGCGCTGCAGCAGTCGCTCCACCGCCACCTTCGCCTCCAGACGGGCGAGCATCGCCCCCGGGCAGTAGTGCTCACCATGGCCGAACGCCAGGTGCATGGACGCGTTCTCGCGCCGACAGTCGAACTCGTCGGGCGACTCGAAGGTGGCGCCGTCGCGATTGGCGGCCGCGTAGAGGATCCAGACGTGGTCGCCGGCCTTCACTTCCTGGCCGCCCACGTCCACATCCACCTTGGCGCGCCGGAACAGGCCACCCACGGGTGCCTCGTACCGCAGCCCCTCTTCGACGAAGCCCGGAATCAGTTCGGGGTCCTGTCGCAGCTGCTCCTCGAGGCCGTCGTCGGTGGCCAGGTGATGGATGAGGTTCGTGATCAGCTTGGTGGTGGTCTCGTTGCCTGCCACCAGGAACTGCTGGAGCATGGAGAGGCGCTCAGCTCGCGACAGCAGCTCTCCGTCCACCCTGGCGTTGGCCACGTCGGAGACGAGGTCCTCCTGTGGCTCCGCCTCGCGTCGCTGCAGCATGTCGGAGAAGTACTCGGTGAACTCGGTGGAGCTGATCAGGTAGCCGCGGACCTGCTCCACGCTCGGGCTGGCGTTGCCGACCGGCATGACCAGATCGTCGGACCAGCGTTTGAACGTCGCCAGGTCGTCGTCACCGACGCCGAGCGCATAGGCGATGATCGTCATCGGCAGACCGACTGCGAAGTCGGCCACGGCGTCCATCTCTCCATTGCCCACGACCTCGTCGAGCAGCCGATCGGTGACCTCGGTGATCATCGGCTCCAGCGCCCGGATCTTCGAGGGCTTGAAGGCCGGGTTGACCGCCTTGCGCTGCCGGCGATGCTCCGGCGGGTCGGCGTTGAGCAGCACCGCGGCCGCGCCTCGCTGCGACATGACCTTCTCGAACGTCGTCGCCATGGTGGGGTCCTGCTGCAGTTCGGCCATCGCACCGGCCATGAGCTCGGGCAGCTTCGACGGGCCGGTGGGCATGAGCGACGAGAAGCGGTCGGTGTCGTGCAGCACCGCGAGGATGTCGTCGTAGCGGGTGCAGACCCACGCACCGAGCGTCTCGCTCCAGTGCACGGGCGACTCGTCGCGCAGCTGAGCGAAGATCGGGTACGGGCAGGCGATCGCGGCCTGGTCCCGTCCGATCAGATCATCGAGACCCGGAGCGGCGTCGGTGGTCGTCATGGTCAATCCCCCTGCTTGCGGTACCGCGAGATTCTGCCACGCAGCAGGGCAACGGTGCCGCGTGCGTTCGCGCTAGAGGACGCCGACGACCGATGCCCCGGAGAGGTAGAGATCGACCATGGCCCGCCGTTGCGCGCCGGTCGCTCCCAGTAGCACCGCGACCCGGTCGACGATCTCGGGGCGGGGGCGCTCGAGCTGGTCGGCGATGTCGATGAGGTCCTCGCGGCGCAAGACGATGGCCTCGTCCTCGTTGGCGCCTCGGAGGCGGCGGATCAGGGTGAGATAGGCCGTGAGGAGGGACTCGACGTCGCCGGGATCGAAGGCTTCGTCCATGCCCCCTGCGGCGATGGTGCCCGTCGCGAGCACCAGGACGGGCTCGCGTGCCGGGAACAGGTCGTCCAGCTCGGCGCCGTAGCGGCCTGCCAGCTCGCCGACGAGGCTCGCGGTCAGCGGGTGGTCGCCGCGCTCGATCATGCGGATGTCGCGGCGGCGCAGACCGTTGCCCGCGACGTGACGGACGCCGAGCTTGCGTTCGCGACGGACCCCTCGGAGGAAGGTGCCCAGCCGTCGTCCGAAGTCAGGAGAGGTGACGTCCATGGTCAAATGATCCACGAAACCCCATCGGCGAACCAAAACGAGCCTTGAGGCGTGGCCGGGTCGGCCGACCCATGACCAGCCCCGCGAGCCTCGCACGACGCCTCAGATGTTGGTCATCCCGCCGTCGACGCGGATCGTCTGACCCGTGATGTAGCTGGCTCGATCGGATGCGAGGAAACAGACCGCGTCGGCGATCTCGGAGGCCTGCCCCCACCGGAGGAGCGGCACCCGCTTCACGAAGTTCTCGCGCACGAACTCCTCGCCGAGGCGTTCGAAGGTCGGGCCCCACATCTCGGTGTCGACCAGACCCGGTGCGACCCCGTTCACCCGGACGTTCTTGTTCGCCCACTCGTTCGCCAGGTTCTTCGTGAGGGTGTTGAGACCACCCTTGGACGCGGCGTACGCCCCTTGGGTGCCACCGGCGCCTGTCGACGCCGTGGAGGACACGTTCACGATGGCCCCGTGGCTGGCGAAGAGTGGTTTGGCGAAGCGCGAGCAGAGCATGAACGCCTGGCGCAGGTTGACGAACAACGTCTCGTCGATGGCCTCGCCGGTGACCTTGTGCGCAGGCTGGTTCCGCTCGACGGCGGCATTGTTCACCAGGATGTCCAGACCACCGAACGCCTCGAGCACGGCCTCGGCGATGCGGTCGACGCTGTCGGGGTCGCTGAGGTCCTCTGCCAGCACCAGCGGGTCGTTCGACAGGTCCGCGGCGATCGCGTCCAACTTGTCGCGGCTCCGCGACACCAACGCGACGCGGGCCCCTCCGGCGTCGAGTTGGCGCACGGCGGCCTCCCCGATGCCCCGGCTGGCACCGGTCACCACTGCGGTCTTGCCTGTGAAGTCGAAGGTCATGGGGGCGAACCTACTCCGTCCACGCGAGCCGAGTGGGTGGCAGGCTGGTGCCATGAGCACCGATCTCACCGACCTGGAAACCGTGACCGTCGAGATCGCAGACGGTGTCGGCTGGGTCACCCTCGACCGCCCCGACGCCCTCAACGCGTTCGACGCCACCATGCAGGCCGAGGTCCGCGCGGTGTGGCGGTCCTTCCGAGGCGACGACGAGGTCCGCGCGGTCGTCCTCACCGCGGCCGGCGACCGAGCGTTCTGCGTCGGCATCGACCGAGGTCAGGACTTCACCGCGCTCGACGACTCCGAGAACCTCTACGGCACGTCGAACAACTTCATGTACGACGACCCCGGCGACGACCTCGGCCCGAAGTCGTGTGACCTCTGGAAACCCGTCATCTGTGCGGTCAACGGGATGTGCTGCGGCGGGGCCTTCTACTTCCTGGCAGAGGCCGACATCATCGTCGCCGCTGAGCACGCGACGTTCTTCGACCCACACGTCACCTACGGCATGGCCGCCGTGTACGAGCCGATGAAGATGGCCCAACGCATGCCGCTGGGCGAGATCCTGCGCCTCACCCTGCTCGGCAACCACGAACGGCTCTCCGCCGAGACCGCGATGCGCATCGGCCTGGTGAGCGAGGTCGTCCCCGCCGCTCAGCTCGTGGAGACGGCCGGCTGGCTGGCCACCACCATCGCCGCGCAGCCGGCGACCGCTGTTCAGGCCTCCCTGCGAGCCATCTGGGCCGCCAACGACCTGGGCCGCCTCGAGGCCATGGCCATGGCGCCGGCGATCCTGACCACCGGCATGTCGAAGCGGGCCTTGGCCGAGGGCCAGGAAGCGTTCTCGTCGGGCGCCAGGATCGAGCCGCGGCTGCGATGACACCTCGTACGCTGCACCGGCCCACCCCGACCCCAGCGAGGAACGCATGAAGGCTCACGGCCTCAACCCGCGCATCCGCAAGTCACCATTCTTCGCGTCGACGCTCGAGTACGGCGCCACCGAGTTCCACCCGTACAACGGCATGTGGATGCCCGTCGGCTACGACACGCCGGTCAACGAGTACTGGAACACGATCGAGCGCGCCGGTCTCTGGGACGTGGGGGTGCAGCGATGCGTCGAGATCGCCGGTCCCGACGCCGAAGCCTTCATGAACCTGCTGACGCCCCGCGACGTGAGCAAGGTGAAGGTCGGCCAGTGCCGGTACGTGGTGCTCGTCAACCAGGACGGGGGCATCCTCAACGACCCGGTCATGCTGCGCATGGCCGACGACCGATTCTGGCTCTCGACGGCGGACGGCGACATGTACATGTGGGCGAAGGGCGTCTCGGCCTTCTCGGGCCACGACGTCACGGTCGAGACGCCGCACGTCTATCCGCTCCAGGTCCAGGGTCCGAGGTCCGCCGACATCGTCTCGGCCGTCTTCGGCGACCACGTCCTCGACCTGCGCTACTACCGCTGGACGTATGCGTCCGTCGACGGGATCGAGGTGGTCGTGTCGCGCACCGGCTACAGCTCCGAGCTCGGGTTCGAGGTCTACCTCCTCGGCACCGAACGCGGGGACGAGCTGTGGACCACGCTCATGACGGTGGGCGGCCCGATGGGGCTCTCCCCCGGCTCCCCCAATCGCATCCGCCGCGTCGAAGGCGGCGTGCTCGACTACGGCAGCGACATGGGCCCGGGCGAGAACCCGCTGGAGATGGGCATGGAACGGCTGATCGCATGGGACAAGCCCGACTTCCTCGGCAAGGCCAGTCTCGAACGGATCCGGGACGAAGGTGTCCGTCGGCGCCACGTCGGCGTCTTCATGAGCGGCGCCGCGTTCGAACGCAACAACGAGAACCGCTGGGCTGTGGTGTCCGCCGATGCCCGGGTCGGCGACGTGACCTCGGCGGTGTACTCGCCCCGCCTCGAACGGAACATCGGCTTCGCCATCCTGGACGTCCCTCACGACCAGGGCGGATCGGCGCTGCAGGTCGACACGCCCGAGGGCGTTCGTGACATCGAGATCGCCGACCTGCCCTTCATCCCCCAGCCGGACGCCACGCGAGCCATCCTGCGCTGACGACCGAGGCGTGAGGCGAATGGGTTCGCATCGACGGCGAAGGTGACTACGCTGGCGACCGTGGCACAGCTTCTCCTCGGCCTGCGACTTACGAACCCGGTGACCTGACCTTCAGGTTTGCCGGGCCTTCCACGTACGTACGCAACCGAGTCCGAGAATCGCAGTCCCGCAAGGGCGGCGCTGCGGCACCAAGGAGAACCACACATGACTTCCACGCCTCCGCCCGCCAACGCGGTGCAGAACCCCAGCGGGATGCCCTTCGACCGCTACCGCCCGTTCGCTCCCATCGACCTGCCTGACCGCACGTGGCCGGGCAAGGTCATCACCGAGGCTCCACTGTGGTGCTCGGTGGACCTCCGCGACGGCAACCAGGCGCTCATCGAGCCCATGGACTCCGAGCGCAAGCGCCGGATGTTCGAGGAGCTCGTCCGCATGGGCTTCAAGGAGATCGAGGTCGGCTTCCCGTCGGCGAGCCAGACCGACTTCGACTTCGTCCGCGAGATCATCGAGGACGACGCCATCCCCGCCGACGTCACCATCCAGGTGCTCGTCCAGAGCCGCCGGGAGCTGATCGAGCGGACCTACGAGTCCATCGAGGGTGCGCACAGCGCGATCGTGCACTTCTACAACTCCACGTCCACCCTCCAGCGCAAGGTGGTCTTCGGCCTCGACATGGACGGGATCGCCAAGATCGCCACCGATGCCGCGGGCTACGCCAAGGAGCTCGAGGCATCCGTACCGGGCACCAGGGTGCGCTACGAATACTCGCCCGAGTCGTTCACCGGTACGGAACTGCCCTTCGCCAAGCAGGTCTGTGACGCGGTCACCGAGGTGATCGACCCCAGCCCGGACAACAAGCTCATCATCAACCTGCCGGCCACGGTGGAGATGGCGACGGCCAACACCTACGGCGACATGATCGAATGGATGCACCGGAACCTGAACCGGCGCGAGCACATCATCTTGAGCCTGCATCCCCACAACGACCGCGGCACCGGCGTGGCCGCTGCCGAGTTCGGCGTGATGGCGGGTGCCGACCGGGTCGAGGGGACCTTGTTCGGCAACGGTGAGCGCACGGGCAATGTCGACATCGTCACGCTCGGGATGAACATGTACAGCCAGGGCGTCGACCCCATGCTCGACATGAGCGACATCAACGAGATCCGTCGCACCGCCGAGTACTGCAACCAGCTGCCGGTCCACCCTCGCCACCCATACGTCGGCGAGCTGGTCTACACCGCCTTCTCCGGCAGCCATCAGGACGCCATCAAGAAGGGCTTCGAAGCGCTCGAGCAGAGCGACAGCCCCTATTTCGAGGTGCCGTACATCCCGATCGACCCCAAGGACGTGGGGCGCACCTACGAGGACGTCGTCCGGGTGAACAGCCAGTCTGGCAAGGGCGGTGTGTCGTACCTGTTGAAGGTGGAGAACCACTTCGACCTTCCCCGCCGTATGCAGATCGAGTTCACCCGCTCGATCCAGGCCATCACCGACGACACCGGCAAAGAGATCACCGGCGCGCAGATCTACGACGAGTTCGAGGGCCGGTACCTGGGCCTGGATTCGCCCTACCTGCTGCACGGCTACGAGTCGGCCCAGAACGCCGCCGGCGCCGACCGTACGCTCCTCACCGCCCGCATGACGAACGCCGGCGAGCAGATGGTCGTCCAGGGCGAGGGGTCCGGTTCGCTCGATGCCTTCGTCAGCGGCCTGCGCGAGTCGCTCGGCCAGGAGCTGCGGGTCCTCGACTATCACGAGCATGCCAAGGGCACCGGCGCCGATGCCGTTGCGGTGGCCTATGTGGAGATGGTCGTGGACGGCCGCGAGCTGTGGGGCTGTGGCATGCACACCGACATCACCACCGCCTCGATGCGCGCGATCGTCAGCGCCATCAACCGGGCCGCCAACGACCTCGCCTGAGGCCCCCGTCGGGGACGGATCGGCGTGCAGATGACGCCGTTACCCGTTCAGACGGTTCTGCCAGCGTGAGAGCATGGCATGGCATGTCGCCACGCTGGCAGAACGGGTGCTGACGAGGAGTCGGCAGCCGACGCGGCCGTGCGCGAACCTGATGGGGCATCAGATTCATGACACGAGAGGGCCCATCATGCAGGAAGTGGCATTCGACGACATCGACGGGATGAACGCCATGGCGTCGGCCGAGTTCGGCGACTGGGGCGACGAGGTCGTCGTCGACCAGGAGATGGTCAACCAGTTCGCGGACCTCACCGGCGACCACCAGTGGATCCACATCGACGTCGAACGGTGCCAGCGGGAGAGCCCGTTCGGGGGGCCCATCGTGCACGGCTTCTTCACCCTGTCGCTGTTGCCGCAGGTGACGCCCAAGCCCAGCTACAAGGTGACCGGTGTCAAGAACGCCGTGAACTACGGCTCCGACGGGTTCCGGTTCCTGGCTCCGGTCCCGGTGGGTTCGTCCGTGCACGCCCGGAGCCGGATCGTCAGCGCCGAAGCTCACAAGAAGGGCACGCTGCTGACCACCGAAACCGCCATTCACGCCAAGGGCAACGACGTTCCCGCGCTGCTCTACACGGGCAAGGTCCTCTACCAGGGCTGACCATGCGGGTCGGCGACATCACCAATCCCGAGGCTGCCGGCAACGGCAAGCCGCTCGACGGGGTCCGCATCCTCGCGGTCGAACAGATGCAGTCGCTCCCCTATGCGACCCAACTCCTCGCGCGCCTCGGTGCTGACGTGGTGAAGGTCGAGCACCCCGAGCGCGGCGACCTCGGTCGCGGCTCCGTCCCCGCGATCACCGATCGGTCGGGCCGGCAGATGGGGGCCACGTTCCTCCGCAACAATCTGTCGAAGCGCAGCGTCGGGATGGACATGAAGCACCCGGATGCGCAGGCCCTGTTCAGGCGGCTCGCCCCTCGGTTCGACGTGGTGGCCGAGAACTTCAAGCCGGGCACGATGGACCGGTTCGGGCTGGGCTACGGCGATCTACGCGCGATTGACCCCGGGCTGATCTACGTGTCGATCTCCGGCTTCGGCAACACCACCGAGTCGCCGTATGGGCACTGGCCGGCCTTCGCGCCGATCGCCGAAGCCATGTCCGGCATCTACACCTTCAACAGGCCCGCGGACGCCGATGTCAAGGTGTCGCCAGTGGGCGCGCTCGGTGACACCGGCACGGGCCTGTTCGCCGTCATCGGAATCCTCGCGGCGTTGCGACACCGCGAGGCGACCGGCGTGGGCCAGTACGTCGACGTCTCGATGTTCGACGCCATGGTCGCCTTCGCCGACATCGTTCCCAACTACGAGTCGCTCGGCAAGGACCCGTCCACGCCGAGCGCCCTCATCAACCACGGCTTCCCGATCTCCACGGGCGAGGTGGTGATCCAGGTCGGACGCGAGCACCAGTTCCAGCGTCTCGCCGAACTCGTCGGCCGGCCCGAGTGGGTCGACGACATGCGCTTCGCCACGCGCGAGGGTTGGGTCGAGCACATCGACGTCCTCCGCACCGGTGTCCGGTCCTGGGCCGGGAGCCGTTCACCGATCGAGGTGGCCGACCTTCTCGCGGAGGCTGGGGTCGCGGCGTCACCGGTGTTCACCGGCAAGGACGTGCTGGCCGACCCGCACGTGGAGGCCCGTCACATGATCGTGGAGATCCCCAACGAGGGGGGCCCGGATCCGGTCACCGCTGGCAACCCGGTGAAGATGACCGGCGTCTCGGAAGGCCCCGACACCGCTCCCCCGTCGCTGGGACAGCACACGGACGAGGTTCTGGCCGCCGAGCTCGGTCTGTCCGCCGACGATCTTGCGTCGCTACGGGCCAAGGGTGCCATCGGCTGAACCGATGTCCGCGGCCGGGCCCCGGGCACCCCGCGGCGAGTGGGCGTCAGAGGCCGACGATCTTGCGTCGCTTCGGGCCGAGGGTGCCATCGGCTGAACCGATGTCCGCGGCCGGGCCCCGGGCACCGATGCCGAACACCCCGGCGGCAAGTGGGTGTCAGAGGTCGAGGTCGAAGAGCTTGATGGCGTTCCCGCGGGCGAGCTTGTGCACGATCTCCGGGTCGAGGTGGCCGAACAGCGAGTGCGCCACCTCTCTCGAGCGGGGGAACGTGCCATCGGAGTGCGGGTAGTCGGTCTCGAACAACACGTTGTCGACCCCGACCTCGTCGAGCAGCTTCATGCCCGCCGCGTCCTTGAAGAAGCAGCTGTACACCTGGCGGTAGTAGTAGGTCGAGGGCGGCTCGGGCAGCCGATTCTCGCCCTGGGCCCACATGTGCGTTCGGTAGTTGTCGTCGGCTCGCTCGAGGTAGTACGGGATCCAGCCGATCTGGCTCTCGGCGTACATCAGCTTCAGGTCCGGATATCGCACGAGCACCCCCGAGAACAGGAAGTCGATCATCGAGGCGGCGGAGTTCGCCGAGATCATCGCGGCGGTGACGATGGTGGGGGCGTCGTCGGCCGGCTTCACCGTCTTCGTGCCCGATCCGATGTGCATGCAGATGACCGTGCCGGTCTCCTCACACGCCCGGAAGAACGGCTCCCAGTGGCCGCTGTGGATCGACGGCAGGCCGAGCCAGGCCGGGAGCTCCGACCACGCCACGGCGTTGACGCCGCGGGCGGCGTTGCGCCGGATCTCGGCCGCTGCCAGTTCGGCGTCCCACAGCGGCACCAGACACAGCGGGATGAGCCGGCCTCCCGAGTCGCCGCACCACTCCTCGACCATCCAGTCGTTGTACGCCTCGACGCAGAGACGAGCGAGCTCGCGGTCCTGGCGCTCGGCGAACAGCTGACCACAGAACCGCGGGTAGTTCGGGAAACAGATGGAGGCCTCGACGTGGTTCTCGTCCATGTCGTCGAGACGGGCCTTGGGCTCGAAGCAACCGGGACGGATGTCGTCGTAGGTGACGCCCTGCATGGTCACCTCTTCGGGCGGCCGCCCGGCACAGGCGATCATCTCCTTGATCTGGTATCGGTGATCCTCGTAGTGCCACCAGGCCGCCATCTTGTCGCCGGTCCCGGGCGTCTCGACCCAGGCGCCGTCGACCAGCGCCATCTCCCCCTGCGGGGCGATGACGATGCGGGGGCCGACGTCCTTGTACTTCTCGGGAAGTCGGTCCTGCCACACGTGGGGCGGTTCGACCACGTGGTCGTCGACGCTGATGATCCTCGGGAACTCGTCCAGGCTGACGCCGCTCATCGGGCAAGCGTACCTGAATCTGACGGACCGTCAGATTGTCTCCGGACTCGAACCTTCCCGCCAGGCGAGGACGGCATCGTCTCGCAGCGGGAGTCGCCCCACGCCCACCTGGTGTTCAGGCCAGTTGGCCGGTTCCTGTGCGAGCGGTGACGGCTCTCGCCTCCCCGAACCAGAGCAGGTGGCGGCGATGCAGGAATCGCCAGTCCGGGTTCGACGGGTCCGCCGCGACGTCGACGTAGCGGTCGACGTACTTGATCAGCTGCTCGTAGTAGCCCTCGCGGTCGTTCTGGGCGTAGCACCGCGCCCAGACCTCGCCGGAGGCCTCGGAACGGGAGCTGAGATCGATGAGGTGGTTCGCCACCAGGACCACGCCGAACCGGAGGTCACCCATGGTGTCGGCCATGATCGCCCGAAGCGCGTCCGGCCCGCTCCCGAACGTCCCGAAGTCGGCGTCGTCGGCGTACAGCGACACCATGAGATCGACGTCACGGTCGGCGATGGCCACGCTGTAGCGCAGGGCGAGTTCGCGGATGCGCTCGCGGGCGAGCAGTTCCTCCACTGGCGTCACCCGCCGATGATCCCACGCGACATGGTGTCGGCGACGGAACGGTGTCGCAGGGTTAACGTCTCGCGGTGGCAACCGAGCGACCGAACATCTTGTTGATCGTCTCCGACGAGGAGCGACGGACCGAGTGGCTTGACGGCCATGCGGACCTGCCGGCCCACGACCGGTTGCGCTCCGACGGGCTCACCTCGACCGGTCACTACACCCACTCGAGTCCCTGCTCGCCGTCGCGGGCCAGCCTCTACACCGGGCAGTACCTCAGCCAGCACGGCGTGGTGGACAACGTGAGCTTTCCCGCCCATCGCGCGCTGGACCACGACATTCCGACCATCGGCCGGCTGCTGCGGGAGGTGGGCTACGAGTCGGCCTACCTGGGGAAGTGGCACCTCGATCACGGGGACACCCCGGACATGGAGGCCCACGGCTACTCCGGGTGGCAGGGCAACGACGTGCACTTCACCGGCAACCCCTGGACCGGTCGCCACTTCGATCCCGTCATCGCCGAACAGGCGTGTGCGTGGATCCGCGACCGCCCCACCGATCGACCCTGGTTCCTCACCGTGGCCCTGGTCAATCCCCACGACATCATGTGGTATCCCGTCGATCACCCGACCCACCAGGCCGCGAACCCCAAGGACAAGCAGGCGTTCGACTTCCTGCAGTCCTTCCGCCTGGGAGATCTCATGATCGAGACACTGCAGGAGGGGTACCCCGAGCGATTCTCCGAGCTGCCCGCCAACTTCGACGACGACCTCCACACCAAACCCGACGTGCAGCGGATCTGGCGCCACGTCCGCAACCGCGAGCACTTCGTCGGATCGATGGAGCAGGCATCCACGCGTGACTGGCTCCGATACCTGGACTACTACGCGTGGCTGCACGAACTCCTCGACGACTCGGTGGGCACGATCCTCGGGGCTCTGGACGACGCGGGCATCTACGACGACACGACCATCGTGTACACCAGCGACCACGGCGACGCGTGCGGTGCCCACGGACTTCGCGCCAAACTTCCCTGTGTCTACGAGGAAGTCATGGGTGTCCCATTGATGGTGAAGGCACCGGGGGTCACGCCGGGCTCGACGACGACGGCGCTGTCCACCAGCGTCGACCTCGCCACCACCATCTGTGCGCTCGGTGGGGTCGACCTCGAGGCCAGTCCCTCGCTCAAGGGCCGCGACCTGTCCCCGGTGTTGGCGGACCCCACGACCGCGGTCCGCGACTGGATCTATCTCGCGCAGGACAGCGCGCAGTCGGAGCTGCTGCGCATGTGCCGGTATGCGTACCGAGGCTTCTTCGACGGCACGACGAAGTACGCCCGCTACTTCGGGATCGGCGGTGGCGTGGACCGCACCGGCGCCGTGGCGCCCGAGCCCAAGGTGTTCGGGCCCGATGCGGCCTTCGACGACCAGGAACACGAGTGGTACGACCTGACCGAGGATCCCCATGAGTTGCGGAACCTGGCCGGAGACCCCGATCGGCGCGATCAGACCAGGGCGCTGCACCAGCGACTGCTCGAGATCGAGGCCGCCGAGCTCGCCTGAAGCCACCTCGGTGCCGGCCCGAGGGCACGCCACCAACCCGCGCATCCGAGGCGATGGTCGGGGGCCGGTCAGCCGACCAACAGGTCTGCCAGCGTGGCGACGTCGGGCACCGTCGGGTGGTCGTACGCGCCGTGGAGGCCGTACGGGTCGAGTTGGACCACCTGGAGACCTGCAGCGCGGGCGCCCAGGACGTCGCTCTGGTAGGTGTCTCCCACGTACAGCATCTCCTCAGGAGGTGTCTGCAAGGCCTCGACCACGGGATCGAAGATGGCCGGGTCGGGCTTGGCGACGCCGATGACGCCGGAGTCGACGATCAGCTCCACTCCCGGCAGCGGGCCGTCACCGACCTGACACACCCCGTGATCCAGCATCTGCTGCTCCGCGGAACCGTCGTTGTTGGACACGATCGCCCGCTCGAGATCCGGCCGCTCGGTGGCGATGCGATGGAACGCGGTGATGTTCGCCTGCAATGGGAAACACCAGACGCTGCTGACGCCGGTCGAGCGCTGTCGCCGTCGCGCCTCGGCAGCCACGGGGAGGGCGTCCTCGGCGACACCGACCGCCCGGAAGTACGCGCCGTCGTAGATCTCCCACATCTCGACGGCGGCCTCCTCGGGAGCGAGCCCCGCACTGCGTACGGCCTCGGCGATGGCGTGGACCCCGTCGTGATGTGCACGATGGAACGCATCCTCGTCGGGTTCGACCTCGACGCCGGCTTCCGCGATCGCAGGCCGCACCCGCTCGTGGTGGGGAATGAGGAACACGCCGCCGATGTCGAACACGACGGCGCGCACACGGGCAGGGTCCGGCAACAAGCTGGGGCTCATGGCGCGGACCCTACCGCCGCGCAGGTGGTGGGCGGGCGTCAGCGGTCGGCGGGGCTCGCCCGGATCGCGGTCACGGGATGGGTGAACGGTGAGCGGTACAAGACCGTCGCCCCGATGGTGATGACCATCACCACCAGGTACATGCCCCGATAGCCGATCCCGTCGGCCAGCACGCCCAAGCCGAACGCCGCCAGGCTGTTGGCGAGGTCGCCGAACGCCACGACTGTGGCGATCACTCGGGACCGTTCCTGCGGAGAGGCCGACTCGGCCGCGACCACGGTCATCAACGGCACGTTCATCGACAGGCCCGTCGCCAGCACGATCCCGCCCAGGTAGAGCGACCAGACCTGATCGAACGCGACGATGATCCCGAGGCCGGCGGCCGCGGTCAGGTGGGCCGCGGTGCCGAGGTTGAGGCGGTTGGCGTTCGCGATCAGTCGACCCCCGAACGCGCGAGCGACCAGGGTCGTGAGCGCGTACGCGAGGAGAACCCAACGCACCTGCTCGAGCCCGAGCGACTCGGCATACGGCGTGACGAAGGCGTTGAAGCTGATGAATGCACCGAAGACCATGAACGACACGGCCCCGGCGCGTGCCGCGACGGGGTGGAAGAGGCTCATGACGCCATCGAATCGAGCCACGACGTCGCTGGGCCGGGTCTCGGGCAGCAGCCAACCGAGTGCGGCGCAGATGGCCGCGAACGCGGCGGCGACCCCGAAGGCGCCGTTGAAACCCCAGGCTTCGAGGGCGGCCTCGCCGGCGACGGGCCCGATGGCGAAGCCGACGAACACCGCCACGCCGAAGATCGAGAAGATCTCGGCGCTCCGCGACGTCGGCTCGATCTCGGTGGCGGTGGTGGCCTGACCCAGGTACATGGCCGAACTGCACATCCCCAGGAGGACGCGGACCACCAGGAGGCCCCACAACCCGAGTTCGGTGGCCGGCACGTGGAGAAGCTGGAGCACCCCGACCCCGATGGCCCCGCCGATCATCATCGGCTTGCGGCCGTAGCGATCCGCGAGGTAGCCGATGGCGGGTCGCATGATCAGCATCCCGGCGGCCATCACACCGAAGGCGAGGCCGATGTCGGTGTCGTCGCCACCGAGACGTCGTTCGACCAGGCGGGGCAGGATCGGAAACGAGATCCCGGCGACCACGAAGTAGGCGACGCCGGCCGACAACAGGGTGACGACCTGCCGGTTGAGGATCGGTTCAGCCTCCCGGCGCTCCGTCACTCGGGGTGGAAGTCCAGCAGGCGGTATTCGGTGCCGGGCTTGGCCGGCTGCCCTCCCGGCTCGCGACAGGCGATGGTCGGCACCGGCCGGCCTCGGCCGACGAGCGCGAGCCAGCTGCGCAGCCCGCCCTCCCCCGCCGTCACCCGGACGACGACACCCTGGTCGGTCTCGTCCACGATCTCCGCCGTGCGAGGTGCCTGTTCCCAGGTCCAGCCTTCGTGGCTCAGCAGCGCGCGCTCGGCGACTTGCGCCGGGCCCGTGTCGGCTCCCCACCACCCGCGGCAGCGGTCTGCGACGTCGGCTGCGTCGCCGGATCGGGTGAGGACCGAGGCGAGTCCGTCGGGGTCGAGGTAGGCCCACATGCGGCCGTCGGGGAGCGTGATCGCCGTGGGGGCGAATCGGTGGCCGCCGGTGTGGCTCACCCGGCGGACCACCACATCGTCCCAGCGGTCGTCGACATCGCCCGCCAGGCGGGTGCCGTCGGCTCCACAGCACATGTCGTGACTGCCTTGGGTACAGATCCAGACCTCGGCCACGTGTGCGTGCGCGGAGGTGACGTCGTCCGCGTCGGTCGGTTCGTGGCCGGCCACCACCGACGTCACGGTCGCGTTGAGGGCATCGGGAGTCGTGCGCCAGACCTGACGTTGCCCGCCCCACGGCGCTCTGCGGTATGCGATCACCTGAACCCCGTCATCCGGAGCGGACGGCACTGCGGCCAGCACACGAGTCGGGGCGGGGGCGTGGGCGACGACGTCGGGAACGCCGGCCAGCAACTCGTGTGCAAACACCGGCTTGGGCCAGGGCAGCGGCACCTCGGCGGCGACCAGGAGGTCGGCGCGGATGGCGGACCCGGCCGGATCGACGGCCAACGCCCGTGCATGATCGGCGCATCGCACCGCCTGATCCTCGGCGGGCAGCAGCGTCAGGTCCACGGTCACGGCCTCAATCTACCCGGCACGGCGGGGATGCCCGGTGCCGCGGTTGCGCGCCGACCCGCGTGCATCTGGCAGCATGCGACGATGACCGTCGACCTCGTCCACGAACCAGCCCTCATGTCGCCTGCGTGGCTCACGGCAGCGCTGGCCGACGCGTTCCCGGGCTGCGAGGTGACCGGCTCGACCTGGACCCCGGTGGGGACCGGGCTGATGGCACGCAGCTTCCGGCTCCGCCTGGAGGGCACCGAGTGCCCCGATTCGATCGTCGCCAAGGTGCCGTCGGAGGACGCGACGACCCGTGAGCTGGGCGCTCGCGCCTACACCCGAGAGGTCGGCTTCTACGAGGACGTCGCCACCACGATGCGCGGGCGGATCCCCGCCTGCCATCACGCCGACATCTCCGAGACCGGGAGCGAGTTCGTCCTCCTGCTCGAAGACATCGACCCGGCCCGCCAAGGTGACCAGATCGACGGTTGTTCGCTGGCGGACGCACGACGGGCCATCGGGAACCTCGCTCGGCTCCACGGGTCGACCTGGGGCCGCGAGGACGAACACCCGTGGCTGGGCGACGACTCCCGCGAAAGCCTGGCCCTGTACATGCAGATGGCGATGGAGGCCTTCGCCCCGCGGTTCGTCGAGCTCGTCGAGCCCCAGGCGATGGACGTCTTCTGGGCGTTCGCAGCGGGTGCCGATGTCTGGCAGGAGCACGAGCCGTCCACGCGAGCGGTCCTGCACGGCGACTATCGACTCGACAACCTGCTCTTCTCGACGACGCACGACTGGGTGGCCGCCGTCGACTGGCAGACGATGACCTACGCGAGCCCGGCTCGGGATCTCGCCTACTTCCTCGGCAACAGTCTGACCACCGACGATCGGCGGACCCACGAGCAGGATCTGATCGACCACTACCTGGCGACGCTCGGGGAGATGGGGGTCGAACACGAACCCGCGGTCCTTCACGCCGAGCTCGTCCACGGCGCGTTCCAGGGTCCCCTGGTCACCGCGCTCGGTGCGTTCACCGCCACTCGGACCGAACGAAGCGAGGCGATGTTCGCGGCGATGGCGAACCGCTGCGCCGCGCAGATCCTCGACCACGGCGGGCTGGACCTGTTGTGACCGAGTTCCAGCTGTTCCTCCCCCAGATACGCATGGCGCTCGAGGCCATCGTCGACCGGGCGAGGTCCGCCGAACAGGCCGGCTTCGACGGGATCGCGTTCATGGACCACCTGGTGGCCCCGGGAGCCGAGCACCAGCCGGCGTGGGACGCGATGGTGACCGCCACGTGGGTTGCCGCACACACCGAGCGGTTGACGGTCGGGCACCTGGTCCTGTGCGATGCATTTCGGCATCCGGCCGTGCTGGCCAAGCAGGCGGTCAGTCTCGACCACGCCACCGGCGGTCGCTTCGAGCTGGGGCTCGGTTGGGGCTCCTACGATGCCGAGATCGAGGCGTTCGGGACGGGCGAGCCGTCCCGCGCCGTGCGATTCGCCCGGCTCGCGGAGACCGTGGCCGTGGTTCGCGGCTTGTGGACCGGTGCACCGGTGGACCACGACGGTGATCACCACCGGCTGCAGGCTGCGTCCCAGGCCCCGACGCCGCTCGACGGCATACCTGTGGTGATCGGTGGGACCGGACCGAAGACCATGCGTCTCGTCGCGGAGCACGCGACCTGGTGGAACTGCCCCGGCTACGCCGTCGACCGCTTCGACGAGCTGCGGGCCCGCTGCGGGCCGGCACGGCCGTCTCTCCAGGTGATGGTCAGTCTCGTGCACGAGGGTGAGGACTCCGACGAGGTCGCGGCGACCACACGCCGCCGCTTCGGGCGCCGTCCCGACATCGTCCACGGGCGCCCGGAGGAGTTGGTCGACCAGCTCGCTGCGCTCCGAGGTCGTGGCGTCGAACGCTTCTATCTCTGGTGCACCGACTTCGCGCCAGAGCGGACCCTCCGGGTCCTGGGCGCCGACGTCCTCCCCCATCTGCGCTGACCCCGTCGTTCGCGGGACATGGGTCGAATGGCCTAAAGGCGGACGATCATCGTGTCGATGCTGTCGGTGGGACACAACTGACCGCACTGCATCGAAGGATGGAGCATGCCGCGTACCCTCGCGCCGGAAGCGGGTGTCCCCCGGAACGCCGCCGACCGCCAACACGACGACCGCATCGACCTCACCGAGGCCGACGGGGCCGAACTGGATCTGACCGCATCGCTACCGCGGGCCCTCGACCCCATCGCCAGCGAGCTCACGAGCGCCGCAGCGCACTGGGTCGAGCTGGGTGCGGACGCCGTCGTCGTGGAAACCGACAGCAGTGAGTGCGTCCTCGCCGGGACCTGGGCGGGTGACAACGGCCGAGCATCGCTCGTCACCGCGCTGAGCCCCGGGGTGAGGCTTCGGGTCGCCGGCAGCGGCCCGGACGTCACCCAGGTGGAAGTGGTTTCCCTGGCGCTGGCGCAGGTGCTCCGCCTGTCGTCCGAGGTGCGCCACGTGACCGATGAGCTCGTCGAGCGGGACCATCAGATGGTGGCGCTCCGCGAGCTCCTCACCGCGAGCGACGACGTCTTCGACCGCACCGCGCTGGCCGAGCGACTCGCCGACGATCTCGTGCGCCTCGCCGGCGCCGCCAGCGCCGTCGTCGCCACCGAGGCCGGCGTGTGCGCGGTCGCCGGGGCACACGATGCTCGCGGCCCGCTCGCCCAGCTGATTGCGGGCAATCGGGTCGACTCGCCGGCCTCCGTGGCCGGCGCCGCCCACGGGTTGGACGGCGAGGTCGTCCTGCTGCCGATCCGGTCTGCGGCGGGTGCTGCCCAGGGCACGCTGGCTGCACTGATGCGCGCCGACGGCCACGGCTCTGTGCCGGAGCGCGAGCTGCTCGACTGGCTGGCGGACTACGCGACGGGACTGCTCGCCACCGCCGACCGCCACGAACAACTGGTCGAGGCCGCCGTGGAGGCCCGCGACGCAGCGGCCGCAGCCGTGCTCGTCGAGCAGGCCATTCCGACGGCCGGATCGCGCCCGCGAGGCGCCGATCTGGCCACACACCGGCGACCGGGCTCGGTCGGAGACGGCGGCTTCCACAGCCACACCGCCACGCCGACCGGTGCCGTGTTCTGCGCCGGCCGGGTGTCCGGTCCTGTGTTGCCGACCGCGCTCGCGATCAACGGCATCGTCAGCACCACGCTGCGGGCAGCCGGCCGCAACCGAGCGATGCCCGTCACCGACATCCTGGCCGAGGTCCGCCGACAGCACGAGGCGTGCTTCTCCGGTTCGGTCGAGGCGGACGTCGTGATCGGCCGCTGGGACGAGTCGTCGGCCACGGTCGACCTCGCCGTCGCCGGCGAACCACTCGTGATGCATCGCCATGGCGCCGGGGTGTCCCTGATCGCCTCCACCGCCGGTCCGGTCGGCGACGGGTCGCGTCGGAACGATGCCGCCCGATCGGCCATGGTGCAGCTGCTGCCCGGCGAGGCGGTCGTGGTGGGGACGAGCCTGGTGCTCGACCAGTCCGACGAGGCTCGTTCGTGCATTGGTGTCGACGACGTTCGGAACCTCATCGCGTCGACCGCCGGCTGCGACGCCGAGGCCACCATCGACCGCCTGGTCGCGGTCTTCGACCGGCACGCAGCCGCACCGGCGATCCCGGGGGATCTGACGATCCTGGCGCTCACCCGAGCCTAGGGAGGCCTCACCGCTGGGATCGGAAGAAGCGCCGCAGCAACGCCTGGTACGCCGCCTCGAAGTCGTCGTAGACGCCGCGGAGTCCGGCAGCCGGCCAGTCCGGTGGCGCCAGCTCGGCCGGGAGTGCCGGGTCGGCGAGGAGGTGTCGCAGCACCGCAGCGGCGAGCACGAACCCTGGCGTCAACATCTCGTCGTCGTCGGCCGCGAACGCAGCCGCGCTGTCCGCCAGGCCGAGGCAGAGCCGCCTGGCCTCGTCAGCCCAGTCGTCGAGATCCCAGAGGGCGGCGACGAGGTCACCCGGGTCCGTGTCAGGGACCACGGTGGCCCACACGAGATCCGTGCTCGGTGCTCGAGTGGTCCCGAGGTTGTCGGGCCGCAGCCAGACGCCCTCGCGGAGCTCGGCCAGCTTCAGCGAAGCCAGCGCCGACCGGCGTTCGCTCCGGCGCTGCGCAGTCGACGCCTCGACGACGACCGCCTGGACCCACGAGCCGTCCCACGGGACATCAGGCGAGGTGCGAGCGGCGTCCTGTCGCCGTTGCCGGTCCACCAGGTGCCCCGCGAGACGGTAGCGACCGTCCTCGTTGGTCAGCTCGCCCCGCTCGACCATCCGGCTGAGCGCGACTCGAGCGGTTCCCTCGGCGATCCCGAACCGTCGGGCGAACGCCACGAGCAGACGCCCGTCCATGATCGGCGGGTGGGTACCGAGCAGCGTCGAGGCGATCACGCTCCGAGCCGACAGCGCGGCAGCCGGCATCAGCGCGAGAGGGTCCGCCAGAACGCCCAGTAGCTGTCGTGCACGAGGACCCCGTCGAGGTAGCCGTCCTCCTCCATCGCCCGGTGCAGCGTGGGCAGGTTGCGCCATGGGATCCCGGAGTCCACGTGATGAGCCAGGTGGTAGCCGGTGTTGAAGGGAACGAACAGCAGGCTCGGCAGCCGGCGTTGGCGGATGTGATGCGTCGTGTACCGCCGGTCGTCGCTCCGGGTCATTCCCGCATGCTCGGCCAGCGCCCGCAGCCGGTTGACCACCCGCCAATAGGTCATCCACGGGACGAACCAGACGAACAGGTACAGCCACGGCGCCCCGGCCAACCAGAACAGACCGAGGATCACCGCCTGTGCACCCAGGGTCTTCAGCGCGCGGATGCGATAGCCGGAGCGAACGAGTCCTCGGAGCACGGGCTTGAGGTTCTTCCAACCCGAGACGCCCGACGCATCCCGGGTGAGCTTGCGACGCAAGGACGCCGCCGGGATCGGGTAGCGGGAGTACAGGAGGAAGTCAGGCTCCTTGGGGCCGAATTCGTCACGGTGGTGGTTGGTGTGCGTCAGGCGGTAGCCACTCCCGCCATCACCGAACGAGATGAGTCCGACGAGCTTCTCGCCGATGGCGTCGTTCCACCAGCGGTTCGAGAACAGCAGCCGATGGGCAGCCTCGTGGTTGAGGATCGCGAACCGCGGGAAGTGGGTGCCCATGGCCAGCGCGGCCAGGACCGTGAACGCCCAGCTGTCGACCGCAATGGCCGCCCACACGATGCCGACCGGGACCGCGAACAGCCACAGCGTGGTCCAGGCGTTGCGCAGGTCGTCGATCCGGCGCAGCTCCTGGCGGAAGTCGGGACGAGGTCGTCCGTCCGGCCGCAGTCGCTCCGAGCCCGCGAACGGGGCGAGATCGCCCACGTCAGGGGCGAGACCGCCCGTGTATCGGGCCACGAGCTCGTCGTGGGTCGGCGTGTCGGTCGCTGCCATACGCACCACCGTAGCGTGCCGTTACACCAGCGTCGACACTCACGTCACACCGTGTAACGCTCTCCCATCACGCGGGCGCGGCGTGGCTCGGGCGGCCGTCGTCAGCGCCACCGTCGTGGATGTGGCCGTCGATCACCCACACTGCCAGCGCGGTGGTGATCGGCACCGACGAGACCAGTCCGAGCCCACCAACCAGTGCCTGCACGACCTCGACGGCGACGATCTCGCTGGTCAGCACGGTGTCGAGCGACAGCCGGGCCTGGGTGAAGAGCAGCAACAGCGGCAGCGCGGCCCCGGCGTAGGCGAAGACGAGGGTGTTCACCGTGGAGCCGATGTGGTCGCGGCCCACGCGGAGCGCGCGGCGGTAGATGCTCGCCCGCGACATGTGGGGGTTCGCGTCGTGGAGCTCGGCCACGACGGCCGCCTGGGTGACGGTCACGTCGTCGAGCACCCCGATGGTGCCGATGATCATGCCGGCCAGCAACACCCCTGGCAGATCCACCTGATCGTTGACCGACAGCAGGAACAGCGCGTTCTCGTCGGACAGCCCGGTGAGCGATGTGGCCTCGACGAAGATCCAGGCGAAGAGCCCGGTGACGCCGAGTGAGGCCAGCGAACCGAGGAGGGCCACAGCGGTGAGGTGGTTGACACCGTGAGTCAACAACAGGGTCACCATCGCCACGCCCGCAGATCCGACGATGGCGACCCACACGGGTGATCCGGTCTCGAGCAGCGCCGGCAGGGTGAACCCCACCAGCACCACGAAACTCAGCACGAGCGCCACCAGCGACCGGAGGCCCTGCCACCGCGCGAGGAGGACGACGGCACCGGCGAACAGCAGGAGAAGGAGCAGGAGCGACCGGTCTCGCTGGAAGTCCAGGAAGAAGTAGCGGAACCGCTCTTCGACGACGGTGCCCTGGTCGGCCACCACGATGCGGTCGCCGACCTCGATGGGTGCCGTGCTGACCGACGGGGTCAGCACGAACGAGCCCTCCCCGTCGTCGGGCAGGTCGAAGACGACCGCGACACACTGGATCGGACTGTCGGGCGCGCCGATGCACTCGGTCGGATCGACCGAGGTGACCGAGACATCGAGCCGTTCCACGCCGCTGCCGACGAGCCCCGGCGGCACCTCACGCTCCTCGGTGGGCCACATGAGGACGACGCCCACCACGGTCAAGGCGAGCACGGCCGCCAACGCGGCAGCGAGGCGTCGACCGACGCGGTCGAGGGGGAACGAGAACCAGCCGTCCTCGTGACTGTGCGCGTGCGAATGCGACCCCATCGGAAGCGACCGTAGTCAGTGCGTCCGATGGGACCGCGGCACGCTCGGAATCAGCGGCTCAGTGGATCTCGAGGCCGAGCAGCTCGAACAGCTCGGCACGCTTCTCCTCGAAGGTCTCGTCGTCGATCTCGCCGGCTGCGTGACGCTCGCTCAGCTTCGCGAAACGTGCGTACAGCTCGGCTTCGGAGGGACCCTCCTCGGCCGTCTCTTCCTCGGTGTCGGATGACGCGGCCTTACGCTCTTCGCGCTCGGCACGCTTGGCCATCTGCTTGTCGCGCTTCGCTCGCTCTCGCTGACGCTTCTCCCAGCTCTGGCGTCCCTTGCCTGCCACGTCAGAGGACCCGCACGTTCAGGGCTTCGTCGCCCTTACGGCCAGGTCCGATCTCGAACTCGACTGCCTGGCCCTCTTCGAGGTTGCGGAAGCCGCTGCCAGAAATGTTGCTGTAGTGGACGAAGACGTCCTCACCTTCGGGGCGGGTGATGAAGCCGTACCCCTTCTCGGTGTTGAAGAACTTGACCGTTCCGGTGTGCATTGGGGGGTTTTCCTTGTGTCGCATGTGTCCAACTGAGGACGCTTTCACGCTACGCCGTTCGGCGGCGCTTTCCTCGGCAGGTCCCCATGGTCTCGCACCCGGGCGAGCCACGTGGGATCGACCGGGAGCGATCTCACCACCGCAGGGCTGCAGCGACCCCGTCGGCGTACTCAGGCCGGCAGATCACCAGCCCGCGAACCACGGGATGCGCCTTGTTGTACGCGATGGGGTCGCCTTCGAGATCGGCCACCACCATCCCCGCAGCCGCTGCGACCGCGGCCGGGGCGCAGGCATCCCACTCGTACAGGCCGCTGGCATGCACGTAGACGTCGGCCTCGCCGCCGACGACGAGCATGGCCTTCACGCCGGCGGACCCACAGGCGGTGAGGCGGGCGCCCAGTTCATCGGCCACGTCGGCGGCGTAGTAGGTGTTCGATCGGCTGGAGACCACGATCGGGCTGGAACGATCGGGCCGGGTCGGAACCGGATGGAGGTCGGTCCCGTACAGGCGGTGCATACCGGGGACCGACACGGCAGCCGCCGTTGCCCGTCCTTCCTCCACCAGCGCGACGTGGACCGCCCATTCGGCACTGTCGTGGTACGGGTAGTCCTGGGTGCCGTCGAGGGGATCGACGATCCACGTCCGAGCAGCGTCGAGGCGTGACCGGTCGTCTGCGCCTTCCTCGCTGAGGACCGCGTCGTCGGGCCGGTGCTCGGCCAGTGCATCGACCAGGACGCGATGCCCGAGCATGTCACCGCGGTATCGCAGATCCCAGGGGTTGGACCCCTCGTCGAGCGCCTGGGCGCGCAGCTCCAGCAGCGCCTGGCCGGCCTGGTCGGCCAACCACCCTGCGAGTTCGTGGTCGTTCATGGCCCGGCAGCACCGGGGCTGCGCCGCGGCGGCCGGATCAGCCGATGAACGGTGCGATCCGATCCTTCGGCCGACCGATGATGGCCTTGGTGCCCTTGACGATCACCGGGCGCTGCAACAGCTGCTTGTGCTTGACGAGAATGTCGACCACGGCCTCTGGGTTGTCGACGTAGTCGTCGGGGTCGAGCTCGAGCTTCTTGAACTTGCTGTCCTTCCGCACGAGGTCTTCGACCGGGTCCTCGAGGCCCTTGACGATCTTCTCCAACGTGGCCTGGTCGGGTGGCTCTTTGATGTAGAGCACCACGTCGTGATCCACGCCCATCTCCTCGGCGACCGCCAAGGCGTTCTTGGACGAGTTTCAATTGGGGTTGTGGTAGATGGTGACCTTGGCCACGGTGTCTCCTCACTCGGTCGGTGCGTCGACCCTACCGGGCCGGCTCAGCCAGCCGCCGCATCGAGGCGGTGCACGGACACGGCGTAGTCACCATCCGTGAAGACGGCGCCGTCCCAGGTGGCCCACCGCGCCTCCAACGACAGCCCGGCCGCAGCGCAGTGGCGGTCGTAGCTGGCGAGGTCGAGCCGACGCGCGTCGAGCTGGAATCCGCTGATGAGGCGGCCGCCGGGTGCCACGTGGGAGGCGAGGTTGGCGATCACGGTTGCCTCGGTGCCGGCCTCGAGGAAGATCATCACGTTTCCGGCGGCCACCACCACGTCGAAGCGGCGGCGCTCCCCCACCTCGTCGGCCACGGTGACGGTGGCCAGGTCCGCCTCGACCCATCGCAACTGGGGGGCCTTGTCGACCGCGGTCGCGAGCATTCGCGGGTCGAGGTCGACACCGACGACGTCGCAGCCTCGCCGGTCCAGCTCGATGGCGACGCGGCCGGTGCCGCAGCCGGCATCGAGCACCGTCCGTGGCGAGAAGCGCGTGACCAGATCGGCCTCGCCGTGGATCGACGCGCCACTGGCCTCGAGATCACGCCACCGCTGGTCGTAGGTGTCGCCGCGTGGCACGTCGTCTCGGCTCTGCCATCGGCTCACGGTCGCTGCGTCTCCCATGCGTCGATCGTGGGGCCGAGCCGCTCGACGGCCACACGAAGGGCGTCGAGGTCGCCGTCGTTCGTCACCACCACGTCAGCGAGCAGCCGGCGATCGTGGTCCGAGGCCTGCGACGCGATGCGGGCGCGGGCGTCGTCCTCGCTGACACCTCGGCCGCCGAGGCGCTCGATCCGCAACTCGAGAGGCGCCTCGACCACGACGACGCGGTGGTACAGCCGTTCCTCGCCGACCCAGCCCAGGCGCGATTCGGCCAGAACCGCCATGTCGAGCACCAGGGTGCCGGTCGCGTTGGCGACTTCGTCGCGCAGGACCGCGTTGATCGCGGGGTGGCTGACCGCCTCGAGTTCGTCGAGCCGCCCGCCGCCGCCGAAGACCGCGGCCGCCAGCGCTCCGCGATCGATCGTCCCGTCCTCGCCGACGATCGACGAACCGAACGCCTCGACCACGCCGGCGAACGCGCCGCCGTCTGGCTGCAACACCGCCCGACCCACCGCGTCGACGTCGACGACCGACGCGCCACGGTCGGCCATCATGGCGGCGACCGTCGTCTTGCCGACCCCCATGCCTCCCGTGAGACCGATCACGAGCGGCATCTCAGGACGCGGTCGGGGTGAAGCCGATGTGCAGTTCCTTCAACGCCCGAAGGCAGAAGTTCGGGTGATGCAGGAAGTCGTTCTCACCCTCGATGAACCACATCTCGTCGATGCGGTCCACCAGTGCCTGGAAGCTGAGGAGGATCTCACGACGTGCCAGGGGCGCACCCATGCAGTGATGGGTGCCGAAGCCGAAGGCCAGGTGCTGGCGGGCGTTGTCGCGCTCGAGATCCATTTCCATCGGGCACTCGAAGACGTTCTCGTCGAGGTTCGCCGCTGCGTAGCGGACGTTGATGACCGAGCCGGCAGGGATGTGGACCCCGTGCATCTCGACGTCGACGGCCGTCTGGCGGAAGAGTCCCTGCACCGGACCTTCGAGCCGCAGGATCTCTTCGACGAGCACGGGCAGGTAGGTCTCGGGATCGGACTTGAGACGATCCCACTGGTCCGGCTGGCGGATCAGGAGCATCACCCCC
>CBDHFJ010000026.1:0-34653 GCA_965262315.1 Acidimicrobiales bacterium
GCTCGACCGCCTGGCCCCCCTGCTGTTCTGATCGGGGATCCTGTCAGCGGTCCGTAATGGTGACCCGGTCAACGCGCAGTCCCTCGCCGGAGGTGCCCCAGGTGGCCACCAGGACGGCGTTGTCGTGGACCACGGCGTGGGCGGGGTACCCGGAGCGCTGCGGGGGGCCGATCGTCCAATCGGTGGCATCGGCCGAGGTCAGGATGCGCATCACGGTCGGCTCGCCCGAGGTGAAGAAGCTGCGCTCCTGGAGGGCTTCGAGCGTGGCGTACGGCGCGGTCAACAGGGTGGTGGCGTCGGTTTCGTCCAGGAACGTGATGGTGCCGGCTGCCAGGTCGACGACGTAGTCGTCGCCGAGTTCGGCGGCCCAGGCGGGGTACTCGGAGCGCCGCCCGTTGGCGTCGACCGCGATCTGACCGGTGGACGGGTCGAACTCGATCGTGCCGCCGTCGACGATCGCGAGCACCGAGGTCGATCGGTCGATGCCGCCCCCCGGATTGCCTGGGAAGCCGAGGGTGGTCACGACCAACGGCCGTCGTCGGTGAAGATGTCGACGGGTTGCACCTCGGCGTCGCGGAACGTCCGACGGAGACCCACCGACACCCACTCGAGTCGAGGTCCCTCGATGAGGATGTCTCCGTCGCCCGACGGTCACGGACCGACTTCCCCACTCGGCGCGGGGCAGGCGGGCACCGCTGTCACCGTCGCCGGGGTCGAAGGCCCAGCCTCGTTCTGCCGACCACCGAAACGTGCCCGGCCCGCTGTCGCCGACCCCCGCGGCGATGAACCCGCCGGTGCTGGGCAGGGGAGTCACGTGCTCGACGAAGTCGCGGGATGTGATGTCGTCCCACGTCGACCGTCACCGGCGACGAGCGTTGCGCCTCGGGAGGGAGCATCACCGAGGAGACCCTCGACGGCGTCGGCCGAGAGGTCGAGCTCCTCGGGTTCGTAGCGGGCGACCTCGAGGCCGAGTGGGCCCCGCACCCGGACCGCGGTCCCGTCCCATTCCAGCGAGACGCTCGTGGGCAGCGGGTCCGGTAGTCGGCTGCCCAGGGTCGGCCGGTCGAATGCGACCATCGCCAGCCCGTCCCTCGCTGACGGCGATCTCGGTCACGAACGCGAGGTGGTCCGAACCCGGCCGGTCCAACGGGATCGTCTCGGTCGACCAGGTGGCCGCGTCCACGGAACGCCACACCGTGAGGTCGCCGGTGGCAGATGTGCCGGCCAGGATCAGCTCGTCACCATCGGCGGCCAGGGCAGTGACCATCGCTCCCGGTGCTCCGACGGCGCCGAGGGACTCCCAGTCCTGGCCGTCGGGAGAGAACCAGAGGACGCTCTCGACGAAGGAAGGGACGCCGAAGAGCGTCGCCTGGGTCGCTTCCCCGCCGAGCAGGTAGACGCCTCGGCTCGTCGTGGCCAGACCGAGGGGGACATTCCCGTCGACCTGGAGTGAGTGCTCGCCGTACCGCTGCGTTCGACGACGATTGCGCCGTTGGCCGCGCCGGCCTCGGGCTCGGTGCGGACGGTTGGTGTGGCTTCGGCCGGCGACGGTGAGGGCGATGGGTTCGGCTCCGCCTCACCTCCGGCGTCGTCCTGCGCGGCTTCGTCCGCATCGTTCGTGTCGTCGCCGCCGGAGGCGACGACCAGGCCGACCAGTGCTGCGACGACGGCGATGCCGGCTGCCACGGCCAGTCGCGGCGTTCGCGTCCGCACGACCTGGCCGGTGTCGTCGGTCGCCGTGTCCGCTCGAACCCGACTCGGGCCGGCGGTGAGGTCGATCAGCGTGGCCTGAGTGGATGCGCCGCACGCGTGGCAATAGCGCGCCCCGGCCACCAGGGCGGTGTCGCACGCTTGACAGTGATCGCCGACGCCCACGGAACGACGCTACACCTGGGCTCGGCCCGGCCCGGCCCGGCCGGGATCGGCGCGGCGGAGGTCGGCCCCGTAGGATCTGCGGCGACCTGACCGCCCGGACCCGAGAGGCTGCGCCATGGCCCGCCTGCTGCTGACCAACGACGACGGAGTGGATTCGCCCGGAATCCATGCGATCGCCACCGCGCTCCACGACGCCGGCCACGAGGTGGTCGTCGCCGCGCCCTTGGACGAACGCTCGGGGTGGAGCGCCGGGGTGGGGTACATGGTCGACGGCACCGAGTTCGACGTCGAGCGCCGCGAGGTTCCGGGTCGTCCCGAGATCGAGACCTGGGGTGTCGAGGGGCCGCCGGCGTTCTGTGTGCTGACGGCGATGCTCGAGACGTTCGGGCCCCGTCCCGATCTGGTGGTGTCGGGCAGCAACATCGGCCTCAACCTGGGCCGCGGCGTGCTGCAGTCCGGCACGGTGGGCGGTGCGATGATCGCGCAGAACTTCGGGCTGTCGGCCATGGCCATCAGTCAGGATCACCACGGGTGACGAGGTCCTGTGGGAGACCAGCGGCGCCGTGACCGTGGCCACCGTCGAGTGGCTGCTCGGCGCACCCCGCAAGACCGTGGTCAACGTGAACGTGCCCAACCGGCCCGTCGGGCAGCTCGAAGGGGTTCGCTGGGCTCGGCTTGCGGCATTCGGCAACACCACGACGGCGGTGGCGGGGGAGGCCCCCGGCAAGATGCGCATCGTGATGACGCCACGTGACGTCCAGCTCAAGCCCGACACCGACACCCACCAGGTGGACGAGGGGTACGTGACGATCACGGGCCTCGTCGGGTTCCGTCACGAAGACGATGTGAGCCCGGCCGCAGTCGACGCGATCGCCGCCCGGCTCTGATCATCGAGCGACAACCCACAACGACAACCCACAACGACAACCAAGAACGACAACCCAGAGGGGGAGACATGAGTGGACGACTCGACGGCAAGGTGGCCGTCATCACGGGAGCGGCATCGGGTATCGGTGCCGGTACCGCCGAGCGATTCGTGGCCGAGGGGGCCAGGGTGGTCGTCGCCGACCTCCAGGTCGACGCCGGCCAGGCCTTGGCCGACTCGCTCGGCGACGCCGCGGTGTTCGCCGAGTGCAACGTGACCATCGAGGACCACGTGGCGGGCGCGGTCGACGCGGCGATGTCGTCGTTCGGTCGGCTCGACTGCATGTTCAACAACGCAGGCATCGTGGGCGTGGTCGGCCCCATTGGCGACACGCCGCTCGACGCCTGGAACAACACGATGGACATCCTGTTGACCGGCGTGTTCTTGGGTACCAAGCACGCAGCGCGGGTCCTCACCGAGCAGGGCGAGGGCGGCACCATCATCTCCACGTCGTCCACCGCCGGCGTCATGGGTGGCCTCGGCCCGCACGCCTACACGGCCGCCAAGCACGCGGTCCGGGGGCTGACGAAGTCGGTCGCCAACGAGCTCGCCCCACACCAGATCCGCGTCAACGCCATCTCGCCCGGCAACACCGCCACCGCCATGACGGCGGCCGTGGGTGGCGCCTCGCACACCGAGACCGACGTGGCCGCCGAGCGCATCGCTGCCGGTTCTCCGCTGGGCTACTCGGGCTTCCCCGAGGACATCGCCAACGCCGCCCTGTACCTCGCCAGCGACGAAGCCAAGTACGTCAGCGGCCACACGTTGGTGGTCGACGCCGGTCAGACGTCGTCGGGCATGGTGGTCAACCGGTTCCACACCGGCCAGAACCGGGTGTTCAAGCACGCCGGCGGCCGAGAGGATCTCTAGCTCATGAAGCTCGGCTTGGGGATCGGGTACTCGGGGTCGAAGCTGCGGGTGCCGATCGAGCGCATCAAGCTGGCCGAACACCTCGGCTACGACTCGGTGTGGACCGCCGAGGCCTATGGCTCCGACGCGATCACGCCGTTGGCGTGGATCGCGGCGCAGACCGAACGGATCCGGCTCGGCACCGGGATCATGCAGCTCGCCGGCCGAGCGCCCGCCATGTGCGCGATGCAGGCCCAGACCGTCGACGCGCTCGCCGGCGGCGGTCGGGTCATCGCCGGGCTCGGCGTGTCGGGTCCCCAGATCGTCGAGGGCTGGTACGGCGAGCCCTGGGGCAAGCCGTACTGGCGCTTGCGGGACTACATCCAGATCATGCGCAAGGTGAACCTGCGCGAGGACCCGGTCACCCACGACGGCCGCGAGTACCAGCTGCCGTTCACGGGTGAGGGCGCACTCGGGATCGGCAAGCCGCTGATGTCGATCATGCACACCAACCGGCAGCTCCCGATCTGGATGGGGTCTGGGCGCGAGGCCACGGTGAAGCTCACCGCCGAGCTCTGTGACGGCTGGCTCCCGATGCACTTCGTCCCCGGTCGGATGGATCACTACCGCCCGTGGGTCGAGGAGGGGTTCCGTCGAGCCGGCAACGGCAAGAGCTGGGACGATTTCGAGATCCAAGCAGGCGGTCGGGTCATCATCACCGACGACGTCAAGGCCGCACTGGCCGAGTCCAAGCCCGGGATCGCGCTCTACGTCGGCGGCATGGGGCACAAGGACCTGAACTTCCACAACGAGCACATGGTGCAGCGTGGCTATCCCGACGTGGCCGAGAAGGTGCAGGAGCTCTACCTGGCCGGCCGCAAACAGGAGGCCATCGCCGCCATCCCCGACGAGTACGTCGACGACGCGGGTCTCTACGGGTCGGTCGAACGTATCGAGCAGCGATGGGAGGCCTGGGCCGATTCGGGCATCACCGGCTTCACCGTCAACACCCACCAGGAAGAGGCCATCGAGTTGATGGCCGACATCGCCGGCACCCGCGGCTGACTCGGGCGTCTCGGCCCGGTCCGGCTCTGAGCCGGCGCGACCCGCCTTCTGCCAGCGTGGTGTCAGGTCATGACGTGCACTGACGCTGGCAGGAGCTGGCAGAAGCGTGGGGTGCGAGCGGGCTTGCTCGGGTCGCTCGTGTCCGGGTGCGGTGTTCTGCCAGCGTGGTGTCAGGTCATGGGGTGCTGGCGCTGGCAGGAGCTGGGGTGTTCTGCCAGCGTGGTGTCAGGTCATGGGGTGCGCTGGCGCTGGCAGAAGCGTGGGGTGCGGGTTCTGCCAGCGTGGTGTCAGGTCATGGGGTGCGCTGGCGCTGGCAGGAGTGTGGGGTGCGAGCGGGCTTGCTCGGGTCGCTCGTGTCCGGGAGCGGTGTTCTGCCAGCGTGGTGTCAGGTCATGGGGTGCGCTGGCGCTGGCAGGAACGTGGGGTGCGGGTTCTGCCAGCGTGGTGTCAGGTCATGGGGTGCGCTGGCGCTGGCAGAAGCGTGGGGTGCGCTGGCAGGAGCGTGGGGTGTGCGCGCTGACCAGTGACTCAGGTGTCTCGCCAGGTCTCCTGGACGCGGATCCAGCGCAGCCCGTTGGGGCCATCGGGGTCTCGCTCGAAGACGACCGTGGCCACGCGGTGGTTGGTGCGATCGCTGAGCTGGTGGTTCTCCACGTAGGTGGCCACCACATGGGCGTCGGTCGACACGATCAGGCGGTGTTCGGACACCGTGATCTGGAGCGAGTCGGTGTGGGCGTGCCCGTGCTCGATCGCGGCCAGGGTTGTGGCGCGGTCCGATTCAGACCCATCGGGTCCGAGCATCGTGAAGTCGCGAGCCAACGCCCGCTCGACCCGCCCGATGTCCGAGCGCTCGAGCCTTCCCAGGAAGTACGCCTCGAAGAACGCATGCAGTTCGTCGATCTCGGTTCGCCACGGGTTGGCGAGCCCGTCCCTCACCGCAGGGTCTCCAGGAAGGCCTCCAGCGCCCGGTTGGTGGCGTCGGGCCGCTCCTGTTGGACCCAGTGGCCGGCGCCCTCGATGAGGGTCGTGCCTCGGAAGTCGTCGCAGAAGTCGCCGGCCATGCCGTAGACATCCACGCCCTCGACGAACACGCGCACCGGGTCGTACTCGCCGCCGATGAACGCTGCGGGCTGGCTCAGGTTCGGATCGGGCATCGGGCCGAGCTGCTGAGCGTCGAGCGTCTGGGCCCGATATCGATTGAGGAGGCCGTGCCAGCCGTTCTGGTCGATGCCGTCGGCGAACACCTGCAGGTCCTCGGGGGAGCACCAGGCGGGGAAGGGGTCGGGGTCGACCATGCCGTCGAGCATCGTCGCGTCGGCCGGCTTGTTGGCGACCAGTCCACTGCCGCCGGTCGAGTCGCCCGACGCGCCGTAGTAGATCATCCGGATGCTGCGCAGGGTGTCGGCGCCCAGCTCGGCCTCGGCCACGCCGGGTTCCTGGAAGTACATCTGGTAGAAGAACTTGCCCTGGTCGGTGTACAGCGCCTTCCAGAGTTCCAGCGACGAGACCTCGCCGACCGGTCGGTACGGCACGCTCAGTCCCGCCACCGCGGTCACCTTGTCGGGGTGGAGGCGGGCGGTGTTCCACGCGATCGGGGCGCCCCAGTCGTGGCCCCAGACGATGGCCTGCCCATCGCCGAGCGCGTCGATCACCGCTGCGGCGTCGCTCGCCAGCTCGCGCAACGTGTACGCCTCGATCTCCTGTGGGGCGGACGACCCGCCGTAGCCCCGCACGTTCATCGCGGCGACCCGGTAGCCCCGCTCGGAGAAGTACGCCATCTGGTGGCGCCACGAGTACCAGAGCTCAGGCCAGCCGTGGATGCACAGGATCAGGGGGCCCTCGCCGGCGACGGCGACCTCGAGGGAGATGTCGCCGTTGGTGACTGTGGTGAACGAGTGCTCCACGGTCAGACCTCCATGGGGGCGTTGGGGTCGGCCGTCCACTCCTGGAGGCTGGCGGTGTAGACCGCCACGTCGTCGCGGCCGAGCATCGCCAGCACGAAGGCGTCCAGCGACGCCGCGATGCCGCCGCCGCAGTAGGTGATGATGGGCCCGTCGGGGAACATGCCGGCCAACTCGTCGAGCGGTCGGAACAGTCCGGTCTCCTGGTCGATCATGTCGAAGGCGGGGGTGTTGGTGGCGCCGGGGATGTGGCCTGGGCGGGCGTACATCTGGACCTCGCCCGAGTACATCTGCGGCGTGAGCGAGTCGACCAGGCAGGTGCCATCGCCTTCGACCGCCTGGAGGACCTTGGCCTTGTCGGCGATGAGGTCGGGCCGTGGGTTCACGCTCAGCGACCCCGGCGCGGGGGCGAACGGCGCGTCGTCGGTGGGGTGGCCGGCGTCGCGCCAGCCTCGAAGACCACCGTCGAGCAGGGCCGCGTTGTCGAAGCCGATCCAACGCAGCATCCACCAGACGCGGGCCGCCCACATCATGCCGGCGTCGTCGTACAGCACGACTCGCGTGTCGTCGCTCACGCCGAGGTCTGCCATGGCCGCGGCGAAGGCCTCGGGAGTGGGCACGGCGAAGCCGTGGGGACTGTCGGTGTCGACCAGGGCGTCGGTGAGGTCGGCGAAGCCCGATCCGGGGATGTGGGCTTCGGCCCACTCAGCCTGCCCGCTCACCGCGGCGAAGCCGTCGGGTCCCGGTGCGAGCCGGACCGTGCAGTCGAAGACGACGAGGTCCGCGTCGCCGAGGTGGTCGTGAAGCCAGGCCGCGCTGACGAGGGGATCGATGGTGCTCATGGGTGACTCACTTCCCGTTCAGGGCGGCGACGACTGGGGCGAAGCTGTCGAGTGCGTCGCGGCCGACGGTCACGTACGAGGTGCCGTAGCGCTCCCGGCGGGCCTGCAGGGTCTCGATGATCTGGTCGACCGAGCCGATCAGGGCGTGGGGATGGTTGGCGAGGACGTCTGGCTCGAGGCCCATCATCGGCGCCATGGCGGCGAGGGTGCCCTCGGTGTTGTCGGTGACGATGGTGAAGTACGCGCCGATCTCGATCTCGAGGTCGTCGTAGCGGTCGCCCGCGCCGGCCCGGATCCAGTCGAGCTTCTGGTCGGTGCCGTCGGCGGTGCCGCTGTTGAGGCCGACCTCGCCGATCTTGCCGTCGGAGTTGTCGAAGTTGATCGACACGATGTCGGCCAGCTTGCCGGCGAGCCCGAGGACTCGTGGCGAGCCGCCGCCGATCATGAACTTGGGTCCGCCGTCCTGGGACGAGGCCATGCCGACGGTGTCGCACACGCACACGTGATCGCCCTGGTAGTCGATCATCTCCCCGGTGAAGAACTGGCGGGCGAACTCGACGTATTCGACCATGCGGTCGATGCGGATGCCGGGGCGGTCCATGGGGATGCCGATGGCGTCGTACTCGCTCTTGACCCACCCGGCGCCGAACCCCGCCTCGAGACGCCCGTCGGAGAGCAGGTCGATGGTGCCCATCTCCTTCATCAGCACCATCGGGTGGTGGTAGTCACAGCAGAAGACCCGGCAGCCGATCATGATCTCGTCGGTCACGCCTGCCGCGGCCATCATCGCCGGGACCGCGGCGATCGTCTGCGGGGGATGGTTGGCCCGCTCGGTGGCCGGCCCGGCGCCCAGGTAGTGATCGGCCAGGCTGAAGGTCGAATAGCCGTGGTCCTCGGCCTTGCGGGCCATGTCCAGCCATTGGGCCTTCGAGTCGGGCGCGAAGGTCTGGTAACCGAAGCGGAACGGTCGGGGCATTGTCGTCTCCTCCGAAGTCGTGAGGGTTGTGTAGCAGAGGTCGTGCGTTGCCGTCCCTGGTGGCGCCCGGGATTTGTTGTTACTGTCACACAACGATGCCGAAGCTCGTCGATCACGACGCCCGCAGAGCCGAGGTGGCGACCCTGGCCCAGGACGTCATCTGCGAGCAGGGCCTGGCCTCGCTGACGCTTCGCGACGTCGCCGGCAAGGGTGGCTGGTCGCCCACTGCGGTCACCCACTACTTCCGCAACCGCGAGGAACTGCTCGTCTTCACCCTCCAACACTCCCGCGACGAAGCAGGGCGTCGGGTCGCTGTCGCGATGGAGGCGGGAGCCGACCTCCTCCGGGCCACGATCGAACAGACCCTCCCGCTCGACGAGCCGCGCCGCCGCCAGTGGCAGGTGTGGCTGGCCTTCTGGGGTTCGGCCGTCGGTTCACCGGCGCTGGCGAGGGTGCAGGCCGACGCGCAGCGGCAGTTCCGCGGTCAGCTCCGCTCCGGCCTCGAAGCCCGAGGGTTCGACGGCGACCTCGACCACGAGAGCGGACGCCTCGTGGCCCTGGTCGACGGCATCGCCGTGCAGGCCACCTTCGCTCCCCGGCAGTGGCCGGCCGAGCGGCAACTCGCACAGTTCAGCAACCACCTCTCCTGACATCGGAGGCACCCATGGATCAGGCGCTCATCGATCGCATCAAAGAGCAGATGTACTACGAGTTCGATCGGGAGGCTCCTCCCGAGGGCTTCCCGGCGTTCCACGACATCCCCACGTCGCGGCACATCTCCCAGGAGTTCCACGACCTCGAACAGGAACACCTGTGGCCGCGCGTGTGGGTGATGGCGGGCCGGGCCGAGGACATCCCTGAGCCGGGCGACTACTTCCAGTTCAAAGAACTCGGCGTCCCGCTGCTGGTGGTGCGCGGCACCGACGGCGTGGTGCGCTGCTTCTACAACACCTGCCAGCACCGCGGCGCGCCGGTCGTGCGCGAGGAGCGAGGCTCCAACCGTCGCCTTCGCTGCCAGTACCACTCGTGGACCTACGAGGTCGACGAGGGGAAGCTGGTCGCCGTGCCCGACGAGCGCGACTTCGTCGACCTGGACTGGGAGCAGCGGTGCCTGCCCAAGGTGAGCTGCGAGGTGTTCGAGGGCTTCATCTTCGTGAACCGTGATCCCGACGCGCAGCCGCTGCGCGAATGGATCGGTGGCGCGGCCGAGATGTTCGGCCCCTTCGGCAGCGAGAACCTGCGCGAGGTCTACCGCGAGAGCGAGATCATCCCCTGCAACTGGAAGGTGACCGCCGAGGCCTTCCTCGAGGTGTACCACTTCAAACACATCCACTCCCACGACGGTGTGTCGGTGCTCGACAACCGCGGTGCGGCGATGGGCCTGTATCCCAACGGGCACAGCCGGATGATCACGCCGTACTCCACGCAGAACTGCGAGCGGAACGGCATGGCCGCCTGGGACGACTGGAAGCCGGTCGATCACGGGCCGTTCGCCACCATCGACGGCGTCCCTCCGATGGTGGACTGCACGTCCACCGCGGTGAGCCTGTTCCCCAACATCATCATTCCGCTGGGAACCTTCGGGTATCCGATCAACCTGTTCTGGCCGATCGACAAGAACACGACCCGGCTCGACTGGGTCTACTACGCCCCCAAGGACTGGGACGGCGACGAGATTCCCGAGCACTGGCAGATTCGGCGCAAGCAGTACAACCAGATCATGGACGAGGACAAGATGAACATGGCTCCGATGCAGGAGTCCATGGAGTCGCCGGCGCTGACCGGGATCCCGATCAACTATCAGGAGCGCCGCATCTGGCACCTCCACGAGCAGATCGACCGCATGATCGGCGTGGAACACATCCCCGAGGACATGCGCGTCCAGCAGCTCCTCGGCCCCTACGTCGAGTCGTGAGTCGTCGGTGAGCGAGCGGAGCCGTCGGGCCCGACCCGTGCGCGGCATGATGCGACGATGGTGAAGCAGCGGTGAGCGGCGACGACATTCCGGAGTATCACCGGGGGCGCAGTCGGCGGACGGGGCGGAGCGGGCTGACTCGCTGGCCGGGCGACGACAAGCACAACGTGTTGCTGGTGACACGGGGGCACCCGTTCGCCCGCGACCCGTTCTTCGACATCTTCGAGTCGAACGCGGCGATCGAGTGGTCGGGTGTCGAGCATCCGGCGGCCCAGAAGATGTTCAACCCGGCGTTCGCCGAGGGCTTCGACTGTTACGTCCTCTACGACATGCCGGGCATCGTGTTCACGCCGACCGGGCCCGAGTTCTACGACCCGCCTGCTGCGTACGTCGACGGCGTGCGTGCGATGGGCGACGCCGGGCACCCGTTCGTGATCATGCACCACGCGTGTGCCGCGTGGCCGACGTGGCCCGAGTGGGCCGAGCTCGTCGGCGGCCACTTCCTGTACCAGCCGGGTGAGTCTCGAGGCGCAGCTCGTCCAGACTCGGGCTACGTGATCGACGTCCCCCACACGGTGTCGCCGGTGCTCGACCATCCGATCACCGCGGGTATCGAGCCGTTCGAGTTGGTGGACGAGCTCTACCTGTTCAACGTGTTCGAGGATTCGGTGACGCCGCTGTTCCGCAGCGACGCAGACTTCGTCGACACCAACTTCTACTCGGCGGCCAACGCGCTCCAGGGTCGGCTGAACGACCGTGAGGGATGGTCGCACCCACCGGCGTCGAACCTGGTCGGCTGGATCAAGGCGTACCGCAACAGTCCGGTCGTCTACCTCCAGTTCGGCGACGGCCCCGCCACCTACGGCAACGACACCTTCCGTCGTATCCTCGCGCAAGCCATCGACTGGGCCTGCTCCGACGACGCCCGAGCGTGGGCTCGAGCCCAGATGCCACCTGAACCTCTGTGTCACCCTGGACGGGTGGCGGCGACCCGGACGAATCGAGGATCAGGCGGAGACCTGAAGCTCGTCGCGTTCCTCGGGCTGCTGGCCGTGCTGTTGGTGGCTTGGGTGCTCGACACGGGTCCCGGCGGACCGACGCCGGGCCGCGTCGACGGCCCGGTCCTGGTGGCCGGGGAGAACCCGGGGTTCCAAGCCCTGATCCGCGGGGAGGTCGTCCATGACGGCGCGTGCCTTCGGCTGGGCGAGCGGGCGATCGTCTGGCCACCCGGTACGAGTTGGGACGACGGCCGGGTCGTACTGGCGGACGGCACCGTCGTCCGCCCGGGCGACACCATCGAGAGCGCCGGGGGTGCGGGTTCGGACGGCGGCGCCTTCGCAGGCGCAGCCGTTGGCGGTGTTGCCCGTGCCTGCGCCATCGACGAGGCCGGGGTCGTGCTGTTGACCGGCGGGCTCCGCGTGATTGAAGGCGGCTGACGCCGGGACCGAGACGTCGCTGAAACCGGCCCCTTGCAGCCACCGTGGGTGGGTAACCTGCAACGTCCTTTGAGGTCGTTGCAGGTCGGCGTTTGCTCTTTCGTTTCGGACGTAGCCCGCACACCAACCTGCAACCACCTCAGAGGTGGTTGCAGGGCTGGTCACGGAGGGTGGGCAACCTGCAGCGCCTCTGAGGCGAACAGCGACAGGCGGGCCTGCCCCCGGCGGCGAACCTGTAACGGTCTCTGAGACCGTTACAGGTTGGCCACGCAGCGTGGCTGCGTTCAGGCCTGCGGGACGTCGCGGAGTTGGCGCCAGCGGGAGGTGGCGCCGGTGAGGACCGTGCCGTCGGCGCTCACGATGGCGCCCTCGACGTGGAGATCTCGACCGTCGACCCGCAGGAATCGCGCCCGCGCGACCACCTCGTCGGCGATCAGCACCGGGCGGCGGTAGGCGAGCTGCATCTCGGCGGTGACACACGGCGCGTTCCCGGCGGCCTCGCCCAGGCCGAGCTGTGCGGCGACCCCCATCACCTCGTCGAGCATCGTTGCCTGGATGCCGCCGTGGACGACAGTGTCGACCCCGCAGTGGTGGGGCGCGGTCCGGTGGCGGGATTCGACGGTCCCGTCGGGGTACTGCACGAACCGCATCCGCAGGCCCTGCTCGTTGGCCTGGCCGCAGCCGAAACAGCGACCGACGGCGGCGCGGTCGATCTCCACGGGCGACGGGGTGCCTTCGGGTTGCATGGTCAATCTCCGATCGGGTGGGCGTGTTTGGCGTCGAAGCCGACGTGCAAGGTCACCGATGTGTCCTCGGTGATCCAGCGGCCGTCGAGCCTGAGGTCGAGTTGGCGCAGGTCGAGCGGGATCTCGACGACGGTCTCGGCGCCCGCATCCAGGCGGACCTTCCGGAATCCGACGAGCCGCCGGGGCGGCCGTCGGGTACTCGCTGGCCGGGACCCCGGCGTAGACCTGGACGACTGTGGCGCCGGCCCGGTCACCCGTGTTCTCCACCGACACGGTCACGGTGTCGCCGGACGCCGACGCTTCGCCCAACGTGAAGGCGGTGTAGCCGAGCCCGTGTCCGAACGGCAGGTGTGGGTCGATGCCTCGGGCGTCCAGATCCCACTGGCCGTGGAGCAGGCCGTAGGTGACCGCGGTGGCGTGCTTGTCGAAGGCGACGAGGTCGGCTTCGTCGTGTGGGGTGGCGAACGGAAGGCGTCCGCCCGGCTCGGCCGACCCCACCAGGACGTCCGCCAGGGCGTGGCCTGCTTCGGACCCGGCGTACCACTGGAGCAGCGTGGCCTGCGGGACGTCGAGCCACGGCATGACCACCGCCGAGCCAGCGATGACGGCGACGACGACCCGGTCCGACACGGCGGTGGCGGCCTCGATCAGGCGCTCGTGCTCGGGGCGCAGGCGCAGCGAGTCGCGGTCGCCGCCCCGATCGCCGGCACCCCCGCCCACGCCTGACGATCGTTCGAACAGCGACCCGAACCGCTCGGCCTGGGCCGGGTCGGTGAAGCCGAGGAACGGATGGTCCGCCGGCGGCATCAGCTGCATCAGCGTCTCGTTCATGCCGGCGCCGATGTACTCGCCCTCGTCGTGCTTGGTGAACCCGACCACGACCACCACCAGGTCGGCGTCGGCCGCCACCGAGGTGTCGTCGTCGCTGTGCACCACGTCGACGCCGGGCAGCGCGGCGCGGATGCCGGCGAGCGCCGTCACCGGGTCCGGCGTGAAGCGCACGTCGCTGGAGCCCTCGTCGCCGAGCACGGCTCGATCGGCCAACGCACCGAGGACGGCGACTCGACGCAACGAGCCCGGGTCGACCGGCAACAGACCCTCGTTGCGGACCAGCACCATCGATTCGGTGGCCGCCTCCCGGGCGAGTGCTCGGTGCTCGGCGCACGCGATGACCTCGACGGGCGGTGCCTGCTCGTACACATGGGCGAAGCGCAGGAACGTGGCCAGTGTCTCGGCCACGCGAGCGTCGACGTCGGCCAGGTCGAGCCGGCCGTTGTCGAGCGCTTCGCCGAGGTGTTGGGCGCGCTGCTGGGCGAAGGGCATCTCCACGTTGCACCCGGCTTGCACCGACTTCACGGGATCCCGGAGGCCGTTGATGAAGTCGGTGATGACGAAGCCGTCCCAGCCCCACTCGTCACGCAGGATGGCCGTGAGCAGCTCGGTGTGCTCGCCGCACCACTCGCCGTTGATCGAGTTGTAGGCGCTCATCACCGAGGCCACCCCCTCGTCCGCGACGCGGCGGAAGTGGGGGAGGTAGACCTCGTGGAGCGAGCGTTCGTCGGCGGTCACGTCGACGGTGAACCGGGCGTTCTCCATCGAGTTGAGGGCGTAGTGCTTCATGCACGCCATCACGTGCCGCTGCAGGCCACGGGTCAGTGCCGCGGCCAGTTCGCCCACGTGATGCGGATCCTCACCGTAGGTCTCTTGGGCTCGCCCCCAGGCGGGGTGCCGCAGCAGGTTCATGCAGACGGCGCCGGTGAAGGTGGCGCCGGTCGCCCGGAGCTCGGCGCCGATCGCTTCACCGATGCGCTCCTCCAGGTCGGGGTCGAACGACGCGCCCCTGGCCATCGACACGGGGAAGGTGGTGGCGGGCCCGACGACACACCCACGTGGCCCGTCGATGAAGTCCAGGCCCGGCACGCCGAGCCGGTCCACGTGGGCGGCCGGCCAGGCCCGCGTGTTGTACCCGCCGCTCATCATCTCGACCAGGCCCGGCCAGAACGTGACGTCGCCGTCGAGGCAGCCGAGCTTCTCGTCGGCGGTCATGGCGGCGACGAGTCGGTTGGCCTCGCCCCGGGGGTCGGCCCCCGAGCGAACGGCAGCGACGGCGTCGTCGAAAGCGGTCACGGCGACATCATCGCCGAGCCAGCGCCGTCACGCCGCGTCGGTCACCACGGCCGTTCCGGGGCGAACCGCACCGCGCCGTGCTCGCGGCCCAGATCGGCCAACGAGAACTCGGCCACGCCGGCCGGCGAGCGGGTTCGCCACGAGACGCCGTCGGGGTCGAAGTCGTACTCGACCAGCCCCACCTGGGGGATGCCGCCGAAGGGGTCGACGTCGTGCTCCATCAGCAGGAACGCGGAGGTGGGGCACCACACATGCGCGGCGCCACCGGCCTGGCGGACGCGGGCGTCGTGCAGGTGTCCGGTGGCGATCAGCTCCACGCCGTGTCGGTCGAATTGCGTCAGCACTCGGGAGCGGGCGACCCGCGGCACGTTCATGATCGTGTCCCCCTCGTCCGGATCGGCGATGTAGAAGGGCTTGTGCGCGAAGACGGCCAGGCGCCGCCCGTCGGCGCCCGCCAGCGTGTCCTCGAGCCAGGCGTCCTGTGCGTCCTCGAGGTCGCCCAGCCCGCTCCCCAGCAACAGCCCGTTGATGCCGATCAACCGCCAGCCGTCGATGTCGTGCACGAATCGATCCATGCCCCAGGTCTCCACAAAGGCGGCGACACGATCCTCGGTCACCGGCTGGTCCTGCCACGGGGCCGGTGGGCCGTCGCCGACGTCGTGGTTCCCCGGGACGACGAGCCACGGACACGGCAGTCGGTCGAACCGGGCCCGGGCGAACTCGCGGGTGTCCTCCTCGTCGGGGTCGTCGATCACCATGTCGCCCGTGCTGATGACCAGGTCGGGCGCCACGTGGGCGATGTGCGCGACGGTGGCCTCCCAGTTGCCGCGGGAGTAGCCGTGGCGCTCCGAGAGATGGTTGTCCGAGATCTGGACGATGCGGGTGGTCACCACTCCCGTTGTACACGCCGAGACCCCGACGAAGTGTCAGCGAGCTGACGCACCCGGCGCTCAGGGGCCGAAGATCTCCACGGCCACCTCGCTCAGATCTGATACAGGTCGCCGGCGGCGCGGACGGTGATCTCGCTGATGGTCACGCCCCAGGGCTGGTCGATGGCGTGCATGATCTGTTCGGCGAGGAGCTCGGGGGCCAGCGACGCGTAGGTGATCTCGTTGGGGTCGGCGAGCGCCTGTGGGGGCTGGTCCCCCATGAGCGCCCCGAGGGCTTCCATGAAGGCTGGCTCGTTGGTGCCGAGGATCCCCGAGATGGCGGCGGGGTTGACGATGCCTCCGCCGAGGCCGGTGCCCGGCACACCGGTGGGGCGCACGACCGTGACCTTGATGCGGCCCTGGCTCTCCTGGCGCAGCGCGTCGGACAGGAAGATCACTGCCGCCTTCGACATGCCGTAGACCGCGGCGCCCGGCACGGGGTGGTTGCCGTAGATCGAGGCGATGTTGACCACGTGGCCTCGGCCCTGGCTGATCATCTGGTCGTGGACGGCGGTGATGCCGTTGATGACACCCTTGACGTTGATGTCGATGCAGCGTTCCCAAGCATCGGCCGCCTGCTCGTGGTCGGCCCAGAACGCCAGGGGCATGATGCCGGCGTTGTTGATCATCACGTCGATGGCGCCGTAGGCCTCGACCGCGGCGGCAGCCAGCGCCCGCATCTGCCCCCGGTCGGTCACGTCTGCCGCCAGCGTGGTGATCGCTCCCGACGTCCCGGCTGCCGTCTCTGCCAGGCCGGCCTCGTCGATGTCAGCCGCGACCACCTTGGCGCCCCGAGCCGCCGCCATGTGGCTGACCAGCCGACCGAAGCCGCCGCCGGCGCCGGTGACGACCACCACGCGGTCGAGCAGGTGAGACTGGGGTGCAGCGGTGGGGGAGTCGTCCATGTGCCCATCCTTTCAGGCGAGACGTACCCTCGGCGCATGACCACCCTCGATCCGCGCACGCCGGTGATCGTCGGCGTGCATCAGCACAGCTACCGAGACGGCGACAACGAGCCCATCGCGATGATGACCGAGATGGCCGAGGCTGCGCTGGCCGACAGCGGCGGCGACGTGCGAGCCCGAGTGCAGTCGGTGCGCGCCATCAAGGGGATCTGGCCCTATGCCGATCCAGGCCGGTTGGTGGCCGAACGGCTCGGCCTGGGCGACGCCGAGACGGTGGTGACCCAGATCGGCGGCAACGAGGTCTACGACGCCGTCAACCGGACCTGTGCCGACATCGCCGCCGGCCGACTGGATGCCGCGATCGTGTGTTCGGCCGAAGGGCTGCGGACCCGTCGCCGCGACGCTGCCGCCGGTCGCACCACCGAGTACCTGCCGGAGCGAGATGGCGCCGCCGCCGACGTCGAGTACGGCAAGCCCGGAGGTGGGCGCCCCACAGATCACGAGCGCGCCGTCGGCATCGGCACGGCGGTGGCCTTCTACGCCTCCGTCGAGACGGCCATGCGTCATCGTCGGGGCGAGAGCCTCGAAGACCATCGTCGTCGCGTCGCCGAGCTCTGGGCGCGCGCCTCGCAGGTTGCGGCGACCAACCCCGACGCCTGGATCCCCCAGGCCAAGACCGCGGAGGAGATCGGTACGCCGTCGGACGGCAACCGCATGGTCAACTCGCCGTACCCGAAGCTGATGACCTCCAACATCAACGTGGACCAGGCTGCCGCGGTCGTCCTGTGCTCGGCCGAAACCGCCGAAGCCGCAGGCGTGCCCCGGGATCGCTGGGTGTTCCCGGTGGCCGGGACCGGCGCGGCCGACGCCGACGTGATGAGTCGCCGGCGCGCCGTGGACCACTCGCCGGCCATGCAGGCAGCCGGCCGCCGCGCCCTCGAACTGGCGGGCACCGGCATCGATGGTGTCGGCCTCGTCGACCTCTACTCCTGCTTCCCGTCGGCGGTGCAGCTGGCGCAGGACGTGCTGGGACTGGACCCCCGACGCGACTTCACGGTCACCGGCGGGCTGACGTTCTCGGGTGGTCCACTCAACTCCTACTGCATGCACGCGCTGGTGCGCGCGGTCGACCTGATCCGCGAGACCGACCAGGACACGGCCTTCATCACCGGCAACGGCGGCTACTTCTCCAAGCACTCGTTCCTCGTCCTGGCCGACGCGCCCCGGCGGCCGTTCGTGCACGAACGGGTCACACCCGAGCTCGACGAGCGACCCGCTGCCACCTCGGTGCCGTCCACGGGCACCATCGACACGTACACGGTCACCTACGGGCGCGACGGCGACCCCGACTTCGCGGTGATCGCAGTGATCGACGAGGCTGACGCCCGGACCTGGGTGCGCGCCACCGACCACGCAACCATCCAGTCGCTGCTCACCGAGGATCGTGTGGGGGCCACCGTGGCGGTCACCCAGGGCGAGCTGCCCACCGCCGTGCTGGTCGACGGTTGAGCCCGGGCGGTAGGTTCGCCGCCATGAGCACTCCGAAGATCGGGTTGTTCGGGATCAACATGGGCCTCGATCCCGATGCCATGGCCAGGGTCACCCAGGCGGCCGAGGCCGCTGGACTCGAGTCGGTCTGGACCGGCGAACACATCGTCCTGCCCGACCCGCAGGCGCCGCCGTCGCCCGCCCCGCCCGAGGCGTCGATGATCGACACCGAGGCCACGCTGGCCTATCTGGCCGCCGTCACCGACACCATCAAGCTCGGCAGCGGGATCATCATCCTTCCCCAGCGTCAGCCGGCGGTGCTGGCCAAGGGGTTGGCTTCGGTCGACCACCTGTCGGGCGGTCGCCTGCTGTTCGGGCTGGGGGTCGGCTACATCGACGCCGAGATGACCGCCTGTTCCACACCGATGGAGCGGCGGGGCGAGCGGGCCGACGAGTACCTCGCCGCCATGCGGGTCCTGTGGACCACCGACGCCGGGAGCTTCACCGGTGACTTCGTGACCTTCGAGGGCGTCACCGCCAACCCCAAGCCCGTCCAGGCCGACATCCACACGGTCGTCGGAGGCCACAGCCGCCGGGCCCATCGACGGGCACACGAGTTGGCCCACGGCTGGTACGGGTTCCGACGCGACGTCGAGACCACGGCCGCCGACCTGGCGTCGCTGCGGGACGTGGCGCAGGAGTCGGATCGGCCCGAACAGTTCGGGGAGCTGGAGATCTCGATCACCCCGCCCGGGCCACTGACCGCCGACGACCTCGCCGCGTACACCGAGTTGGGTGTGGATCGCCTCATCCTGTTGCTGGGTGCCCACCGCGGCGAGGACGCCTGCATGCGCCTCATCGAAGAGCACGCACAGACGTGAACGAGGCGCGGTACCGAGCGGCGGAGGCGGCCTTCTGGTCGTCACTGTCGCTCGAGCCCGCCGAGCGCTTCGTCGACCTGGCCTCGACCGGCACGCCGGTTCGGGTGCTCGAGGTGGGGGAGGGGTCGCCCACGTTGTTCGTGCACGGCGCCAGTGCGGGGGCGACCAGCTGGGCCCCGCTTGCTGCGGTCCTGCCCCACCGCCGCTGCATCCTCATCGACCGCCCGGGCGTGGCGCTCAGCCCGGCACCGCCGCCGATGCCGACGTTCGCCGACTTCGACCGCATGGCCCGGTTGCTGGTCGCCGAGGTGCTGGACGCGCTGGACGTCGACCAGGCCGATCTCGTCGTCACCTCGCTGGGAGCTTCGATCGGATTCCGGTCGGTGGCGGCCACGCCGGAGCGAGTGCATCGGATCGTGGCCCTCGGGTACTGCGTCGGCGCACCTGCCACGGACTGGCCGCTCATGATGCGGATGACCGCCCTGCGTCGCCTCGGGCTGGCGATGACTCACATCCCGCCGTCGAAGGCGATGGTGCGGTCGATGCTCGGTCAGCTCGGCCTGAAGGAGGCCATCCGAGCGGGCCGGTTCAGCGCCGAGGCGATCGACTGGTTCCAGTCACTGATCCGCGACACCGACACCATGCGCAACGAGATCACGGTGTACCCGCCGATGGTCGAACTCCGACGCGGCCTCGCCGCCGAGGCCGAGATGCCTCAGGACGTGATCGACGGCATCCCCCATCCGGTGCAGTTCCTGTGGGGGACTGCCGACCCCTTCGGCGGCGCCGACGTGGCGCAGCGCTTCACCGCCCGGTTCGCGGACGCCGATCTGCAACTGCTCGACGGTGCCGGCCACGCCCCGTGGATGGACGACGGGCCGGGCTGCGCGGACCTGATGGAGCGGTTCTTCACCGGCTGATCCTCGGCGTGGCCGTCGACGACCACGCAGCGACCAGATCTGCCAGGACCGCGGCGAGCGCCGCGGGTTGGTCCCGTGCGACCAGATGTCCCGCACCTGAGATCTCGATGATCGACGCTGCCGGCCGCGCGTCTCGGAATCGCTGCACGTCGCCGTCGGTCATCGCAGACGCCTCCGCTCTGACGAGTGCTGCCTGGCCAGCGAACGTTGCCATGGTCCGGTGGAGGTCTCGTGCGGCGGCGAGGATCTCGTGAGCGATCGGTTCTGCCTCAGGGAGGAGCCCGGCTTCCCCGAGGAACGCCCAGACCGGGCCCGGTCGAAGGTCGGGCACGACGTCCACCAGCACGATGCCGAGCACTGCGTGGGCTGCCGTCGGGTCCGCCACTGCGCCGACGGCCGCGAGCCCGCCGAGCGAACAACCCACGAGGATCGTCGGCCCCGGCCAGCGGCCGAGCAGGTCGACGAGGTCGTCGACGAGCGGTGCGAACCGGTTCCGTTCGCCGGTGCTCTCGCCGTGTCCCCGCTGGTCGATGCTCAGGCATCGCACCGGTACGTGCGCCTGGATCTCTGCGATCACGGGGTCCCACACGTGGCGGTTCTCGCGTCCTGCGTGCAAGAGCACGACAGTCGGGCCGGTCTCGTGGACGGCGCCCCGCAACACTGCGTCGCCGCGATCGAGCACCACCTGGCCGTTGTCCTGCGTGAGCATGATGGGGTCTCCTTTACCTTGATCTACCAAGGTAAAAGCAAACCTTGAGAAGTCAAGGTAAATTGCGTTGATGGCGCGACGTCGACGGTCACCAGAAGACGCGCGGGCGGAGATCCTGGTCGCCGCGACCGATCTGCTCGCTGAAGAAGGCCTGTCCGGTGTCACCGTTCGCGCTGTCGCCGCTCGTGTCGGCATCACCGATGCCGGGGTGGCCCACCACTTCGGTGGCCGGGACGAGTTGCTGCGAGAGCTCTTGCGACACGGTGGACGGACGCTCCGGGCGGCGGTCGACGACACGACCGCCGCGTGGTTGGGTGGCGCGGCCGACCTCGACGCACTCATCGATGCGCTTGCAGAGGTCTACGGGGCGGGATTCGCCGAGCTTGCGCTGGCGCTCCACGGCGCGGGCTGGCGGGAACGTGGCGTCGGCTTGCTGGAACCCGTGGTGGAAGCCCTGCACGCGCGGAGGCGTACGGTCATGGCGGATGATCGCGACACCCGTGTTGCGGTGGCGGCGCTCCATCACGCGCTGGCGACCGAACCCACCTTCGGTGCACCCTTCCGGCGCAGCGCGGGCCTGACGGGCAGGGATGCCGTCGACGACCGGGCGACCCGGGAATGGTGGGGTCGGGCGCTCGCTCTGACCTTGGATCTGGACAGGCCGGCCTGAATCGGCCGAGCGCTCGGCGGGCGCCCTCGGCGGGCGTAACATGCGGCTCATGCGGCTCGATCGGTATCCCGACATCACCTACGACGCCATGCCGCCTCAGGTCGACGACCTCGAGGAGTTGCGGCTGCTGCGCAAGTGGGAGGCGGCGCTCGGCTACCGGATCTTCGCGGCCATGCGGTGGGGGCAGCTGGGCGACGGCCACGTCACCGCCCGCGACCCGATCCTGACCGACCACTTCTGGGTCCTGGGCTATGGGATTCCGTTCCGGGATGCCACGGTCGACAACCTGACCCTGGTGGGCCCCGACGGCGAGGGTGTCATGGGTCCCACCGAGAACGGGGTCAACTTCGCCGCCTACAACATCCACTGGCCGATCCTCGACGCCCGCCCCGACCTGGTGTCCGCCGCCCACACCCACACGGGGTTCGGGACGCCGTGGTCGGCCAACGTCGAACCGTTCCAGGCGATCAGCCAGGAGTCGTGCTCGCTCGTCTTCAACCAATCGATGTACCGGGGCGAGGACCTCGAGGTCGTCAGCACCGCCGGGGGCGAAGCCATCGCTGCAGCGATGGGCGACACCCTGTGCTGCATCCTGCGCAACCACGGGCTGTTGACCGGTGGCGCCTCGCCCGGCGAAGCGGTCGGCTGGTTCGTGACCGCCGAACGCGTCGCCGAGGTGCACGTGAAGGCGCCGAATGCCAAACCGATCTCCGAAGAGGCGGCCAAGGAGGTCGCGCGCACGCTGGGGACCGCCGACATGGGGTGGCGGGTGTTCCAGTGGCTGGCGCGCGATCTCGTGCCCGATCCCTCCGTCGTTCTGGGCTGAGATGGCGGTCTCGTCCACCGACATGCAGCGGTTCCGCTCGATGCTGTTCGCACCCGCGGTGCGGCCGGACATGTTCGCCAAGCTGCCGACTCGAGGGGCCGACGCCGTCATCCTCGACCTCGAGGACGCGGTGCCCGTCGCTCGCAAGGACGAGGCCCGGGCCACGGTTGCCGAAGCGGCGCCCGGGCTCATCGACGCGGGCTGCACCGTGTTCGTGCGCGTCAACGGCGCCGACACGCCGTGGATGGCCGCCGACATCGCCGAGGCCGTGGTTCCGGGCGTGACCGCGATCCTGGTGCCCAAGGTCGAGTCCGCCGAGGCCCCCGACGCCGTCGCCGACCTGCTGCGCGGCGACGTACAGGTGATCGCCGGGATCGAGACCGCGCTGGGGGTGGCCGACGCTCGCACGGCGCTGGCCCATCCTCGTGTCGACGCGGCCTACTTCGGTGCCGAAGACCTCATCGCGGACATGGGCGGGGTGCGCACCGAGTCCAACGCCGAGGTGGCCTACGCCCGGTCGCACGTGGCGCTCGCCGGCCGGCTGGCCGAGGTCGCGCTTGTACGACCAGGTCACCACCCGCTTCGACGACGACGACCGCTTCAGCCGGGAAGCCACCGAGGCCCGCAACCTGGGCTACGTGGGCAAGATGTGCATCCACCCCCGCCAGGTGCCACTGGCCAACGCTGCGTTCTCGCCGTCTGCCGCCGAGGTCGCCCGGGCCCACCGGCTCGTCGCGGCCTACGAGGACGGTGTCGACGCGGGCCTGGCTGCCATCGACTTCGAGGGCGACATGGTCGACGAACCCCTTGCCACCCAGGCCCGACGACTGCTGGCGGTCGCCTCGACCCATGGCATCGAGCCCGAGGAGGCTTCCCCATGACCGATCGCCCTGTCTCGGGCAAGTGGCTCGAGGAGCTGACGCCCGGGCTCGTGATTCCGCACGCCATTCGGCGCACGGTGACCGAGGCCGACAACGTCATGTTCACGACGATGTCGATGAACCCGGCATGGCTGCATCTCGACTTCGACTACGCCCAGAACGAGACCCAGTTCGGCCAACCGCTGGTGAACTCGATGCTGACGCTGGCGATGGTGGTGGGCATCAGCGTGCACGAGACGACGCTCGGCACCACCGTGGCCAACCTCGGGTTCGAAGAGATCACGTTCCCGGCGCCGATGTTCCATGGCGACACGTTGCGGGTGGAGACCGAGGTGCTCGAGGCGCGTGAGTCCAAGTCGCGGCCCGGTCAGGGCGTGGTGAAGTTCGAGCACCGGGCCTACAAGCAGACCGACGAGCTCGTCTGCAAGGCCGTGCGGTCAGCGCTGATGCTGTCCCGCCGCACGTAGCAGGCCGCTCGGGTGTTCGGGTCCTGTGCCTGGCACCGGATACGAACACTGTTCACGGTGGGTGGTGGGTGTTCGGGCGGTGTGCCTGGCACCGACAACGAACACCTCCGTTGGCGTCCAGCTGCCAGACTCGGGGCCATGACCGAAGAGGATCCGGGGGGATCGTCGGCTGCGCGTCGGCCGAACGTCCTGTTCATCATCACCGACCAGCAGCGCGCCGATCACGCCGGGTTCGCCGGCAACGAGATCGTCCGCACGCCGAACATCGACTCGATCGCCGCACGCGGCACCGTGTTCGACAACGCCTGGGTGGCCAATCCCGTGTGCATGCCGAATCGGTCGACGATCATGACCAGTCGCATGCCCACGTCGCACGGCGTGATCTTCAACGACCGGTCGCTCGACTGGGGTGCCAACACCCACGTGAAGCAGTTCCGCCAGGCGGGGTGGCGCACCGCCCTGATCGGCAAGTCCCACCTGCAACACGGCCAGAGCCGTAACTCGGTGATCGAGATCGACGCGCCGCCGGTGGCCGACGATCCCTGGCCCGAGGGGTGGAACACCCTCGAGGACTTCGAGCGGTACACCGACGAGATCCCGCCCTGGCCCGACGACTTCTACGGGTTCGGGCACGTCGAGCTCTGCATCGACCACGGGGCCAGGGTCAGCGGCCACCACCTGCACTGGGCGCTGGACAAGGGCGGCCGCTACGAGGACCTGCTCGTCCCGATGAACGCCGACGCGCCCGGCACCGATCGGTCCGACAAGTGGTGGCAGATCTACCGGCCGCCGTACGGGCCCGAGCTGCACTCGACGACCTTCGTGACCGAGCGCACGATCGCCTTCATCGAGGATGCTGCGGCATCGGGCGAGCCGTGGCTCGCGTGGGCGTCCTTCCCCGATCCGCACCATCCGTTCACCCCGCCAGGGGAGTATTTCGATCGCCACGATCCCGCCGACATGCCGGTCCCAGCGTCGTTCGACGACCCGATGGAGCACGCGCCCGAGTACCTGAAGCGCGTGGCCGGGTTCGAGGCTCACAAGCAGCGGGGCTGGGTGGCACCGTGCGGGACGTCGGACCCGGGCCTCGTGCAGCAGTGCATCGCGGCCACCTACGGCATGGTCGAGATGATCGATGACGGCGTCGGCCAGATCCTCGCTGCCATCGAGCGCTTCGGTCTGACCGACGACACCATCGTGGTCTTCACCTCCGACCACGGCGACATGATGGGCGAGCACGGGCTCCTGCTGAAGGGGTTCATGCACTACCGGGGCACGCTGCAGCCGCCGATGGTGATTGCCGATCCGACCCGCCGCGCAGCACGGTCGTCCTCGCTGGCCGGCAGCATCGACCTGGGGCCCACCCTGCTCGAGCTCGCCGGACTCGCCCGCTTCGACGGCATGCAGGGCCACAGCCTGGTGCCGGTCCTCGACGATTCGACCGCGTCAGTCCGGGATCACGTGCTGATCGAAGACGACATCTCCGACGCCGCGGCGGCCTTTGGCCACTTCCCCGGCAAGACCCGCACCTACGTCGGCGACGACGGGCTCAAGTACACCCGCCACAGCACCGGCGAAGACCAGCTGTTCGACCTGGTGGCGGACCCGCACGAGATGGTGCAGCTCGCCCCCACGGATCCGACTCGGCGGGCCGATGCCATGGAGAGGCTGACCGATGCCCTGATCACATCGGCCGACGCCTCCAGAGGCAACCCCGTCGGCTCGAGCTGACGGAACGACTGGGGAGACCGCGGCCGCTACTCGCCGGTGAACACGGGGTCCCGCTTCTCGAGGAACGCCAGTGGGCCCTCCCTGGCGTCCTTCGATCGCATGACTGCCGTGCCCAGCTCCCGCTCGATCACGAAGGCCTCCGCTTCGGGCATGGCCTCGGTCTGGCGCAGGGTGGCCAGGATGGCCTTGACGGCCAGCGGGCCATTACGGGCGATGCGGTCGGCGATCTGGCGAGCCTTTGTGAGCGCCTGGCCGTCGGGCACGACGTGGTTGATGAGGCCGAGCTCGCGGGCACGCTCGGCGGGCAGGTCGTCGCCGGCCAGCAGCATCTCGGCGGCCACGGCGTAACCCATCTGTCGACGAAGCCGAACGGCAGAGCCGGCCATCGGGAACAGGCCGCGCTGGACTTCGGTGACGCCGAAGACGGCGCTCTCGCCGGCAACCCGGATGTCGGTGCCCTGGAGGATCTCGGTGCCGCCGGCACGGGCGAAACCCTCCGCGGCCAGGATCAGCGGCTTGGTCGGGCGGTAGGTCTTGAGCCACGCATCGAAGATCACGTGCGGCTCGTCCTTGAGTCGCTGCAACCACGGCGTGTCGACGATGCCCTGCTGCATCTTGCCGATCTCGGCGAGGTCCATCCCGGCGCAGAACGTGTCGCCCTTTCCCGTGAGGATGCCGACCCGGAGATCGTCGTCGGTGTCGAGCTGGACCCAGGCGTCGTACAGCCGGCACAGGACCTCGGCGTTGGTGGCGTTCTTCTTCTCGGGCCGGTTGATGGTGACCGTCAGGACGGGTCCGTCCACCTCGGCCAAGACCAGTGGTTCGCTCACGGGGTTCTCCTCGATCTCACGGTCGGTGTACCTGTTCGTGCCTGGCACCAGTTGGTACACCGGCTTGGTGCAACGGTGGTTGGTGAAGGGTGGGCGGTGTACCTGTTCGTGCCTGGCACCAGTTGGTACACCGGCACCGGTTGGTGCACCGGGTTGGTGCACGGTGGGCGGTGTACCTGTTCGTGCCTGGCACCGGTTGGTACACCGGGTTGGTGGCGGAAGGCGGTCAGTCGGGCTTGTTGACGGCGCTGTCGTCGATGGCGGTGAAGTCGGGCTGGCGTTTCTCGGCAAAGGCCATCATCGACTCGACATTGGCGGGCGCGCCCAGCAGAAGCTTGAAGGCCTCCGCCTCGCGGCGGTAGGCGGTGGTGACGGGCTCGCGTGTGGCCTCGACGATGGTGGCCTTGGACTCCACCAGCGAGCTGATCGGCTTGGAGGCGAGGACCCGAGCGTGGTTCATCGTGACGTCCATCAGGTCGTCGGGTTCGGTCACCTTGAAGACCAGTCCCATGTCTCGGCACTCCTGTGCGCTCAACCACTCGGAGCTCAGCAGCGCCCACGATGCGTTCTGGCGCCCCATCAGCTGGGGGAAGGTGAAGCTCGATGCGAACTCCGGTGCCACCCCGAGGCTTGTGAACGGGCACTTCAACCGAGCGGTCGACGACATGAACGCCAGGTCGGCGAAGCCCAGCACCGTTGCGCCGAACCCGAGGCCCATGCCGTTCACCGCGATGAGCACCGGCTTGGGGAACGACGCCATGGTCTGCAACAGACCCTGGAACCCGTGCTTGCCCCGGACGAAGTCGCCGCCGGTGGCCTGCGCCGCCATCTCGATGACGTCCTGGCCGGCGCAGAACGCGTCGCCGGTACCGGTGAGCACGACCACCGCCACGTTCGGGTCGTCGACGGCGCTCAAGAACGCTTCGGTGGTGGCGTCCCACATCGCCTCGTTCATGGCGTTCTTGGCCTCGGGCCGGTTGAGGCGCACGGTGCGGATGCGGTCGGCATCGGTGATCTCGATCAACGGAAGTCCTTCCGGTCCGGCTTCGATCGGGCCGGTGAGTTAAGAATGCAGGCCATGGACTATCAGGAAATCACCTACGACGTCGTGGATCGCATCGCCACGATCACCCTGAACCGGCCCGACAAGCTCAACGCGTTCACGGCCCGGATGATGTTCGAGATGATCGACGCGTTCGACCAGATCGACGCCGACGACGATGTCCGGGCGGTGATCGTGACCGGCGCCGGTCGAGGCTTCTGCGCGGGTGCCGACCTGGGGTCGGGCTCCGACACGTTCAACTACGAGGAGCGCGAGGATCGCGCAGAGATGGTCCAGGGCGACGACATCAGCCGCATCCGTGACGGCGGTGGTCGTCTGACGCTGCGCATCTTCGAGTGCCTCAAGCCGGTGATCGGCGCCATCAACGGCCCCGCGGTCGGCGTCGGCGCCACGATGACGCTGCCGATGGACATCCGCCTGGCGTCGAACACGGCCAAGATGGGCTTCGTCTTCGCTCGCCGTGGTCTGGTGCCCGAGGCATGCTCGTCGTTCTTCCTGCCCAAGGTGGTCGGGCTGAGCACGGCATTGGAGTGGACCTTCAGCGGCCGGGTGTTCCCGGTGGCCGACGCCCACGATGCCGGGCTGATCCGCAGCCTCCACGAGCCCGACGAGCTGCTCCCGGCCGCTCGGGAGCTTGCAACCGAGATCGCCGAGAACACCTCGGCCGTCTCGGTCACCGCCACCCGCCAACTCCTCTGGCGCATGGCGGGAGCCGATCACCCGATGGAGGCACACAAGATCGACTCGCGCCTGATCTGGGAGCTGGGCAAGGGGACCGATGTCGCCGAGGGCGTGATGTCGTTTCTCGAGAAGCGCCCCGCCGACTTCACGATGAAACCCAGCGAGGACCTCCCCGACGTGATGCCGTGGTGGGAGGATCGCCCCTTCGAGTGAGCGGCCGCTCCATGCCGATGATCGGGGTGCCGTGGAAGTCCGGCGGGTCGGGGTCGAACCGGACGAAGCCGGCCTCCCCGTAGCGCGCGATCGCGGTTTCGAGGAAGGCCGTTGTGTACAACCACGTGCGCCCGGGGGCGCGGGCGTCGACGTAGTCGACCGTGATGTCGACCAGACGGCGACCCAGGCCGGATCCCCGTGCACCAGGGCTGACCCCCATGCCTCGGAGGTAGTGCCCCTGGTTGGTGACCTCGATGCCGAACGTGCCGACGATCGTCCCCTCCGAGCGCGCGACCTCCGCCACCCAGATCGGTCCCTCGCGCAGGCGCTGCTCGATGCGATCCGGGTCGAGCACCGTGGCGTCGTAGGCCGCGGGGGTGTAGCGGTCCTCCAACGGGCCGAACGCGTCGACCAGGACCTGGTGGATCGCCGGGGCGTCGGTTGCGGTGGCCCGGCGGATCAGCGCAGGTCGAACGCCATGTGGAAGCGGCGCACGGCCCGGGCGAAGATGTTCGGCTCGATGTCGGGCTCGGTGACCACGCGCAGGTTCGTCACCCGCTGTGACAGCTCCTGGAAGAGGAGTCGTAGCTCGATGCGCGCCAGGTTCGCGCCGAGGCAGAAGTGGGTGCCGTGGCCGAACGCGAGGTGCGGGTTGGGATCGCGGGTCACGTCGAAGGTGTCGGGGGCGTCGAAGACCCGAGGGTCACGATTGGCGGCGGGGTAGAGCAGGGTGACCCGGTCGCCAGGCGCCATCTCGGTGCCGGCAAGCGTGGTCGGCGTGGTCACGATGCGGAACATGTTGTTCAGCGGCGTGACCCACCGGATCAGCTCTTCGACCGCCGGCGTGACTCGCTCGGGGTCCTCGGCGATGTACTCCCACTGGTCGGGGTGGTCGACGAACGTGCGCAGCCCGTGGGCGATCACCGTGCGGGTGGTCTCGGCCCCACCGGCGATCAACAGGCCGGTCTCCTGCACCATCACCATCGGATCCATGCCGGCACCGAGCCAGTCGGTGAAGAGGTCATCGGCAGGCTGCTCGAACCGCTGGGGGAGCAGCTCCTGCATGACCACGGCCCACTCGCGGATGCTGTCCTCCAGGTCCGACAGGACCTCGGCCTCGACGTAGCGCCGGTCGATCCGCATCTGGCGCTCGCTCCAGCTCTTGACCTCACGCCAGCGTTCGGCGCCGAACCCGATCAGCTCGGCGGTGACGATGCACGGCAGCTTGGCGGCCATGGCGTCGACGACCTCGACCGAGCCCCCGGACTCCACGTCGGCCACGGCGTCGTCGACCAGGCCCCGCACCAGCGCTTCGTAGTGATCGGCGTGCGACCGGACCGCCCGCGGGGTGAAGCGACGGTTGACCATGCGTCGCTGGGTCAGATGCTGCGGGTCGTCGTGGCTGATCATCGTCGCCTCGTCCTGGGATCGGACGAGCCGGTATGCACCACCACCATCGGGATGGCGGCTGGCGAACGTCTTGGCGTCGCGCTCGACCGCCAGCACGTCGGCGTGGCGAGCCGCGAGCCAGTATCCGCTGGCCTCGTCTCGCCAGATCCCGTCGTGGGCGAGAAGGGCTCGGTACGCCTCCTGCGGGTCCGACTGCCACCAGGCGGGCTCGAGGATGTCGGTGGCAGGGGAGGCGAGGTCGGTCATGGGTGCAGCGTAGAACGGTCGCTCCACAGGAATCCTGCCGTGGTCCTGGGTCACGGGTGCTTCAATGCACGGCATGGCGACCGAGATCACCACCGAGCGGCTCATCCTCCGGGACCCGGAGCCATCCGACGCCCCCGCACTGGCAGCCCGCCGCAGCGACCCAGACGTCGCTCGGTACCAGAGCTGGAATGTCCCGTTCCCCATCGAGGAGGCCGAGTCCATGGTCACCCATGCCCCGGGACTGAGTGGCCTCGTGGTCGACGAGTGGAGCATGGTGACCGTCGCGGAGCGCGACGCCGACAAAACCGTGGTCGGCGACATCGCGGTGCTGCTCACCTGGGATGGACGAGTCGCCGACATCGGGTACACGTTCGCCTCGGAGCACTGGGGCAAGGGCTACGCAGCCGAGGCGGTGGCCGCCATGGTGCGGTGGTTGTTCGAGGAGCGGGCGGTCGAGCGCGTTGCCGCCGGCCTCAATCCGGACAACGTCGCCTCGGCGATGGTGCTCGAGCGGACCGGGTTCGAGTTCGAGGGCCGCAAGATCCAGGCCTACTGGACCGACGACGGCGCGGTCAGCGACGACGCCTTCTACGGCGTGACGCGGACGATGTGGGAGGACTGGCTCGGCCGGCCCACCGGGCCGGCCACCGACGTACGGCTCGTCGAGATCGATGCCACCAACTACCGGGCGGTCCGGGCGCTGAGGACCCACAAGTCCCAGGAACGCCTGGTCTCGCCTGTGATCAATTCGTTCGCCGACGCCCAGTTTCCCGAACCCGAGAACGGCCATCCGGTCGTCCCGTGGATGCGGGCGGTCGAGGCCGACGGTGAGTTCGTCGGCTTCGTGATGGTCGCCGTGACCACCGAGCACCACGAGGAGCCGTATCTCTGGCGCCTGCTCGTCGATCGACGGCACCAACGACGGGGCATCGGTCGGCGGGTACTGGACCTCGTGGTCGACGAGTGTCGCGCACGCGGCGACAGGACCCTGATGGTCTCCTGGGTCGACGGCAAGGGCTCACCACGCCCGTTGTACGAGCGCTACGGCTTCGTCCCCACTGGTGAGATCGAGCACGGCGAGGTCGTCGCTCGCCTCGTCATCGACTGATGCACCGCACCGCTACGCTCCGCAGGTGACTCGACGGCCCAGGTCCCCCTGGCTCTTCGCCGCGCTGTCGGCAACGTTGTCGATGGGCTACGGCGTGTTGTTCACCGTGGTCGGTGACTTCCGCGACGAGTACGGGATCAGCGAGACGGCCATCGGGTTCGTCATCGGCGTCGGGTTCCTGTCGGCGTTCGTGGCGCAGGTGTTCATCGCCCCCTTCGGTGACCGTGGTCATGCGCGGCGGCTGGTGGTGCTCGGCGCGGTGGCCAACATGGTCGGGCTGCTCTTCATGGGCTTCGGCGAGTCGCTCGAGCTGATCCTGTTCGGCCGCATCGTCTCGGGTGTGGGGATTGGGACGGCCGTGCCCGCCGTCCGCCGGATCGTGATCCTCTCGGATCCCGACAATCTGGGTCGCAACCTGGGGAGACTGCTGTCGGCGGGGGTTGGTGGCTTCGCCCTCGGCCCGGCGGTGTCCGCGGTCCTCGTCGGGCCGGCCGGGCTTGCCGCCCCCTTCGTGGTCGTGGCTTGCCTGAACGTGCTGTTCCTGCTGCCGGTCGTCACGTTCCCCGTCGCCGAGTCCGAGGGCGCATCGCGTCACGGGCTCGCCCTGGATCTGCTTCGCCACCGGCTCCTCCTCGGGGCGCTGGTGCTGGGATCGGCGTCGTTCATGATGATCGGCACGTTCGACGCGCTCTGGGATGTCGTGCACGAGGACCTCGACACGCCGACGTGGATGGCGAACCTGGGCATCACCTTGTTCGCAGTCCCACTGGTGGTCTTTGGTCCGGTCGCCGGCAGGTGGGCGCAGACCTACGGGCCCTTCAAGCTCGCGGCCACCGGCCTGGTGCTCGCCGCCGGGTTCATGTTCTCCTACGGCCAGTTGCCGTCGGGCGAGTGGATCTTCGCGGTGTCGCTCGCCCATGCGATGACCGATGGGCTCACCTTCGCTGCGCCGGGGGTTGCGATCGCCATGGTGGTCGACGCCGACCGGCAGGCAGCAGCCCAGGGATTGATGGGGGCCGCCCAGTCGATCGTCGCGGGGGTGACCGCCATCGCCATGGGCACGCTCTACGACTCGTCCGGCCGAGCGGCCGCCTACACCGTCAGCGCGATCTCGATGGTTGTCTTCATCTGCATCGGCATGGGTCTCGCCGCGTCGTTCTGGACGTCGAACCGCCACCGGGCCCAGGTGTCACCCGAGCCCGCAGCCTGAAGGGTTCAGCAGCCCGGCGTACCACCCAGTGCCTGGCACCGCCTGGTACGGCGGGTTCAGAGGCTGAGCCCGTGGATCTCCTGAAGGGTTCAGCAGCCCGGCGTACCACCCAGTGCCTGGCACCGCCTGGTACGGCGGGTTCAGAGGCTGAGCCCGTGGATCTCCAGCTTGGTGAGGAGCTGCGGATCGTTCAGCGCCGTCTTGGCGCGGCGTCGCGCCGCGGACACTCCGTTCGAGGACGTGAAACCGTATCGAGCAGCGACCGCCCGTCGGGTCAGGCTCGTCAGATCGCTGACCAGACTCACCGCTACCGTGCGGGGGAGACAACCGTTCGGCGCCGGTCGCAGCAGGAACTGCTCGTTCACACCGAAGGCATTCGCCACGACTTGCTCGATCCCAGCGACGACGTCCACCTCGCCGGCCACGGTGAAGTCAGACCACATCTCCCAAAGGTCGTCGGCGGAGTCCGGCTCTTCGGGCCACTCGGCAGGTGTGCTCTGCGCGTAACGCTCGGTGAGTTCCCGGTACTCATCGGGTGAGCGCGACCCTCTGACCTTTCCCGTCGCCAGCCATGGGTAGGGGCGCGCCCGTTCGATGATCGCTGGATAGCTCGACCAGGGCCAGGAGTCGGGGCGTTGTACGAAGCCGTCGGTCACTGGGTTGAGGTGGATGTAGATCGGTACCCACGCGAGATATCTCTCGTCCTCGATCAGTCGCGAGGTATATCGGCTCCGGAAGAACGCGCCAACGCGGCCATACCTGCGGTTGAAGTACTTCGCGTAGCGGGTTCCGAGCCAGTGCATGGCTCTCGACAGTTCGGCTTGGCGCGATCGGACCAGCAGATGGAAGTGGTTGCCCATCAACACGAATGCGTGCACCTCGAGGCCGAACCGTCTGTCCAGCGACGACAGAAGATCGAAGAAGAACAGCCGGTCGTCCGTACAGGTGAACATGTTGAGCTTCGCAGCTCGCTGATTCATCACGTGGTGCCACGCACCGGGGTAGTCACGTCGTTCCGCTCGTCCCATGGACCGAGACCCTATGTAGGGGGTCTGACAACGAGCGTGTACCTACCCGTGCCTGGCACCGGGTGGTACACCGCTGCAATGTCGCCGTACCTTCGGGTGCCAGGCACGGGTTGGTACGGCGAGGCCATCGGGCACGCCGAACCGAGCGGTCAGACGTCCGGTGAGGGGTGCGTGTCCACAGGGGTCCAGTCGAGCGCTCCGGCAGCGGGGTTCACGGGTTCGGTCCCGCGGATGCGGAGATGGCCGAGAGCGAGGAAGACAAGGGACGCACCGCTGACCGCGATCCAGGTGGGGCGAGCGCCGCCGGCGTCGTAGAGCGCCGCAGCCGGCAGCGCGGCCACCCCGGCACCGAGGACTTCGGCCGCGCCCATGAGCCCAAGCGCGCCGGCTTGTCGTTCTTCCGGTACAGCGCGCGACACCGCCACTTGTCCGGCGGTGAAGCCGTAGCCATCGGCCACCCCGATCACGACCATGATCGCCACGAGCCACCAGATCCCGGGGAGGAAGCCGTAGGTGACGGTCAGGGCCGCGGAGACGGCCATCCCGACGATCGCGATCGGGGCGCCCCCGATCCGGTCCGAGAGGCGGCCGGCGTGAGGGCTGACCGCAGCCACCGGGATCCCGAAGATCGTGAAGGCGATCCCCGCCTCGAGCGCACCGCCGCCACGGTCCTGGAACATCACCGGAATGACCGACTCGAACGCGCCGATGAGGAAGAAGTAGCCGAAGATCAGCACGAGTGCGCCCTGGAGACGGCGGAATCGCAGCAGCTCCAACGGGTTGCGGGTTCGCTCGGTCCGGCGCCCCTCGTCCTGGGGCAGGCGCATCACGAACGGCGTGAACAACAGCATCCCGATGGCGAAGGCCCAGAACGGCGCACGAACACCACCGACTTCGACCAGCGCTGCCGCTACGACCGGCCCCAGGGTGAAGCCGAGGACCTCACCGACCACCAGGCGCCCGAGGTTCTCGCCCGCCTTGTCGGGATCGAGCACGGTGGCCGCCCGACGAATGCCGGGGAGGAGCAGCCCGCCGGCGAATCCCAACGCCGCCCGGGCGAGCACCCAGATCACGACGGCGTCGGCGATGGCCATGACCAGCAGCGCTGCGGCGCTGAGCAGGATGCCGGCGATGGCCATGCGTCGGCCATGTCCACGGTCGGCGAGAGGAGCGAGGGCGATCTGAGCCACGAACGAGGCGAGAAAGCCGGCGCTGACGATGATGCCGATCTCGGTGTTGTCGACCCCGAGCTCGTCGCGCAGCTCGCCGAGGACGGCGATGATCCCCCCGATGGCAGCGGACGTGACTGCGAAGACGACCTGGTACGGGAACAGGCCAGGCGATCGCTCTCGACGGGTCACTCCGGCGGCCCGTCGGCCAGATGGTCGATCGATGCGAGGGTGGTGCCGACCGACATCAACTCGATGATGGTCCCGAACGGGTCGCGGCAGTAGACGGCAGCGGCGCCGGTGCCGTCGAGGTCGACGGGGTCGCCCATCCGGGAGCCGCCGAGCGCGACCACGCGGTCCAGGGCGGCGCGCACGTCGTCGACCTCCAGCGCCAGATGGCGCAGGCCGCGCTCGTGCGCCCCACGGCCTGCGGGGTCGTCGCCCTCTTGGTCGGGTGCCAGGTACTGCCACAGCTCGAGGTACGAGCCCGAGCCGCGCAGCATCACCCCGTCGGCGGACGAGCCCTGCAGGCCCACGGCCTGGTCCTCGGTCGGTGCCGGGGCTCGCCAGTGGTCGCGTTCGATGACCTCCATGTCCAGCAGCTCGCTGTAGAAGGCGATCGCGGCGTCGA
>CBDHFJ010000027.1:0-86790 GCA_965262315.1 Acidimicrobiales bacterium
GTCGCCAACGGTGATGCGACTGAGTTCCTTCACGCCAGTGAGAATGTAGCCCACTTGCCCCGGACCGAGTTCATCGCATGGCACCAGCGACGGCCTGAACTGGCCAAGTTCGATCACTTCACTGTTCACGGCTTCTCGCATGAACCGAATGCTGTCACCTTTGCGAATGACACCGTCGATGACACGGACGTAAGTGATAACCCCGCGGTACTTGTCGAACTTAGAATCGAAGGACGAGTGCCCGCAGCGGTTTCTTACGATCACCATCCGGAGTGGGCATGCGTTTCGATAATTGCTTCGAACACTGTTTCCACGTTCAAACCTGTCTTCGCACTAACCTTCAACGCGTCTGAGGCATCGAGCCCCAGGATGTTCTCGACTTCTTCCAGCACCTCATCGATTCGCGTGACCGCCAGATCGATCTTGTTGACGACCGTGACGATTTCCAGGTCAACTTCGATTGCAGCGTAGGCATTCGCTACCGTCTGAGCCTGAACTCCCTGGAAAGCATCGACCAGGAGCAGCGCACCTTCGCAGGCGGCAAGACTGCGGTTCACTTCGTAATGGAAGTCGACGTGCCCGGGGGTGTCGATCAGATTGAGTTCGTATGTATCGCCTTTGTATTCATAATTGATCGTGACCGATCTGGCTTTCACCGTAATGCCGCGGTCGCGTTCGATTTCAAGGTCGTCCAGAATCTGCGACCGAAATTCGCGCTCGGTAATTGTGCCACTTTGCAGCAGCAACTGGTCGGCCAGCGTGCTTTTGCCATGGTCGATATGAGCGACGATACTGAAGTTTCGAATGAACCGGGTGTCCATTGATTGCACCACTGCGAGTCAGGCAGGTGTTTGACTGACCAGTCAATCCTGCCTTCGGCCTGTTGGAAGGGCGGACGTTGACGCCGCGCTCCGAGAAAATCCAAAGCTTCCCGCATCAAGTGTCGGCGGAAAGAAGTGCGAAATAGTAGCGACCCGGCGAATCTCAGGTCGAGCGCTCTGTGCGCCGAGAGTGCACTCGGCACGCACTGTCTCACGATTCGGAATGTAATCGACTCATTTCCCGGCAAAAACAGCTCGCGGTCAACTATTGATGCTGTTCGCGATTCCGATAGCGAGCTCCGACGCGTTTTAGAAGGTGTACTTCATTTTTGTCGAGAGCTTCACGTCCGTGCAGATGAAGCTTCTGCAGGATTTCGTCAACCTGACGGTCCTCACGGACTCGTTGTTCCCGCTCAAGGTCCAGCCGTTCCTGCTCGCGTTGTCGTTGCCAGCGTTCCAGAATCTCTTCGTGGGTCGGCTGGTCGCGTTCATTCCCGGCAAACAGCCCACTTTCATCCGAGGCGTCGTCCCATTCTTCGTGCGGGTAGGAACGGTCATCTTCTGCGGAATCATATTCGAAGAAATCGCTCTGAGGCATTGTCTCTGTCCAGCGGAGACTCTCGCGAAAGTGAAAGACCAGCACGAAGGCGGACAACGCCGTCAGCGTTCCGAAATCGATCACGAACCCGGTTACCAGGCCAAGGCTTCCAACAGTCATGCCGAGCCGGACCATCACGTCGCGGCTCTCAAGTTCAGAGAATCTCGTCATGAGCCAGGTGCGAACGAGCACACCCGCGTCAAACGGTGTGATCGGAAGCAGATTGATCCCGCACAGGTAAACGTTCACGACAAATACAATACTGCAGATTGCGGGAAGCGGATCCGCGAAGTTGAAAGCCGGAAACGGGGACCACGGATTCAGAAGCGGTAACATCTCCGACGGCGAAACTCTCATGAGGCATGTGGCAGCCAGAAGAGCGTTGACGAACGGCCCCGCCATCATCGTCTGAACATGGTCACGCCAATAACCACGACCGAACGGCTCAGAAAGTCCACCAAGTGGCCACAGGTCGAGTTCGTCGAGGTCTCCCGCGGTGGAACGAGCGACCACCAAGTGTGCGATTTCGTGCATCAGCACACTTGCCAGCAGCACGAGCGAAATGACCGTTCCGAGGGCCACGTCATTAAGTCGCCAGATGAGTGCTGCTGCGACAACAACAAACAAAAAGCTGACTCTGACAGGAGCTCCGCTGATCCTGCCAATGCGTAGGCCAAATTTCAGGATTGTATCGGTCGGGGACATGGCCGCGATTGTATCGGTCTTTCCGGATGATGCGACACCCTGTCCGACGGATTTTTGAAACCTTGCGAACCGCTTTTCGCCAAAATTCACCGTTCATTTTCGCACAATCCTGAGTTGAACGGGAATCTGGCTGCAGGTCGTGATTCCTCCGCTTCAGCCGCATTGTGAACGAGGGAAGGTCTGCTATTCTTCGCCGTTTTCTCTCTGAAAACGCGACGACAGCCCACGCTGGACAAGTTCCCAATGACAGGTTCCACACTCAGCCAACAATCATCAGCTTCCGCTTCGGATTCAGGCCACGACGAACTCGTTCTGGTACTGGATTTCGGGTCCCAGACCGCTCAGCTGATCGCTCGTCGAGTCCGTGACCAAAATGTCTTCTGTCAGATTGTCCGCCATGACCTCACCGCTGATAGAATTCGCGAGCTAAACCCACAGGGATTGATTCTCTCCGGCGGTCCCGCGAGCGTATACGGAGAAGGCGCACCCGGGATCGACGCGGGAATTTTCGAACTTGGAATTCCGGTCCTTGGGATCTGCTACGGAATGCAGATCGCATGTCAGTCTTTGGGCGGAAAAATCATTCCCGCGGATTCCCGCGAGTTTGGACGGTCGCCCTGTTCCACAACTGCGACGAACACTCTCTTTCAGGGAATTCCAGACACCTTTACGGCGTGGATGAGTCACGGTGATCAGGTCGGTGAACTGGACGGTAGCTTCACTTCCATCGCATCAACTGAGACGTGTCCGAACGCAGCCGTTCAACATCGGGATCGACCGATCTACGGGATTCAGTTTCACCCTGAAGTCACGCACACGGATTTTGGGGCGCAGTTGCTGGGCAATTTCGTTCGCGATATCTGTGGTTGCGAAGGTAAGTGGCGGATCAGTTCTCTGATTGAACAACAGAAACAGCTCATCCGTGAACGCGTGGGCTCTGACCGAGTGATCTGCGGGCTTTCCGGGGGCGTCGATTCGTCCGTCGTTGCGGCGTTGATCTCAGAAGCGATCGGTGATCAGCTGTCGTGCATTTTCGTCGACAACGGTCTGCTTCGCAAAGGTGAACGTGAACAAGTCGAGGAACACTTCACCCAACACTTCAAGACAGACCTTCACGTCGTCGATGCGCGTGATCGCTTTCTGAACGAGCTCGCCGGCGTCGCGGACCCGCAGAAGAAACGCAAGATCATCGGACGAGTGTTCATCGACTGCTTCCGCGACGAAGCCAAATCGATTCCCAATGCTCACTTTCTGGCACAGGGGACTCTGTATCCGGATGTGATCGAAAGTGGAGCCAACCCGGATGGTCCGGCGGCGACGATCAAGTCACACCATAACGTCGGCGGTCTGCCGGAAGAGCTGGGATTTGAACTGATCGAACCCCTTCGGGATCTCTTCAAAGACGAAGTTCGCCGCATGGGCGTCGAACTGGGACTGCCGGAAGAAATGGTCTGGCGGCATCCGTTTCCCGGACCGGGGCTCGCCGTCCGTTGCCTTGGCGACATCACTGAAGAAAAACTCAACGTCATTCGTGAAGCCGACGCGATTCTAATCGAGGAGCTCTACGCTGCAGGGCTTTATCGAGACATTCAGCAGGCATTCGTGGTGCTACTGCCCGTTCAATCTGTCGGTGTTATGGGCGATGATCGAACCTACGAAAATGTCGCAGCAATTCGTGCCATCGAATCGGAAGACTTTATGACGGCTGACTGGTTCCACTTCCCGCCCGATGTCCTGGCACGGATTTCGACGCGAATTATCAACTCAGTGCGAGGAATCAATCGCGTTGTTTACGACATCAGTTCGAAGCCGCCGGCAACGATTGAGTGGGAATAGGCTTAACGGGATTTCAGACAGTCGCTGCGGGAGTCACCAATAGCACACCCACCAGCAGGTCGTAGGCGGCGTGACAGCCGACTGTGATGCCGAAGCCACGTAGTAGGAACACAGCCGCAAAGAACAACCCCGCCGCAGCGCGAAACGTGAATGCGAACAGATTGAAAGTGTCAGCCGCCGGTCCAACATGATGGGCCACGGCAAAGATGATGGCCGTGCCGAAAGCTGACAGCAGCATCGATGAGCGTTTGTCCGAATCGCAGGACTCGCAGAAGACCGTAAGCAAGGGGAACCAACAGCAGCCGGAACATGACTTCTTCGTAGACCCCCGCGCCGATGTAGGATACGACGCGATTCCAGCCGTCTTGGGACAACGCCAGCACTTCGTATTGCGGAATCTCTCCGACCGCGCCGAGGTTAAGAAAGATCAGTTGGTGCAATTGTCCAACCGCGACAAGCCCGACAGCAAGAAGAATGCTTTCCGCAAACATTCCCAATTGAGTTTCCAGTTTCGTCCGCCATGGATGCCGCCTCACTATGTGCCAGCCGATGAGAATTCCGATGACAAGCAGCGGCAAAATCATGGTTTCTACGCCGGCACCGGAAAGCAGATTACGCAGCCAGAAGTCCGCTCCGTTTCGCATCTGATCCGGATTGCTGTCGCTCAGAAATGCGACTCCGCCTTCGTAGACGAGAAGCCAGGGAAGCAGAAACAGCAGACATGGCAACGGCCGTCTGGCTTCAACCCAATAATCATCCTGAGCTGGCTGCTGAGACATCTGGAATTTCCGTCGCCACGTATCGAACCGGGAATGCTTCTGGTGATGTCTATCGTCCCTCACCACCAGACTCAGACAGGCGAAGATCGCGCGGCATCGGCAAAAAACTGCCATTCCATGAGAGAAGCCTTCCGTCTTTGTCAGTCGTTGCAGGTTGCATTGCGGTCGCGACAGATCGTGCCGATTAGGCAATGTGAGCGATGGCGACGGATCGTGTCCCGCTGTAGTGCCTTCAGCGGTTGCCGTTCGGCAGGAGTGTTGCCTTCGCCATGATCGTTTCAATCAGTTCAGCCCCAAGGTCGATGTTTCTGCAAAACCCATATTGCTTCACGCCAACCGTACGAATTCGGATTCACGATCGCCATGAGCGACACTTCCAATTCTTCCCTCTCCGCAGACGAAGTGCTCGCACGGCTTGAATCGTCTGAGTCTCTTCCGACGGCCGTCCTGCCGAACGTCGATACTGTCGTCGCAATCGCGGAAGACGTACGAAGTCTGCTGTTTCCACAGATCTATCGAGGCTCAGCGAATCGGTCCAACGGTCGTCCGCTGCGGCGAAAGAGTTTGGTGAATCGGATTCAAAGTCGTCTGAGCGAGCAGGTTCAAGTCGCCTTTGATCATTCACGCTCGACACGGACCGCGCATCCACAACGAATTGGACGCTGGAAACAGAACAAAGAGCCCGGCAAATTGCCTCGTCGTTTGTGGGCTGTCTGCCGCAAATTCGCGACGACATTATGCTGGATGTTCAGGCCGCTTTTGATGGAGACCCGGCGGCTCGAACGCTCGACGAGATTCTCCTGTGCTACCCAGGCATCGAAGCCGTCATGGTGTACCGATTCGCGCATCGGCTGCATCAATTGAAGGTGCCGTATCTGCCGCGAGTCCTCACCGAGTGGGCTCATCGCGAAACCGGCATCGACATTCATCCAGGTGCGAAGATCGGCCCACGATTTTTCATTGACCACGGAACTGGCGTTGTGATCGGCGAAACGACGGTGATCGGTTCCGGCGTCACCCTGTACCAGGGCGTCACGCTGGGAGCGTGGTCGTTCCCACGTGATGAAAATGGTGGACTGATTCGCGGCAGCAAACGACACCCGACCCTGGAAGACGACGTCACCGTCTATTCGAACGCTTCGATCCTTGGTGGTGACACTGTTGTCGGTGCGAGTGCGCAGGTTGGCTCCGGGGTCACGCTCAGCCGCAGTATTCCGCCTGGCACGATCGTCACGGTGGAACGCCCTTCGCTGCGATTTCGCGAAGTTGCTTAGAGCCGGCTGGCTCACTGACGTGGGCAGCTGCGAGAAAATAGAACCCAACCCGAAGCGTAAGCCTGCAACTGCTCAGAACGGTGGATCTTCTTCTGACGTAAACGTCTCGCCGAAAGGCACGTCGGCTTTGACCGGCGCGGGCTCGTCAGACGATCCGCCACTCAGGACGGTAAAGCCCGTTGCTTCTGCGCTCAGGAAGTACTTCGTCTCACTCTGCGGGTCACGTTGCCACTTTCGGCCGCTCAGGCGATAGGAAATTTCGACGTTGGCCCCCACAGACATCTGATCCACGTCGTCGCAGGCGTCCTGAATGAACTCAACAGGCAGATAATTCGTGAACCGCCCGGTGTCCTGTTCCAGAACAACCAAACGCTTGCGGAATCCTTTCTGGCCGTAGGTCTTGGTTTCCTCAATGACGTGGACTTTGCCTTCGATTTTTCCGTTGCTCATAGTTCCGTTGAGTGGCAGATGTTCGGGGTGAACAGAGATCGCAGATGCGACAAGTGGCTGATGCTATGGTCGCTGATCACGTTCGACAACCTGTGCGGAAGTGCAAATTGCGGGATTTTCTCTCGATTTCGTTTATGAGGATGAAAGCCACTTGGGCTGACTCAAACGAATGGTGTTGCAAAACGGGAACAAACGCGTCTTTTCCGCGACTGCAGGATGCCGCCGTCTGCCAACCGAAGGGCCAAAACCAACGTATTTGCGATCCGTGCCATGCGGTACGGAATTTGTAAGCAAGACTTAAGGTTAGTTGGAGCCACAAATCTACCGGGCCGGTAAGAATTCTCCTGATGTCGCTGTTTTCCATATTCTATCGCTGCAGCTTTTGTCGCCTGTCGCTTCGCGCCATCCCTTTCTCGCAGCTCAAGGTTGTCCCGCGAGTCTGGGCTTTGCTGGGAATGCGCGTCTATCAGTGCCCGCACTGTTTTGAATGTTCTTACCGCCCGGGTCTGCCGTTCATGTCGCGGCGCTCGAGGTCGTCTCCGGACAGGTCCGACGTGCCAGCGTGCGCGTCGTCGAATGCCCACAAGGCGATGCTCTGGGAGCGATCGATGGGCCGGGCAACCGCGTCGAGTTCGAAACCTCGCACGGAACGCGGGCGCGTGCTCGGGGGCCGCGGTGCGGGTGGGTCACCAACCGCTCAAGCTGTCTTCGCCGACCTGACGGAACTCGCCCGCGCCCCGAGGGCCGCGGCGAGCGCCGAGCCGGCGTGTTGACACGCCCACGGCGCGATGTCATGCTCCGCACCCTAATGTCCCGCCAGCATCGTTCGTCGCACCTGCATCATCACTCGGCCCATCGGCCGAGCGCGGGTGCGCGCGTCGCCGGTCGGGAACGTGGTCAGCCGCGAGTGCGGTAACCACCGAACGATCGCTGCGAAGCGACCCGCGCCAGATGGCGGCCGGGTCGCCCGGCTGCTCGTCCCGGCTCGTGTCCTTCGCGACCCACGACACGACCGAGATGACAACAGAATCCAGCGAACCCGGCCTGCTGCGCCTGGCCCTTCCCAAGGGCCGCATGCAGCAGGCGGTCTTGCAACTGATGGCGGAGGCCGGTTTGCCGGTCCGGCTCGGGGAGCGCGACTACCGACCGCGACTCCACGTCCCGCACCTCGCCGCGAAGTTGCTCAAGCCCCAGAACATCGTCGAGATGCTGACGTCGGGCTCGCGCGACGTCGGTTTCGCAGGTGTCGATTGGGTCGTCGAGAAACTCGGCTCGCTCGACGAAGAGGCGCCGTTGGTCGAGTTGCTCGACACCGCTCTCGATCCCGTGCGCATCGTCGTCGCCGCACCGACCGAGCTGTTGGTCGCGGGCCGGCTCCCCGAGCGATCCCTGCGCATTGCCTCGGAGTACACGCGGCTCTGCGCCGCGTACGTCGCAGAGCGCGGTTTCGGCGACCGCTTCGTGCGCACGTACGGCGCGACGGAGGTGTTCCCGCCCGAAGATGCGGATGCGATTCTCGACAACACCGCGACCGGCTCGACACTGCGGGCCAACGGGCTGCAGATCGTCGGTGAGGTGATGCGGTCCTCGACGCGGTTGTTCGCGAGCCGTGCGGCTCTCGAGGACGATGCCCGCCGCGCCGCGATCGAGGACTTCGTGCTGTTGGTTCGCTCGGTGCTCGATGCGCGCGCGCGCGTCATGCTCGAGGTCAACGTCGCCGGCGGCATCCTCGACACGGTGACGAATCTGTTGCCGAGCATGCGGGACGCCACCGTCAGCCCGCTGCACGGCGCGGGCGACGAGGCCGCCGGCTACGCCGTGAAGTCGGCCGTCCCGCGGCAGTCGTTGGCCGAGATCGTGCCGGCTCTCAAGGCCGCGGGCGCGACCGACGTCGTCGTCACCCAGATCGCGCAACTCGTTCCGTGATGGGCGCCATGCAGCCACAACGCGAGCTCGGTTCCGAGCGCCGTCGTGTTCCGCAGCCGGCGGCACACCTGCGCGGTCTGCGTCCCTACCGTCGGCGTGATCTCGCCCCTTGGGTCGATCTGCGGCTCGACGGCAACGAGGGCTTCGTCGTCGAGGACCGCGCACTGACTGTCCCCGAGCCGGAGGTGCTGCGGAGCTATCCGGACCCGGGTCCGATCGAGCGGGCGTTCGCGCAGCGCATCGGTTGCGCGGCCGAGCGCGTGGCGGCTTTCGCGGGTGGCGACGAAGTCCTCGACCGGGTCTTCCGTGCGTTTACCACGCCGGGGGACGTCGTCGCGACGACCGAGCCGACCTTCGAGATGATCGGTCACTACGCGCGGCTTGCGGCGTGTGAACTCGGCGCGCCGACCTGGGTCAGAGGCCCCTATCCGACCGCTGGTTTGCGCTCCGTGCGCGCCGAGCGCGGGGCCCGGGTCGCGATCGTCGTGTCTCCGAACAACCCGACCGGCCTCGTCGCCTCCCGGCAGGACGTGCTCGAGTTGGTCGGAGACTTCGAGCTCGTCGTCCTCGACCACGCCTACGTCGAGTTCGCGGACGAGGACCTGACCGATCTCGCGCACGCGCACGACAACCTCGTCGTCTTGCGCACACTCTCGAAGGCGCACGGTCTGGCCGGTCTGCGCGTGGGCTTCGGCGTCGGTCACCCCGACGTGCTCGACACGTTGCGCGCGGCGGGCGGACCGTTCTCGGTCTCGAGTGCGTCGATCCACCTCGCCCGCGGTGCGCTCGCGGACAACCTCGATCTCGGGCTTGCGCGGATTCGGGACGAACGATCGCGCCTCACCGGGCTGCTCCGCGCCCAGGGCTTCGCGGTCGAGGCGTCGCACGGCAACTTCGTGTTGGCGCGCGGGTCGCGGACCGCCGAGCTGCACCGTGCGCTCGAGAGTCTCGGGATCGCGACTCGCCGATTCACGGGCCGTGGCCTCGATGACGCGCTGCGCATCACGTGTGCGGGGCCGGATGCTGCGCGGCTCGAGCGCGCGCTGCGCACGTACTTCGCCCCCGAGGGCTACCTCTTCGACATGGACGGCGTGCTCGTCGACGTCTCGCGGTCGTACCGTGCGGCGATCCAGGGCACCGCCGCGCACTTCGGTGTCGCGATCGATGCCGAACAGATCACCGCGGCGAAGAGGCGGGGACGCGCGAACGACGACTGGGAGCTCACACGTGCGCTGATCGCGGCGGCTGGCGTCGACGTCTCGATCGCCGCGGTGCGTGCGCACTTCGAGCGACTGTACCAAGGGGCCGATGACCTGCCGGGACTGCGCGAGGAGGAGGTGCTGGCCTTGCCCGCGGGATTCTTGCGCTCCCTCGCCGCTCGCGCCCCGCTCGCGATCGTCACCGGACGACCGCGCGCGGACGCCGAGCGGGCGCTCGCCGTGCACGGCATCGCCGACTGCTTCGCGGTCACGGTCTGCCGGGAGGATGCGGCGCTCAAACCGGACCCCGCGCCGGTTCGTCTCGCCCTCGAGCGTTTGGGGATCGCGACGGCGTGGATGTTCGGGGACACGCGCGACGACCTCGATGCTGCTCGTGCGGCCGGTGTGTTGCCGGTCGGTGTGGTCGCGCCCGGCGAGGACGTGTCGGCGGCGCATGCCGCGCTGTCGGACGCCGGCGCGAGCCACGTCGTCACGACGGATGAAGTTTGGAGTGTGCCATGAGTGTCACCGAACGATCTGCCGCCATCGAGCGGACCACGACCGAGACATCGATCCGCGGCCGCGTCGCCCTCGACGGCACGGGCGTCGCCGAGGTGCGCACCGGAATCGGCTTCTACGATCACCTGTGGAGTTCCTTGGCGCGGCACGCGGCGATCGATCTCGTGTTGCACTGCGAGGGCGACTTGGCCATCGACGATCACCACACGGTCGAGGACTGTGCCCTGGCGGTCGGAGCCGCCGTCGACGCCGCCCTCGGCGAGCGACGTGGCATCGCGCGCTTCGGGCACGCGTACTGCCCGCTCGACGAAGCGCTCTGCCGAGCGGTCGTCGACCTCTCGGGGCGGCCGCACGCCGACGTTCGGCTGACGCTGCGGCGCGAGATGCTCGGAGGCCTCGCGACCGAGAACGTCGGGCACGCGTTGCGCTCGTTCGCGATCGCGTCGCGTATGACTCTGCACGTCGACACGCTGCGCGCATCCAACGACCACCACGAGGCGGAGGCTGCGTTCAAGGCGTTGGCGGTCGCGATGCGCGCTGCGGTCGCGAGGCGCGAGGCCTTTGACGATCGAGTGCCGAGCACGAAGGAGGTGCTGTGATGCGCGCTCGGGTTCCGGGTGCGCGCGAGATCGTCGTGATCCGCACCGGGGTTGCGAACATGGCCTCGGTCGCTGCCGCGTTCGGCCGGCTCGGCTTGCCGGTGCGCGTCGCCGAGGAGGCCGACGATGTCGCCCGTGCCGAGGCGGTGCTCTTGCCAGGTGTCGGCGCGTTCGCAGCGGGGATGGCCGCGTTGCAGGAGCAGGGGCTGGTCACCGCGTTGACCGAGCGGTTGCGCGCGCGGCGGCCGACGCTCGCCGTCTGCCTCGGGATGCACCTGCTGTGTCGCGGCAGCGAGGAGGCGGCGCCGCACGGTGCGGGCATCGGCTATTTCGATGCGATCGTGCAGCGGTTTCCCGCGGGCCAGCGCGTGCCGCAGATGGGATGGAACGCGGTGCGACCGGGAGCTTCTTGCAAGATCGTGAGCGCGGGTTTCGCCTACTTCGCGAACTCCTACCGCGTCGTGCGACCGCCGGCGCCAGCCGAGCACGATTCCACGGGCGCATGGGATTCGATGGGTCCACGTGACTCCATCGGTCCGCGCTGTGCCTTCGCCGACCACGGCGGCGAGTTCGTCGCGGCGATCGAGGATGGACCGATCGTGGCGTGCCAGTTCCACCCGGAGCTTTCGGGGGCTTGGGGGCGCGCGCTGCTCGAGCGATGGTGTGAACGTGCGTTCGCCGGCGCGGGAACGGAGGCTTCGTCGTGCTGAGGACCCGTGTGATCCCATGCCTCGACTGCCGTGATGGGCGCGTCGTCAAGGGCGTGCGCTTCCAAGAGCTGCGCGATTCGGGCGACCCCGTCGCACTCGCGCGCGCCTACGAGGCCCAGGGAGCGGACGAGATCGTTCTGCTCGACATTTCGGCGACGCCGGCCGGCCGGGCGACGGCGCTCGACACGGTCGCTGCCGTGCGTGCCGAGTTGTCGATTCCGCTCGCGGTCGGCGGTGGCGTGCGAGATGTCGCCAACGCGCGCGCCCTGCTCGAGGCGGGTGCCGACAAGGTCGGGGTCAACACGGCCGCGGTGGCGCGGCCCGACCTTCTCGCCGAGCTGGCGCGCGCCTTCGGTGCGCAGTGCGTCGTGCTCGCGATCGACGCCGCCTCGGGGGCTGATGGCTACGAAGTCGTCACCCACTCGGGTGCGCGGCGGACGGGGATTGGCGCTGTCGACTGGGCACGGCGCGCGCAGGATCTCGGTGCCGGCGAGATCTTGCTCACCAGCTTCGATCGGGACGGGACGCGTTCGGGGTACGACCTGCGGCTCGTCGAGCAGATCTCCCGAGCGGTCACGGTTCCGACCATCGCTTCGGGTGGTGCGCGGACCGCAGCGGACATGGCGGAGGCAGTCGGTGCCGGGGCGGACGCCGTGCTCGCAGCATCGATCTTCCACGACCAGGAAACGACCGTGGGCGCGATCAAGACCGCGCTCGACGCAGCCGGCGTGCAGGTGCGTCCATGATCATCCCTTCGATCGATTTGATGGGCGGGCGGGCCGTCCAGCTCGTCGGTGGCGAGGTGCTCCGCATCGACGCGGGCGATCCGATGCCGATCGCCGAGCGCTTCGCCGTCGCCGGAGAGATCGCCGTCGTCGACCTCGATGCGGCGATGGGCAAGGGCGACAACCGGTCCACGATCCGCGAGCTGACGCGCATCGCTCCGTGCCGGGTCGGGGGCGGGATCCGCGATGCGGATACAGCGTGTCGGGTCCTCGACGACGGCGCGACCGCAGTCGTGCTCGGCACTCGGGCCGTGCCCGAAGTGCTCGAGCGCCTCCCGCGCGAGCGCGTCTTCGCCGCACTCGACACGAAGGGTGACGAGGTCGTCGTCGAAGGTTGGAAGAAGGGAACGGGTCACGGCGTGCTGGAACGCATCGGAGTGTTGCGTCCCTACGTCGCCGGCTTTCTCGTCACATTCGTCGAGCTCGAAGGACGCATGCAGGGGACCGACCTCGAGCGTGCGCGCGCGATTGCGTCCGCGGCGGGCGACCGAGCGGTCACGATCGCCGGCGGGATCACGACACCCGACGAGATCCGCGCCCTCGACGCGATCGGTTGCGACGCCCAGGTTGGCATGGCCCTCTACGAGGGGACGCTCGCTGTCGGTGATGGGCTCGCTGCCGTCCTGCGTTCCGACCGGCCCGACGGACTCTGGCCGACCGTTGTCGTCGACGCTGCGGGCAGCGCACTCGGGCTCGCCTACTCGAACGCCGAGAGCCTCCGCGCCGCGTGCGCGGAGCAGCGCGGTGTGTATTGGTCGAGGCGCCGGGGTCTCTGGCGCAAGGGCGAGACGTCGGGAAGCGTGCAGCGGTTGCTCCGTGTCGACGTCGACTGCGATCGCGACGCGCTTCGGTTCGTCGTCGCGCAGGACGGAGCCGGTTTCTGCCACCGGCCCGGTTCGTGGTCGTGCTTCGGTTCGCCGGGGACTTCTTTCGGTGACGGCGCTCTGGGACGCCTCGAGCGCACGATCGCCGAACGGACCGAGTCCGCGCCGGAAGGGAGCTACACACAGCGGTTACTCGCCTCGCCCGAGCTGTTGCGTGCCAAGCTCGTCGAGGAAGCTGGCGAGTTGTCCGAAGCCGTGACGTCGCGTCGTGTCGTCGAGGAAGCTGCGGATCTGATCTACTTCGCGACCGTGCAGATGCAGAAGCACGGGGTCGGGTTCGCGGAGGTCGGGCGAGAGCTCGATCGGCGGGCGCGGCGCGTCGTGCGTCGCGGTGGCGATGCCAAGCCGTCCGGGGATGCGAACGGAGGTGCGTTGTGACCGAGCTGTTGCCTCGCCGCTCTCCCGAAGAGCTGCGTCGTGCCGTGACGACGATCGATCCGAACGTGCGGGCGACCGCGTCGCAACTCGTCGAGGACGTTCGTCGCGAGGGCGAGGCCGCGTTACGCCGGCATGCGATCGAGTTCGACGGGCTCGGCGAGGACACGCCGCTGCACCTCGGCCGCGACGCGTTGCTCGCCGCGCGCGACCGCATCTCGACCGAGGACCGCGACGTTCTCGAGCGTGTCGCAGCGCGTGTGACCGCTTTCGCGAAAGCGCAGAGGTCGTGCTTGGTGCCGCTCGAGGCCGACGTGGCGGGTGGTCGTGCGGGCCACGAGGTTCGCGCCGTCGAGAATGCCGGTTGCTACGCACCCGGAGGCCGCTACCCGCTGCCTTCGTCCGTGCTGATGACGGCGTGTACCGCGCGAGCCGCAGGCGTCGGACACGTCGCCGTCGCATCGCCCTACCCCAACGACATCGTTCTGGCCGCTGCCGCGATCGCCGGGGCGGACGAGCTGCTACCCGTCGGGGGAGCACACGCGATCGGTGCGCTGGCGTTCGGCGTCGCCGCGTCGCGTGCTGCGGACGTCGTCGTCGGGCCGGGCAATGTCTACGTGACCGCGGCGAAGCAGCACATCGCGGGCGAAGTCGGAATCGACATGTTGGCGGGACCGTCCGAACTCGTCGTGCTCGCAGACGACTCGGCGGACCCCGGTCTCGTCGTCGCCGACCTGTTGGCGCAGGCCGAGCACGATCTCCGCGCGCGACCGATCCTCGTCACGCTCGCGGGGGATGCGTGGATCGAGCGGTTCGACGCGGAGCTGCACGAGGTGCTCGACGAGTTGCCGACGCGCGCGGTGGCGATGTCCGCCCTCGCCGATCACGGAGCGCTCGTGCGGTGCGACGACCTGAGCGCGGCGTGCGGCCTCGTCGACGCGCTCGCCCCCGAGCACCTCCAGCTCATGGTCGAAGACATCGCAGGAGCGCGGGCTCGACTCGATCACTTCGGCGGTCTGTTCGTCGGTGGGATCAGTGCGGAGGTCTTCGGTGACTACGGGATCGGGCCGAACCACACCCTGCCAACGGGCGGTTCGGCGCGGCACACGGGGGGTTTGTCAGTCTTCACCTTCTTGCGTGTGCGCACGTGGATCGACCTCGATCGCGTCGATCCCACCGTGCTCGACGACACGGCTCGGCTCGCCGAGATCGAAGGGCTCGCCGGCCATGCGCTGGCGGCGCGGCGGCGCGGAACGTGAAGCTTCGTCAAGGATCGAGGCGGCGGCCGATCGATGGAGCCGGGAATCGTGACGTGCCGCTTGACAGGTCGCGGGTGAGACGGTCTCCTCCCGCGCCCATGGCTCGTCCAGCCGACTGCAACGCACGCTTCTGGTGGTGGCCCGCTTCGCGCGGGTTGCCCCTGTCGTAGCGCGTTCGCGCCGGAACGACGCGGCAACCTCACTCCGAGGTGTGCCGCTGGAACGTTCCCGAGGACACACCGAGGAGTTCTCCCGATGAGCGAACTCCATGTCCTCGAACTTGACCTCCCGTGAGTCGACTCCGTTCGGCGCACCCGACGTCGCGACGCGACCGCATGTCGACACCCTCCCGCGCGAGGACGTCGCCGAGCCGGCCGATTTGCTCGCCTTCTTGCGCGAGCGCTTCGGCCGTCGCCACATGGCGCTCCTCGAGAGCGCGGTCGCACGCCACGGGCCCGGTACGACGCCCCTGCGGTCGATCCTGGTCCATCGGCCGCTCCTCCGCCTGAGCCTGCGCGGAGGTCTCGGCGCCATCGACCTGCTCGACGAGCGCGCGCGGCCGCTGCTCGAGGTTCTGGCTGCGCGCCTGCGTCTGCGCGATCACGATGTCGAGGAGCGGCCCGAAGGCCTCTCCGTCTCGTGTCCGCGCACGCCGCGGGAGCGTCACGGGGTGCGGACGGACGCCGAACGTCTTCGCGAACCGTCCTGTCTCGATCTCGTACGCGCCCTCGCGGGTCTTCTGTCGGATCGCCACGGCGACCGGGATGGGCCGGCCGATGCGCGGCCGTTCGGTCCAGGCGTCGTCGGTGCGTTCAGCTACGACCTCGTCGACCGCTTCGAAGACTTGCCACCTCCTGCGGCGGACCGAGACGTCGAACCCGACTTCTCCCTCGTGCTCGCCGGAGACTTCGTCGTGTTCGAGTCGGATTGCGCTCGGTTGGTGACGCGAGGTCTGCCGTGGGAGGAAGCCACGGCTGTCCGCGCGCGCCATGCCGAGGACCTCGAGACGCTCCATGCCGCGCGAGCGGCTGCGCGCGAGCGAGCAGACGCCGGGAGAAGTCACAGGAACTCGGATCACGCGGACGCGAGCGACGGGCTCCCGGAGTTCGAGGCGGAGGTCAGCGCCGAGGTCGGTGAGTCGGAGTTCGAGCGCGGTGTGTCGAAGCTGCTCGAGCACGTCGCGGTCGGCGATGTCTTCCAGGCCGTTTTGTCGCGGCGGCTCGAGATCCTGGCTCCGGCTCGGAGTCTCGACGTCTACCGCGCGCTGCGCGCCGAGAACCCTTCGCCGTACATGTTTCACCTCGACCTGGGCGAGGGGGGCCTGGACGACGATGCCCTCTTCGGAGCTTCGCCCGAGACCTTCTTGCGCGTCGAGGGCCGGGAGATCGAACTCGGCCCGATCGCCGGTACGGCGCCCCGCGGTCGCACGCCGTCCGGCATCGACGCCGATCTCGATGCGCGGCTCGCTGTCGGCCTGCAGCTCGATGCAAAGGAGCAGGCGGAACACGCGATGCTGATCGATCTGGCGCGCAACGACGTGGCGCGGGTCGCAGCACCGGTCACGACCGAGGTCGTCGATCCGCTCACGGTCGAGAAGTTCAGCCACGTCCAACACCTGGTCAGCCGCGTGCGAGGCCGTCTCGCCGAGGGCCTGGATGCCCTGCACGCCTACCGTGCGGCGGCGAACGCGGGCACTCTCACCGGGGCGCCGAAGCTTCGCGCCATGGAACTGCTCCGCGGACTGGAGCCCCGCGCGCGCGGCTTCTACGGCGGCGCGGTCGGCTACCTGCTCGCCGACGGCACGTTCGACTCCTGCATCGTGATCCGGTCGCTGCGCAAGCGCGGTGCGCTCTACGTCGCGCAGTCGGGAGCGGGCGTCGTGGCCGGCTCGGTTCCGCAGCGCGAGTTTGCGGAGACCGAGCACAAGGCACGGGTCGTGTTGGAAGCGGTCGGGGCGCCTCGTTCGGCGCAGGAGGTGACCACGTGACCGGCGTCGTCGTCATCGATCACCGCGACAGCTTCGCGGCGATCCTCGGGGATCAGTTCGCGCGCGCAGGCGCGACCGTCGATTCGGTGCGGTGCGACGTCGCGCCGGACGACTTCGCGGCGTTCCTCGCCGATCGAGATCCGGACCTCGTCGTTCTGTCGCCGGGTCCCGGCCACCCGCGGGATGCCGGCGTGACCGTCCCTTGGTTGCGGACAGACCCCGCAGTCCCGGTCCTCGGTGTCTGTCTCGGGCACCAAGCCCTCGCTCTGGCTGCTGGTGGCCGTGTCGTTCGCGCGAACCGAGCTGTCCACGGCCGGGCCGTTTCCATGCATCTGCATGCGACGAAGAGCTTCCCGCAGGGTCTCCTCGCGCAGGATCGGTTCGCAGAGAGCCGGCTCGTTGGCGCGCGCTACCACAGCCTCGTCGTCGAGCAGGTACCGCCCGACTACGAGCTCCTCGCCTCCGCCGACGTGTTCGGTGAGTCGATCGTGATGGCGATGAGCCACTGCGAGAAGCTGCGGGTCGGTCTGCAGTTCCACCCCGAATCGATCCTGACTCCCCGCGGCGGAGCCTTGGTCGACTCCATCCTCGCCATGGCCGTGCGCTCTCGCGGCGCCGGCTCGCGCTTCGCGTCTGCCGCCTCGGACCCCCGGAGTTCGTCATGATCCCAGCCCTCGTCCACGAGATTCTCCTCGGCCACCCGATCGATCCGCGCCGCATCGAAGGCGCGATCCACGCCTTGATGCGCGGAGGCCACGACGACGTCGAGACCGCGGCGCTGTTGACCGCACTCGCGGCTCGTCCCTTGCAGCCGCAGGTTCTTGCGGCTGCGGCGCGCGCTCTGCGCGAGCACGGCACGACGATCCGCCCGCAGGTGCGGCCCCTGGTCGATACGTGCGGAACCGGAGGCGATGGGGCGGGCACGTTCAACATCTCGACCGCGACGGCGCTCGTCCTCGCCGGTGCCGGGCTCGCGGTCGCCAAGCACGGGAACCGAGCCGTCACGTCGAGGGTCGGCAGCGCGGACGTGCTCGAGGCAGCGGGCTGTTCGGTCCAGCTTCCTCCTGCGGCGTGCCGCCGACTCCTCGACGCCACCGGCTTCGCCTTCCTGTTCGCGCCGGTGTTCCACCCCGCGATGCGCCACGTCGCCTCGGTCCGTCGCCGCCTGCGCATCCGGACCCTGTTCAACGTGCTCGGGCCACTCGCCAACCCGGCCGGCGCCGAGTTCCAACTCCTCGGGGTGTACGCGCCCGAGTTGACCGAGGTCGTCGCCTGCGCACTTGCCGACCTCGGCAGTCGGGGGGCTCTTGTCGTGCACTGCGATGGCCTCGACGAGATCGGACTGCACGCGCCGACGTTGGGGCACAGGGTCCGCGACGGTCGCGTCGAGCCGTTCCGGCTCGATCCGACCGAGCACGGCGTCGCGCGCGTCGGCGTCGACCGGTTGGCTGGCGGCGATCTGTCGACCAACTTCGCGATCCTGCGCGACAGTCTGTCCGGTGGGGCCGGCTCGTGTGCCGACGCCGTCGCAGTGAACGTGGCCGCTGCTCTCGAGATCTCGGGTCGGGTCGCGACCTTCGGCGAAGGACTCGAACTCGCGCGCAGTCTGTTGGCGGCCGGCGCCGGTCAGCGCGTGCTCGAGCGCTACGCGGAAGCCTCGCGTCGCGAACAGCAGGCTCTCGCTCCCGAGGAGGCGAACGCGTGACCGCACTCGACTCGATTCTCGCCGCGAGTGCCACGACCGGGCAGTCGATCTCACACCGGGCGATCGTCGCCGCGGAGGCGGGTCCGGCGAAGACGAGATCCGGCGTGACGGTTCGGATCTCACCTGCCATCTCCCGGGGCCGGCGACAGCGGGTTGACCGGGACGGCGATCGCTCCGGCACGCAACACGCCGAACAGCACCGCGACGAAGTGCGGTGTCGTCCCCGCGAACAGCATCACGCGGTCCCCCGGCTTCACGCCGGCGTCGACCAGGCCTGCGTGGACACGCCGGACCGCAGCGACCAGTTCCCCGTAGGTGACCGCGTGGTCGCGATGGTGAAGGGCGACCCGGTCGCTGTCGGCATGCGCCTCGACGACGGCACTGATGTTCATGCGGCCAGAGGCTAGTCCTGCGAAGCGGCGACGACGGCACGGGCCGATCGTGCCGCGATGAGCCTCCGCCGTTGAGTCATCCGACCCAGTACTGCGTCCGAAGGGCCGCCTGACCCATGCCCGGCTCGCCATGCGCGCCGATGGCCGCTCGTGGTCTCCCCCGTCCGTCGCCTCGCCTGTCTCGCCGTGCTCGGCGTGCTCGTCGCGGTGGCCGGCCTGCTCGGCACCGGCGTCGCGGCACCGGCCCAGGCACAGGACACCAACTGGACGCTCGCCCCCGCAGATGAAGCCGAGTTCATCGACCACATCAACGCCGCCCGCGCAGCCGAAGGTCTGGGACCGCTGACCCTCGACCCTTCGATGCGCACCGCCGCCCGGTCATGGACGTACTGGATGGCGGAGAACCTCACCCTCGCACACGCCGACGACATCGTCACCGGCGCGCCGACCGACTGGCAGAAGGTCGGTGAGAACGTCGGACGAGGCGGCAGCCTGATCGCCGTCTGGGAAGCGTTCATGGCCAGTCCCAGTCACGCCGCGAACGTGCTGGACCCCTCGTATGACCTGGTGGGGATCGGTGTGGTCTGGACCGACGACGGGCGCCTCTACACGACACACCGATTCGCGGCGACACCTGGTGGCGGCGATCCTGCCCCCGAGGCGCCGGCACCCGCCCCGCCGGCACCGGCCAGCGAGCCCGAACCCGCCTCGGAGCCGGCACCCACACCACCCGCGGTCGAGCCGCCCGCGACCCTCCCCTTCGAGGATGAAGACAGGGCCGCTGCGCCGGCGGTGCCGTCCACCCCGGTCGCCGAGCCCGCCCGTCTGGCCGCGACGATGCGGGTGCTCCTCGCGGCTGGGACCTGAGGACGCTCAGCGCGCCAGGAAGAACAGCTGCAACACGCTCGCGACGAGGATCACGCCCAGCAGGATCGCGATGACGAGCGTGGTGGCCGGCCTCATCCGCGCCGCCCGAGCTCGACGGGTGTGGTGACACCTTCGGGCGCGCCTGCCGAGACGATCTGCACCTGGTCGGCTTCGCCCACCCGGAGCTCGTCGGCGGCCGAGCCACGCGGCACCGCGAGCGACAGCAACCCGTAGGAGTCCACGAGCAGACCCACCGAGCCGGCGGAGATCTGCCCGTAGGTGGTGACCCGCTCGAGGGCTCGCGTCACGTCGCCCGTCCGCAGCTGGAGCTGACCGTCCATCCCGTCCAGGTCGTCGGGGTCGAGGTTGAGCTGCAGGTTGCCGAAGTGATCCACCCAGAGGATCTCGCCGACGACCGCGTCGCCCTCGCGACCCCCGACCGGCAACACGCCAGGCAGCAGGCTCGCCGGATCGATCTCGGTGCCGAGCTCGGTGAGCGGCACGCCGGCACAGATGTGCGCGGCGACCGGCCCGAAGACGTCGCGCCCGTCGAAGGTGGGCCCGGGCGCGGGCACGAACCAGGCGGGGTTGTCCAACTCGACCGCTCGGGTGGCTCCCCCGACCATCGCCACCGCCGGCGCCAGCAGGCCGTTGTCCGGGCCGACGAGCACGGACTGCCCGTCACCGACCTCGATGGCCACGCGTCGGCGGTCCGTGCCCACGCCGGGATCGACGACCGCGAGCACAACGCCGGGAACGAGGTACTGCGAAGCTCGTGCCAACGCGAGGCCTCCGGCCCGAACGTCGTGGCGCCGGACCCCGTGGGTGATGTCCAGCACATGGACGTCCGGGGTGATGGACCGGATCACCGACTTCACGACACCGACGAACTCGTCGTCGAGCCCGTAGTCGGTCAGGAAGCTGATCGTGTCGAACCGCAGGTCGGCCACCTCGCCACCCTACGGGACGGCGACGAGATCGAGGCAACCCCGACGCAGCCGAAGCGCGGCACCCGAAAACGACGACGACCGGCGAGTCACTCGCCGGTCGGTCGTTGGAGTCCCTCGTGCGCTTGGTCAGCCGGCTTGGGTGTACCGGCTGGAGAGGAATCGATCGACGTCGTCTTCGCGAAGGCGATACGACTTGCCGACCCGAACCGCAGGGATGTCCCCCGCCTTGATGAGGCGGTACACGGTCATGGTCGAAACCCGCATCAGTGTCGCCACCTCTGCGACTGTCATGAACCGTGCAAGGCCCTCCGGCTGCGCCATCTCCTACCCCTTCCGCTTGGCCGGCGTCACCTTACGTCACGTTGAACGTGATGCCAAAAGCTGTGGACCGGAAATCCACGTGAAGGTTCCGTGGCGCGGAGACGACGGTCCGATGGGCCATCGGGCCCATGCCTGGAGGACGGGGCGTCGGCGGACGACCGCGCGGCGCAAGCGCCCGGCCGTCAGGACCGTCCGAGCTCCACCGAACGTTCGGTGGCCGCAGCGACGACGCGGCGGACCACGTCCCGGAAGTCGTGATCCGCGAAGACGGCCAGACCGGCGGCCGTCGTCCCGCCCGGTGACGTCACGTTCTCGCGGAGCCGGCCGGGGTCCTCGCCGGACTCGGCGAGGAGCCGAGCGGCTCCCAGGAGCGTCTGGCGGACCAGCGTGTCGGCCGTCCCGGGGTCGAGCCCCACGTCCACGGCTGCGTCGACCATCGCCTCGGCCATGAGGAACAGGTAGGCGGGCCCCGAGCCGCTCACGCCGGTGACGGCGTCCATGGCGTCCTCGCCGAGCACGACCACCTCACCGACCGCGGACAGGATCTCGCTGGCCCAGCTGAGGTCGTCGGCGCCGGAGGCCGCGCCACCACAGATCGCCGCCATGCCGCTCCCCACCAGGGCCGGCGTGTTCGGCATCGCCCGCACCGAACGAGCGCCGGCGGGGAGCCAGGCGTCGAGCGACGCGGTGGTCACACCGGCCGCGATGGAGAGCACCCGATCGACCGCGGGCAGGGCTCGGCAGACCGCTTCGCAGTGATTCGGTTTGACCGCGACGAGGACGTCGGCGATCGGTGGCGCCGCCTCGACCACGTCCACGACCCCGATCCCCTCGTGGCGCTTCGCCAGCTCGTCCCGCCGCTCCTCCACCGGCTCGACGACCACGATCCCGTCGGGTGTGGTCCACTCGGCGGCCAACAGCCCGCCGATGAGGGCCTCGCCCATCTTCCCGCCACCAACGACCAGCAACTCGTTCACGGCGGCGATCGTAGTGCCGGCGCGAGGTCGCGCCGGCCCCTGCCCTGGCCCCGGACGCCGCCCGGGCGCGTGAAGATCGACCGACAGAAGCGGTCAGAGGTACAGGAACGGATCCTGGGGAACGCCGCTGACCCGCGTCTCGAAGTGGAGGTGCGGGCCCGTGCAGCTGCCGGTACATCCCATCGATCCGATCACCGCACCCGCGGACACGCTCTGGCCGGACGAGACCGCGTACTCGCTGAGGTGGGCGTAGACGGTCGTGAACCCGCCGCCGTGGTCGATGACGATCATGTTGCCGTACCCGCCATAGGCGGAGGCCTGGATGACCGTGCCGGACTGGGCGGCGTAGATGGCACTGCCGACCGACGACGCGATGTCGATGCCGTTGTGCTGCCGACCCCAGCGCGGTCCGAACCCGGACGTGACGATCCCCTGTGCCGGCCAGGTCAGGTTGCCGGCCGACTCGGGCGGAGGCAGGGGCTCCGGCGTCGGAACGTCCTCGGGTTCGGTCTGGTTCTTCTCGGCCTCCTCGGCCAGCCGACGGAGCTCCTCGGCACGGCGACGCGCTTCCTCCTCGGCGGCCTTGCGGCGCTCCTCCTCGGCGATGAGACCGGTGATGAGCCCGGTCAGCCGGTCCTCCTCGGCCTCCAGCGCATCGACCTCGGCACGGAGGTCGGCGATGCGGGCCTCCAACGCAGCCTTGACCTGCCGCTCCTGGTCGAGCGCAGTCTCGAGTTCGGCCAACTGTGCCGTCTCGGCCGCTTCCTCGGCGACAACTCGTGCGACCGCGGCCTCGGCTTCCTCGGAGAGTTCGGCGAGCTGTTCCTCGGCCGCGCGGAGGAGCCCGATGATGTCGGTCTCGTTGGCGTTGATGGTGTCGAGGAGCGCGCGCTTGTGGGCGGCCTCGGTGACGTCATCGGAGGTGAAGATGGTGTCGACGCGCTGGGTCCCGCTCGACACGTAGGCCTCGAGGGCCCGGGACTGGAGCGCACCACGGAGTGCACCGATCTCGAGCTGGAGATCGACGACCCGGTTGGCCGCGTCCTCGGCGTCGCTCCGCGACGCCTCGAGCGACTGCTGAATGGACTCGAGCTTGGCCTCTTGGGTGGCCACATGGGCCTCGAGCGCGGCGACAGCGGCCTCCAGCTCGGCGTCCTCGGCCAGGAGCGGATCGAGCCCGGCCGCGGTCTCGGCTGCGGCGGCCCGAGCCTCTTCGCGGGCCTTGCGCGCATCCTCGATCTGCTCGTCGATCTGCGCACCCGCAGGCAGCACGGCAGCAGCCAGCGCCGCCAGAAGCAGCGCGGCAATCAGGCGGGTGCGGGCCCGTGGGAGGTCGTGGGTCGAACGTGTCACGGCGGTGGCAGCGACGGCGCGGGTCGTCGCGACGCCGCAACCTATCAGCTCGATCGGGCTTTACAAGCCGGCCAGGACGGGGTGTGACACAACGCTCACCGCACGTCGCCGGGCGGGTCGGGGCCCGCTCCTCGGCAGGTGCACCGATGGCCGGCGCGGGCGGATGCCCCGCTTCCCCGATCGTGGGCTCCGCCCGCGTGCCGGCACGAGGACGACCGTACTGACCGTCAGATCGAAAAGCAACGAAAATGCACGAAAAGCATCACGGGGACTTCGGTGGAACGCTCGATGCGAAGCCGATCCGGACCGCAGCGAGGAAGCACTGCTCGACGGTGGCGTAGAACGTCCCGAGAATGCGATCGAGCTCGTCACGGTCGATCGTGGGGTTCGGGAGCTGGCCGGCGAGGAAGATCGCCTCCTCCGCCCCGATCGAGAACGCCAGACCGAACAGTCCGGCGTTTCGACCCAGCAGGTGGGCGTAGCAGGCCGCTCGGTTCTCCTGCGGTGCGGGCATGAAGTACGTCTCGAAGGCCAGCGTGCGTTGTCCGAGCGTGAACCAGATCGTGTAGACGTCCTTGTCCTCACCGAGGACGCGGACATACCAGCGGCGCTGTCCCGGCTCGCCCCGCTCGACGGCGTCGACCACCGGGTTGTCACGGAGTTCGTCCGCGAGCCAACCGTCGATCAGTCGCTCGATCGCCTCGAGCTCGTCCGCGGTGCTGGGCGGCTTCACCTCAGAAACACGACACCGGCACGCGCTGGCGCAGGCCGGCGTACACCGCGATCAATCGATCCGCCATCGCGGTCCAGGTGTACGAGCGAGCTCGCTCAGCGGCGTTCATCGCCATCTCCGCCGCGAGCAGCGGGCTGTCGAGGATCTCGTTGGCGAAGGCGGCGTAGACCGCTGGATCGCGCCCCTCGACCAGGAAGCCGGTACGACCATGCGACACCAGCGTGCGCAGCCCGCCGACCGCTGCGGCCACCACCGGGGTACCGCAGGCGGCAGCCTCCAGTGCCACGAGGCCGAACGACTCGGAACGACTGGGGGCGACCACGAGGTCGGCGGCCCGGTAGTAGGTGGAGAGCAGATGGTGCGGCAGCGGTTCGACGAAGCGCACCTGCGACCGGAGCCCCAGCTCGTCGATCATGGCGTGGATGCGACCGACTTCGGCGTCACCAGCGGCACCACTGGCCCCGCCGACGATCATCAGGGTGGCGTCTGGGCGGTCGAGGGCCGCCAACGCCTGCACCGCGACGTCGACGCCCTTCAGCGGTTGGATGCGTCCCACGAACATCAGCAGCGGCCCGCTGCCCGCTCCGATGGCCCGCCGGGCTCCCGACTGGTCACCCGGCGAGAACAGGGCGTGCTCGACGCCGGGGGCGACCTCCTCGATCCGGAGGGGGTCGGCGTCGTACAACCGCACGAGCTGCTGGGTCTCGGCGACGCTGTTCGCGGTGATCACGTCGGAGCAGTTGATGACCTCGGCCTCGGCATCGATGCGGCGCTGCGGCTCACTGTCGCCGGTCTCGGCCTTCACCCGAGCGAGCGTGTGGAACGTCGTGACCAACGGGAGACCGAGCGCGTGCTTGACCGCATGGCCGGCCACGCCGGACAGCCAGTAGTTGGCGTGAACGATGTCGGTTCCACCTCGGGCGTCGATGTCCGCGATCACGCCGTCACGGAACTCGTCGACGACCGCCGGCAGCTCCTCCTTGGGCAGATCCAGCGCTCCGGCCTCCAGGTGGACGACGCGCACGCCGGGCTCGACGCGGACCTCGTCGGGGAGCTCGCGGTGCCAACGGCGGACGTACACGGTGACGTCGGCCCCCCGGTGGGCCAGCGCCGCAGCCAGCTCGCGCACGTACACGTTCATGCCGCCGGCGTCGCCCTTGCCGGGCTGAGCGAGGGGCGACGTGTGGAGCGACAGCACCGAGACCCGGTGCGAGCCTTGTGCCGGAGACCCACTCGATGCGCTCACGGGCACCCACGCTAACGCGAGCGGTGCAATTCCGCCCGCTCCGGTCGGGATTCGCCGCGGCCGTGCCGACGACCGTGCTCAGGTCAGGAGACTGTCGACGCTGGCGTCGCCGGACTGATAGCGGCGGACGATCTCGTCGTGCAGGCGATCGATCACCCCGTGGAGGGCGGTCCGCATCTCGGAGATGTCGCGCTCGAACGAGGCGAGGGCGTCGCTCAGCTGGGACAGCTCCTCGTTGGTGCGGTCCGGCAACGCCCCGATGGCCGACGCCGGGAAGCGATCCTCCAGCTCGGCCACGAGCGACTCGGCCTCACCGCCGGGTGCCAGGTCCTGCGGGGGACGTGGCAGCGCATCACTGCGCGACCCCTCGGACAACAGCTCCGGGAGCCGGGCGATGATGGCGTCGAGGTCGGCTGGCGCCGCGCCCGAGCGGCGAGCCTCGAGCTCGCTGCGGACGATGTCGAGACGACCGTGGAGGAGCCGGCGAACGTAGGAGAGACCGTTCTCGAGATCCTGGCACTCCTCGCGCTTGGCCCGGACCTCGTCGAGGCCGGACGCGTCGAGGTCGGCGACGTAGTCGGGGGCGGTCACCCTGTCGATGGCTGCGCTCACGCCACCGATGGTACCGGTCGGACCACGGAGGGTCCGATCAACCACCCGACACGGGGGGCAAAAGGGCCACTTCGTCCGACCCGGTCACCGGGTCGCCGTCCAGGGCGGGTTCGCCGTTGACCCAGACCCGGCAGGTGCTCAGCAGCGCACGAAAGTCGGGGCCGAAGGCGTCGGAGGCCGCGGCGACGACCTCGCCGACAGTGTCGCCGTCGAAGTCGGCGGCACCGGTGCCGGCGGCCTCGCGGACCTGGGCGAACAATCGGAGCTTGGCCATGGCGTCAGGCTACCGGCGCGGTGCATCTCCTGGATCGCCGAAGCTGGCTACCGTCGCAGGCGTGACCAGCATTCTCATCGTCCGACACGGCCAGTCGGTGTGGAACGCCCAGGGCCGATGGCAGGGGCAGGCCGATCCCCCGCTCAGCGATCTGGGCCACGAGCAGGCCCGGACGGCGGCCGCGGCGCTGCCGGCCTTCGACGTTCTGGTGTCGTCCACGCTCCAACGGGCGCACCAGACGGCGTCGGGAATCAGCGCGGCCACCGGGGTCGAACCCATCCGGCTCGACCCTCGGCTGATGGAGCGCGACGCAGGGCAGTTCTCGGGCCTGACCAGACCCGAGATCGAAGCGCGCTTCCCGGGCTATCTGGCGTCAGGTCGCTGGCCTGAGGGCTGGGAGTACGACGACGCCCTCGTGGAACGAGTCCGCTCCGGGCTCGACGACCTGGCGGCTGCGCACACGGGCCAGACCGTCGTCGTGGTGAGCCACGGCGGTGTCATCTACGCGCTCGAGGCCACCTTCGGCATCGCCCACCAGGGCATCTCCAACCTCGGCGGCCGCTGGTTCCACCTGGCCGACGGCGAGCTGAGGACCACCGAGCGGGTGCACCTGCTGGACGCCGCGGCCGAGACGCTCAACGATCAGCTCTGACCGATCGCGACGTCAGCGTCGCTTCTTGGTGCGGGCGGTGGCCTCGGCCGTCAGCGGATCCTCGGGCCAGTGGTGCTTGGGGTACCGCCCCTTCAGCTCGGCCTTCACCTGGGGGTAGGTCTCGCGCCAGAAGTTGGCCAGATCGGTCGTGACCTGCACCGGCCGCCCGGCCGGCGACAAGAGATGGACGACCAGCGGAACCCGGCCCGCAGCCACACGTGGCGTCTCGGTGAGGCCGAACAGCTCCTGGAGCCGGACCGCCAGGACCGGACCGTCGGGCGACGAGTAGTCGAGCCGCACGTTGCTACCGCTCGGCACCGTGAGGTGGGTGGGCGCGAGCTCGTCGACCTGGCGCTGCCGATCCCACGGCAGATGCGACCGCAGAACGGTCCCGAGATCGAGCCCGGCCAGATCGCGTCTGCGACGAACCCCGACCAGGTGCGGGGCGAGCCACGCACCGGTCGTCGCGGACAGCGCGGCATCGGACAGGTCGGGCCACCCCTCGGGGTCGACGCGATGCAGGAACGCGACGCGATCGCGCCACTGGTCGATCGCCGGCGTCCACGGCAGCATCCCCAGACCGAGCTGCGCCACCCCGTCGGCCCAGGCGGCGGCCAGCGCGGTCGGATCGGGGGCCTCGATCGGCTCACGCTTGAGCACCAGCGCCCCGACCCGGCGCTGCCGTTCCGCCACCACGTCGCCCCGCCGCTCGTCCCAGCCGACCTGGTCCACCACCTGCACGAGATCCGAGAGCGCGGCCTCGAGCGCCGCCGGGTCGAGCGGCGCAGCGAGGTGGATGCGCCCACCGGCCGGTTCGCCGTCCACGTCGGCGACGGCGAGCATCGCCGTCCCCAGCAGCGGATCGCGTTCGGGCAGCTCGGCGCCACGACCGGACGCCAGCAGGTAGCGAGCGGGTCCGCCGCGCTGTCGCCCGACACGGTCGGGGAACGCGATGGCCACCACGCGGCCGACCGCGTCGACGTCGACACGGTCGTCGCCGACCCCGAGGTCGCGTCGCCATCGATCGGCGGCCTGGCGCGCCTCGCGCAACGCCGGCGAACCGCCGCCACGCCGAACGGCCAGCACCCGATCCCGGAGGTCGACGCCGGCGCTCCGAGGCAGGGGGTCGCGGCCCGAGAGCAGCCCGGCCACGTCGCAGGCGAGTGCGCCGATCCCCTGGGAGCGCGCTCGCAGCATCATGTGCGCCAGCCGAGGCTCGGCGCCGAAGCCGGCCATGTCGCGACCGTGCGGGGTCAGCCGACCCTCGTCGTCGAGGGCGCCGAGCGTGCCCAGCAGGGCCTCGGCCTCGGCCAGCGCATGTCCCGGCGGGCGATCGATCCACGTCAGCTCGTCTGCGGTCGCGCCCCACGAGCCGAGCTGGAGGCGCAAGCCGCTGAGATCGGCCACCGCGATCTCGGGCGGATCGAACTCGGCCATGTGCTGCTCGTCGGTCTCGGACCACAGTCGGTGGCAGACCCCCGGTGCCTGGCGGCCGGCGCGGCCGCGCCGCTGGTCGGCCGACGCCAACGAGATGCGCCCCGTCTCGAGCCTGGTCAGCCCGGAGCGGGGGTCGAACCTCGGCGCTCGCCGCTGACCTCCGTCGACCACGACGCGGACGCCGTCGATCGTGAGCGACGTCTCGGCGATGTCGGTGGCGAGCACCACCTTGCGCCGACCTCCGGGGTCCGCTGCGAGCGCCCGGTCCTGTTCGGCGGCGTCCAGCGATCCGTGCAGGGGCAGCACCACGCCACCGGGAAGTCGCCCCACCAGCCGTTCGGCGGTTCGACGGATCCAGCGTGCGCCAGGGAGGAAGGCCAGGATGTCGCCGGTGTCGTGGTGCCAGGCGTGCTCGATCACCGAGGCCATCCGTGGCTCGAGGTCGCCCTGGCCGGGGTGGTGGTGCGTGTCCACGGGGTGACGGCGGCCCTCGCTGCGCACGACGGGAGCGTCCCCGAGTGCTGCCGCGATGCGTGTGTCGTCGAGGGTCGCGGACATCACCACCAGCGCGAGGTCCGGTCGCAGCGCTGTCTGGGCCTCCAGGGTGAGGGCCAACCCCAGGTCGGCGTGCAGGCTCCGCTCGTGGAACTCGTCGAAGACGACGGCGCCGACACCCGTGAGCGACGGATCGTCCTGGAGCATCCGGGTCAGGACGCCCTCGGTGACCACCTCGATCCGTGTCGCGGCGCTGACCTTGGTGTCGTGGCGCACCCGGTGCCCGACCAGCTCCCCCACCCGACCGCCCAACTCGGACGCGATGCGAGCGGCCGCGGCTCTGGCCGCCACCCGCCGGGGTTCCAGCATCACCACCCGACCCTCGAGCCAGGGCGCGTCCAACAACGCCGGCGGCACCCGCGTCGTCTTGCCGGCACCGGGTGGTGCGTGCAGGACGGCGCGGCGGGCCGAGCCGAGCGCGGCGACCAGGTCGGCCAGCGCGTCGTCGACGGGTAGTGGTGGCCGGGTGCTCACACCGGCGTCGTGGTCAAGTGCATCGTCCCGGAATTGTGACACCGGTGGGCCGTCCGGCCCCTCGATGCCGAACCGCCTCGTGCCCGCCGTTGCCGACCGGCGGCCACAGGCGTAGGGTCATCGTCCCCATGACTGCGTTGGACGACCCCAGGACGGTCCGGGCCTCGGACCTGCGGACCAAGAGCCAGATCCTGCGCGTCTTCATGGCGCACTGGTCGCCCCGGGTGATCCTGGTCGCAGCGACCGTCACCGTGGTCGCCCGACTCAGCATCTGGAGCGTCTCGCGGGGCGACCTGCTGGTGCTCGCCGCGGTCGTGATCCTCACCGGGCCGCTGGAGTGGGTGATCCACAAGGTCGCCCTGCACACCGACCCCGATGCCTGGGCCACACGCAAGCTCGGCCTCGGCATGGGCCATCGCAATCACCACATGGACCCGCCGGCGCTCGACAACCTGCTGCTCGCCGGCCCCGACGCCGCCATCTTCTGCGCGGTCCTGGGTCTGAGCACCACGATCTGGGCCGTCCCGCTGCTGTGGATCACCGGATCGCCCATCGGCGTCCCCTGGCTGACCGCGCTGGCCCTGACCTACGTGGGCTTCCTCAACTACGAGTGGACACACCTGATGGTCCACACCCGGTACCGGCCCCGCACCCGGTTCTACGCGCGGCTGGCCACGAATCACCGCCTCCATCACTACCGCAACGAGGACTACTGGCTCGGGGTGACGTCCAACCTGGGCGACCGCCTGCTGGGGACCTACCCCCGCGCCAAGGGCGACGTCCCCCTCAGCGACACCGCCCGCAACCTCGACGGCTGAGCCAGAACTCCACGGCGCCCCGCCTCAGGCGCAGCCGCAGGCCGACAAGCGTCGGCCTGCGGGAAGAGGGTGCCCCCGGTGGGATTCGAACCCACGATCTTCGGATTAAAAGTCCGCTGCCTTGACCAGACTTGGCTACGAGGGCGGACCGATTCTACGGCCGCGGTGCCCCAGGCCCGACCACGTTTCGGACCATCGGCTCAACCGCCGACCAACGCACACGGTCCCACGCCCTTGAGCTCGACCACTCGCTCCACCGACGTCCGGACCCGGTCGACGGGCAACGCACCGGACGCCACCGCCGCCTCGAGCGCATCCAGGACGGGCGGCACCTGGCTGGGATCGTCGACCACCAGCAGGTCGGCACCTGCCAGCACCGCGAGCAACGCGGCCTCGGCGTTGTCCCAGCGGTCCGAGATCGCGTTCATCCCGAGTGCGTCGGTGATGACCACACCGTCGAACCCCAGCTCGGATCGGAGGAGCCCGTCGATGGCCGCCGGTGACAGCGACGTGGGGAGATCCTCGGTGAGGCCGGGGACCAGCAGGTGGCCGACCATGACCGGCACGTCGTCACGGAGCAACGCGCGGTAGGGCTCGAGGTCGACGGCTCGGATCCGGTCGATGGCGGGTGTGGTCGCGAACGAGAGGTGACTGTCGGCCGACGCACTCCCGTGTCCCGGGAAGTGTTTGATGACCGGCACCACGCCTGCGGCCAGGTAGCCGTCGACGACCGCGGCGCCGTGCGCGGTCACCACGTCCGGGTCCGAGGAGAACGCCCGGTCGCCGATCCCGGGCCCGCCCCCGACGTCGACCACCGGGGCGATCGCCATGGTGACCCCGGCGCCCGTCAGCAGCCGCCCGTAGCTCTCGAACGTCGCGGCCGTGTCGTCGACACTGCCCGCGGCGAGTTGTCGCGCCGAGGGCACCGGGCCGAACAGATGGCCGAGGCGCTGGACGCGACCCCCCTCCTCGTCCGACGCGACGATCAGGGGCACCCCGCTTGCGTCGCGTCGCGGAATCGAGGCGAGCTGATCGGCACTCGGTGCACCCAACAGGACGACGCCGCCGACCTCGCCGTCGTCGATCAGCGGCTCGAGCAGCGCCAGCTCGCCGGGTGCGGCCAGGGGCACGAGAAGCTGCCCGAGCAGCGTCCTGACCGACACCGCTGCGAGGCAGTCAGGCGTGGGGGTGGGAATCGGGGTCGGGGTCGGTGCCGCCGTCGGGGTCGGTTCCACGGTCGGTGTCGGCTCGGGAGTCGGGGGCACCGTGGCGACGGCCGCCAACGTCGGCTCCGGGCCGGAACCACACGCGGTGGCCGCGACCACGATCGTCAACAGGATCAGGACGCCGCGCATGACGCCCGAGAGCGTAGGGGATGCGTCGCCGCCTCCCGGGCCGGGTGTCCCGGGCGCGCCGACCGCCGCGTCCGGCCTCACTACCCTGCTGCCATGGTCGTGCGCTCCGCCCTTCGCCGTCTGACCGCCACCCTCGCCGTCGCCGCGCTCGTGGCCGCCGGCTGCAGCGGTGACGACGACCCCGAGGCGATCGAGCCCGAACCCACGCTCGCCCCCGCCGGGAGCCCCGAGGAGGCGGAGCCCTCGCCGACCGTGGAGCCCGAACCCACGGCCACGGCCACGGCGACGGCGACGCCCGAGCCCCAGGTGCCGGACGGGTCGGGTGGCTCGGCGGTCCCCACGCCGACCCAGGGCCCCGTCTCGGGCGATCCCGCGTTCACGGCCGCATCGAAGCTCTCCACCATCGGCCTCGACGAGCTGTTCTTCGGCGATCCGGTCGAGTTCGCAGCCGAGGTGGCCTCGACCACCTGGATCGGCCTGCCCCCCGAGGGTGAGCGGCCCCAGTGCTACACGGTGCAGCCTGCGTCGGGGCCTGTCGGCATCTACTTCACCGTGATGGACGGGTTCATCGAACGCGTCGACATCACCAACCCCATCATCACCACCCGGTCGGGCGCCGGGGTGGGCTCGTCGGAGGCCGACCTGCTCGAGCTCTTCGGCACCGCGCTGGAGGTGGAGGAGATCCCGGGCGGCCGCCAGATCATGTTCGTCCCGTCCGATCCGACCGACCGGGCGTTCCGCATCATCTGGGTGACCGACGGCAGCTTCGTCGTGAGCATGCGCGCCGGCCGCACGGCCATCGTGACCCCCTGGGCGCCCTGCAGCTGAGCGCGGGATGGCGATCCTGATCGACAAGCCACTGTGGTGGTTCCGAGGCGAGCGTTGGTGCCACCTGGTCTCCGACGTCAGCTACGACGAGCTCCACGACTTCGTGGCCGAGCTCGGCGTCCCGCGCCGTGCGTTCCAGGGCGACCACTACGACATCCCCGAGCGGTACTGGCAGACGTGCGTGGACCTGGGCGCCGAGCCGACCGACAGCCGGGTGCTGGTCCGACGCCTCCGCGAGGCCGGCCTCCGCAAGCGGCCGGGCCGGTCCTGATGGCGGCGGTGCGCCCGATGAAGGCCGTGGCCGGTCGGCTGCCGATCGGTGACGATTGGGTGTACGAGATCAAGTGGGACGGCATGCGGGCGATCACCGCTGTCGACGGTGAACGGATCCGCTCCCACAGCAGTCGTCTCAACGACATCACCCCGCGCTTCCCCGAGCTCGACGGTCTGGCGGGCGCCCTCGCCGTCGACGCCGTGCTCGACGGCGAGCTGGTGGCACTGGGCGACGATGGCCTGCCCAGCTTCAGCCGACTCCAGGGTCGCATGCACCTGGATCGGCCGTACGACATCGCCCGGAAGGCGGAGACCATCCCCGTGGTCTACGTGTTGTTCGACGTGCTGGCCGTGGACGGCACCGAGACCCTGTCGCTGCCGTACGACCAGCGGCGTCGCCTCTTGGAGCAGCTGGTCGAGCCCGGCACCGCGTGGCAGCTGGCCAGCGTGCACGACGACGAACCCGAGGCACTCTTGCAGGCGGTGGTCGACCGCGGCATGGAGGGCCTCGTGGCGAAACGAACCGGCTCCACCTACCAGCCCGGAGCCCGGTCGCCAGACTGGGTCAAGGTCAAGCCGAGACGCCGTCAGGAGCTCGTGGTGGGCGGCCTGCTGTCGGGCGAGGGTGGGCGCGCCGGCTCGGTGGGTGCCGTGCTGGTCGGGCACCACGACGCCACGGGCCTCCGCTTCGCCGGCCGGGTCGGCAGCGGCCTCACCGACCCCGAGTGCCGGGCGCTGCTCGAGCTGACACAACCCGCTGCGCGTTCGCCGTTCGTCGACGCGGTACCGTCGGTCCCCGGCCGCACGATCACCTTCGTCGAACCGGACCTGGTGGTCGAGGTCGCCTTCGGTGAGTGGACACCGGACGGCAACCTGCGCCACCCCGTCTACCTGGGTCGTCGCCCCGACGTCGATCCCGCCCACGTCCCTCGAGAGCCGGACCCCAGCCCATGACCATCACCGATCACGACGAGGGCATCGCGGCCGGTGCTGCGCCAGGCCGCAATGTGGGAGACTCGTGGGCAGTGGGGCGCGACGATCAGATCCAACTCGAGCTGCCGGCATCGCCCGAATACGGCCGCGTGGCTCGCATCGCGGCTGCACATCTGGCGCTCCGCCGCGGGTTCTCCCTCACCGAGATCGACGACCTCCGTCTGGTGATGGACGAAGCCGCGGTGATGCTGCTCGAAGCCGGGCGCAGCGACGAGCGCCTGGACATCACCTACTCGGTCAACGCGGACACGGTGTCCGTCGATGCCAGGATCGTCTCCGCACGCCAGGTCCCGCTGTCGACCGACCGGGTCGAGCGGTTCTCGGAGCTGGTGGGCGAGCTCATCGACGAGTACACGATCGACGCCGCCGAGCGCCGACTCACCCTGACCAAGACGCGCGTCGGCTGATCAGGTCAGCGACCGGTGTGGCCGAAGCCGCCGGCGCCCCGCTCGGAGTCGGTGAGCTCGTCGACCTCGACGAAGGTCACCTGCTCGACGCGTTGGATGACCAGCTGTGCGATGCGCTCGCCTCGACTGATCACGAAGTCCTCGTCGGGGTCGGTGTTGATCAGCAGCACCTTCAGCTCACCGCGGTACCCACTGTCGATGAGGCCGGGTGTGTTGAGGCACGTGACGCCGTGCTTGGCGGCGAGCCCGCTCCGCGGCTGGACGAAACCTGCGTACCCCTCCGGGATCGCGACGGCGAGCCCGGTCGGGACCAGGGCACGGCCTCCACCCGCCGGCAATGTCAGGTCCTCTGCCGCCAGCAGGTCACATCCCGCATCGCCGGGTTTGGCGTACGCGGGAAGGGGGAGGTCGGGGTCGAGTCTCTTCACGGGCAGGTCCACGCTCGCACCCTAACCATGCGCGCCGAACGGCGGCGGCACCCGGGCCGGGTGGCTGGACATCGGCTCCGACTCGCCTGCTGGTCCTTCCCGCTCGTTAAGGTGGGTCGCCGTGCTTGCCTGGATGGACCTGGAGATGACCGGCCTCGAGCCGGGCCGCCACGTCATCGTCGAGATCGCCACCCTGATCACCGACGACGACCTCGAACTCGTGGCCGAGGGCCCCGACCTGGTGGTCCACGCCACCGATGCCCAGCTGGCCGAGATGGATGACGTGGTGATCGAGATGCACACCCGCAGCGGTCTCCTCGACCAGATCAAGGGGTCCACGCTGAGCCTCGAGGACGCAGGCGCCCAGACGCTCGCGTTCCTCCAGGAGCACATTCCCGAGGCCCGCACCGTGCCGCTCTGTGGCAACTCGATCGGGACCGACCGCCGATTCCTGGCGCAGTTCCTGCCCGAGATCGAGAACTTCCTGCACTACCGGTCCATCGACGTGTCCACGGTGAAGGAGCTCGCTCGCCGGTGGCATCCCGCCACCGTGTCCAAGGCACCGTCCAAGGCGGGCGGCCACCGGGCCATGGACGACATCAAGGAGAGCCTCGCCGAGCTCCAGCACTACCGGGAGGCGTTCTTCCTCCTGCCGCCGTCGGAATCCTCCGGGGCCTGACCCGACGATGACCGAGGACGCCAACCCCCGGCCCCGACGACAAGAGCAGGAACCGGCCACCGAAGAGGTCGACGAGGTCGCCCCCGGCGTGATCCGGACCCAGCTGCCCATCAATCTCCCGGGGCTCGGTCACGTCAACTGCTACGTCATGGAGGACGAACGCGGCATCGCCGTGGTCGACCCCGGCCTGCCCGGCGAGGAGTCCTGGCGAGACCTCACCCACCGACTGAAACTGGCGGGCTACCGGACCGACGACATCCACACGGCGGTCATCACGCACTCCCACTTCGACCACTTCGGTGGTGCGGCCCGCATCCAGGCCGAGACGGGGGCCGAGGTCGTCACCCACGAGAGCTTCTCGGTCACGTGGGGCGGCAAGGAGGTCGACCTCGAGGACGAGGACTCCAGCGCCTGGGTCGAGCTCACCGAGGAGGAGCAGGACGCGGAGATGGAACGCATCTTCGCCGAGCGCCTTCCCTGGGGGACCCAGCGCACCCGGCCCGACCAGGAGGCGTTGGACCGGATGAAGAAGATGGGCCGGTTCCGCGATCCCAGAGAGCGGACGCCCCGCCCCACGATGCGGGTCGAGGACGCACAGGTGATCTCGCTGGCCCGACGAGAGTGGGTCGCCCTGCACACCCCGGGCCACACCCACGACCATCTCTGCCTGTACGACCCCGAGCACGGCGTGATGTTCTCGGGCGACCACGTCCTCCCCACGATCACGCCCCACATCGGTGCCTTCACGCCCGACGTGGACCCGCTGCGAGAGTTCTTCGAGTCGCTGGAGAAGATGTACGCCTACGGCGACGTGACCACCGTGCTTCCGGCGCACGGCCATCCCTTCTCGGACCTGACCGGCCGGGCCGGCGAGATCGTCGAGCACCACGAGCACCGCCTCGACATCATCCGTGACGCCACCCGCAAGCTCGAACACGGCACCGTGACCGAGTTCATGCGGGTCATGTTCCGAGAGCGTTCCTGGGGCGACATGGCCGAGAGCGAGACCTACGCCCACCTGGAGCACCTCCGAGTCCTGGGTGAGCTGCGCCGTGACGACCCCGAAGGGGTCGCCCACTACATCCCGGCCGACGACACCTGAGGTCCACCGCCGTCCTGGTCCGGCCATCGCGCGCCCTTTTTGTGCCAGGGGCGCGTTAATCGCTTGACACCTTTTCGGCGGAGTGGTCCTCTGGACCCCGCACGTCGCCTCCGGGCGTCGCGCACCGAAGAAGACCACCGTCGACCGGGCACGACCCCGGACCCCGACGCCGGACGCAGAAAGGACAGGCAGATGGATATTTGTGCACGCCAGCTCGGCGCCCACGCCAACTGTGTGTCCGCGCGCGCCCTCGCGACGAATGCCGCCATGTGGCATGCCGTGCGCACCGAGGGCATTCCGACCGTGGGCACCGGTTTCAAGCCCTACGACCAGCGGCCGAAGGAGAGGCTCCCCTAGATCTGCAAGACAGATCGAAACGGAGAGAAAAGCTCCCGAGGCCGCCGGATCAGATCCGGCGGCCTTTCTCGTTTTTCGCCCGCCTTCTGCCCGGGTCCGACGGTGACCCGAACACACGTCCATCCAGCAACCACCCATGACGACACACAAGGAGCAGCGAACGATGATCGCTTCGCTGGAAATCACAACCGAGAGCTGGCACGCACTGGCCCGATGCGCAACCGAGCCCGGCCTGGACAACGACGTCTTCTTCTCCGAGGAGCTGCAGGACATCGCTCAGGCCAAGACCATCTGCGCCGACTGCCCCGTCATCGCACCCTGCCTCGAGGGCGCGATCGAGCGGCGGGAGCCGTGGGGTGTCTGGGGCGGCCAGCTCTTCATGAACGGCAAGGTCCTGATGGTCAAGCGGCGTCGGGGCCGTCCGCCCAAGACTCCTCGTCCCGAGGATCAGATGCCGGTCGTGCCGGTCCCCGAGCACCTGCAGGGGCTCCTGCGGACCGCCTGAGACCAGGCATCTGCCTCCCGGTGAGGAGACCCGGGCAACGGCTTCACGCGAGCCCGGTCGCCCCTCACCGTTCACGAGCGCCCGAGCGTCGCCCCGACGGGGAGCGGCGCTCGGGCGGCAGGTGACCACCATCGAGATCCGCACGGACGCCGACCCGGTGTCCGGCCAGAAATCTGTGCGATCGGAACCCTTTCGGGAATGGGGTCGTTGACACACTGTGTTTCAGCGACATCTCGTGTTTCGGAGGCGCTGCACACCTCCGGCACGGTTCCGATCCCCCGGTCGGGACCACTAGCGTCGTTTCTGCCATGGCTCTCACCGAACCCCCCATCCCCACCCCCGCCGAACTCCACGAAGCCGAAGCCGGCCGCCGCCGCGCCATCTTCGGTCTGGTCTTCGGCTTCCTGGTGGTGCTGGTCATCATCGTGACCGTCCAGTGGATCACCGACAGCGAGGACACGACAGGTGCCGGTGAGCCGCTCCCGGACCTCGTCTACACCACCCTGGACGGCGCGGACTTCCCGATCCTGAGCATCGAAGGCCAGCCCACCGTGGTGAACTTCTTCGCCTCGTGGTGTGCCCCGTGCCGGGCCGAGATGCCGGACTTCGAGGAGGTCCACCTGGCCACCGCCGGCGAGGTCGCTTTCATCGGGGTGAACACGCGCGAGACCGACATCGACAGCGCCCGTGACGTGGTCGAAGACACCGGCGTCACCTACACGATCCTGCTGGGCGACGACGGCGGCCCGAACTCGCTGTACCAGCACGTGACCGATCTGGGCGTCATGCCCACCACGGCGTTCATCGACGCCGACGGAACCATCGTCGAGGTCCACAGCGGCGTGTTGAACGCCGAGGACCTCCAAGACCGCATTCAGGAGTACTTCGGCTGATGTTCGACGTCGACCTCGCCTTCCCGCTCTCGGCGGGCCTCGTGGCCGCCTTCAACCCCTGCGGCTTCGCCATGCTGCCCGCGTACGTGTCGTACTTCCTGGGCCTCGAGTCCGACGACGAGACCAACATGGCCAAGAACGTGATCCGGGGCCTCGTGGTCGGGCTCACGATGACGCTGGGCTTCATCGCCGTCTTCGGCCTGGTGGGGATCTTGACGTCGACCATCGTCAGCGAGGGTGCGATCAACTCGCGCATCCCGTACGCCACCGTCGGGTTCGGCGTCCTCATGGTGCCGCTCGGCATCGCCATGCTGCGCGGGTACGAGCCGAAGCTGAACATTCCCCGTCTCCAGCTGGGTGGCGGAAGCAGCCAGTTGCCGTCGGTCTTCCTGTTCGGCGTGTCCTACGCCGTGGTGTCGATCTCCTGCACGATCGGCATCTTCCTGTCGGTGGTGGCGTCGTCGTTCGACGACGGCAGCATCGCCGACGGCACCGCCCAGTTCGTCGCCTACGGCGCCGGCATGGGACTGGTCATCATGGTGCTCACGATCGGCGTGGCGCTGGCCCGGAGCTCGGTGGCCACGAACATGCGGAAGGTGCTGCCCCACGTCAACAAGATCTCGGGCGTCATGCTGGTGCTGGCCGGCATCTATCTCACCATCTACGGCTGGTGGGAGATCCAGGTCCTGGACACAGGCGACCCCAACCCGTTCGCCGACTCGGTCGTCGGCCGCTTCGAGGACCTCCAGGTCCGGGTCACCACCTGGGTCAACGACGTCGGCGCCGGCCGGCTGGCGCTCGGCCTGACCGTCCTGATGGTCGGCATCCTCACCTGGGCGCTGACCTCGACGCTGACCAAGCGCAACGATCGCCTGGCCCTGCGTGGCGCCTTCCTGGCGGTCTGGGCGCTGATCGAGGTGCTGCGCTACGACTTCGACCTGCTGGTGCTGCCGCTGCTGCGGACCATCGCCGACATCCCCGAGCGGGTCGGCAACTGGTTCACCGATCCGTGGCGCTTCCCGGTCCTGTTCGAACTGCTGGCCGCAGCGACCATCGGTGCCATCGTCTGGTTCTGGGCCCGCCGCCGGTTCGCGGCCTCGGCACGGACGACCGACGCCCCGGGCGACGCCGACGACGAGTCCACCGACAGCCTCCTCCCCGCCTGACGCCTGCCGCCGCTCGACCCCGCGGAGGCGGGTGGCGGCCGCTACCGTCGTGCCATGCTCGCCGCCTTGCTGGAGCGCCACGACGTCACCGAAGAGCTGGACATCCGGTCCCGGCTCGGGTTCATGGCGTACCACGGCGGGTCACTCGAGAAGACCACCGACGCCATCGCCCGCGAGGCGGCCGAGTTGGCCGGCGCGTCCTACTACGGCGTGGTCCAAGAGGACGAGGATCCCACCCACATCGCCAGCACCCGAGTCGTGCCCGAAGACAGCGAGGCCCTGGCCTCGTTTCTCGACCACGTCGACGTGGTGCTCACCATTCACTCGGGCTATGGGCGCGAGCACCTGTTCCACTCGGTGCCCCTCACCTGGGCGGTCGCAACCGGGCGCTCGCCAATCACGTGGCCGCACACGCCCGCTTCGCCCTCCCCCGGTTCACGTTCCACAGCGATCTCCGCGAGATCCCCAAGGAGCTGGCCGGCCAGCATCGGATGAACCCGGTCAACCGGCCTCGCCACGGAGAGGACCGGCGGCGTCCAGATCGAGCTCCCGCCCACCATCCGCTGGAACCGAGCCTCGAATGGGGCTGGTCCGACCATGGCTCGATCGGCCGGGCACCGCAGGTGCAGACCCTCATCCACTGCCTCGCCGGGGTGATGCCGCAGCGCGGAGCTGGCCCCTGCCCGCGCCTCGATAGGGTCCGCCCATGGACTTCCGGATCTTCATCGAGCCCCAGCAGGGCACCACCTACGACGACGTGCTCGCCCTGGCCACCGCCGCCGAGCGCCTGGGCTTCGACGGGTTCTTCACCTCGGACCACTACCTGCGCATGGGCGACACCGACGGGCTCCCCGGCCCGCTCGACGCCTGGACCACGCTCGCCGGACTGGCCCGCGACACCGAGCGGATCCGCCTCGGCACCCTGGTCACACCGGTGACGTTCCGCCACCCCGGCTCGTTCGCCATCCAGGTCGCCCAGGTGGACCACATGAGCGGGGGCCGGGTCGAGATCGGCCTCGGCGCAGGCTGGTACGACGCCGAACACGCGGCCACGGCCATCCCCTTCCCCGAGCTCGGCGACCGATTCGACCGCCTCGAGGACACCGCCGACATCCTCACCGGTCTCTGGGAGACCCCGGTCGGCGAACTGTTCTCGTACACCGGCCAGCACTACTCCATCCTCGACTCACCGGCGCTGCCCAAGCCACACCAGCAGCCCCGGCCGCCCATCGTCATCGGCGGCGGTGGTCGAAAGCGGACGCCGCGCCTCGCCGCGACGATCGGCGCCGAGTTCAACCTCCCGTTCGCACCCGTGGACGTGTGGAAGGACGCGGTCGACAACGTGCGCGCCGCCTGCGTCACTCACGACCGGGACCCGGACGACTTGGTCTACTCGGTGGCCCAGGTCGCCTGCGTCGGCGCGGACGAGGCCGAGGTCGAGCGTCGCGCCGCCGCCATCGGTCGGGAGCCGGCGGAGCTGCGCGAGAACGGCGTGGCCGGCACCCCAGACGAGGCCGCGGCGAAGATCCGCTCCTACGCCGAGGCCGGCTGCGACCGCATGTACCTCCAGTACCTGACGATCGACGACCTCGACCAGATCGAACTGCTGGCAGCCGAGGTGCTCCCCAACGTCTGACGATCGCGGGCCCGGCTCAGCGGGCCAGCACCATCAACGACCACCCGCCGAGGACTCGGGCCGCCACGTCTTCGTTGATTCGGAAGAGGACCTGGCGAGGCAGGCGCAGCAATCTGCGCTTGGCCGACAGGCCCCGAGCGTCGATGCCCACGCCGGTGTACATGGTGTCGACCACCTCGAAGCCGCAGTCGGCCAGGGTGGCCAGCGCGGTGCCCTTGGTGAAGTAGTGCAGATGCCCGATGCGTTCACGGTTGCGCAGCATCGGCGTGCCCCGCAGGACGCTCAGGGCCGTGAGGTCGAGCGGGATGTGGAACACCGAGTGCCGGCCCAGGCCGACCAGACCGCGGAGGAACCCCAGGTAGTCGTCGACGTGCTCGAACACGTCGAGGGCCATCACCAAATCGACCGGCGGCGTGCCCTGGTCGGGGTGGCCGAGCCGGAACTCGACACCGTCGTCCCCGCTCGCCAGGGCGAGCCGGTGGGCCTGTGGTGACACGTCCCAGCCGACCCACGACGAGCCCACACCGGACGACGCGAGCGAGCGCAGCACGCCACCCGTGCCGCAGCCGACATCGGCGATCGAGGTGGGCGTGACGCCGTTCCGCTCGAGCAGGCGGATGATCTGACCCGCCTTCCAGTCGGCGTCGCCCTCGTGCCAGTCGGGGTTGGCGTCGAGGTAGGTGTTGTCGGCGTAGATGCCTCCGTCGTCGCTCACGGCGCCAGCCGATCGATCGACCAGCCCGCCTCGCCGCGCCGGTAGCGGATGCGGTCATGGAGCCGGTTGGGACGCCCCTGCCAGAATTCGATCACCTCGGGGAGGACCTCGTAGCCACCCCAGTGAGGCGGACGCGGCACCGGACCGTCGGCGAACCGGGCCTCGGCATCGACGTGACGCGCGTCGAGCACCGACCGGGACTCGATCACCGTGCTCTGCGGGGACGCCCAGGCGCCGAGCTGGCTCCCGCGCGGCCGCTTCGAGAAGTAGTCGTCGGATTCCTCGGTGGCGACCCGCCGGGCCGGTCCGACCACGCGGACCTGGCGCCGCAGCGGGAGCCACCCGAACGTCAGCGCGGCCCGCTCGGACGTGTCGAGTGCCTCGGCCTTGGCGCTCTCGTAGTTGGTGAAGAACGAGAAGGCCCCGGTGGCGGGATCGACGCCCTTGAGCAGCAGGTAGCGGGCGCTGGGCCACCCGTCGGCGTCGACGGTGGACACCACCATCGCGTTCGGCTCCCACAGTTCGGCGTCCTCGGCGTCCTGGTACCAGGCACGGAAGAGCTCGAACGGGGCATCGGGCACGTCGGCGATGTCGAGGCCTTCGCTCTCGTAGTGCTCGCGCCGGTCGGCAAGATCCATCGTCAGAGTGTCGCACGGCCCGGACTGCGGCCCCGGGCTCATCTGGCTTCAGCGGCGTCGACCCCGGAGCCGGTCGAGGTCTCGGCGTTCCCGCTTGGTGGGCCTGCCCGCGCCGCGGTCGCGGACCCCTGCCGGCGCCACGAACTCGCGCTTCGGCGGCGGCGGCGAGTGATCGACCAGACACTCGGCCGCGCGCTCGGCGCCGACCCGCTTCTCGATCGTCTCCACCACCTCGACGACGCGCAATCGCTGGCCCACCGTGGCCTCGACCCGATCCCCCTGCTTGACCCGGTGTGCCGGCTTGACCTTCGCACCGTTCACGCTGACGTGGCCACCGACGACAGCCGTCTTCGCAGCCGAGCGGGTCTTGTAGAGCCGGACTGCCCACAGCCAACTGTCCACCCGCGCGGTCATGGGGCGAGTCTTGCCGATCCGCGCCGGAGCTGCGCACCCATTCCGACGACTACGGACCGACCAGCCCGCGTCGCAGCGCAGCGACCGCTGGAGCGTCACCGGTCATGCTCACCGCACCGAGGGGGGAGCGCCCGAGCAACAGCGCCACGAGGTCATTGGCCACGCCCGAGACGATCATGTCCGGATCGGGCCGGGCGTCGATCACCGACAGGGCACCGTCCGCGGCCACTGCCGTGATCGCCGGCGCGTCGACCGCCTCGAAGGTCACCACGGCGGACAACTCCGGCACCGTCCGCGCGCGCCGGACCCGCAACGGGAGGACCCAGTGGCCGAACCGGAGCGGCCACGGGTCGAGGCCGAGGCCGAGGTCGGACCCGTGGACCATCACCTCGACGAGCCGCAACAGGCCGAGCTCCCGCAGGGTGACCGCGCCCAGCGGATCGGTGGTGTCCGTGGAGATCATCGGCCGGTCCCAGTCGTCAGCCGACAGTCCGGACAACAGCCTCGTCAGCGCGTCGCTCTCGGCCGCGAGACTGTCGATCACGTGATGCCTCGGCTCACCGAGCGCCGGGCGCAACGTGAAGGGGCGTTGGAGGTCCCGTCCGCCCGGGTAGTAGGCCGACGGTTGGCCCGCGCAGGTCGCCTCGGTGATCTGGGTCAACACCTTGGCCCCGTAGCGGAGGTGGCAGGCGACGGTCAGCACGGTCCAGTCGGGGAGAAGGGTCGGCTGTTCGAGCGCGTCGAGCTCGGCGCAGGCGGCGACGAGGCGCGCAGTTCGCGCCTGGATGTCCCCCACGACCGCGCGCATGTCCAGCGTTGTGTCCGCCACCCCTCCAGGGTTTCACATGGGCTCACCACCGGACAGTGACACATCCGCCCTCCAGCGTTGCGGGCCGACCGGATGGCGGGCGCTACGGTCGTCGGCCATGGATCGGCGAAGCGTGGTGGCGGTCGCCTCCGGTGGTGTGGTCGGCGCCGGCCTCCGGTGGCTCATCGTCGATCGGGTCGACGGCGGCATCGACTCCGCCTCGTGGCCGTGGGGCGTGTTCCTCGCCAACGTGCTCGGCTGCCTGCTCCTGGGAGCAGCCGTCACCGGCCTCGCGGCGCGGCCGGCCTCACAGGTGCTCGGCGTCACCGTCGGGTTCTGCGGCGCCCTGACGACCTTCTCGGCGTTCGCGCTCGACGCCGCGTTCTTCGTTCGCGACGACGACTGGACACTGCTGATCGCGTATGTCGCGGTCTCGTTCTCCGCCGGCGCGGCGGCGTTCGTCACCGGCAGGGTCGCCGGCACGCATCGCTGGGCGGCCGCGTGACCGCGGTCGCGTTCGGCTTCCTGGCCGCCATCGGCGCGGTGGCCCGATGGCGGGCGTCGCGCGTGAATCGGAGCGGCGCCCCGATCGGCACCCTCGCCGTGAACGTGTCTGCCGCCTTCGTGCTCGGCCTGTTGCACGACGTCGGCGACGGCGCCCTCACCGCGGTCGGTGCGGGCCTGCTGGGAAGCCTCTCGACGTTCTCGACGGTCATCCGCGAGCTGGTCGATCAGTCCGAGCGCGGTGAGGTGGCCAGGGCGACCGCGTACGTGACCGCCACCGTGGTGTTGGGCATCGGTGCGGCATGGCTCGGCATCGAGCTGCGCTGAGCGCCGGACGGTAACGTCGGGGCATGCAAACCGTCCCGCTGACCGTCTGGTCCGACTTCCTCTGACCGTGGTGCTATGTCGGGACGGTTCGTCTCGACGACGTGCAGGAGCACTTCGGCGACAAGGTCGACATCACCTGGAAGAGCTTCCTCCTCCGCACCGAGCCCAAGGCGACCTCGCGGGACAAGTTCGTCCGCTACACCCAGGGCTGGAGCCGCATGCAGGAGATGGAGCCCCGAGCCGACTTCCGGCCCTGGGCCAGCGACGACGAGCCACCGTCGTCGAGCCTGCCCGCACAGATCGCCCACAAGGTCGTCGCCGGCAACTGGCCCGAGGCGGCACGGCCGATGCACGACCGGCTCATGACCGCGTACTTCACCGAGAACCGGACCATCTCGGACTGGCAGGTGCTGGCCGACGTGGCCGCCGAGGCCGGGGTCGACCGGGACGAGTTCCAGGCGATGGCGCAAGAGCAGCGGCCGTCGCTCGCCCAGGTCGTCATCGACGAGCACAACTCGGCCATCGAGCAGGGCATCACGGCCGTTCCCACCGTGCTCATCAACCAGGTCCTGCCGGTGCCCGGGGCCCAGGACAGCGACTCCTACATCGCCTGGATCGAGCGCATCCTGGAGCGACAGGGCGACTGAGCGTCCGCGGTGCCGGAAGGTCTGCCCTCCCGACACCGCGTCGTCAGCCTCAGACGAGTTCGGGCTCCGGTTCGGGCTCGTCGCTGCGCACCGGTGCCGCGGGCGGGGCCGGCGGCACCTCGGTCCGGCGGTCCCGTCGCAGCCACCAGCGCCGGGCGAACCAGACCACGGGCACGATCCACACGAAGGGCACGATCGCAGCCACGGCCAGCACGATCACGGCGACGACCGTCGTGAAGAAGTCCCAGCTGTCGCCCAACACGTCGGTGAACCCGGGCAGCGAGGTGTCCTCGACGAAACGAACGTCGGCGTCGTCGATCCGGTCGAAGGCCACCCCGACCCGCAACGGTTGGCCGTCGAAGCCGGCCGCGTCGGCTCGGACGTTGACCTGCGAGGAGCCGGTCCCCGGCGCTTCGGTGCTCGCGTAGGCGACCACCGAGGCACCAGGTTCCACGGCATCGGGGGCATCGACGAACGTGAAGTCGCGGGGGTCGAGATCGAGCCCGAAGTCCCGGATCTCGATGCCCACCATCGGGTTCGTGCCGGTGTTGGTGACCTCGACACAGATGGTGAAGACCTCACCCTCGTCGACCCGCAGGTTGTCCGTGCCGGGGCAGCGGCTGCCGTCCCCGGCGCCCTCGTGGAAGCTGACGGCGAACTCGCCGGTGGCCTCCACCGCCGGCGGGGCGGCCTCGGTGAGCGTGAGGAAGATCGTGGCCAGGTCCACCTGGTCCTGCAGCGTCCGCAGCTGGCCGCGGAGCTGCTCGAGCAGGGTCTCCCGCTCCAGCAGCTGAAGCTCGAGTTCGGCGACGCGGGCCGAGTCGGTGGCGGTCTCCAGGAAGCCTCGGAGGCGCTCCACGCTGGCGGTCGCGGTGGTGATCCGGCTCTCCAGGTCGACCACCCGCTCGGTCACGTCGTCGGCGCTGATCGTCTGGCCGCGCAGCTCCCCGAGCCCCTCCAGGCGGGTCAGCGCCTCCTGGAAGTCCTCGGGGAGCACCTTGAACTCCAGCGTGGTGCGTGCGGTGTCGCTGATCGTGGTGTTCTCACCGAAGACCAGGCCGCCCAGCCCGGCGATGGCGGTCTTGGCCTGCGACGTGGCCAGGGTGACGTCGTCGACCACCACGTCCACGTTGGCCACGAAGATGATCGATCGACCGAGGTCGGCCGGTGACGTGGTGGGCGGTTGGACCCGCTGGGCGCCCGTGTCGGCCCCACCGCCGGCCTCGGCGGACTCCTCCATCGCTCCGTCGTCCGTCGGCTCCTCGGCGAAGTCCTCGTCGGATGCATCGACCCGGAGTGCTCCGCCATCATCGCTGGACGCGTCATCGCCGGACGCCGGCTCGGCCGCGGGCTCCTCTGCGAGCTCTGATGTCGCAGTCCCCTCGTCATCGTCGTCGCCGGCACAGCCCGCCACCACGAGGGCCAGCGCCAAAAACAGCGCCAGCCACCTGTTCGTCTGCTTCCCGTCCATCCCGCGCATCGGATCCTCCCGGTCCTCGTCCGCCTGGTGTTGCGAACTGAGACGACGGTGGGACCGGGCCGGGTTCCCGCCGGTGGAGCAGCGACTACGGACCGGGTCAGGCCCGGGCCGCAGACCAGGCGGCCGCCGTCAGGTGATAGAGCACATGCCGCTCGAGTCGGTGCCCGGACTCGAGGCTCGGGTGGTCGAACGGGCTCGCTGGATGAAGCACCAGCCCGATCCGACGCATGACAGCCTCGGAAGGCGTGTTGGTGGTTGCCGTGAAGGACACCACCTCGTCGAGACCCAAGGTGTCGAACGCGTGCGCCAGCACCGCCCGTGCCGCCTCGGTGGCATAGCCGTACCCCCAGGCCGCCCGAGCCAGACGCCAGCCGATCTCGGTGGCCGGTGTCCACGACTGCTCGAACGGCGCCACCGAGAGGCCGACGAACCCGATGAACGTCCGCTCGGCCACGACCTCGACGGCCCACAGGCCCCAGCCGCGCTCGGCGATGCGTCCGTGCTCCCGGTCGATCATCGCGTCGGATTCCGCGCGCGACAGCGGCGCCGGGAAGTGTTCCATGACGATCGGATCCGAGTTCAGCGCCGCGAACGGCTCGCGGTCGGCGTCCCGCCACTGACGCAGCAGGAGGCGATCGGTCCGCAGCTCAGTCGCCACGGCCGAGATCGCCCTGCTCCACGGTGACCAGCGCCCCCCGGTCCACCTTGTCGGTGGCGTTGGTGGGCAACGACGCCACCAGACGGATGGCCTCGGGCAACTTGTAGGCGGCCAAGGCCTCGCCGCCGTGGCTCCGGAGTTCCTCGAGCGTGGGCGGATCGCCGTGATCGGCGGGCACCACCACTGCGACGCCGACCTCACCCATCACGTCGTCGGGTCGCGGGGCGATCGCCACCTCGGCCACCTTCGGGTGGGTGGAGAGCACGGCCTCGACTTCGAGGGGGTAGACGTTGTACCCGCCCCGGATGAACATCTCGGTGGTCCGGCCCGCCAGCCGGTAGCAGCCCCGATCGTCCACCAGGGCCAGGTCCCCGGTGCGCAACCAGCCGTCCACCAGCGTGTCGGCCGTGACGTCGGGCTGATTCCAGTAGCCGCTCATCACCGCATCGGAACGCAGCCAGAGCTCGCCGACCTGGCCCTCGGCCACCGGCGCGCCGTCCGGATCGCAGATCCGGGCCTCGACGCCGGGTCGGGGTCGGCCGACGGTGTGGAGCGCCTCCTCGTCGTCGGCATCGAGGGCCGTGCCCAGTCCGACACCACCGGACTCGGTCGAGCTGTAGCGGATGGACCAGGGCGCGCCGAACAGCTCACGCCCGGCCGCGACCAACCCGGGAGACGCCAGCGCTCCCCCGGTGACGATGGCCTGCACACAGCTGAAGTCGAAGCGATCGAGATCCGCGACGCGGAGCATGAGCGCGACCTGCGGCGCGATCGCGGCAACGGCCGGCATTCGGTAGTGGTCGATCAGCTCCAGGACGGCCTCGGCGCGCCACTTCTCGAGCAGGTGGGTGGTGCCGCCGCTGGCCAGCAGCCACGGCAACTTCGTCATCACACCGACGTGCGCGAATTCGGTGCTGGCGTACCGATGGCCACCACCGCCCCAGGAACCACCGGTGTCCAGGTCGGCGATGACCTGCAGTTGCCGATTCTCGTACCACGCACCCTTCGGTTGTCCGCTGCTGCCGGACGTGAAGCACACGGCCACCGGGCGCCCCGGGTCCGGAGCGAGCGGCGGTGGCGCCTCGCCGATCACCCGCTCCGAGGCCAGGATCTCCTCGGGCGACTCGGCCAACGTGATCAGCTCGACATCGCTGTCGTCGGGGACACCGGCGAGTTGGTCGTCGCCGGCGGCGAGGACGAGGTCCGGCACCAGCGTCTCGAGGGCGGCAGCACGCTCGCGTGCGGTGAACCGAGGGTTGATGCCCGCGGTGACGGCGCCCACCTTGGCCGCGGCCAGGTACGCAACGACGTAGTCGACCCGACTGGGCAGGCACAGCGCGAGGACGTCGCCTTCGTCGATGCCCCGGGTCACCAGCCAGGCCGCGGCCTCATCGGACAGCCGATCGAGCTCGGCATACGTGAGGTCCCACCCGGTGTGGGTGCGGTACGCGGCCGTGTCCGCATGGTCACGGCCGGCTCGGTTGATCACCTCCGGCAGCATCGCCGACCGAATCTACTCCCCGTCGCGGACGATCCGTACACCGGTCGGTGCCGTCAGGTCCGGTGCAGGACCGCCCAGATGCCGGTGCCGGCACGGCTGGCCACACCGCCCCACTCCCCCGGCATCGCGGCCGCGACATCGGCCGCAGGCAGGTGGATCGGTGTCTGCTCGCCCACGGTGTTGACCCATACCAAGCGACCGTCGGAAGCGAGGATCCGATCCAGCTCGTCGGGGAACAGCAACGCGTTGACCATGACGACGACGTCGACGGAGGCGTCGGGGAAGGGCATCCTCGACGCGTCACCGCGCAGCCGCGGGGCCAGCTCGGCAGGCGCGTGCGCCAACATCTCGCGCGAGATGTCCAGCGCGGCAGCCGGCCGGCGGTCGCGCTCGACGAGGACTCTCGTGCCCATCCCCGTGCCGGACCCAAGCTCGACAACGGTCCCGTCGGGCACGTCCCCGCGATCGAGGGCGTCGTGCAAGGGGGCCCACCGCTCGGGGGCGAACCGTTCGGCGCGGTCCCACTCGGCCGCCATCCCGTCGAACAGTGCCGCGATCTTGCCCGCCCGCTCGGGGTCCCACGCACCCTCGAAGGCCACCTGCCGGGTGACCTTGCGAATTGGACTGTCGGCACCGCCGAGGTGGTCAGGCGCCACGACGGGCAGGACGGGATCGAGCTCGGTGACGGTCACCGGGTCAGTCTGCCCGATAGGCGTCGTCCGCGAGCCCCAGCGACATGGCGTCGAGGAACCCCTCCGCCCGCTCGCGTCGAGGAAAGCGGTCTTCGAGCGCCCGGAACCGGGGGCCATGACCGGCCTCGACCAGGTGGGCAAGCTCATGAACGATCACGTGGTCGAGCACGTAGGCCGGCACCCGACGCAGGCGCGAGCTGATGCGGATCTCGCCGGTGCCGGGCGAGCACGAACCCCACCGCTTCTGCTGGTTGGTCACCCAACGGATCGACGCCGGCCGGGGGAGGCCGTACTCGTCCGCGAGGCGAGCGGCGCGAGCGCTGAGGTCCAACTCGCCGGCCGCCATGTCCCGGGCGCGGGCCACCCGGCCGACGAGCTCGGCGACGGTCTCGGCCTCCTGGGTGGCATTCATCCAAGCCGGGATGCGAACCTCGACGACGCCGTCCACGAACCGGGCCGAGCTGGTCTTGCGGCGGCGACCGCTCCGGATGACCCGGACACGGGGCTCGCCCGTCGAGGCGTCGAGCCCGTCGACCTCGACCGCGTCAGCCGACACCTCGCCGCCGAGGGAGTCCTCGACGCCGGGAGCGAACCCCGGCAGAGTCGGTTCGACGGCCATGGGAAAACGGTAGCCATGCCCGCGCGCCGGCTCGTGCACCCTCAAATGTGGCCGAGCGGGTGAGGGCGGCCGGTAGCCTCGGTTGCCGTGATCGACCTACGCAGACTTCGCGACGAGCCCGACTATCGCCAAGGGGCCGTGAACAAGGGTGCCTCCGCGGATTCCATCGACGATCTGCTCGATTTGGACGGTACCCGGCGCGAGATCCAGCTGAAGGTCGAGGAGGCGAGGGCCCGATCCAACGCCGCGTCGAAGGAGATCGGCAAGGCGGACCCGGCCGAGCGCGAGGCCAAGATCGCGGCGGCCGGCGAGATCAAGGCGGAGCTACAGGCACTGGAAGCCGAGCTCACCGCCGCCAGCCAGGCAGCCGACGCGGCCGCCCTCCAGATGCCCAATCCGGCCACCGAGAGCAGTCCGGTCGGCGGTGAGGACGACTTCGTGGTCGTCCTCACGGACGGCGAGCCCACCGAGGCGCCGCCCATGGACCATGCCGAGTACGGCGAGTTCATGGGCTGGATCGAGACCGAGAAGGCGGCCCAGAACATGGGCAGTCGGTTCGCGTATCTGAAGGGTGAGGCGGTCCTGCTCGAGTTCGCCCTGGTCCAGTGGACGATGGCGAAGCTGGTGGCCAAGGGGTTCACCCCTGTGGTGACCCCGGTGCTGGTGCGCGAGGAGATGATGGTCGAAGCCGGGTTCTTCCCGACGGACCGGAACCAGGTGTACGAGCTCGGCGAAGACGACCTCTTCCTGATCGGGACCAGCGAGGTCGCGCTCGCGGGCCTCCATCGAGGCGATCGACTCGACGCGGCACAGCTTCCGGCACGGTACGCCGGCTTCTCGTCGTGCTTCCGGCGCGAGGCCGGGACCTATGGCAAGGACACCCGGGGCATCTTCCGCGTGCACCAGTTCGACAAGGTCGAGATGTTTTCGTGGTGCGGCGCCGACGACTCGTGGGACGAGCTCGAGTTCCTGCGCGGCGTCGAGCAGGAGATCATCGGCGAGCTCGGCTTTCCGTACCGCGTGATCGACGTGGCCACGGGCGACCTCGGAGCGGCAGCGGCGAAGAAGTACGACTGCGAGGTCTGGCTGCCCTCAGAGGGCCGGTACCGCGAGTTGACGAGCACCTCGAACTACACCGACTACTCGGCTCGACGCCTGAAGACCCGGGTGAAGGGCGACGACGGGACCGACCTCGCCCACACGTTGAACGGCACGGCCTGTGCGATCGGGCGCACGCTCGTCTTCATGATGGAGCACTGCCAGCAAGCCGACGGCTCGTTCGTCGTGCCCGAGGTCCTGCGTCCGTTCTGCGGCCTCGACGTGATCCAGCCGCCGGCGTCGTGACCGAACCCCCAATCGATCACCGCCTCGTCGCCTACGGGACACTCCAGCCCGGTGAGCCCAACTTCCATGTCGTCGAGCCGCTCGGCGGCTCGTGGCGCCAGGTGCGGGTGCGGGGACACGTCGGCACGTCCAGTTGGCGCGAGTATCAAGGGCTCCCCGCGTTCACCCCGGACCCCGACGCAGAACCGCTCGAGGTGTGGTTGCTCGAGACCGAGGCGCTGGCAACGGCCTGGCCGGACCTCGACGAGTTCGAGGGACCCGGCTACCGACGGGTCGCCGTGCCGATGTGGGACCCCAGCGGGAGTCCACTGGGCGAGGGCTGGATCTACCAGGCCCTCGACCCGGACTGAGTCCGATCAGGCCTCCGACGGTGCGGGGCCGGCAGCCTCGAACTCGGCCCGCACCTCTTCGTAGGTGAGGGGCTCGGTCTCGACCAGCGCCAACTCGCGGTCGCTCTTGTCGGCGCCGTGCCATTGGAAGAAGCGCACGACGATCCACGACCACAGGTAGATGCCGCCGCCGAGCTTCATGATCACGCCGGCGAGCTGCTGGTCGTTGGTGGCGCTGATGCCCCATACCCGCACACCGTGGTCGTAGGCCTCGTAGATGATGCCTTCGGCGAAGGTCAGGAAGCCCGCCGGGACGGTGGGGATCACCGACATCAGGAACAGATAGACGATCTGGCCTGGATTCGACAGGCGGAGCTCCGGCACCGGACCGATCACCGGGACCCACATCATCATGGCCGTCGTGAACACCAGGAAGTGCACGAGGTAGTGGAACGGACCGTTGTCGAGGCTGGTGTTGACGACCGACGTGAGGTGCGAGACCGCGATGACGACGTTGAAGGCCACCCCGGCGACGACGGGATGCGAGAGTCGTCGGGCCCACACGCCGGCGCGGCCATCGCTCGACATCACGAGCCGGGCCAGCCACTCGGGGGTGGCCACCAGCAGCAGTGGCGGCACCACCATGGAGATGAGGAAGTGCTGGACCATGTGCGCGGAGTAGAGGTACTCCTCGGAGATGTCGTGCATCGGCCAGTCCGACGCGATCCACAACAACACGATCGCGGCGACGTAGGCCACCGTGTTGCGCCGGGTCACGACCGGCTCGCCCGGCGGGACGGCATGGGGTGCGATGACGCGCACCGCGTACCACGCGAGGGCGACCGCGCCGATCACGAGCATCCACACCTCGGGGTGCGGCTGCCAGCGCCAGATGTCGGTGTCAGCGGCGAGGATCATCGTGGGCAGTCTCCCATCTCATCCCCCCGGTTGTCGTGGCGTCGGCCGAGCTCAGTGCTCGGCGTGGTCACCGCCCTGCCAAGCCCAGAGCAGCCAGACCGATGCGATGATCGGGGGCACGGCCAGCAGCATCACCTTGGCGACCACGTGCCAGTCGGGCAGCCAGTCCATCGTGAACGCGAACACGCCGTACACCGGCCACGCCAGTATCAAACCGGCCGCGATGAACTTGGTGAAGATCGCGTTGTCGTACTTGAGGTGCATGAAGTACGCCGCGACGAGCACGAACTTCAGGACCATCAACACACAGAGGGTGAGGATCAGCAGCCACTCGGGCGCCTGGTGCACCGACTCGAAGTAGGTGAACACCTCGATGGCGGTCAGGATGCCGAGCCAGATGGCGATCTTGATGTACTCCCAGTCCGAGACGTGGCTCTGGTGCCCGGTGTCGGGAGCGTGATCGGTTGCGGTCATCGCGATCTCCTACTGCGGGAACAGGTAGACGATGGTGAAGATGACGATCCACACCACGTCGACGAAGTGCCAGTACAGCCCGATGATCTCGAGCTTCTCGGACTGTTGCGGTCCCAGCTTCCCCCGGACCGACTGGATGTACATCGCCATCAACATGATGATGCCGAGCGAGACGTGGACCCCGTGGAATCCGGTCAGGGTGAAGAACGCCGAACCGAACAGGTTGGTGGTGTAGCCCAGGCCCTCGCGGTAGAACGCCGTGAACTCGTACACCTGCCCGCCGACGAAGACGGCGCCGAGCAGGGCCGTCGTCAGCAGCCAGATCTGGTTGCGACGGATGTCGTTGCGCTGGAGTGCGGTGATGGCGAGCACCACCGTCAACGAGCTCATGAGCAGCACGAACGACGACACCGACGTGAACGGGATGTCGAAGACGTCGTCGGGCCCGATGTCGTCGGGCCCGATCCGGCCCTTGTTCAAGAGGTAGACCGAGATCAGACCGCCGAAGAGCAGGCAGTCCGAGCCCAGGAAGACCCACATGCCCAGCTTCTCGTGGGAGATGCCGAGCGTCGTCGCATGATCGTCGTGCTCGTGGGCGATCGCCGCGTCAGCCATCGCTGCTCACCTCCGCGGGATGGGTGTTCGCAAGGGAGAAGCCGGCCGCTTCGGCGGACTCAGGCGAGTCGAACCAGACCTCGGCGACCGTGGCGCCGTAGTTCCGGCTGTCGGGTCGGTGGTACAGCATCGAGTCGTCGTTGCCCTTGATGTCATAGCCGTCGGGCTGGCTGCCGTCGTCGAGCGGCGCGTGGGAGCCGGGCCCGAACGGGTGCAGACCGTCGTCGTCGTGGCCACCGTGGCCGTGGTCGTCGGCGTCGGGGTCGTCGACGGGCTCGAGGACCCAGCCGAAGATGCCGAAGCCGGTGAGGAGGCCACCGACGACGCAGAGCCACAGGTTGTAGATCAGGCCATAGCCGATGATCGGCAGGCCGAGGGCCGCGATCATGGGCATGTAGGACGGCGAGGGCAGGTGCACGTTGGTGTTCGACCCGTCCTGGGTGACCTCTTCGAGCGGCGCCCGACGCACGACCCGGCCACTCTCGTCACGACCCCACTTGCGGTGCCAGAAGTCGTCGAGCTTCTCGACGTGGGGCGTCTCGTCGAAGTTGTGCTCCGGCGTCGGCGACGCCACCATCCACTCGAGCGAGCGGGCGTCCCACGGGTCGGGCCCGGGGTCGGGCAGCTTGCCCGCCTTGTGGGCCCGCCAGCTGACCACGATGTTGATCACGAAGATCAGGGTGGCGAGGGCGATGATGAACGACCCGATGGTGGCGATCAGGTTCCAGAAGTTGAAGCCCTGGCCGTCGCTGTAGGTCTGGATGCGGCGGCTCATGCCCTGGAGCCCCAGCACGTGCATGGGTCCGAAGGTCAGGTTGAAGCCGATGAGCATGGTCCAGAAGTTGACCTTGCCCCACGTCTCGTTGAGGAAGTAGCCGAACATCTTCGGCCACCAGAAGTAGAAGCCACCGAAGAAGCCGAGGATGATGCCACCGAAGATCACATAGTGGAAGTGGGCCACGATGTAGTACGTGTCGGTCTGCTGGGTGTCGGCCGCCGCCAACGAGTGGGTGACGCCCGACAGACCGCCGATGGTGAACATGGCCACGACCGCCGATGCGAAGAGCATGGCGGTGGTGAATCTCAATCTGCCGCCCCACATCGTGGCCAACCAGTTGAGGATCTTCACACCGGTCGGGACCGCGATGAACATGGTGGACACGCTGAAGGCGGCCACCGACAGCGGACCCATGCCCGAGGCGAACATGTGGTGCGCCCACACACCCCAGCCCATGAAGCCGATGATGGCGCCGGCGAAGACCATGAACGGGTAGCCGAAGATCGGCTTGCGGCTGAAGGTGGGGATGATCTCGGAGATCACGCCGAAGCTGGGCAGGATCAGGATGTAGACCTCGGGGTGGCCGAAGATCCAGAACAGGTGCTGCCACAGCAGGGGGTCGGCGCCCTCGGCCACGTTGAAGAAGTTCGAGTCGAACAGCCGGTCGAACATCAGCAGGAACAGGGCCACCGAGATGACCGGCATGGCGAACAGCAGCAGGAACTGGGTGACCAGGAGCATCCAGGTCAGCACCGGCATCTTCATCAGCGTCATGCCGGGTGCCCGCATGTTCAGGGTGGTGACGATCAGGTTGATCGCGCCGACCAGTGAGGCGATACCGGTGATCTGGAGGCCGATCGAGAAGTAGTCGAGGCCGTTGCTGGGCGAGAACGCGACACCGGTGTTCGGCGCGTAGGCGAACCAGCCGCCGTCGGGGGCGTTCTCCCACCAGCCGCCGATGAACATCGACGACACCACGAAGAGTCCACCGAACAGGAAGACCCAGAAGCTGAACGCGTTGAGGCGTGGGAAGGCGACGTCTCTCGCGCCGATCTGGAGCGGCAGGAGGTAGTTGGCGAACGCGGCGCCCAGCGGGATCGCCACCAGGAACAGCATCACCACGCCGTGCATCGTGTACACCTGGTTGTAGGTGTCGGCGCTCAGCACGTTGCCGTCGGGAACCGCGAGCTGGAGGCGGATGAACAGCGCGTAGATGCCGCCGAGGACGAAGAAGAGGATGCCGGCCGCGCCGTACATGATGCCGATCTTCTTGTGATCGACGGTGAACAGCCAGCTCTTCCAGCCGGTGCTGCCCTGCGGTCGGGTGAACCCGCCGAGCGGACGATCGACGGTCTCCTCGACGTCGCCGGCTTCGAGCTCGAGCGGCTCTTCGCGTTCGATGATCGCCATCAGGCGCTCCTGGTCGTGTCAGGGGACGTGGCGGCGGCGGCCACCAGTCGGCAAACGGGTCGGCGGACGGTGTCGAGCATCAGTCGAGGCTCAACAGGTAGTCGGTGAGGGCGTCGATGTCGCCCTCGGTGAGGTTCAGGTTGGGCATGCCACGAGCCTGCTCGGGCTGGGCGTTGGGCTTCTCGGCGGGTGCGTTGCGCAGCCAGGCCTCGAGCACCGATCGGAAGTGCGGGCTGCCGGGCAGGTCGTTGTAGCCGCCGGCCTCGGAGATCTCCTGGGCCTCGGGGTACAGCTCGAAGAAGGAGCCGGCGTAGCTCGAGCGGGTGGCGAAGTGGGTCAGGTTGGGCGCAGCACCAGCGGTGAGGTTGCCGTCTTCGAGGTGCATGCCCTGGCCGAGCGTGCCGTCGGTGAGGTCCCGGTAGTCCTCGAGGCTGCCGTACATCTCCAGGTCGTCGGCCTCGTTCTCGCCGTCGCCGTCCCGGTCACGGTCGGTCACGCCGAAGACGACGTGGCAGCGTGCACACTGCTGCAGGAACACCTGCTGGCCCTCGTAGTTGGCGTCACCCTCGACGAGTGGCGTGCGGTCCGTCATCTGGTTGTCGACCCAGGCGGCGAAGTCCGCGTCCTCCATGGCGATGGTGTACATGCGCATGTAGGCGTGGGAGAGGCCGCAGAACTCGGTGCACTGGCCGGCGAAGCGGCCGACCTCGTTGGACTGGATGGTCCACGGATGGACACGGCCCGGTGCGGCGTCCTTCTTGCCGTTGAGACGTGGGATCCAGAAGCTGTGGATGACGTCTCGGGACGTGGTGTAGATCTGCACGTCCTGGAGCACCGGGATCACCATGTCGTTGGCGGTCACGATGTCGGGCGGGGTGTCGGTGTTGCCGTCGAGGTGGTACTGGTACTCCCACCACCACTGGTGGCCGACCACCATGATCTCCATGTCGGGGTAGCTGGCCCCGGGCGGCGCGGCGTCGACGTCGTCGAGCTCGAGCAGGAACGACAGGCTGTAGACCGCGATCACCAGCATGATGACGGTCGGCAGGATGGTCCAGCCGATCTCGAGGTTGAAGTTGCCGTGGGTCTGCTCGGGGAATTCCTCGTCGGCGTAGTCACCGGCGAAGACCTCGTCATCGGGACCGGGCTTGGGCACGCGGTAGCGCCAGGCGATGTAGGCGAAGCCGCCGAAGACCAGGGCGAAGATGACCGTGGCGGCCCAGAACACCCCGGTGAAGAGGGTGTCGATGTCCTCGGCCTTGCGGCCGGCGGGATCGAGGGTGTCGAGCGGGGCGTTGCTGGCGCAGCCGGCGAGCACCAACAGGCCGAGCCCGAGGGCGCCCCACCGCAGGGCGCGAGAACCGGTCTTGGGGCTGGGAGTCGTCATCCTTGTGCACCCTCCTCGGAGTGCTCACCGTCTTCGCTGTGGTCCTCGCCGTGTTCGCCGTGTTCCTCACCGAGGTGATGGAACTCACGCTCGCCGATGGAGGCCGAGACGACGCCGCCGGCGATGGCGGCGATCGCGCCGAACGCCAGGACGCCGGCGATGATGTTCTTGTTCGGCTTCTCCCAGAGGGCGATGGCGATCGCTCCCAAGAAGATCACGGCCGAGGCGATGGTGGCCACCCACACGGCCCATTCCTTCGAAACCGTCAGGAAGACCCGGGAAGCGGCGATGACCAGACCGGCGATGCCGATGGTCCCGAGCACCGGGAGCTCGATCGGCGACATGATGCGATTGCGCAGTTCCCTGTTGGCCTCGGGGTCGCCGGTGGCCCGGTCGGCCCAAGCGGCCATCATCCACTCGAAGGTGGCCGCCACGATGATCAGCAGGCCGATCACGAAGAAGGCGTTGTGCGTGACCAGCCCGATGATGAGCACACCCACGCCGAACGCACCGATGATCGGCCAGTAGCTCGGCGGCGTCTCCCGCTGGGCCTCGGGCAGCTCGCCGCCGGCGAGCTCGGCGACGGCGTCGGGGTCTGCGTCACGGTAGGCGACCAGCATGATGGCGATGAACGCGGCAGCCACGGCGAACAGCAGCAACACCACGTAGCCGACGTGGTCGCCGATGCCACCCTTCCAGCCGAGGCTCAGGCCACCGACCCACGCTTCGGCGTCGATGAAGCCGAGATAGTCGGTGTCGCCGTCGCTGTTGGACGAGACGCCGTACACGAACATGCCCACGATGGCTGCCATCGTGAAGCCGAAGAAGAGGCGGAAGCCGGGAGTGGACATCAGCAGATCCGAATCTGGGTTGCGGTCATGGCAATCGGTTTCCTTGGCTCACTTGGCGATGAAGACGCCGATCCAGAGGACGAAGTAGATGCCGGTCATGACGTACCACCAGATGGCAGCGGCCACGATGCCGTCGGTCTGGTTGCTCGAGTACTGCCCGGCGAGGGCTCGGAAGCCCATGAGGGCGAGGAAGATCATGCCGACGATGACCATGACCATGAACGAGATGCTCAAGGTGTAGATCAGCGTGGCGGCGCGGCTCTCGTCGGCCACGAGGCCCATCTGCACGAACTGCCAGCCGCTCTGGACGAGGACCATGGCGCCGAAGGCGAGCGACGTGCCGATGGCCAGCAGGGCGTGGGGCCGGTCGTCGCGGGCGATCGAGTAGACGGCCCACTGGACCACGGCGCACCCGATGATCAGGGTCCACATGATCATGCCGGGAGGCGTCAGCTCGATGCGGGCGTCGCCCGGGATCCACTCCTGGCCGGCGTTGCGGAACTGCGCCCGCTGCTGGAAGTAGACGCCGAACAGGCCGGCGAAGTACATGATGACGCCGGCGACCGCGAAGCCGGTGCCGACGAGGATGTTGCGCCCGCGGACCCGGGGAGCAGCGGGGAGCCCGGTGGTGGTGGCGGCCATCAGTCGTCACCTTCCTTCTGGTCGAGGAGCGGTCGCTCGGAGGTGACCACGGGGGCCTCGTCGAAGTTGCCCGGCAGCGGCGGCGAGGCCGTGGCCCACTCGAGGGTGTGACCGCTCCACGGGTCGTCGACGTCGTCCTCGTAGCCCTGGAAGAGCACCCGGGTGACGTCGAGGAGCACCAGGCCCAGGCCGGCGATCAACAGGAGGCCGCCGACGGTGCCGATGACGTTGAAGGTCTCGAGCGCGTTCTCGTCCCAGACCCCGTTGTAGGCGGAGGGTCGGAACACCTGCTCGCCCTCGTCGAGGAAGCCGCTGATGATGTTGGCGATGCCGGAGACGGCGGCGCCGCCCAGGAGGGCCAGGCCGGCGAGGCCACCCAGCGGGGTCATCAGGGTGCGGCCGAAGATCTTGGGGGCCCAGTAGTACAGGCCGGCGACGGCCGCGATCAGTCCGGCGAGCAGCGCGAACTGCATCACGCCGGTGGCGATGACGGTGCCCTGGAGGTCCTCGAGGGGATCGATCAGGTCGCCCAGCCAGTCCTCGTCGAACTCGCGCACGACCCCGATGCCCGGGCCCAGCACGTGGAGCGCGGCGGCCGCGGCGCCCATCAGGAGGGTGACCAGGCTCAGCATGGCCAGCACGAAGTGGCCCGAGACGCTGGGGTTGCCCTTCATCAGCGTGTCCGCCAAGCCGCCGGCGAAGGCGAGCAGCGGCACGATGAGCAGCAGGCTCATGATGACGAACAGGGCCTGCTGGCTGACCTCACCGTTGAAGTAGCTCTGGGCCCAGGCCCCGAAGGTCAACAGACCGAACGCCCCGATGGCGCTCTGCTGGACGCCGTAGAGACGCTGCCGGCGGCCGGCGGCGACGGGCACGATCTCACCCACGATGCCCAGCACCGGAATGGCGAAGGCGAAGATCATCGGCTGGGACCACAGCCACGCGAGCTGATCCCAGATCTCGCGGACGTCGCCGTAGAGCTGGGCATCCTCGCCCCGGAAGTCACCCCAGGCGATGGCCAGGTTGGCCAGCCACACCGGAAGGCTGAGCATCCAGATGCCACCGGCGACCAGCATCGACCACGAGAAGAGCGGCACGTCGTAGAGCGTCATGCCCTGCGGGCGCTGGGTGATGACGGTGGCCACGATGCACATGCTGGCCAGCAGGACGGCGAGGGTGGTGACCCCGATGGACAGCACCGAGAGCTCGACGGCTTCGGGGTCGGGACCCTGCACCTGGGTGAAGTTCTCGGGCAACGTCGGGCGGCCGAGGCCGCCGTCGACGAACACGGTGGCCACGTGGATGCCGATGCCGATCAGCCACGTCCAGAACGCGGCGGCCGCGGCACGGGGGAAGGCGATGCTGGGGGCGCCGACCTGGAGCGGCACCACGTAGGTGGCCAGCCCGATGATGAGCGGCAGCACGCAGAAGAACAGCAGCGACGTGCGGCTCAGGCTCCACGCCTGGAAGAAGGTGACGACGGTGTCGCCGCCCCAGTCCAGGACCGAGATCGACCGGATCCCGGTGCGTTCGAGCGACACCAGCAGGTTCAGGACCAGGGCGAGCATGCCGCCCACCAGGCCGAACAGGATGTACATCCGGCCGAGTGCCTTGTGGTCGCCGGTGGCGAGTGCGGCCGCCAGGCCTGCGCCGATCACCGGATCCTGGGCTTCGACCTCGCCTGCTGCGTCGACTTCGGGGCGTTCTTCAGTGACTGTCATACGTTCTCGACCGACTCGGCCGGGACCACGCCGGCTGGCGCGTTCCCGTGCGAATGTGGCTCATGCGTTGGGGCGTAACGGGGTGGAGAGCCAGATGAGGCTCGCCACATGCTACGCGGCCCACCTCCCAAGGGTGCGTACTCCAAGTGCGGACTGTACACAGAGGGTGAACCCGGGGCCGAACTATCAGCCAAGTTTGTTCAGAACCCGGAGCGCACGAGTTGGTCGACGGCCATGGCGCCGAAGAGCAGCGTCACATACGTGATGCTGTACCCGAAGAGCTGCATCGCCGACCGGGTGTCCTGGTCGCGGAGCACCTTGTAGGACAGCGCCAGGAAGATCACGCCGAGCACGATGGCGCTGACGAGATAGATGGGACCCATGTCCGCGACCGGCGAGAAGGCGATCGAGAAGCCGATCAACACGACCGTGTAGTACAGCATCCGGATCGCGGTCTCCCGGGTGGAGACCACCGACGGCAGCATCGGGACGTCGGCGGCGCTGTAGTCCTCGCGGTACTTGATGGCCAAGGCCCAGAAATGGGGCGGGGTCCAGTAGAAGATGACCGCGAAGAGGATGACGGGCGCCCAGTCCACGGTGTTGGTCACCGCCGACCAGCCGATGAGCACGGGCATGGCCCCCGCGGCCCCGCCGATCACGATGTTGCTCTTCGACGTTCGCTTCAGCCACAACGTGTACACGAACACGTAGAAGAGGCATGCGGCGAGGGCCAGGACCGCACTCAACAGGTTGACGGTGGCCCACAGATAGAAGAAGGCGATCGCCTCGATGCTGACGGCGAACACCAGGGCCTCGGTGGGACGGACGTCGCCCGTCACCAGCGGCCGGTTCTTGGTGCGCTCCATCAAGCGATCGATGTCGCGATCGACATACATGTTGATCGCATTGGCGCCGCCGGCAGCCAGGGTTCCACCGATCACCGTGTTCAGCATCAGCCAGATCGACGGAAGCCCACGTTCGGCGACGATCATCGTGGGCACCGTGGTGACCAGCAGCAGTTCGATGATGCGCGGCTTGGTCAGCGCGATGAAGGCCTGTACCCGGCGAGTGCGCGTCAACGGAGGCGAAGCGAGGGCGACCACGACCTGCAGGCTAGGTCTGGCGCGCTGCCAGTACCAAGCATTCGGGCGATTCGTTCGACGCGACGGGCCGCGGGTCCTGCTGGGCGACGCTTGACCTCGACCCGTGTCGAGGTCGTACGGTCATCCCCGATGAGCATCGAACCCCACGACGACGGAACCATCGCCTGCACCCTCTCGGCCGGCCAGATGGAGGCACAGCTGGCCGAGTGGGCCGACCTCGCCGACGCGGCCGTGTCGGTGACCCGGGACCGCGGCCACCTGCGGCTCGTCCTGCCGATCTGTGCGCGCGAGCGAGTCGAGGACCTGGCGGCCCGCGAGCGCGCGTGCTGCTCGTTCCTTCGGATCGCCGTCGAGGACGACGACCACAGCGGGACGGTGACGGTCACCGTCGACTCCCCCACCGAGCCGGCCGACGAGGTCGTCTCCTTCATCGGTCGCCGGCCCTGACCGAGCGCCCGCCGTGACATCTGTCCGTGGCCGCGACTTCCCCTGAGGCTCCCGGGCTTGGTTGACTTGGCAGGTGCGTTCCCGGATGCAGATCTCCCCGGCGCGATACCGCCAGATCACGCTGGTCGCCCTCTTCTTGTTGGCCTTCATCATCGTGACGGGCGCCGCCGTGCGGCTCACGGGCTCCGGTCTCGGCTGCTCGGACTGGCCGACCTGTGAAGAGGACAGCTTCGTCGCCGAGTTCGACGATCTGCACGCGATGGTGGAGTTCGTCAACCGGCTGATCACCGGCCTGGTCTCGCTCGCCGTGATCGCCGCGGTCCTGGGCTCGATGTGGCGGAGCCCTCGTCGCCGCGACCTCACCCTGTGGTCATGGGGTCTGGTGGCGGGCGTGATCGCGCAGATCATCCTCGGGGCGCTCGTCGTTCGCGAGCACCTGCCGCCCGAGCTGGTGATGGGCCACTTCCTGGTGTCGATGGTCCTGGTGTGGAACGCGATGGTGCTCCATCACCGGGCGGGCCTGCCCGATGACGAGACCGAGATGCGAGACGTCGGCCCCCTCCGCTGGCACATCCGAGGGCTCTCCCTCCTGGCCGCAGGCGTCCTGGTGACCGGCACGTTCGTCACCGGATCCGGTCCCCACAGCGGGGCCGACAGTCGGGAGATCGAAGACGCGCTCGAAGCGCAGGGTGTCGACCTCGACGCACTCGACACCTCCGAGATCACCGTCGACCGGCTGCCGTTCGACGTCTCCGACGTCGCGCAGGTCCACGGCGCCACGGTCATGACGTTCCTGGCCCTGTCGATCTGGCTCGCCCTTCGGCTCCGACGAGGACCAGCCGACCTCTTCCGTTCCGCCCAGACCCTGATCTTCGTGCTCGTCACCCAGGCAGCGATCGGCTACGTCCAGTACTTCAGCGACGTCCCAGCGCTGCTCGTCGGTGTCCACATCGCCGGCTCGATCGCGGTCTGGTGCGCGGTCCTCGACCTCCATCTGCGATCCCGCCACCCGTTGCCCGACGCGGCGACCGAGCTCGCGCCCGAGGCCCCGACACCCGCGAGCAGCCCGGTCTGATGCGCTCGGGCCTTCGCATCGCCGCCGTCGAGACGGAGGTGCTCGAGGACCCGGCCAATCCCCAACTGCTCGTGCACGTGGTCGCCGAGGACGGGCGCCGGGGCACGGGCGAGACCTGGTGGGGCATCCATCGTCCCGATCTGCCGGCAGGGTCGCCGGTGCGGCCGTACCAGGCGACGATCGAACACCTGCTGGCACCAGCCACCGCCGGGGTGAGAATCGAGACCGTCGAGGACATCGAGACCTGGTGGCACCGCACCATCCACGCCACGTACCAGTACGGCGACGACGGCATCGTGCGAGGCGCACTGAGCGGTATCGACATCGCCCTGTGGGACCTGCTCGCACAACACGTCTCGGTGCCGGTCGCGTCGCTGCTGGGCGGAGTCGCACACGACCGCATCCCGGTGTATGCCAGCCTGTCGTGGCTCGGCGACCTCGACGCCGTGACCGCCGACGCCGACCGGGCCATCGCCTCCGGCTTCCGGGCGGTCAAACTGCACGAGGCAGACCCCGACCTCATCGTGGCGGCCCGTCATACGATCGACGCGGACGTCGCGATCATGGTGGACATCAGCGCCCGCTACGACACCTCGGGCGCGATCGACCTGATGCAACGACTCGACGGCGTCGGGCTGACGTGGATCGAGGAACCGGTGTACCCCCAACGCGACCACGCCGCCCTGACCGAGGTGGCCACGGCCGGCACCACTGCCCTGGCCGCAGGTGAGAACGAACTCTCGTCGGCCGGCCTCGCCGCGCTCGCGGCGTCGGGGGCCGTGGGAACGCTTCAGCCCGAGGTCGCCAAGATGGGTGGACTGACCGAGGCGCGAGCGGTGGGCGCGATCGCCCGCGACAGCGGGTGCGGCGTCGCTCCACACAACTTCTCGATGGGGCCGTCGTGGCTGGCGTCCTGGCACCTCGCCGCACACGTCGCCGAGACCACCTGGCTCGAGGTGCCGTGGCTGCCCGAGGGTCAGACGTTCCCCGGCACGACGCCGATGCCCGAGATCGACGGCGGAACCGTCGCGGCGCCGACCACCCCCGGCCTCGGCTGACCCGGAACCCACCGCTGTCGCGAGCGGAGGTCGGCGGTTGGGTCGAGCTCGTCGAGCTCCCCTGACGGCGCAACCCGCCCACTCCCGGCACAATGGAGCCATGACCGCCCCGATGCCCGTCGAACTGGACGAGCCCGTCGACGACATCGTCGTCGACCCCGACACCCCGTGGGTCGTCATCGTCTGGAACGACCCCATCAACCTGATGTCGTACGTGACGTACGTCTTCCAGAAGCTCTTCGGCTACTCCAAGGAGAAGGCCACCGAGCTCATGCTCGACGTCCACCACAAGGGACGAGCCGTCGTGAGCGAGGGGCCCAAGGAGAAGGCCGAGCTGGACGTGTTCCGCCTCCACGAACACGGCCTCTGGGCCACCATGCAACAAGATTGACCGCAGTGCGGCCGTCTCCGTCAGGTGGTGGCAGAATCGGACGATGAGCGCGCCGGTTGTCGTTGTTGGTGGTGGACACAACGGGTTGATCTGCGCGGCGTACCTCGCCCGCGCCGGGATCGACACGGTCCTGGTCGAGGCTCGCGACACGGTGGGCGGTTGCGCGTCGACGGTCTCCGACCTGGGCGCTCGGTTCAACATCTGCAACTGCGACCACACCATGGTGCGGGCGATGCCGGTGATCGACGAACTCGACCTCGCCGGGCACGGGCTGCGCTATCTCGAGGCCGATGCCGGCTTCATCAACGTCTTCCACGACGACGCGCCGCCGTGGGCCGCGTTCCACGAGATCGACCGCCAGCTCGACGCGCTGGCCGCCACGTACCCGTCGCAGGTGGCCGGCTACCGGCGCTACCTCGACGACGCCATGCCCATCGCCAAGCTCGTGGTCGAGATGGCCCGGACCCGTCCCAGCACCACCGGCATGACGGCGACGGCCCTCCGGCTCCGGGCAGCCGGTGCAAGCCGACTGCTCGACTGGGCCAAGCAGTCCGCCGAGGACGTGTTCGCCCGCTACTTCGACGACTGGCACATCACGATGCCGGTGGTCAGCACCGGCCCGACGGTGTGGGGTGTGCACCCCTCGGTGCCAGGCACGGGTCTCGCCGCCGCCGCGTTCGCGACCCGCCACCTCATCAAGACCGGCCGCCCCGAAGGCGGTAGCGGCGCGCTGACCGACGCAGTGCAGTCCAGCTTCGAGGCGGCCGGTGGTCAGGTGCGCTGCAACGCCCGCGTCCGCAAGTTGCTCGTCGCGGACGGCCGAGTCGCCGGCGTCGAGCTGGACGACGACACCCGCCTCGAGGCGTCGGCCGTGGTCGCCGCCTGTGACCCGCAGCGCGTGTTCGTGGACTGGCTCGACGAGATCCCGGCCGCTGCTCGACGTCTGGTCACCAGGTGGCGCGAAGGGCCGGTCCACGACGGCTACGAGTCGAAGGTCGACGCGGTCATCGAGGCCCTCCCCCGCTACTCGTTCGCCGATGCCATCGAAGCCACCGAACCCGGCCTCGACGTGCTGGAGCCCACGGTGATCGTGTCCCCGTCACCAGACGACCTGCGCGACGCACACGAGGGCCGTGAGCAGGGCCGGGTTGCGCAGCGCCCCACCATGCTGATCAACACCCCGTCGGTGCTCGACCCCACGATGGCCCCCGACGCCGGTGGTCACGTCCTGTCGCTCGAGGTCCTCTTCACCCCGTATGCGCTCCAGGGAGGCTGGCCCACCTCACCGGAACCCGCTCGGTGGCTCGACCTGTGGCGCGGCCTCACCACCGACGCCGCCGGCATCGAGGTCCGAGCATGGCGGGCGATGACCCCGGATCGCTACGAGGCCGAGTTCTCGATGCATCGCGGTCACACCCCGTCCTACGCCGGGGCGCCGCTCGCGGCGCTGCTCGGTCGCCAGCGCGAGCTGACCCGCTACCGCACCGCGATCGACGGCCTCTACCTCTCCGGCGCGGCCACGTTCCCCGGCGCGGGCGTCTTCGGCGCGTCGGGCCGCAACACCGCCGATGTGGTGCGCCGAGACGTTGCCGGGCGCGGCCGACCAACCGCTCCCCTGCGGCGGCGGGCTCGCGGTCTGGCCACGGCCGTTCGCCGGTGATCCCGCTCTCGGTCAATCTCATGCCGACCGGCCCGGTCGGCCAGGTGGTCGAGCTGGCGGCGCTCGCAGAAGCGCACGGGTACCGACGGTGCTGGGTGTACGACGAAGGCGTCGTCACCCGCGACGTGTACGTGACCCTGGCCGCGATCGCCGCGGCGACCGATCGCATCGGCCTCGGTCCCGGCATCACCAATCCGTACGTCCGCCACCCCGGCGCGACCGCAGCAGCCGTCGCCACCCTCGACGAGCTGTGCGGCGGTCGGGCGTTCGTCGGTCTGGGCGCGGGCGGCGGCCTCACGCTCGGTCCGCTGGCGGTCGAACGCACGCGGCCCCTGGCCTCGGTCGAACACACGATCACCGCCCTGCGGTCGCTCTTCGACGGGCAGCAGGTGACGATGTCGGGCCCCACGTTCGGGCTGGATCGCGCGCGGCTGTCGTTCGGTCGGCCGGACATCGAGATCTTCGTGGCCGGGCGGGGACCCCGGATGATCGACCTCGGCGGAAGGCTCGGTGACGGGTTCTACCTGAGCTACATCCACAAGGAACTGCTGGGCGACCACGTGCGCTCCGTGCGCGACGCGGCGGGCGATCGGCCGTTCACCGTGGTGTGGTCGACAGCGATCGCGTCCACCGACGCCGAGCTCGACGCGGTCCGGGCCCAGCTCACGTTCCGACTGGTCGACTCCCCGCCCGAGGTCCGTGACCGTCTCGGGCTGCACGACGATCGTCGCGACGCCATACGCAACGCCCTTGCCACCGGCGGACCCGCCGCTGCCGCGCACCTGATCGACCCTGCGTGGGCCGAGTCGTTCGCCCTGGTCGGCAGTCCAACCGAGTGCGCGCTGGAACTGGCGGCGATCGCAGACGAGCACGGCATCGACGAGTTCCTGCTGCCGGTGCAGGACCTCGACGCGGGCGCCGCGCTCATCGAACGCGTGGCCGCCGCCTGACCCGACCCGTGGTTCGCCGCATGCAGATCGGTGTGCGCTGCCGGGGTGGCGCGCTTCAGCCCGCACGCTCCTCGACGACATTCTCGGGTCGAAGCGCACCGCGGTACTCGAGCGCGAGGCACTCGGAGCAGGTCGGCACCACGTTCGCCGAGACCCGGTGGCCACCTCCGACGGGGAGGGGTCTGCCGCATGCGGGTCCGATGCCGCGTGGTCCTGGAAGATGACTGACCGTCATTGTTGATTCGCCCTCTGTTGTCTCGCCCGTGATCGCCCCGCACCGGCCGGAGGAATGGTCCTCCCGGCCCATGCGACTGATCCTGTCCGCTCACCAGACGCCCCGGCACACCACTGGGTCGCGTTGCCTGGGCCGAACGGCCCAGAATCGGCCCGCTCAACCCGACAATTCACGGCCTGGACATCTTCCGCTCCCCGTTGCGCCGGGCGAGCGTGACCGGTTCCGACGCCGGACAGAGGGCGTCGGCCACCTCGCCGGGTGGCCGTCAGGCCGGCGGCTCGCCCCAGCGGTTGAGGCCTTCGACCTCGATCCCGAGGTGTTCGAGCGCGCGCCCGACCGAGTGGGTGACGACGTCGTCGAGGCTCTGGGGCTTGTTGTAGAACGCCGGCACCGGCGGGTAGACGACCGCCCCCATCTCGGTCACCCGCTCCATGTGGCGCAGGTGGCCGAGGTGGAACGGCGTCTCACGCACCATCAGCACCAGGGGGCGGCGTTCCTTGAGCGTGACGTCGGCGGCGCGCGCCACCAGGTCGGCCGAGAACGACGTGGCCACGGCCGACAGCGTCTTGATCGAGCACGGCGCCACGATCATGCCTTCGGCGCGGAACGAGCCGGATGCGATCGGTGCCCCGATGTCGCGGGCGCCGTGGACGTGATCGGCGAGTGCCTCGACCTCCGACACCGCGAGATCGGTCTCGATCCCGATGGTGGTCTTGGCCGCGTTGCTCGCCACCAGATGGGTCTCGACCCCAGGCACCGCGCTCAGCAGCTGGAGCGCACGCACGCCGTAGATCGCCCCGCTCGCACCGGTGATCGCGACCACGACGCGACGGGTCCTGGTCATCGGAGGTACGGGCCCAGGTCGACGGTGGGATACGCGACACGCGAGCCGTACTCGCGGCGCTCGCGTTTGTAGGTGGCGTCGATGCCGACCTTGGTGCTCACACCTCGCTGATCGGCCGTGGGGTCCATCTCGTGCCCCTGCGCGAACGGGACGGTGAAGACGTCGTCGGTCCAGTGCACCCGGTTGGTCAGGGCCCACTGCACTTCGGCGGGTTCGTACATGTCGATGTCGCGGTCGACCACGACCACGTTGCGGATGTTGATGTGGGCGGCCATCGCGGCCATCGCCAGGTTCTTCGGCGTCCCCGGGTTGTCGCGGTCGATCTGGATCAGCGCGAGGAAGCCGTTCCCGTAGGGCGGGATGTGCACGTCGGCGGTGGCGTCGAGGTGGCGCACGAACCGCCGCAGCAGCGGCTCTCGGGGCAGGACATTGCCGATGTAGATGTGCTCGTACCAGCCGGGGATGATCGTCTGGTAGATCGGATCGTGGCGCCACGAGATGCACGTCACCTCGAAGGTGGGGCTGTTCCACGCTTCGCCGTGGTAGCCGTGGAACTCCGCCAGGGGGCCCTCGAGCTCGCGGACGGTGGGATGGAGCAGCCCTTCGACCACGACCTCCGCGGCGGCCGGGATGTCCACGTCGACCGTGCGTCCGGCGCAGACCTCGATGCCCTGGCCACGGATCGAGCCGGCGATCAGCAGCTCGTCGACCGGCGTCTTCACCCCGGCGGCGATCATGATCGCCGGATCGAGCCCGATGGCCAGCGCGATCGGGAACGGTGCGTCCGGATCCTCACGCGACTTCCAGAAGGTGCCGACGTCGCGCCATTCGTTCACGTTGAATCCGAAGCGCGTCGGGCCGAGGCGCAGCATCCGGTTGTACCCGAGGTTGCCGCGTCCGGAGATCGGGTCCTTGGCCACCGTCACCGCCCCGGTGATGAAGGCGCCACCGTCGCCCCGGCTGTGGGTGGGGATGGGCAGCATCGCCGTGTCGAGGTCGTCGCCCATGACGTGGTTGTCGTGCCACGCCGCGGTGTCGACGCGTACCGGGGCGATCCCGTTGGCCGGATCCAGCACCCGCTCCATCACGTCGATGACTTCGGTGGGTGCACAGCCAAGCGCAAGCGCGGCGCGCCGGTGCGACGTGACCGAGCCGCAGAAGATCGGCCACGGACTGTCGGTGGCCGCGGTGAAGTAGCCGGCGCCGGTGTCGGTGCGGGCGAGCGATGCGGCCACGTCGGCGAGTTCGTGTTCGAGCGACACCGGCCCCTCGATGTGGGCGAGCTGGCCCGCCTCTTCGAGAACGGCCATGTACGAGCGCAGGTCGGTGATCGCCATGGATGGAGCGTAGTGACCTGCCGGCTCGGCGACCGCGTCCGACGGCACTTCAGGCCGGTGGGGGTGGGCGGTAGCATCAGGAGCATGGCACGGTGAGTGGCCTCGGGAACGCCGATCGGCGATCCCGATGATCCGGCCTCCACAACGAGCTCGGACCGCGTCGAGCGGCCCGTCCCAACGATGGAGCACCCCATGGACACCCAGACCCCTCCCCTCATCGACATCGGGCCACTGCTCGACGGCAGCAGCGAGGCGGGCGCCATCGCGGCCGAGATCCACCAGGCCTGCCTCGAGTGGGGCTTCTTCGTCACCGTCGGCCATGGCCTCGACGAGGAGATGGCGGCGGTGTTCGACGTGGCCCGACGCTTCTTCGATCTGCCGCAGGCCACCAAGGAAGCCACGCCGCGAACCAACCGGTACGGCTACGTCCCGCTCCGCGAGCACGCCATCGACGAGAGCCGGGCCAGCGATCGCACCGAGTACATCGACATGGGGCTCCGCGACGAGGTGGCGCTCCCGGACCTACCCGGTCTGGCCCAGGCGGTCCGGGCCTACCAGGCGGCGGCGTTGCCGGTCGGCGAGGCCCTGCTGCGAGCGATCGCCGATCAGGTGGGCGCCGGACCCGACTTCTTCGCCGACCTCATGTCCGACCCGCAGTGTCGGCTGCGCTTCCTCCACTATCCGCCGGTCGAAGCGGACGATCGCGGCGTCCTGCCGGTTCCGACCTCGGCCCACACCGACTACGGAGCGCTCACCCTGCTCGCCACCGACGGCGTCCCCGGCCTCGAGGTCAAGCCCAAAGGCCGGGAGTGGACCCCCGTGGCGGCTCCCGCCGGTGCGCTGGTGGTCAACCTCGGGGACATGCTGCGTCGCTGGACCAACGACCGCTACCAGTCGACCCCGCACCGGGTGGTCGGGCCCGCTGTGGGCGACCGCATCAGCATCCCGTTCTTCGTGAACCCGGACCCGGCCACCGTCGTCACCGCCATTCCCGCGTGCATCACCGACGACCGACCCGAGGTGTACGGCCCGATCACCGCCGGCGAGTTCCTGGCCCAGCGGATCGACGGCCGCGACGAGCCCTACGTCGATCCGGCGGAGGGCCCCGAACGCCGGGTCGGAGCCGACTCGTGAAGGTGCTGTCGATCATCCACGATCCGGCGTGGACCGAATCCCGGATCGTCGACCTGGTCGCCGAGGCCGGCCACGACGTCCATCACTGCTGCCACGCGGCCGGCGACCCGCTGCCTGCCGTCGGGGAGCACGACGCCGTCGTCGTCAACGGCGGTCCGGTGAGTGTCTGGCGCGCTGACGACGAGCCGTTCATGCGACGCGAGATCGACTTCGTCCGCGACGTCGTCGCCGCGGACATTCCCTTGGTGGGCTTCTGTCTGGGAAGCCAGATCCTGGCCGCAGCCCACGGGGTCACCAGCGCCCCTCGGCCCGACGGCGAGGTCGAGTACGGCTTCCATCCGATCCGACCGACCGAGGCCGGTCGGGACCTGTTCGTCGGGCTCGACCACGTCTTCCAGGTCCACGAGGAAGCCACCGTGGCCGTCCCCGACGGCGGCGAGCTCCTGGCCACCAGCGACCGATTCGAGGTCCAGGCCTTCCGACTCGGTCATGCGTACGGCATCCAGTTCCACGCCGATGCCCGCCAGCGCGACATTCCATTCTGGTGGGACGACAACCACGCGCGGTACGGCGGCCGTCCGGGCGCGCAGACACTCTCGGAGCAGATCGACGGCGCGGCCCAGCACGAGGCCGCCATCGACCGCTGGACCCGCCACTTCCTGACCACGGCGGCGATTCCCGTCCGCCGACTCGACCCCCAGGAGATCACCCGGTGACCACCATCTGGCTGCGCAACGCCCGACTCCCCGACGGCCGAACCGTCGACGTCTCGGTGGTCGACGGCACCATCGACGCCGTGTCCGACGCCGGCACGGGGACCGGTGGCCACGACCTCGGCGGCTGGCTCCTGCTCCCGGCGATGGCCGAACCCCATGCCCACCTCGACAAGGCCCTGACCGCCGAGGACGTCCCGAACCCCAAGGGCGACCTGATGGGGGCCATCGACGCGTGGATCGCGGCCGCAGCCGCCGGCAAGATCACCCCCGAAGGCATCACCGAGCGCGCGGCACAGGCGATGGAGCTCCTCCTCGTGCACGGCGTCACCGCCGTGCGCACCCACGTCAACGTGCTCGAGAGCATCGGCGCCACCGCGGTACGAGCGGTCCGCGAGGCCGCCGACCGCTTCACCGGCCTGCTCGACGTCCAGATCGTTGCGCTCTGCGGCAGCCCCCTCACCGGGCCCGAGGGCGCGGGCACGCGGGCGGCCCTGACCGCGGCCATCGAGGCCGGGGTCGACCTGGTGGGCGGCTGCCCCCACCTCGACGACGACGGACCTGGTGTCATCCGGGCCGCGATCGACGCCGCCACCGACGCCGGGATCGGCATCGACCTCCACGTGGACGAGATGCTCGACCCCTCCGTGCTGACCCTGCGCGACTACGCGCGCCAGGTCATGGACCGCGGCTTCGAGGGCCTGACCGCCGCAAGCCACTGCGTCACGCTCGGCATGCAGACGCCCGAGGTGCAGGCGCAGGTGGCCGCCGAAGTGGCCGAAGCCGGCATCGCCGTGTTCCCGCTGCCCCAGACCAACCTGTTCCTCCAGGGCAGGGACGACCCCACGGCCACGCCGCGCGGCCTGACCGCGGTTGCCGCGCTGCAAGAGGCGGGTGCCCTCGTCGCTGCCGGCGCCGACAACGTGCAGGACCCGTTCAACCTGGTCGGTCGCAGCGATCCGCTCGAGACCGCAGCGCTCATGGTGATGGCCGGCCACCAGCTGCCGGACGACGCGTACGACATGGTGTCGAACAACGTGCGGCGGGCCATCGGCCTGGCTCCGGTCAGCGTCGCCCCCGGATCCCCGGCCGACCTGGTGGCCATCGATGCCCCGTCGGTTCGCGGTGCCATCGCCGACGCCCCGATGTCTCGGCGCGTGTTCCGCAGCGGACGCCTGGTGGCATCGGCGGATCAACAGACCAGCGTCCACCGCTGAACGATCGTTCGACCGGCACGCGATCGCCGTCATCGGGGCTCGCCTCCTCGCCTGAGGGCGACACGGTGGGTACATCCACCCCGGACGGTGCGGCTGAGCTGCGCGAGAATGGCACGATCCGATCGTGGCCACAGGGGTGGCGCGTCGGTGTCGGACTGACCTGGAGGTACTGCCGACCACACCACCACACGGACACATCCTCGGGAGGTACCGGTGAAGCTCACCATCACTGCCGCTATCCACGCTCGCTGGGGTCATCGGGTCGACGGACTCGTTCACACCCATGCCTGGACGGTCGAGGCCACCCTCGCCGGCCCGGACGATTGCGACAAGGTCTTCCCCGCCGACGACCTCGAGGCGATCCTGGTCGAGGCGGTCCGGCCGTGGCAGGGGCGCTACCTGACCGACGAGGACGTGGGCGAGTGGAAGGGCTACGAACCGTTGGTGTGGGAGCGAGAGCCCACGGTCGAGGAGATCTGTCGGGTGCTGTGGCGCGAGCTCGAACCCAAAGTGCCGGGGCTCGTCGAGGTGTCACTGGTCGAGGGCACCGAGTTCGACCGCTGTCGGAAGGTCACCCTCGCCGCCTGACGCAGGGCCCGCTATTGCGGGACGACGATCTCGTAGAGGGTGATCGTCCACCCGTCCGGACCCTCGACGGCGAAGCTCTTGTGACCCCACACCTTCATCGTGGGCTCGTTCAAGGCCACCGCGCCGCGGCCGGTGACCTCGGCGTGCGCGACGTCGGCGTCCGAGACCTCCCAGGCGAGTGTGGCCCCGGTGATGCCGGGGCTGGCGCCCGGGTCGTCCGCGGCGAACACCTCGATCTGGCCGTCGGCTGCCAGCAGGATCGTTCCGCGCCCGCCCTCCTCGAACGAGCGCAGGACCTCCAGGCCCATCGTGTCGCGGAAGAACGCCACCGTCGCGTCGTAGTCGTGGGCCACCCAGGCAACTCGGAACTCAGCCATGCCCCGACGCTACCCCCATCGGTTGCCCCACACAGAAGGCCACATGCTTGGATGGAAGACGTGGCTGCCGCGTTCGACATCGTCACCATCGACACGCCGGACACCGTTGGTCTCTCGGGCTTCTGGTGTGCGGTCCTCGGTCTGGTCGAGCTCGAACGGGAGGACGGCACGCGGTGGATCGCGATCGGTCGCACCGACGGCACCCGGGTGCTGGGGTTCCAGATCGGCGTGCACCGAGCGGGCGGCACCCACATCGACCTCGACTGCTCGCTCGACGAGTTCGACGAGGAGCTCGACCGGCTGGTCCGGCTCGGCGCCGTCGCCGCGGAACCGCGAACCGAGCCCTACGGCAGAATCGCCAACCTCACCGATCCGGACGGCAACCCCTTCGACCTCTGCGCGTACGACTGACGCTCAGCCGGTCAGGGTCTCGGCCATCGGGATGGCCGACAGGTCCGTGTTCTCGTCGATGATGTAGTTGCCGGCCACCACCGTGTACCGGTCGTCGTCGGGATCGAAGCGGACGCCCACGGGGTCCCCGCCGTCGGCCACGATCTGCACCTGCTCCTTGAACTGGCGGCGAACCATCGACACGCCACGGTCCGTGGACGAGAGCCGCTCGGTCGAGTGCCGGGTGATGGGGCCCTGCCCCACCTGGGTCTCGTAGTCACCGGGGAAACGCTGGTGACCCTCCTCGTCCAGGTCGAACCAGGTCTTGCCGTCGCCATAGACGGGCAGACCCTGCGCGGGCTGATCCCGGGGGATCCGGACCATCGCGTACACACGGGTGTGGGTGTCGTCGATCGCCTGGGTCCACGACATGTTGTTGGTCTTGCCCAGGTAGCTCAGCGTCGGGGTGGGGATCACGCGCACGGTCGGCATCTGGATCTCCACCACCCGATGCAGGGTGGTGCCGTCGGGCAACTCGCGGTCCTGGGTGGAGGTCACGCCGTTCTCGGTCCGCTGCCAGTCGATCCTGGGCCAGATCTCCAGCTTGGGATCGAACTGCGGGCCGCTGATGGCGTTGTGGAGGATGAACACGTGGTACGGATCCATGGCGTTCTCGTGGGTCTGGAACCAGTTGCACGGGGCCACCGTGGGGCCGCCGAACGCGAAGTGGTCGACGATCACGATCTCCTCGGTGTCGGGGTCGAGGTCCTCGAAGATGTCGTAGCGGGGGAACACCGGCTGGCGATCTGCAGGGCCCAGGTAGGCGAAGATCAGACCGTGGTACTCGACCACCGGGTACCAGGGCTGGCGGTAGCGCTCGCGGTTGCGGCCCCGGTCGGGCTCGCACGGCTGGTCGAGGCAGGTCCCGTCGGCGTCGAACAGCCACCCGTGGTACGGGCACCGGATCCCGGTGTCCTCGACCCGCCCGAAGTAGAGGGTGGTCCCACGATGACAACACCGCGGCTCCAACAGGCCGGGTGTGCCGGAGTGGTCGCGATAGAGCACGAGATCCTCACCGAGGAGCCGCACCTCCCGCGGGATCGCGCTGGCCTCCTCTGATCGGGCCACGGGATGCCAGTACCGGCGGAGCAGCTCCCCCGCAGGCGTCCCGGCACCGGTCTCGACCAGCTCCGTGTCCCACGTGCCCGTCTCGCGCCCGTACGCCCTGCCGTCGTCAATCATCGTGACCCGTGCCTCCCGCTGTCGATCGATCCTGGCGAAACGAACCAGGCCGGCGCCTCTGGCGCCGGCCTGGTCACGTTCTCACATCAACGTGGGTCGGGTCAGAAGCCGATGCTCTCGTCGATGAACTGGTTGGTGAACATGTCCTCGGCGGTCAGGTCCTCGGGGATCTCGATCCCGGCGTCACGCTGGGCGTCGAGGATGCCCTGGATGCGGTCGGCCTCCATGTTGCCGACGGTCGAGTCCGGGCCGTTGCCCTTGAGACCCAGCTCGAGCTGCTTCTCCACCGACCAGGCGGCCAGCTCGGGGGTGTACTGCCAGAAGCTGTCCACGATCTCGACGGCGTCCACGATGACTGCGTTGGCCCGCTCCGGGTTCGCAGCGAAGTCGACCACGGCCTGCTGCAGGACGGGGATGAACTGCTCCAGGCACGGGGTGAGCTCGTCGAAGTCGCTCGGCTTGACGCCGATGGTCTGGGAGTAGACCTGCCAACCCGCGTCGTGCAGGAGCTCGAAGGCCGGAGCCTTGCCGTACTCCTCGAACACGAACTCGTAGTTGAACGGCTCAGCCGACGCGAAGCCCTGCTGCGCGATGTCACCCTCGGCAATGAACCGAGCCGGCGAACCGTCATAGGACGGATCCAGCTGATCCTCGGTCCAGATCCCCTGGGCCACGAACGCCGTCGGGAAACCGTCGATGCCGAACAGGTTCACCGTGATACCGGCTTCACCGACGTCGGCGATGGTCTGCACATCGGGGTACACGTCGGCGTCCCACATCACGATCTGCGGGTTGATCTCCAAGGGCGCCATGACCGAGATCAGCGGCGCATCCTCCCACGACGTCGCCTGCGAATCGGTCGTCGTGTAGCCCGAGATGGATCGAGTCATCGGTGTACATCTGCACACGAGGCGCCGCGAAACCGATGGCCGGACCACCCATCCGAACCTCGACGTCGATGCCCAGCGGCTGGCCGCCGATCTGGCCCGGACCACGCGTGATCAGGTTGTCCGCATCGACCTCGTAGCCCTCACCGATCAGCTCATAGAGCGCACCGTGCTCGGACTCGGCAAACCAGTCGGTCTGGATCACCAACGGCGACGGGCACACGCCCGAGAGGTCGATGCCGGCTGCGGCCTCGTCCTCGCCACCGTCGCCGGCACCACCGGCGCCGAAGCCGGCGGGGAAGCCGATGCTGTCGTCGATGAACTCGTTGGTGAACATGTCCTCGGCGGTCAGGTCCTCGGGGATCTCGATCCCGGCGTCACGCTGGGCGTCGAGGATGCCCTGGATGCGGTCGGCCTCCATGTTGGCGACGGTCGAGTCCGGGCCGTTGCCCACGAGACCGAGGGCGATCTGCTGATCGACCGACCACTCGGCGAGCTCGGGGCTGTACTGCCAGAAGCTGTCGACGATCTCGACCGCGTCGACGATCACTGCGTTCGCGCGGGCCGGATCGGTTGCGAAGTCGACCACGGCCTGCTGCAGGATCGGCACGAACTGCTCGAGGCAGGGCCGCAGCTCTTCCAAGTCGTCGGGCTTGACGCCGATGGTCTGGGAGTAGACCTGCCAACCCGCGTCGTGCAGGAGCTCGAAGGCCGGAGCCTTGCCGTACTCCTCGAACACGAACTCGTAGTTGAACGGCTCAGCCGACGCGAAGCCCTGCTGCGCGATGTCACCCTCGGCAATGAACCGAGCCGGCGAACCGTCATAGGACGGATCCAGCTGATCCTCGGTCCAGATCCCCTGGGCCACGAACGCCGTCGGGAAACCATCGGTCCCGAACAGGTTCACCGTGATGCCGGCGGTGCCGACATCGGCGATGGAGTTGACCTCCGGGTAGGTGTCGGCGTCCCACATCACGATCTGCGGGTTGATCTCGAGCGGCGCGGCCACCGAGATCAGCGGCGCATCCTCCCACGACGTCGCCTGCGAATCGGTCGTCGTGTAGCCCAAGTGGATCGAGTCATCGGTGTACATCTGCACACGAGGCGCCGCGAAACCGATGGCCGGACCACCCATCCGAACCTCGACGTCGATGCCCAGGCTCTCGCCACCGAGGACACCCGGCCCACGCGTGATCAGGTTGTCCGCATCGACCTCGTAGCCCTCACCGATCAGCTCATAGAGCGCACCGTGCTCGGACTCGGCAAACCAGTCGGTCTGGATCACCAACGGCGACGGGCACACGCCCGACAGATCCGACGCCATTGCCTCGCCGCCATCGTCGGCCGCGGGCTCTTCGGTCCCGTCGTCGCCGGCGGGTTCCTCGCCGCCATCGTCGGCGGCGGGCTCTTCGGTCCCGTCGTCGCCGGCGGCCGGTTCGTCGTCGTCATCACCACCACAAGCGGCGGCGATCAAGCCGAATGCCAGCAGGATCGCCAGCAATCGGAGCCAGGTGCTCTCTCTCATGTGCGTACCCCTCCCAGGGTCTTGGTTCATTGCAGTGCGCCTCGGGGGGCCGGGCGCAGCGCTCTTGTCTCAGTCGGGTCGGATCAGGTCCCCACCGAACCCGAGTCGTGCCATCGTCCGATCGCCACGTTCTGGATCCAGCCGAAGAGCAGGAAGACGGCCACACCCAGCGCCGACGACATGATCACGGCTGCCAGCAGCTCCTCGCCCTGGAGCTGGTTCGCGTACTGCCGGAGGCGCTGGCCGATGCCGACGTCGCCCTTGCCGAAGAAGAAGTCGCCGACGATGGCGCCGATCACCGACAGACCGGCCGAGATCCGCAGCCCCGCGAAGATCGCGGGCATCGCGGCCGGGAACATCAACTTCCGCAGCCGGGTGACGCGGTCGGCGCGGTGCAGGGTGAACAGGTCATGGGCGCCACGCTCGGCGCTCTGGAGGCCGAACAGCGTGTTCACGATGATCGGGAACAGCGAGATGATGACGCAGACGATGATCCGACTGCGCTGGCCGGTGCCCCACCAGAACGAGATGAGCGGAACGATCGCGAGGATGGGGATGGCCTGGAGCATCACCATGAACGGGAACACCGCCCGCTCGACGACCTTCGCCTGACTCATGATCGTCGCCAGGAAGAAGCCGATGATGATGGAGATCGTGAGCCCGATCAGGGCGACCCGGGTGCTCGACCACAGCGACTCGAGGATCTCGGAGAAGTTGTCCCAGTCGGCGAACCCGACGTTCCACACCTCGTGCGGCGGGCGCAGGAGGAACCGGCGGCTCTCGGAGAGCAGGCCGTAGGAGATGAAATACCAGAACCCGATGAGGGCCGAACCGAGGATCAGCGGCGGCAGGATGGTCTCTGCGACCTCCCGAGTTCGGGACTTGACCCGGTACGGCTGGGGCGGTGGCGCGTCGTGAGCCAGCGAGTCGACCGCCGGGGCGTCCTGGATCACGTCGTCCTCTGCGGTGGTGTCGGTGCTCATGAGTGACCTCCTCGGAGGGCATGCGACACCTCGCCGCTCAGCTTCGCGAAGTCCGGGTCGAAGCGGAGGTCGGGGTGGCGGGGATACTCGAAGGGAACGTCGAACTCGGCGACGATCCGGCCCGGGCGAGCCGACATCACCAGCACCCGGGTGCTCATGAAGACGGCCTCGCTGATGCTGTGGGTGATGAACAGCCCGGCGAAGCCCTCGCGCTGGAACAGCTGCTGGGTCTCGTCGTTCAGGTGTTCCCTGGTGATCTCGTCGACGGCGCCGAAGGGCTCGTCGAACAGGAACACCGGCGGCTGCAGGGTGAGCGTTCGGGCGAGCGAGGCCCGCATCTTCATGCCACCCGAGAGCGACTTGGGGTAGTGGTTCTCGAAGCCCGAGAGGCCGACGAGGTCGATGGCGTCGGAGGCCAGCTTCCGGCGTTCGGCCTTCCCCACACCGTGGAGCTCGGCGAAGAGCTCGACGTTCTTCTGAACCGTGCGCCAGTGCAGCAGCGTGGCGTCCTGGAACACGTAGCCGATGCGCTCGCGGTCGACCGCCACCGTCCCGCCCGTCTGCTCGAGGAGGCCCGATGCGATCTTCAAGAGGGTGGACTTCCCGCAGCCCGACGGACCGACGATGGTCACGAACTCACCTCGGTCGACCGAGAACGAGACGTCTCGGAGCGCCTCGGTGCCGTCGGGGAAGATCATCCCGATGTTCTCGAACGACAGGGTCGCTCCCGTGCTGGACATGATCGGCTCGACCCCTCCTCGAGACTGCTACGTCGGACCGTTGGCGCGCACCCTACTTGGCGCTCCCTCCGTACGGCCCTTTGGAAACATACTGTTCACATCCGGGGCCTGTCGCATCCCTGTCGTTCCGGTGACCTGTTCCCCCTCCGTCCTCTCCTACGGTTCGGGGCATGGTCATCGAGCTGTTGACGTTCAGCGTCGCCGAACACGAGCAGGAGGAGTGGCTTCGCGTCGAGGAGCAGGTGTGGAGCCGATTCCTCGAACGCCAAGACGGCTTCGTCCGCAAGGAGATGTGGGTCGAGGAAGACGATGCCGACACGATCCACGCAGTGATCTGGTGGGAGTCCATGGAGCAGTGGAAGGCCATCGGACCCGACGCGGTTGCCGAGGTCGACGCACGAATGGGCGCGTGGCTTCGCGACCCGACCTGCCGAGCATTCCACGTCGTCCGCGACTGCTGATCGCTCCCCTGTTCGACTGGTGGCCGCTTCAGGCCACGTCTCGCAGCACGGTCGCCGCGCGCGCCACGAGGTGCACCGCATCGGGGTCGTCGCCGGAGGCCAGGTCGACGAGGTTGATGCCCACCGAGGCCGGCCGCCACCGCTCGCACATCGACGCCAGGTCGTTGCCGACCGCCTCCCACGGGCTCACCGAGTCGCGGGGGTCGCCGTCAGCTGCCGAGTGGTAGAGCGCGAGCTCGACGGCCGCTCGGGTCCCGCGGACGACGGGGACGATGCGCTCCAGCTCAGCCGGGCTGCAGCCGGACAGGAAGATGCCGTCGGCCTCTCGAGCGGCGAGGGCCACCAACTGCGGCCCCCGCGCGCCGACCCACAGCGGAACGTCCCGCGGGCCCATGGCGTGCGGTGGCGGTTCGTACGACATCGAGCCCTCGACCGCCCGTCCTCCCAGCACGCCACGGGCAACCCTGATCGCATCGGCCACCACCCCGACGGGCCGGGACGTGGCGATGCCGAACGGGCCGAGCGACAGGCCCCCTCCCACGCCGAGACCGAGAACGGCGCGGCCGTCGCTGAGCTCGTCGAGGGTCGCCATCGTCGCCGCGATCGCGCCGGGATGGCGCAGCAGCGGCGACGTGATGCCGACGCCCAGGCGGATGCGTTCGGTCCGCTGCGCTGCTGCCGCGAGGATCGGGACCGGCTCGCGGGCCACCCCTTCGTCGGCGATCCAGACCTCGTCGAGACCGGCGTCCTCCGCGGCGACCACGGCATCGGCCAGCGCGCTCGCCGCGACGCCTGGAAACAGCCATACGCCGCGCCGGGTCATCGTCGGTCACCTCGTGGTCTCGGTCTCACCTTGCCGACTCCTGTCACGGTCCGGTCTCTCGCGGTTCGGACCATCGTCGTACAGTGACGCCATGCGCACAGGAATCTTCCTCTTCGGTGGTGTCGAAATGGACGACGCGGGCGGTGGCCCGCCGGCGCCGACCGATCGTCGCTACGGCGCCAAGGAGGTGTGGGACGCCACCGAGCGGATCCTGGACATGGGCGTCCTGTCCGACAAGCTGGGGTTCGACTCGTTCTGGCTGACCGAGCACCACTTCCAGTACGAGGGGTACGAGGTCATCCCGAACGGCATCCAGATCGGCACGATCCTGGCCGAGCGCACCGAGCAGATCCGGATCGGCACGATGTTCAACATCGTCGGCATGTGGCACCCACTGCGCCTCGCCGAGGACTTCTCGACCCTCCACAACATCTCGGGCGGCCGCGGCATCCTCGGCATCGGTCGGGGCACGGTCCCGCGCGAACAGGAGAACTTCGGCTCCAAGATCGGCTCGTTCGACAACCCCGACAAGGCCGACGCGGACGAGTTCAACCGCAAGCAGTTCGACGAGGCCGTCGAAGTCATCCACCTGGCCCTGGACAACGAGTCGTTCAGCTTCAAGGGCGACATCTACGAATTCCCGGCGCCCGGCATCCCCGACCGCGGCGGCTTCGTCGAGGAGCTGTCGCTGATCCCCCGCCCACTGCACCCCTACGAGACCTGGCAGGCGATCACCTCGCCGCCGACGCTCGAGGCCGTCCCCCGCAAGGGCTGGGGCGGCGTGATGTGGCTCAAGCACCACGCGTTCATGAAGCAGTTCTGGGACCGCTACGCCGAGATCTACGCGGAAACGCACGGGGCCGAGCTCGCGCCGGGCGAGAAGCGGACGCTGGTGGTCAACACCTGTGTGGCCGACTCCCGCGAGGAGGCCATCGAGGCGGTGCGCAAGGGTCACGACGAGTACTGGAAATTCCTCGGCCCGTACGGCTGGTCGAAGGGGTACATGGGTGCCGACGGAGGCCCCGCCGAAGCCGGCCTCATCCCGTCGCTCGACGAGTCGCTCGACAACAAGGTGTGGCTCGTGGGAACGGCGGACGAGGTGGCCGAGCAGATCAAGTGGTACGACACCTACCTCGGCGGCGTCGAGGACCTGATCCTGTTCCCGGCCATGCCCGGCGACCCGTACGGCAAGGTGGAGGAGCAACTCCACCGCTTGTCCGAGGGTGTCCTCCCCCACCTCGGCTGACGACGTGACCCGGTGACCGCGGCGGTCGTCCTCGCCGTTCTGGCGGGGGCCGCATGGGCGGTCAACATCGTCATCGTCCGGTGGGGGCTCGAACGCACCGGCGTGCCGGCGGTGGTCGGCGCGAGCGTGGGCGTGACCATCGCAGCCGCGACGGCGCTCGTGGTCGCGGTCGCGGCCCGCCACGAGCTGCCGGCGTGGGACGACGTGTGGCGGTTCGCGCTGGTCGGCGCCATCGCACCGGGCAGCTCGCAAGGACTCTTCGTGGCCGCGATCGGGCGCATCGGCGCCAGTCGCACCTCGGTGCTGGTGGGCACGTCACCGGCGTGGTCGGTCGTTCTCGCGATCGTGTTCCTCGACGAGTCGTGGCAGGCGGCGATCATCGTGGGGACGGCCGTGACCATCGTGGGCAGCGCGGTGATCGGCTGGGAGCCCGGCCTCCGCGGCCGACGCATCGGTGTGGTCCTGGCACTGGCCACCGCGTTGAGCTTCGGGATCCGCGACGTGGTGGCCCGAGAGTTCGGATCGTCGTCATCGGTCTCGTCGTGGTGGGCGGGCGCCATCGTGCTCGCGGCAGCCGCAGTCGTGTTGCTGGCGCAGGCGGCCGCGGCCGAGCGAGCGCGCCTCGCCGACGCGTGCCGACGAGCCCTGCCCGCGTTCGGTGCGTCGGGGCTCGTGATCGGCTTCGCGCTGCCGCTGCTCCTCGAGGCACTCGACCGTGGCCGCGTGGGGATCGTCGCACCACTGTCGCTGGCCTCCCAGAACCTGACGGTGGTCCTGGTGGGCGCGGTCGTGTTCGGCGTTCACGAACGCACGGGGCGCGTCGTGCTCGCCGTGGCCCTCATCCTCGCCGGCGCGATGCTGGTGGGGTCGGCGGCCTGAGTCAGGCGGGCTCGATCCCGGCGTCGAGCATCGCTTGGCGCATCAGAGCTTGGGCGGCCCACGAGAGGACGCCGCGCGTGTCGTCGGGGTCGACGCGACACACGTCGACCAGCGACACGTAGGCCTCGGCGCCGAGCACGGTGCCGAGCGCGTGCCGGAGCTTGAACGCGGTCTCGTCGTCGAGGTGGTCGACGATGGGTGCCATGGCGCTGTCGATGTAGCGAAGGCGACGAGCAGGACGGTCGGTGTCCTCGGCCCGACCCTCGAGGACGCGGGCGACGGTGATCGCCACGGCACGGCGAAGGTTGTCGGGCTCATTGAACAGGTAGTCGTGCACCGCCCCTTCGGCTGCCACGATCCGGTCGACGGGCGAGGGTCCGGCTGCGTCGACCACGTCCTCGGCGTCGACGGTCATGCGGTCCGTGATGGCGTGCCAGGCGATGTCGTCCGCACTCTCGAAGTAGCGGTAGACGGTGGCGCGGCTGACGCCCGACTCCTCCACCACTGCCTCGATGGTGACCTCGGTGTGCGCGTCGAGCAGCTCGCCGGCGGCGTCGAGGATCGCCTGGCGGGTCCGTGCTCGTTGCCGTTCCCTTGTCGCCATCGGCGGCGCCTCCTTCCCGTGGACTGATTGCCTCTTGACACTAACGTCTCATCGTGAGACTGTCATCTCACAACGGGGTGGAGCGATGGCGGACCGTCGATCGGCCCTGAGCAACAACCAAAAAGCGATCGAAGAGCGATCGAAGAGAAAGGCGATGACGATGGCGGAACGAGGTACCAAGGACATCTGGTTCGAAGGTGTGTTCATGCGGACGACGGTGAGTGGCGACGACACGGGCGGCGCGATCTCGATCATGGAGCAGTGGCTGCCTCCCCACTTCTCGCCGCCGATGCACGTGCATCACCGGGAAGACCAGGCGATCCACGTCATCGAGGGCGAGATCACGGCGCGGCTCGGCGACATGGACGCGCCGACCACGGTGGTGCGCGCGGGCGAGTCGATCTTCCTCCCCCGCAACGTGCCCCACTGCTTCATCGCCGGCGACGGTGGCGCCAAGATGCTCGAGATCAACACTCCGGGCGGCTTCGAGCAGTTCCACGTCGACGCCGGTGTCGAAGCACCCGAGGCGCGGATCCCCGATCCGACCGAGCCCGACATTCCGAAGCTGGTCGAAGCCATCGGCCCGTACGAGGCGGAGTTCGTCGGCCCCCCGATGTCCTGACCCGGACGCGTCACGGAGGGGTCAGGCCGATGGGCCTGGCCCCTCGCCTCACATAAGGTGAGGCGATGCCAATGCTCGTCGTGCAAGCCCACCCCGTGCCCGACAGCCTGAACGCAGCGCTGCTGGAGCGAGTCGTCGCTGGGCTCACGACGGCCGGGCGCGAGCACCTCGTCCGCCGGCTCTGCCAGGGCGAGCGCCCCGACTCGTCCGACCTCGCCGGCGTCGACGAGCTCGTGCTCGTCTACCCCACGTGGTGGGGCGGCCAGCCGGCCTCCCTGCTCGAATGGTTGCAGGACATGCTCGCCGAGAACGCACTCGTTGGCGTGGAGCGCCTGGTGGCGGTCACCTCGTTGGGATCGAGCCAGCTGCTGAACACCGTGCAGGGCGAGTGGGGCCGAGCCCATCTGGCGAACCTGGTCCTGGCGCGGTGCGGGGCGAGCGCCACCTTCGAGTGGCTCCCGCTCTACAAGGTCGACCGGCAACCACCCGACGCGATCCACGCCCACCTCGCCTCCGTCGAGGACCGCTTCGCCGGGCGACGGCCCGCTCGTGCGAACCGCCAGGTGTGGCAGCGGCTGCCCTACGGCCGTCGCCCACCCGCCGCCGTCTGAGCGGCGCCGTCTGAGCGGCGCTCACCAACGACGGAACGCCCGGCCGACGGCAACCGGAGCGTCGGTGTCGGCTGTGACGGCCAGGTAGGTCGTCCGGCAGAGCGGGTGCGCGCTCATGCGCACGCCCCGGACCACCGACCGGGTGGAGCTGAGCCGGGTGTGCCGCCTCGGATCCTCGTCGGGCGAGCGCACGACCATCCCGATGCGTCGGATGTTCTTCAGGGCCCCGGTGACCCGCCCGCTGGGGGCGAACGTGAACGAGACCTCGGGCACGAACACCCGCTCGAACCAACTCTTGACGGCCGGTTCGATCGACCCCGACCGCAGCGCCGTGGTGACCACGAGCGCGTCGGCGGCGCGGAGCAGCTCCGCTGACCGCTGCTGCTCGGGCGTCACCAGGTTGTCGGGCTCGTGGTATTGCCGGCGTTCGGTCTCGCTCATGAAGCGCTGGAAGCCCTCGTCGACGAGGCGGAGGCGGTCGAGCCGGTGGCCTCGCGCCATGAGGGCGTCGGCCACCACCCCGGGGATCTCCGCATCGTCTCGGAAGCCGTCGACCAGCAGCACTCGCATCGGCGAGACCATAACGCGACCGATCCGTCCGCCCGTCCCGAGACGACAGGCAACGATCAGGGCAGCGACCTGGTGACGTGACGGAAGTACGATCGCCGCTCATGACGCAACGCATGGCGCTCTATCTGCAGGACAAGCACGACATCCGCTACGAGCTGGAGATCGCCAAGTACGCCGAGGAGAAGGGCTTCTCCGAGATCTGGCAGGCCGACACCAGGCTCGCCCGGGACTGCGTGGTGCTGATGAGCGCCTTGCTCACCGAGACCAGTCGTCTCCGCATCGGCAGCGGCGTGCTGCCGATCTACACGCGCAATCCGGCCGTGATCGCCGCCACCTGGAGCACCATGTGGGAGCTGGGCGGGCTCACCCCCGAAGGCGAGAGCCGGGTCATGCTGGGCCTCGGCGCCTGGTGGGAGCCGATCGCGTCGCGCGTCGGCGCCGGCCGCCGCAAGCCGCTGACGGCCATGCGCGAGAACATCGAGGCGATCCGCGAGCTGTTCACCATGGAAGAGGTGACCTACGAGGGCGAGTTCGTGACCCTCGACCGGGTCCGACTCGACGTGGCCTATGGCGACACCAGTCCCCGAGACATCCCGATCTACATCGGCGCCACCGGCCCGAAGATGCTCGAGCTGTCGGGTGAGATCTGCGATGGCCCCGTCCTCAACTACGTGGTGAGCACCGACTACATACGCGACGCGGTGGAACGGGTGCGGGTCGGCGCCGAGCGCGCCGGCAAGACGCTCGATGACGTCGACCGGCCCGAGCTGTTGGCGTGTTCGTTGTCCGACGACGACCCCGACGAGGCGGTCATGGTCGGCAAGTCGCTGGTGGCCTACTACCTCGGGACCGAGCCCCACATCATGGAGGCGTCCGGTGCCGACCCCGAGCTGGTCGAACGGGTCCAGGAGATCGTCGGCTGGCCGGCCACCGAGGAGGACTATCGCAAGGCGGCCCACCTCATCCCCGACGACCTCTGTCGCAGCCTGATGGCGGTCGGCACCGCGGCCGAGTGCCGAGACAAGGTCGCCGAGTACATCGACGCCGGTGTGACGTGCCCGATCCTCTACCCGCTCATGCCCGACATCGGCCCGGTGGTCGACGCCTTCGCCGACTTCCGTCCGTGACGTCGCTGCTGATCTCCGGCGGGGCCGTCGTCACGGTCGACGACGCGTTCACGGTTCACGATCCGGGCTGGGTGCTGATCGAGGATGACCGCATCGCCCAGGTGGGACCGGGCGAGCCGCCGTCCGCGATGATCGAGGCCGCCGACCGCGTGGTCGACGCCACCGGATCCGCCGTGATGCCGGGGATGACGAACGCCCACACCCACCTCTTCCAGACGTTCTTCCGGGGCCTGGCGGACGACAAGCCGTTGCTCGACTGGCTGCGCGACTGCATCTGGCCCGGCGCCGTGCATCTGGATCGCGAATCGGCTGGGCTCGCGGCCACCGTCGGGTTGATCGAGAACCTGCGGGGCGGGGCCACGTCGGTGATCGACCACCAGTACATCCACATCGACGAGGCCATCGACGACGCCGTCTGCCAGGCAGCCGCCGACCTCGGCATCCGGTTCCTGCTGGCCCGGGGCTGGGCCGACCGCAACTACGAGCCATCGCTCTCCGAGGACGCCGGCACCATCATCGACCGCACGACGGCGCTGCGCGAGCGCTGGCACGGGCACGACGACGACCGCATCCGGATCGAGACCGCCCCGCTCATCCCGTGGGGCTGTTCGGACGAGGCCATGCAGGCCACCATCGCCGATGCGCGGTCCTGGGGTGCGGGCTGTCACATTCACTGTGCCGAGACCGCCGTCGAGGTGGAGATGAGCCTCGACGAACGCGGGCTGCGGCACGTCACCTGGCTCGAGTCGTTGGGACTGCTCGGCCCCGACGTCCAGCTGGCGCAC
>CBDHFJ010000028.1:0-13633 GCA_965262315.1 Acidimicrobiales bacterium
GCCGACGTGCCGCCGATGACCACGGCCAGGTGGTATGGCGGGCAGGCGGCGGTGCCGAGCGTGCGCAGCTTCTCGTCCAGGAAGCGGGTGAGGCTCTCGGGGTTGAGGAGCGCCTTCGTCTCCTGGAACAGGTAGCTCTTGTTGGCCGAACCGCCCCCCTTGGCCATGAACAGGAACTTGTAGGCCGATCCCTGGGTGGCGTAGAGCTCGATCTGGGCCGGCAGGTTGTTGCCGGTGTTCTTCTCCTCGAACAGCGACATCGGCGCCAGTTGCGAATAGCGCAGGTTCGAGGTCTGGTAGGTGTCGAAGACGCCGCGGGCGATCGCCTGCTCGTCGTCGAAGCCGGTGAAGACGTGCTGGCCCTTCTTGCCCATCACGATGGCCGTACCGGTGTCCTGGCACATCGGCAGGACGCCGCCGGCAGCGATGTTGGCGTTCTGCAGCAGCTCCATCGCCACGAAACGGTCGTTGGCCGACGCCTCGGGGTCGTCGAGGATCGCCGCAACCTGCTGGAGGTGCCCGGGTCGCAGATAGTGGGCGATGTCGTGCATCGCCGTCGCCGTGAGCAGCTGGAGCGCCTCGGGTTCGACCTTCAGGAATGTCTCCCCGTTCGCCTCGAACGTGGACACGCCTTCGTCGCTGAGCTTGCGGTACTCGGTGGTGTCCTCGCCGATCGGGAGGAGTTCGGTGTAATCGAAGTCCGGCATGGACTCGACGCTACCCAGTCTTCCCGCATCGCAACACTTGTTGCGGTGCGGCTGCGCCCGAGGCGCCGTCCCGCGCCTCGTCCCTCGGCGCTGTCGCGCCCACGCTGAGGCAGCGCCTACCCGCGCGGCCCCTCAGCCCAGGGCAGGAGTGCCGGCGTAGGGCGTGGGGTCGCCGGGGCCGGGGATGGCGGGCCGGGTCCAGCTCATGACGTCGGCGAGGCCGGTGGCGACGTCACGCCACTCGTCGGGGTTCCAACCCTCGGCGCAACCGACGACGTTGAGGCTCTGGTCGATGTGCACGATGGCGGGCAGGGTCTCGAGCCCGAGCGACTTCACCACTGCGCGGTCGGGGTCGGAGAAGGCGAGAAGCTCCTCCGCCCAGGGACCGAGGTAGTCGGCCGTCTGTGCTTCGTCGGCGGTCACCAGCCACGACACGCGGCAGTCGGCGCCGGTGAACGCGCGCAGGACGCGGCCGGCGGTGTCGATCAGCCAGCTGCTCTCGTGGGTGTAGGGATCCAGCACCACCATCACCAGGTGGAACGTGGTCACCCAGTCCTCGATGGGCCGGGCCTCACCACGGAGCGGATCGAGCGAGACATCGGGTGCAGGGGTCGTTGCCACGACGGTCAAGGTAGCGCACGGTCGCGGCGCCACGGCACACCGTCGCGAGGTCGAATTCAGGGCCTGGCCCACGCTTCGACGCATGGTCGAAGGATGTGAGTCGGTAGATTCGAGGCGATGCACCCGATCGAGCGCCTGCGCTATGTGGCCCGCGCCTCCGGTGTCCCGCAGTCGGTGCTGGCACGGGAGACGGCCGGCGCCTTGATGTCGTTCTCCCGCGAGCCGCAGGGCCTGGTCACGGCGTGCCGGCGGATGATCTCTCGCCAGCCCTCTTCGGGACCGTTGTTGTGGTTGGCGTCGCGCGTGTTGAGCTCGGGTGATCCCACCACCGAGCTCCGCGACTGCCTCGACGCCCTCGACGTGGATCGCACCGCACGCGAACTCCGCTACGCGATCCCCGACGGCGCCAGCGTTGCCGTGCTCGGGTGGCCCGAGGCGGCAGCCGAGGCGCTGCCAGCTCGCGGTGACTGCGAGGTGCTGGTGGTCGACGTCCTGGGGGAGGGCGCAGGGTTCGTCCAGCGCCTCTGGCACGACGACGTCGACGCCGCAGATGTGCCCGTCGGTGGCTTGGGAGCGGCGATCGCGGACGCCGACCTCGTTCTGCTCGAGTCCGCGGCCATCGGCCCCGAGGAGTTTCTCGCCGTGGCCGGCAGCCGGGCCGCCGCCGCCGTGGCGGCGCACGCCGGCGTCCCGGTCTGGCTGGTCGGCGGCGTCGGACGTCTGCTCCCGGCACCGCTGTTCTCCTCGTTGCGCCAGCGCGTGACCCCCGATGATCCGTGGGACGTCGACGAGGAGTTCGTGCCGTTGGACCTGGTCACCCACATCGTGGGGCCCGACGGCCCCGCCACCGTGACCGATGCGCTCCAGCACGTCGATGTGCCCGTGGCCGCCGAGCTGCTCCGCAACGCCATCTGACGCGCGCCTACGATCGCACTCGTGCGGTTCATCGGCGGATTCCTCGGGGTGCTGGCCCTGGTCCTCGGCCTGCAGTACCTGCTCGTGACCGGAGACGAACAGGCGGCCGAGCTCAGGACTCAGGACATTCCCACGCCACCGCCCACGCCCACTCCCACACCCACCCCGACAGCCACGCCGGTGCCCACGGCCACCCCGGTGCCGACCCCGACGCCGTCGGAACAGACGATCACCCTGGCGTTCAGCGGTGAGGTGTTGAGCCACGGCCCGGTGATCAATCAGGCCGCTGCGGACGGCACCGACGACCTGCCGTACGACTACCGGCCGATGTTCTCTCAGGTCGCCCCGTTGTTCGAGGCGGTCGACTTCGCGGTGTGCCACGTGGAGACTCCGGTGTCGGGCGACAACGTCGGCCTGTCCGGCTACCCGATCTTCAACGCCCCCAGGGAGATGCCGGCCGGCCTCAAGGCCTCCGGCTACGACGCGTGCTCGACCGCGTCCAACCACTCCTACGACAAGGGTGCGGCGGGGGTGGAGTCCACCGTGACCATGATCGAGGAGGCGGGCCTCCTCCAGACGGGCATGTTCCGTACCGCCGAGGAGCGGGACACGCCGGCGTTGTATCCGATCGGCGACCTGACCATCGGCCACCTGAGCTACACGTACGGGCTCAACGGGTTCGTGCTGCCGTCGGATCGTCCGTACCTGGTCAACGTGACCACGGTGGAGCGGGTGCTGGCCGACGCCCAGGCCGCCAAGGCGGCCGGGGCCGACCTGGTGGTACTGAGCATCCAGTGGGGCAACGAGTACCAGGTCGACCCGTCACAGACCCAGATCGACCAGGCCACGGCGTTCCTGGAGTCGGAGTGGATCGACCTCATCGTCGGGGCGCACGTCCACGTGGTGCAGCCGCTCGACGTCATCAACGACAAGTTCGTCTTCTACGGCGTCGGCAACTTCCTGAGCAACCAGTCGGCAGCGTGCTGCCCGGCGGCGTCGCAGAACGGCATCATCGTCTACGTCGACATCACCGGCAGCGAGGAGCTGGGGTGGACCATCGACGCGGTGTCGTTCACCCCGACCCGGGTCGACCGCAGCGACTACACGATCGTGCCGCTGCCCCAGGCCTTGGCCGGCGAGCTCGACGAGTCGACTCGCCAGCTCTACGAGACCGTCGTCGACGACACCACCGAGGTACTCGAACGGCGGGGTGTCGAGATCGAGATCCGCTCGTTCGAGGACTAGAAGGCTGCGCAGCAGTCGCCTACGTTCGGCCCTGTGCCGCGAGGGCCTTGCGGCTGCTGCGCCGGATCGAGAACACGGCGATGACCCCGAAGCCGATGAGAAGTGCGAAGAGGATCACCTGCAGCGCGCCGCCGCGATCACCGGCGTTCTCCGGCGGTGTTCCCGAGTTGGGCTTCACGACGATGCCGCCGACGGGTTGCTGGTCGGATTCGCGGACGGTGACCGGGTTCTCGGTGTCGTCCTGCGCCGAGACGGATGCCGGCACCGCTGCGAGGCCGGCGATCAGGACGGCGAGGGCCACGAGAAGTCGCACCGACTGATTCTCTCACGGTGCCTCGCTCGACGAGCAGTCGGCGGAGCTGGTCGTACGCAGCCGAGCTACGGTCCGGCGGTGGTTGCGGTGGAAGCCAGACAGCGTGCCGTGCTCGCGTGGACCGAGGACACCCGACGTGATCTCCCGTGGCGGCGGACCCGCGACCCGTGGGCGATCCTCGTCTCCGAGCTCATGCTCCAGCAGACCCAGGTCGCTCGGGTGGTTCCGAAGTTCGAGGCGTTCATGGCCCGATTCCCGACCCCGGCTGCCTGCGCCGCCGCGGCGCCAGCCGACGTCATCGAGGCATGGGCCGGGCTGGGGTACAACCGGCGCGCCGTGAACCTGCACCGCGCCGCGGTGGCCGTGGTCGAAGGACACAGCGGGACGCTGCCCGATGAGCTCGACGCGCTGCTGGCGCTGCCGGGCATCGGTCCGTACACGGCTCGAGCCGTGCTGGTCTTCGCCCACGAGCGTGACGTCGGGGTGGTCGACACGAACGTGGGCAGGATCCTCGCCCGCTGGCGGGGCACGACGATGACGGCCCGGGAGCTGCAGGACGACGCCGATCGTCACGTCCCGGCCGGGCGGGCGTGGGCCTGGAACCAGGCGATGTTCGACCTGGGAGCGACCGTCTGCCGGGCACGCTCGGCCGCATGCGAGCACTGCCCGGTTCACGACTGGTGTGGGTGGCAGGGCGTCGGTCCCGACCCGGCCACGCCGTCGCCGCGGCAGTCGACCTTCGAGGGGTCCGACCGCCAGGGCAGGGGCCGGCTCGTGGACGCACTCCGGCGGGGCCCCGTTGCCGACACCGAGCTGGCCGCGGTGATGGGCTGGCCCGGCGAGGAGGCCAGGGCGCTTCGCGTGGCCGCAACCCTGGTGGAAGACGAGCTGGCCGTGCACCAGGACGGACGTTGGCGGTTGCCCGCCGGATAGGGTCCCGGCGATGGGGGACATGTCGATCGGACAGGCACGGCGGCTGGCGCTCGGAGCCCAGGGCTTCGGCGAGCGGCGGCCCACCGGCCGCGTCGACCGTCGCCACCTCCGCAAGTTGATGGGGCGGCTCAAGCTGATCCAGCTCGACTCGGTTCCGGTGGTGATCCGCACGCAGTACATGCCGGCGTTCTCCCGTCTCGGCCCGTACCGGGCCGAGCTGCTCGACGAGATCGCCTATCACCACGACGAGTGGTTCGAGGCCTGGGCACACGAGGCGTCGGTCCTGCCGGTCGAGTCCGAGCCGCTGCTGCGCTGGCAGAAGCGCCGGTCCGAGGAGGGCGGCACTTGGGGCGGCCTCGTCCGTCTGGCCCAGGAGGAGCCGCAGTACGTCCAGGCGGTGCTCGACGAGATCACCGAGCGAGGTCCGATCCTCACCAGCGAGCTGAGCGACCCGCGGCCCCGTGCCGGTGAGTGGTGGGGGAGCCGGTCGCTGGGGCAGCTCGCCGCCGACTGGTTGTTCCGCATCGGCGCCATCGGCGTCCGTCGCAACGCTGCCTTCGAGAAGCAGTACGACGTGCTCGAGCGCATCATCCCCGACGACATCCTGTCCCAGCCCACGCCGCCGGACGCCGACGCCATCAAGGAGCTCCTGGTGCAGAGCGCCGAGGCACACGGCGTCGGCACCGCTGACTGCCTGGTCGACTACTTCCGGCTCCCCAAGAAGGAGGCCAAGGCCCTCCTTCCCGAGCTGGTGGAGGACGGGCGCCTGATCGAGACGAAGGTCGAGTGCTGGGCGAAGCCCACCTACCGCCACCCCGAGGTGCCGGTGCCCCGCAAGGTCGACGCGCAGGCGCTGCTCTCACCGTTCGACCCGGTGTGCTGGAACCGCGAGCGGGCCGAGTCGCTGTTCGACTTCCACTATCGGATCGAGATCTACGTGCCGAAGGAGAAGCGGGTGCACGGGTACTACGTGCTGCCGTTCCTGCTCGGCGACAGGCTGGTTGGCCGTTTCGACCTCAAGACCGACCGGCAGCGCCGGGTGCTCGAGGTCAAGGCCAGCCACATCGAGGACTGGGCCGAGCCCCACGAGGTGGCGCCGGCAGCGGCGGACGAGCTGCGGAAGCTGGCCGAACTGGTCGGCGCCGACGACATCGAGGTCGCCACGCGCGGCGACCTGGCCCCGGCCCTCGCCGCCGAGGTCGCAGCGCAGCGTTGACCAACGCTCCCGAAAATTGGGCGGGTTCTGCACCGGTGGCGTGCAGTTCTGGCCCGATTTCGCGAGGAGTGGGTGCGCTAGCGTCGCCGCCATGAGCTTGCAGATGAGTCAGGAGGAGCGCGAGGCGTTTCTCGCCGGTGTTCACGTCGGCGTCATGTCGATCGAGCGAGCCGACGGGCCGCCGCTCACGGTGCCGGTCTGGTACGACTACGAACCCGGTGGCGACGTCGTCGTCATCATGGGCGAGGAGTCGGTCAAGAACCGTCTGCTGCGCAAGTGCAACCGGTTCAGCCTCTGCGCCCAGCAGGAGGACATGCCGTACATGTACGTGTCGGTCGAAGGCCCGGTCACGTCGTCCACCACAGCGAGCCCTGATGTCGACACCAAGCCGATGGCCATCCGCTATCTCGGCGAGGAGCTCGGCACCGCGTACGCGGCGAACAGCTCCGGCGACGGTTCGCTCCGGATCGCCATGACCCCCGAGCGCTGGTTCACCGTCGACTACGGAAAGATGTGAGCGGAGGTGTCCGCTGTACCGGGTGGTGCCTGGCACCGGCACGCCGGAGGCAGGTGTCCGCTGTACCGGGTGGTGCCTGGCACCGGCAGGTACGCCGGAGGATCGGAAAGATGTGAGTGGAGGTGTCCGCTGTACCGGGTGGTGCCTGGCACCGGCGGGTACGCCGGAGGATCAGCGGAACTCCAGGCCGGTGAACTCGCCCGAGGTACGCCACTCGTCGATGTAGGCGAAGTAGGCCACCGGCCCCTCGGGGTAGCCGAAGCGACCGAGCTGGTCGTCCGCCAGCTCCGGGCGGCCTTCGTTGTTGTAGTACCCAGGCGTGCAGTCGGGGTCCGCTCCGAAGGTGCGCTGGCCTGACACAAGCAGGTCGATCCACGCCTGCTCGGCCTCGGCCGTCGTCTCGACCTCGGTGGCATCGATCTCGATCGCATGGCTCACCGTGGCGGCGATCGTCTTGCCGGCCTCGATCAGGTTGTGGGGCACGTTCGAGATCAGGTTGGCGGCCTGTGACGGACTCACCAGGAACAGGTTCGGGAAGCCGTGGATGTGTCGGCCGTGCAGGCTGCGCATCCCCTTGGCCCAGTGGTCGGAGAGGGTGACGTCGTCGCGCCCGGTGGTCTCGAAGCCCGACCGGCGAGCGAACGACGTGCCCACCTCGAAGCCCGACGCGAAGATCAGGCAGTCGAGCTCGTAGTGCTCCCCACCGGCCACGACCCCTGTCGGGGTGATCTCGGTGACACCCTTGCCGTCGGTGTCGACCAGGTGCGCCGTCGGCGTGTTGTACGCCTGCAGGTACTCGTCATGGAAGCACGGGCGCTTGCACAGCTGGCGGTACCACGGCTTGAGCGCCTCGGCGGTCTCCGGGTCGGCCACGATCTCGTCGACCCGCGCTCGGATCTCCTCCATCTTCTCGTCGTCGCAGTCGCGGTACGCGGCGAGGAACGCCTCACGGGTCAGTTCGGTCGGCTTCATCTCCACCATGCGGTCACGGATGCGCTTGGAGATGTCGGTCCAGCCGTCCTTCACCAGGTCCTCGTCAGCGAATCCGCCGGTCTGAAGGGTGGTGAAGTTCATCAGCCACTTCTCCTGCCAACCAGGCTCGAGCTCGCCGAACCAGTCGGGGTCGATGTCGTGGTTGTTGCGGATGTCGATCGACGACGGGGTGCGCTGGAACACGAAGAGCTCACCCGCGGCGGCGGCGAGATGTGGGATGCACTGCACCGATGTCGCGCCGGTCCCGATGATCCCGACGCGCTTGTCGGCCAGGCCCGTCATCAGCCCGCCGGCAGGGTCGCCGCCGGTGTAGTCGTAGTCCCAACGGCTCGTGTGGAACGAGTGGCCCTCGAACGACTCGATCCCCGGGATGCCGGGCAGTTTCGGGCGGTGGAGGGGGCCGGTGCCCATGCCCACGAAACGCGCCTTCATGACGTCGCCCCGGTTGGTGCGGACGATCCAGCGGCTCGAGTCGGCGTCCCAGTCGAGCGAGGTCACCTCGGTCGACAGCGCGGCGTTCTCGTAGAGCCCGAAGTGCTCACCGATCCGGCGGCAGTGGTCGAGGATCTCGGGCGCGTGGACGTACTTCTGCGACGGCATGTGGCCGGTCTCTTCGAGCAGCGGCATGTAGACCATCGCTGCGGTGTCGCACATCGCGCCGGGGTATCGGTTCCAGTACCAGGTGCCCCCGAAGTCGCCGCCTTTCTCGATGATGCGGACGTCGTCGATCCCGGCCTTCTTCAGGGCTGCGCCCGTGGTCAGGCCGGCGAAGCCGCCTCCGATGAAGACGAATTCGACCTCGTCGACCATCGGCTGACGCGGCTCGGGCTCGACGTAGGGATCGTCGAGATAGTGGGCGAACTTGCCGGTGGGCTCGATGTACTGATCGTTGCCGTCGGGCCGGATCCGCTTGTCGCGTTCGGCCAGGTACTTCTCTCGCAGCGCTGCAGCGTCCATACCCAAGTATTGCCACTTTGCCCGGCAGCAGCCCGAATCGGTTGGTCATCCCCCCGGAGGAGGGGAGCACGTGGGTTCCTGTTCGAGCGAAATGAAGCCGCGCGTGTGGCAACGAGCGTCGTGACGGTGGGGCGCCAGCATGGGCCGAAGGCCCGGCGCCTCAACGCACGAGCGCGTCCTTGAGTTCGCCGTAGGCCTTTTCTGCGATGACGCGCATCTCGTCGTCGCTGCGGTCCTGGATGGGGTGCTCGGTGAACACCCGCTCGGGCGAGAAGCCGAGGGCGGCCGACTGGGTCTGGGCGGCCTCGACGAAGACGCCGGAGGCCACGAACACCGCCGGCAGGCCGCGGCGCTCGATGTCGCTGATGTCGTGCACACTGCACGACGTGCAGCTGCCTCAATCGGCGAGCGCTTCGATCACCGCATCACAGCTCTCGGCGATCTCGTGGCGCAGGTCCACCGGCGCGGGCTTGGTGAAGGTGGGCTTGGCGTAGCGCTTGACGGTGGCGCCATCGATCTCGAGCAGCTCCTGAATACGGTCGAGGAACACGTCGCCACGAGGCTTGGAGATGTCGAGCAGGCCGACGGTCTTGCCCTCGAGCGTGTCGAGGCGCTCCGACAGCTCACGAGCCGCCGGTGCCGTCTCGGCCGTTGGATCGAGCACGGTGGTCATACAGCAATCTCCTTGGTGACGGGTCGGCTACCGGTGTCGCCGTTGACCCACCCGTTCATGATGGCAGAGAACAGACCGGCGTCGCCGCCCGCGTGGACGATCATGAGCCCGCCGTCGGGCCGGATCTTGGGGATCGGGTTGCCGGCGAGGAACGCTGGCGCACCCTCGGCGACCCCGTCGACACCGCGCAGGATGGTGTCGGCGTCGCGCACCGTGCCGGCGATGATGGCGTCGTGGAGCTGCTGCTTCGACCAGCCGGCGTCGGCGAAGCGGGACGCGTGCTCGGGCCCGATCACCAGCATGGTGTCGAAGCCCATCACCAGCTTCGGATGGATGTTGGCGTTGATGTTCATCGCCAGGCTCTTGGCCAGGCCCTCGGCGTCGCGGGTGAGCTGATCGACCACACATCGGGGGCCGTCACCGGCGAAGAGCGTCACCGTGCTCTGGTCGGGGGAGAAGCCCTGCGACTCCGCGTAGGACTCCCACGGTGAGTTCTCCTCGTCCTCGGCGAAGCAGAGGCCGATCTTGTGCGGGCCGCCGTGCGCGGCCCGGTCGATGCCGCCGGGTTCACCGCCCCCGACATTGCGGATGACGAGGTTCATCGCCCTGCCGATGGTGGCGTTGGCCCGATTGCCCTGGCCCAACACGTTGCCGCCCGAGTTCATCCCGATGCGTCGGGCGATGGGTCCGTTGACGAGCATGATGGGCCCGACCGGCATGGTGGTGCAGAGCAGGCCGTGCATGTTGAACTCGTTCGTGCACGCTGCCTCGAGCGCGGTGAGGATCACCGGCAGGTACTCGGGCTTGCAGCCGGCCATGACCGCGTTGACCGCGACCTTCTCGACCGTGCACTCGACCAGGTTGGGCGGAACCAGCGCCACCACGTCGTGGCGGTCGCGGGTGGTGCCCTCCAACATCCGGGCGACCCGTTCAGGGGTCGGGGGGACGAGCGGCAGGCCGTCGCTCCAGCCGCGGTCGTACATTGCCTCGTGCTCGTCCTCGGCGGTGGCGAACTCGACCTCGCGGCTCGCGAACCCGGAACCGAACCGTGCTTCGAGGCCGGCGCGGAGATCGGGATCGACGCTCATCGACCCGCAGCCAGGGCTGAAGTCGGTGATGCCGGCATCGAGGCCCAGGGAATCGATGCCCGAGAAGCCGGCCCACATGTCGCGGGACCAACCCACGATGCGATCCACCTCGGCACCGTCCGCGACCGACATGAGCGTGGGCACGGTCTCGATGTCGTGGCGGAAGCTGGCCTCCAGCGAGGTGTCGTCGATGCGGTTGTCCACCGCGGGGAACGAGGTGTCGTCCTGGGTGTAGACGGCGGCGAGGCGGCCGGCCGACTCCAGTTCCTGGAGTACGGGTTCGACGAGGGTGCAGGTCGGACAGTCCTTCTTGACGAAGGCGACCAGTCCGTCGGGGAGTCCTGGGCGGGGGAGCACGGTCATGGCGGCAGTCTCGCGCGAATCGTGCGCCGAGACGTCCTGTGCCCGATGCCACACCGACGCGGCATTCACGCGGACGCAACCAGTGGGTTACCGTCGTAGCTCAATGTCGAAGAGCCAAGGACCGAGCGTGTCCTTCTTCGGCGTGAGGGGGTCCACGCCATGCGCGTCCGATGCCCTGCGCCGGTACGGGGGGAACACGTCGTGCGTCGTCGTCGAGCGCGACGACCATCGTCCGATCATTCTCGACATGGGAACCGGGCTGCGCGAGTACGGCGGTTGTGTCGGCAACGGCAATCCGATCGACGCCGCGATCCTGGTGACACACCTGCACTGGGACCACGTGCAGGGGCTGCCGTTCTTCGGTCCGATCCACAACCCCAACTCCCAGGTCGAGATCTACGGCCCGCCGTTCGAGGAGCAGGACCTGCGGACCGCCTTCAACGGCATGATGCAGCCGCCGTACTTCCCGATCTGTTGCGACCACTTGCCGACGGGCGTCGAGTTCAAGACCAGCTGGGAGGAGAGCTTCGTGGTCGGCGACGCCAAGGTGACCACCAAGGCCGTGCCCCACGTGGGAACCACCAGCGGGTATCGCATCGAGATCGACGGCTTCGTCATCGCGTACCTGCCCGATCACCAGGAGCCCATCGGCAACCCCACCCACGTCGACCCCGGAGTCATCGAGTTGTGTGCCGAGGCCGACCTCGTCATGCACGACGCCCAGTTCACCCATGGTGAGCTGGCGGCCAGGCCCGACTGGGGCCACTGCACCCCGTCCTACGCCCTCGAGGTCGCCGTGCAGTCCGGCGCCAAGCAGCTGTGCCTGTTCCACCACGATCCCTGGCACGACGATGCCATGGTGGACCAGCTCCTCGAGGAGACCCGGGAAGAGGCGAAGGACCGTGGCGTCGACGACATCATCGCCGCGGCCGAGGGCATGACCCTCCACTTCGGGGCCTGACCGGGACGGCGACGTGGATTCGTCGCTGACCACTCGCTCGTCCGTCGTCCGCGTCTACATGGTCCTGGCCGGCCTGTACACGCTCGCGGCATCGCTGATCTGGGGCGTGAACACCCTCTTCCTGTTGGACGCGGGCCTGAGCATCGGCCAGGTCTTCGTCGTCAACGCCATCTTCAGCGCCGGCATGGTCGTGTTCGAGATCCCGACCGGGGTGGTCGCAGACACGCTCGGCCGCCGGATGTCCTACCTCCTGAGCGTGATCGTGTTGGCCGCGACCACGGTGCTCTATCTGGTCATCGCCGAGACGTCGGGCAACGTGCTCGCGTTCGCCGCGGTGTCCGCGTTCATGGGTCTGGGGTTCACGTTCTATTCGGGGGCACTCGACGCCTGGCTGGTCGACGCGCTCGGCCACGTCGGCGATGCCGACGGTCTCGACCACGTCTTCGCCCGGTCCCAACAGGTGACGGGCGTGGCCATGCTGGTGGGGACCACGGCCGGAGGATTCCTCGGTCAGCTCGATCTGGCCATCCCGTTCGTGGTCCGGGGGCTGCTGCTGGTCGGTCTTCTGTCGGTCGCGTATCGGCTCATGGTCGAGGTCGGTTTCGAGCCCAAGGAGCTGCGGCTCGCCGAGGTTCCGGCCGCCATGCGGTCCCAGGCGGCAACCGGGGTCCAGTACGGGTGGGGTCGTCCGGGCCTGCGGGCGCTCATGCTCAGCGGAGTCGCCCGGGCGACGTTCTTCGGGTGGGCGTTCTACGCATCGCAGCCGTACTTCCTGGAACTGCTCGACCGCGACGCCATCTGGGTGGTCGGCGTCATCACCGCGCTCATGTCGCTGTCGACCATCGTGGGCAATCAGCTCGTCGAGGTGCTGAGCCGGCGGTGCCGGCGCCGCAGCACGCTCCTGCTCTGGGGCGCGGCGGTCAGCAGTGGGGCGTCGGTGGCCATGGGGGTGACCGACTCGTTCTGGGTGGCGGTGCCGTGCTTCCTGCTCGTGACCGGCTCGATGGGTGTGATGATGCCGGTGCGGCAGGCGTACATGCACAACGAGATCCCGAGCGACCACCGAGCCACGGTGATCAGCTTCGACGCGATGGTGAGCTCGGTCGGTGGCGTCGGCGGTCAGCTCTCGCTCGGTCGGCTCGCCGATGCCCGCTCACTCAGCGCCGGCTACGTGGTGGGCGGTGCGTTCACCGCGCTGGCGCTTCCGGCGCTGTTCCGCATGCGTGGCGTCGGGGGCGAGTCGGATCTCATCCGCGGCACGGCGGTGGTCGAGGGCTCCTGTGCCGCCTACGGATTGCCTCGCGACACCCAACACGAGGCCCAGCCGGTGCCGGTGGAGTCCGCTCGCGACTGATCGACGATGCGGTCCTGGCCTGGGCGCAACCGCTGGTGATTGCGTTCGATGATCCGCAACGTGTCCGGCGATCTGCCCGACCCGGCCGGCGTCCTCGGCGGCGCTCACGGCTCGCCCCGCGAGCTGTTCTCCGCGGAGACGTTGGTGGCCGCACGGCCCGGTACCGATCGGGGCGCGAACATCTCGCGGTGGGGAGCGATTGGGCTACCGTCGCCGCCCATGAGCGACGACACGCCGGCAATCGACGCAGCCGAGTTCCGCAACGTTCTCGGCCACTACCCGACCGGGGTCACGGTGGTGACCGCCGACGACGACGGCCCGTGTGGCATGGTCATCGGCTCGTTCGGCTCGGTGTCGCTCGACCCGCCGCTGGTGCAGTTCATGCCGGCGAAGACGTCGGGTACGTGGGCCCGGATCGAGAAGTCGGGCAAGTACTGCGTCAACGTGCTGGGCGCAGACCAACTCGGCCTGTGCAACAGCTTCTTCGACAAGTCCAGAGACCCCTTCGACGGCTTCGCCTGGCATCCCGGCGTCACCGGCTCCCCCGTGATCGAGGGCAGCCTGTGCCACATCGACTGCGAGATCCACGAAGCGGTCGACGCCGGTGACCACTACATCGTGATCGGGCGCGTCGTCGACTTGGCGCCGGGGACGAACACCGGAGGACCGCTGCTGTTCTTCAAGGGCGGCTATGGCGACTTCGCCGAACTGGGAGGGGAATGATGCCGATCTACGCGCTGGGTGACCTCGAGCCCGAGATCCACGAGACCGCCTACG
>CBDHFJ010000029.1:0-10399 GCA_965262315.1 Acidimicrobiales bacterium
TCGTGCGGACCGTGTAGACCGAGTCGCCGGACAGCACCCCACCGCGACCGAAGAGCCTGCCGAACTGCCAGTTGGACAGGCCCAGCTCGGGCCGGCCCAAGGCGTACTGGCCGTCGACCCAGCGGGTGAACCCGTTGCCCACGAACGGGGCGTTCACCCGTTCGAAGAAGTGCTGGTGCTCGTCGTGGTCGGCGGACACCAGGCTGGCGACGAACTGGGGGCTGGTGGCGTTGAAGCGGTCGATGGCGTCGTCGACGGAGTCGACGACGGCCAGGGTGACCTCGGGCGAGTCCTCCCATTCCCACTCGTGGCCCAGGTCGTCCCAGCCGAGGGTCGAGGTCCGTGGTTCGGCGACCAGGCCCTCGGCCCGGCCGATGGACGCTTCCGCGAACCAGTCGGCCGGCACGTGGTCGCGGCAGGCATCGACCACGTGGAGCTTGCTCGTGGCGTTGCGTCGCTCGCCGGCGCGGTCGAGTGCGTGGAGGAACGCCGGAACGAGCTCGTCGGCCCGACTCGCGACGATGCAGCAGGTGTTGAGCGTGTTGCAGACCTTGCGGTCGAGCGAGTGGTACACGGCGGCGGCGAAGTCGTCGACCGGGGCCGAGTCGGCGGCGACGATCCAGGCGCCGCCGGTGCCGTGGAGGCTGACCGGCACGCCGGCCTGCCTGGCGACCGCGCCGAGCTGGGCGACGGCCGCCCCCGAGCCGCGAGCGACGGCCAGGGCGAGGCGGTCGTCGGAGAACATGGCGTGTCCCGCAGCCCGTGACGCGCTGTCGACCAGTGAGGCCGCTCCGGCAGGCAGCCCTGCTGCCGCCAACGCAGGGTCCAGGGCGTGCTCCACGATCGCGTTGGCCGTGCCCAGTGCATCCGAACCGATGCGGAACACGACGGTGTTGCCCGAGCGGAGGACCCCGGTGGCGTCGGCGAACACGTTGGGTCGACCCTCGAAGACGAAACCGACGGGGCCCAGGCCGGCCCGGACCTGGTCGACGCGCCAACCCGGGTGCTCGACGGTCTCGAGCGACTGCCCGCGCGGTGACGGTGTGTCGCGCCAGAGGTGCAGCCCGGCGACCATGTCCGCCCGCATGGTGTCGGAGAGGACGAGCCGGGTGACGGAGCGGCCGCGGGCGCGGGCGGCGTCGACGTCGGCAGCGTTGGCTCGGGCGATCGGGGCGAAGGTGGCATCGTCGGCGAGCCCGGCCGCGAAGCGGTCGTAGAACGCGGAGATCTGATCGTCGGTCACCGTGCCCATGCGGGCGAAGGCGTCGGCGGCCCGGCCGACGGCGCCGGTGGCGGTGTCCCACACGTCAGCGGGGACGTGCAGCAGGTCGCCGGTGGTCTGGACGACGACGAGACGGTCCCCCGGGCGGAACGCGGCGGCGAGGTCAGCGTCGACGTGGGTGACGCGGTTGCCGCCGTAGAGGATCGGCATCCCGACGGTGAGCTGCTCCAGGGCTGTCATGGAGCGCCAGGGTAGGGCCTCGGATTCATCCCTTCCCATTTTGTTGCGATTGGGTTACGTTTGTGACGTTGAGCGCCGGGCGGGCCTCGAAACACGCGGAGTTGGAATGTTTCAGGTTCGGCGACACGGCCCCCGTGACACGCCCCGGCGTACCCGACCGCGGTCGGCGGACAGCCCCACCACGGCCAGCCTCGGTACGGAGCCGGTCGATGCGGCGCAGGGGAAGGTCTCGGCGCCGGATGACGCGCCGGCGGCCGCTCGAGCCACCACCGCGGATCTCGTCGGTCGCCCGCTCGAGCACCTCGACGACCCCGTCAGCCGTGACACCCGCGAGGCGGGAGCGGAGGCCGAGCCGGCCATGCGTCCGAGCCTGGCCCGAGCGCACGGGGTGACCGGTGGTCTCCTGGGCCTGATCGGCCGCTGGGACCCGGGCGACCTCGACGACACCGACCGGGCCCGGATCACGGCGTCGCTCTTCCACGAGGGGTATCGGTTCGGGCCCTTCGCTCGCCGGTTCGCCGCGCTCATGACGATGTCGGTGCTCATCGCCGTGATGGGCCTACTCGCCGATTCGACCGCGGTGGTCATCGGCGCCATGTTGGTCGCCCCGCTCATGACGCCGGTGCTGGGCATCTCGGCCGCGCTCGTGATGGGTTGGCCGAACCGAGTTCTGCGCCAAGTGGTCATCTCGGCCGTCGGGGCCGCCGGTGCCGTCGGCCTGGCCGCGTTGACCGCCCTGGCATTCCCGGGATCAGTCGATCCGCTCCCGGGCGAGCTGGTGGCCAGGACCAGCCCCAACCTCCTCGACCTGGGCATCGCCCTCGCCGCGGGCGCCGCCGGCGCGTACGCCCAGATCCGCCGCGCCGCCTCCGATGCCCTGACCGGCGTCGCCGTGGCCGTGGCGCTGGTGCCGCCGCTCGCCGTGGTGGGCATCACCCTGGCCCTGGGGGAGCTCTCGTTGGCCACCGGTGCCCTCCTGCTGTTCCTGGCGAACGTCGCCGGCATCGTGATGGCAGCCGCGGTCACCTTCCTGATCTGCGGACTCGTGCCTGGCGGCCGGCTGCTCGCCGGCAGCGGGGTCATCGCCGGCGGCATGCGGTGGGCCGCGGTCGCGGTCATCGTGATGGTGCTGCCGCTCCATTTCACGAGAGGCCACGTGCTGCCGGCGACCGACCCCAGCGAGGCGGTCGAGATCGTCGTCGATCGCTTCGTCGAGGACGCGAGCTGGTCGGCCGAGGTGGTCGAGGTGGCCACCGAACGGGGCGACGACGGGCTCGTGGTCGAGATCGTGATCACCGACTCGCCGTTGATGCCCGACGCCGAGGACGTCGCAGCCCATCTCGCGGACGAGTTGGGGGAGACGGTGGCGGTGACCATGCAGGTCGTCCAGGTCGAGACGGACCGGGCAACCGTGGACGAAGAGGAGGTCCAGGAATGACGATGGGGCGGATTCCACTGCCCACGAGCCGGAGGTCGGCGGTGGTCAGCGGCGTGGCCGTGCTGACGCTGGCCGCTTCGCTCGGCGCCACGATGACAGGCGCAGTGCGGCCGGTCCGCGCTCGAGGCGGACGGTTCTACCGGCCACCGAGTGGCGTGGTGTGGCAGGCCGGACGGACACAGTTGCGCAACCCGAAAGAGATGACCATGGCCGACGCGCTGGCGATGATCGAGGTGGTCGGGGCGGCCCCCACCACTAGTGTCACCGCCGATGAAGACGGACTGGAACCCGATCCTTCGCCAGGAGTTCGCCAAGCCCTACTGGGCTGAGCTCCAACAGTTCGTCCACCAGGAGCGGACGCAGCACACGGTCTACCCGCCGCACGACGAGGTCTTCGCCGCCCTGCACCTGACACCGCACGAGTCCGTCAAGGTGTTGATCCTCGGGCAGGACCCGTACCACGGGCCCGAGCAGGCGCACGGGCTCTGCTTCTCGGTCCGCCATGGTGTTCAGGTGCCGCCGTCGTTGGTGAACATCCACAAGGAACTGGCCGAGGACCTCGGCCAGCCGGCGCCCGATCACGGCAACCTCGAGCCCTGGGCCCGCCAGGGGGTCCTGTTGCTCAATGCCACGTTGACGGTGCGGGCCCACGAGGCTGCCTCACATCAGGGGCACGGGTGGGAGACGTTCACCGACGAGGTGATCCGCGCCGTGGATGCCAAGGACGACCGTGTCGTGTTCATCCTCTGGGGCGCGTCGGCACGCAAGAAGAAGGCGTTCGTCGATCAGCGCAAGCACACGGTGATCGAGTCGCCGCACCCGTCGCCGCTGTCCGCCCACCGAGGGTTCCTGGGGAGCCGGCCGTTCTCCCGAACGAACGAGGCGCTGATCGCTGCGGGACGCGAGCCGGTCGACTGGTCGCTCTGATCTCGGGCGTGTGCCGGCGGCGGTCCGGTCAGTGGCCGTAGCGGGTGACGCCCCGGGCGTGGGTGTCGGTGAACAGCGCGAGCACCTCGCCGTCGTCGGCGTGGCGTCCGGTGGCGTGCTTCGAGTAGAGGAGTTCGCCATCGACGGTGACGTCGAAGACGCCCTTGTCGCCGGTCACGAACGTCAGCGACTCGATGACGTGCTGGTAGTTCGAGAGCAGATCATCGGCCGCGCTCACGGCGCGGGCTGAATAGTCTCAAGGGACGCAGTAGGCGATCTCGATCGTGTGCATCCTCCGAGGGTACCGATCGGAGTCAGAAGCCGTTCATCGACGGGGCACAGACGGGGCGGAACTGCCAGACTGCTCGGCGCCATGGGTGACTTCTTCCAGAACGGCGTGATCACCACGCTCCACAACCTCGGGAACCGTGAGGTCGAAGACATCGAACGGGATCTTCGGACGTGGGGCGAGACCCGTCCGATGGCGTTGATCATCCCGGCGCTCGCCAGCGAGATGGACGGGGCGGGGTTGCCGGGGATCGTCGACGTCCTCGCGGAGGTCGACTTCCTCGACGAGATCATCGTGGGGCTCGACCGGGCGGACGAGGCCGGCTTCGCCCGGGCCCGGGAGTTCTTCGATCGAGTGCCCACGCCGCATCGCATCCTGTGGAACGAGGGCCCTCGGCTTCGCGCGGTCCACGACGAGCTGATGGATCGGAACCTGGCGCCACTCGAGCTCGGCAAGGGCCGCAACGTCTGGTATTGCATGGGCTACTTCCTGGCATCCGGGCGAGCCGACGTCCTGGCCCTCCACGACGCCGACATCGTCACCTACTCGCGTGAGATGCTCGCCCGGCTGCTCTACCCCGTGGCGAGTCCCACGTTCGGCTACGCCTTCTGCAAGGGCTACTACTTCCGCGCCGGCGACGACCGCCTCAACGGCCGAGTCGCTCGACTCCTCGTCACCCCGCTCGTCCGTGCCCTGCGCCAGACCATGGGCCCGCATCCGTACCTCGACTATCTCGACAGCTTCCGGTACCCCCTGGCCGGCGAGTTCGCCATGGATGCCGATGTCGTCCGCGGCTTGCGCATCCCGGCCGACTGGGGCCTCGAGGTCGGCGTCTTGAGCGAGGTCTATCGCAACTACACCGCACGTCGCGTGTGCCAGGTGGACATCGCCGATGCGTACGACCACAAGCACCAGGAGGTGGGCGCAGAGGACCCCGGCAAGGGCCTGCATCGGATGGCCATCGACATCTCGAAGTCGATGGTTCGCAAGCTCGCGATCAGTGGCGAGGTCTTCTCACCGGGCGTCTTCCGCACCCTGAAGGCCACGTACTACCGGATCGCGCTGGACATGGTCGACCAGTACCTGCACGACGCCGAGATGAACGGATTCACCGTGGATCGGCATCAAGAGGAGCAGCTGGTCGAGTTGTTCGCCCAGGCCATCACCACCGCCGGTGAGCACTACCTGTCGCGGCCGATGGAGCTGCCGTTCATGCCGTCGTGGACCGTGGTCCTCGACGCCGTGCCCGACATCTACGACAAGCTCGTGGCTGCGGTCGAGGCCGACAACGCCTGAGGCGCTCGACGGATCAGGCGTTGCTGATCCAGGCCGACTGGTAGGGGGCGAGGTCGAGCCCGGTCTGGCCGGCGACGATCGCCTCGCCGGAGATGAGGTCGTGCCAGTCGTCGGTGGCGATCAGGTTGAGCCGGTGGAGCTCGATGGTGCGAGGCAGGGGCGTGCAGTTGTGGACCGCGAAGATGCTCTGGGTGCGATCGCGGCTCTGACGCCAGAACGCGAAGATCTCGGTCCCGAGTTGCAGGGTGAACTGCGTGGCGCCCGGGTCGAACGCCGGCTGGTTCCGCCGGATCTCCAGGAGGCGGAGCAATTCGGTGGCGGCCCGTCCTTCGGGGGAGGACATGTCGTCGAGGATGTCGAGCGCGTCCTGCAGCTCCAGCCGAGCCCGGGTGATGTCGCGGCGGATGCCGGTGGCGTCCGCGGTCGCGCGGTCGTTCGGTCGGGCGAACAAGCTGTTGATCCACAGCGCGGGAATGCCTTCGACGCCGAGAAGGATGGCGTGGGCACACACGAAGCGGTCGGCGTCGCCTGCGAACAGGTCCCACAGCGAGATGTTGAGCTCGTAGGGCCGGGGCCCGCCGGGTGCGTCGTAGGTGCCGTGCAGGCCGCCCCGTGAGTCGCCGATGTCGACGAGGCGGGCGATCTCGTCGTCGCTCAGCAGGCCCTCGGCCGGGCGGACGCCGATGCCGTCGTGCGAGGCGAGGAAGTTCAGGTACGTGCAGCCGGGCGGTGCGGGCGGCATCTGCATCATCCAGGCCGAGAGCCGGTCGGCGCGCCCGTGCAGCATGGCGTCGACCACCAGCGGCGGCAGGCTGAAGTTGTAGATCATGTGGGCTTCGTCGCGGTTGCCGAAGTAGCTGAGGTTCTCGAGGTTCGGCACGTTGGTCTCGGTGACCAGGCACACGTGTGGAGCGCGGACGGTCAGCAGGGTGTGCCACAGCCGGATCATCTCGTGGGTCTGGGGCAGGTGGATGCAGGGGGTGCCCAGCTCCTTCCACAGGTAGGCGACCGCGTCGAGGCGGACGAACCGAGCACCGTGACCGATGTAGAGATCCAGGACCCGCAGCATGGCGAGCAGGACCTCGGGGTTGCGGTAGTCGAGGTCGACCTGGTCAGGGGAGAAGGTGCACCAGGCGTGCCGGGTTCCTTCGGCGGTGTCGTAGGCGTTGAGGAGTGGCAACGCGCGCGGGCGGACCACCGAGGAGGTGTCGGCGTCGGCGGGAGCGGTCACGAAGAAGTCCCGGCCTGGTTCCTCGGCCGCCAGGAACTGACGGAACCAGTCCGACTCGCTCGACGCGTGGTTGCAGACCAGGTCGGCCATCAGGTCGACGTGATCGCAGAGTGCGTCCAGGTCGGCCCAGGTGCCGAGGTCGGGGTCCACCGCCTCGTAGTCGATGACGCTGAACCCGCGGTCGGAGCTGTAGGGGTTGAACGGCAGGACGTGTACGACAGAGACGGCCGGCTCGAGCCGCTCGGTGACGAGCTGATGGAGGACCTGCAAGGGCGGTCGGTCGCCGTCGACGACGCTGTCGCCGTAGCTGATCAGAAAGGCGTCGGCGCTCGTCCAACGCTGCTCGGGAGGATGGTGCGCGGCATGGCCCGGGATGCCGATCGCCTCCAGGACCAGGGGAACGAGCATGTCGAGGTCGGCGTCGGGGTACAGCACGCGCAGGTGCGCACGGATCCGCTCCGTGAAAGCCTCGTCGGTCATCCGGGCAGGCTAGTGCCGCATCATGACCGCCGAACGCGAACCGGCACCCCTTTCGGGGTGCCGATCCTTGCGTTTCTCGAGCCTGACGGTGCGGGTGCCGAAGGCTCAGGTGCCGGCTTGTCGACGAGCGCTCGGTGGTTTCCGATGCTGTCGTGCTCGGGAGTCGACGGTCGTCAGATCCCGATGCGCTGCGCCAGCAGCTCGCGGTGGTAGGTGGGATCGCCGAAGAGCAGCTCAGAGCTCTTGGCACGCTTGAAGTACAGGTGTGCCGGATGCTCCCAGGTGAAGCCGATGCCACCGTGGATCTGGATGTTCTCGGCCGCGGCGTGGAAGTACGCCTCCGAGCAATAGGCCTTGGCCAGGCTGGCGGTCGAGGGCAGCTCGTCGTTCATCTCGGCCGCGCACCAGCCGGCGTAGTAGGCGGCGGACTTGGCCGACTCGACCTCGAGCAGCATGTCCGCGCACTTGTGCTTGATGGCCTGGAACGAGCCGATCGGGCGACCGAACTGCACGCGGACCTTGGCGTACTCGACCGACATGTCGAGGCACATCTGGGCGCCACCGACCTGCTCGGCGGCGAGGGCCACGGCGGCGAGGTCGAGGACGCCGTTGAGGACGTCCCAGCCGCCACCGTCGGTGCCGATGAGCTTGGCGGGGGTGCCGCTGAACTCGAGCTTGGCCTGCTTGCGGGTCTGATCCATGGTGGACAGCGCAGTGCGGGTCAGGCCGTTGGCGTCGGCGGCCACCTGGAAGAGGCTCACGCCGGCGTCGGTGCGGGCGGCGACCAGGATGATGTCGGCGGTGTGGCCGTCGAGGACGTACATCTTGGTGCCGTCGAGGGTGTAGCCGTCACCGGAGGCGGTGGCCTGCATGGTGATGCCGGACTCGTCCCACTTGCCGTTCTCCTCGGTGAAGGCCAGCGTGGCGATGGTGCCGCCGGCGATCTGGGGGAGAAGCTCGCTCTTGGCGGCCTCGTCACCGGAATGGATGAGGGTGTTGGCGGCGAGCACGACGCTGGAGAAGAACGGGGCGCACAGCAGGGCGCGGCCCATCTCCTCGAGCACCACGATCAGCTCGACGTAGCCGTAGCCCTGGCCGCCGTACTCCTCGGGGATGATGAGCGCCTGCAGGCCCATCTGCTCGCCCATCTGGCTCCAGACGTCGGCGTCGTAGCCGTTGTCGGTGGCCATCTGCTCGCGGACGGCGGCCTCGTCGGACTTGTCCTCGAGGAAGCTGCGGACGAACTCGCGGAGCTGTTCCTGCTCCTCAGAGAATGCGAAGTTCACGGTGATCTCCTGTGATCAGCTCTGGTGACTGGAGCAGATCGTACGGCCTTCGGTCGATCCTGTCGCATCGAGATGTGTACACCTGTGCTACGCCTCTGGCACACTGGCGCCATGGATGACACGCCCAACCACGTCGGGGTCCGCGAGCTTCGCAATCAGGTGGCCGCCGTGGTGCGGCGTGCCGGGGGAGGGGACCGGGTCATCGTGACGGTCGACGGTCGCCCCGTGGCCCAGCTGGGGCCGGTCGAGCCGACGGGCGGTCTGACGCTGGACGACCTCGTCGCCGGCGGCCTCGTCCACCCGCCCGGTCGCCGCGACAAGCCCGAGCCGCCCGATCCGGCGTTCCTGCCCGTCGACCTGCGCGCCGACAGCGTCCTCGACGAGGTGCGGGGATGAGCGACCCGATCCTCGCCCTCGACACCTCCGCCCTGATGCGGCGCTACATCCCGGACCCGCACGCCGGTCTCGTGCTCGACGCCATGGCAGGAGCCGAGGTGTGGTGCGCATCGGAGATCGCCCGCACCGAGGTCCTGCTGGCGTTGCACCGGATGGCGATGGCCCCGTTCCAGCACGAGGAGCTGTGGCGCTCGGCCCGGGCGGACTGGGACGCGTTCCACGTGGTGCCGGTCGACGGCCGATGCCTCAGCCACGCCGCCGACCTCGGGGCGACGTACGGGTTGCGGCTGACCGATGCCATCCACCTGGCCGCGGCGGATCGGCTGCCCCGGCCCGTGCGCTACCTCACGTTCGACCGCCGCCAGATTCCGGCCGCGGCCGAACTCGGTCTCGAAGTCCTGACCCCGGTGGAGGCACTGTGAGCCGACGCGACGTTCTCCATCGACGCGAACACACTGTCGCCCGGGACCCGCACACCCGCGATCTCCACCCACCAAGGTCACGGCAACTTTTCTCCGTGAGCGACGAGATCACCCAGCGTGGCCGTTCTGCTCACGAGCGCTCCTTCGACCGCCCTCTTGACCGGAGAGTTCGACGGCTGTCCGCATGCGGACTCGACTGCGTGGGACTCGATCCCGAGTCGGGACAGAGCGTCGTCGGCTCCTCGACCTCCGCGAACCCCGTCGACAGCGAGATCGGGTGATCTCTTCTTCGCTCGACTCGAATCAGTTCTTGATCACCAGGTCGAAACCTGTGGCGGGGACGATGTGGTCGAAGTAGTGGTCCTCTGCCGAGGACCACCGGACGAACCACTCCTCGTGCCAGTCGAGGCCTTCACGTGCGACGAGGCGCGGGCGGCGGACGGCATACGGCACGTCCAGCAGCACGCGGAGGTCGACGAGATCCGCGAGTTCCGGGCGAGCGCTGTACGCGCCATCGAGGATGACGACGTCAGCCGGCCCGCAGATCGTCTGGCCGGTGTTCAGGCTGCCGTCGAACTGCTCCCAGTCGAACCCGAAGTACGCGGCCGGACGACCCTGCCGAAGCGCTTCGAGCACAGGTCGCTGTCGGCGCCAGTCGATGCAGTGCTGCGCCCGGTCGGCCGGCGTCATCGCATCCCACTCCTCGGCGGACCCGCCTGCGTAGAACTCGTCTCCCTCGATCACCGCGCAGTCGTCCAGTCGGTTCGCGGCGGCCCGGGCCAGCGTCGACTTGCCCGCGCCGCTGCGACCGTCGAGCGCCACCACGAGGGGTGCTCGGCCGGCTCCGGTCAGCGACTCGGTCGCGGCGACGAACAGCTCGACCTGCTGGCGCAGTCCTGCGGCTGTCACGACCGGCTCATCAGTGGGGGAGTCCGGGGTCATTGCTCGACCACGTCATCAGCGAAGCGACAGGAGGTAGTCGACGATCGCGTCGACCTCGTCGGCGGTCAGGACGCCCGCATAGGACGGCATGCCCTCACCCCAGCCGTCGGCATGGTGCGCGCCGGGCGCGAGGATCGACTCGCGGAGGTAGTCGGCGGCCTCGACACCGGGAACGCGGTCCGCTGCGGTCGATCCGATGGCCACGAGTGAGGGCCCGCCGACCGACGGAC
>CBDHFJ010000030.1:0-35243 GCA_965262315.1 Acidimicrobiales bacterium
CGAGGAGGCGCCCGGGCGACGCCCAGCCGTCGACGCCGCGAACTTCGACGGGCTGGCCGACCGGCTCGTGGCGCCGACGCTGCACGTGAAGCTCGTCGAGGGCGCCGCCGACGCCGAGATCGCCGCGTTGTTGGACGAACCCAGGCTCCGCGCGGCAGGAGTCACCGCGGCACCACTGTTCCCCGATGCCACCTCGCGTGCGGATGGCGAGGTCGACCTCACCCGGTGGTGGCGACTGGAGCTCGAACGCTCCTACCGGGCGCGGTCGGTCCTCAGGGTCCTCAACGCCGAACCCACCGTCGAGGCGGCGCTCGCCGCACCCGACCTGGCCTCGGCATCGCTGGCGCAGACCACCGTGGACTTCGAACCCAACCAGACGCACCGGGACCCCGCGCCCGCCGGCGTGGACGCCGACCATGCGGCGACGATCCCGGGGGGCACCGGCACCGGCGTGAAGCTCACCGACGTGGAGTACTCCTGGAACACCGCCCACGAGGATCTGGTCGACACCGTCGGGACCGAGATCGCCAACGGCACCCCCGCCGACCCCTTCGACGGGGTCGTGACCTGCCCGACCTGCCACGGCACCGCCGTACTCGGCGTCATCGCCGCCGAGGACAACGGCTTCGGTGTCACCGGCATCGCTCCCGATGCCGACATCCAACTCGTCAACACCTTCACCGCCGACACCGGCCAGGAGCTGGCGGCGGCCATCGACCTCGCCGCGGCGAACAGCCAGGCCGGCGACGTCATCCTCGTCGAACAACAGCTCTGTCCGGTCCCGATCATCGGTGGCACCTGCGTGCCCGGCTGGCTCCCGGTCGAGTGGTTCCCGAGCTACTACGACGTCATCGTCGCCGCCGTGGACAAGGACGTCCACGTGGTGCAGGCAGGAGGCAACGGCGGCCGCGACGTCGATGCGGAGCTCGTCTTCCCCGATTCCGGCTCGATCATCGTCGGCGCCGGCAACGCACCCGGCTGCAACGCGTTCTTCCCGACCGCTCCGCCGAACGGACGGCTCTGGTTCTCGAACCACGGCGAGCGCATCGACCTCCAGGCGCACGGCGCGTGCGTGTGGACCACCGGCAGCGAAGGAGGCGGCACCGACCCCGACGACGCACGCTCCTACACGAACGGATTCACCGGCACCTCCAGCGCGTCCGCGATCGTCGCCGGTGCCGTGGCTTCGTTGGCCGGCGTCGCCGCCGATGCGGACACGCCGCTCGATCCGGCCCAGATGCGGGCGCTGCTGCGAGCCACGGGGACCCCGCAGGACACCTCGGTCGACCCACTGCCCATCGGGCCCATGCCCGACCTGCGCTCGGCCATCGATCGGCTCCTGACCGGACCGCTGGACGCTCCCGACAACGACGATCTCGCCGACGCCACTCGGCTGTTGCCGCCGGTCACCGTGCTGTTCGACACACCCGGCGCCTCGGTCGAACCCGGCGAGCCCGTCGCGACGTGCGGATTTCCGGACACCACCGTGTGGTTCGAGCTGGTGCCCGAGCGCGACCTGGACGTCCGGATCGTGGTGACGGGGCAGGGAGCGACTCCGTCCCTCGCCGTCTGGCGCTCGATCGGTGGGGGTCTCCTGGCCGAGCAGGCATGTCGCACCAGCGCCGAGGCGGGTGCTGCCACGCACCTCCGCCTGCTCGCAGGTGAGACCTACCTGGTGCAGGTGGGGAACACACGTGGGGCGCCGGTCACCCTCGACCTCGGAGCCGGCCCCGCGTGCGACATCGATGGCGATGGTGTGGGTGACCTGCTCGTGGGGGTGCCGGGTGAGTCCATCAACGGCCTGGAGGAGGCCGGCGCGGTCACGACCCTGTACGGCGATCGGGCGCTGTTCGCCGGAGCCGACGTCGAGGCGCCGCTGGTCCACGCCGACAGCCCCGACGTGGCCGCGGTCGCGGCCGCCGGCGATCGGTTCGGGTCGGCGCTGGCCTGTGGCGACATCGACGGCGACGGCTATGACGACGCCGTGATCGGTATCGACGGGCGGGATTGGCGATCGCGAGAGGACGCCGGGGCCGTGCTCGTCCTGCCGGGCGGTCCCGACGGCCTCGACCCGACCCGAGACCGGCTCATCACCCAGGCAACCGGCAGGGTCCCCGGCCGTCCCGAGGCGGGAGATCGGTTCGGCAGCGCCGTCGCCGTCGGCGACGTGAACGGCGACGGGTACCACGACGTGGTCATCGCGGCCGAGGGCGAGGGCATCCGGGGACGGTCGGGCGCCGGTTGGGTGGTCGTCCTCGACGGCGGCCCCGATGGTGTCGACACCTCCGGCGGCAGGGTCCTGCACCAGCGCGTGGCGGGGATCCCGGGTCGGGCCGAGGCCGGTGACGCGTTCGGCGCGACGCTGGCCGTCGCAGACCTGAACGGCGATTCCTACGCCGAGGTCGCGATCGGCGTACCGGCCGAGGGCATCGACGGCCGAGCCGACGTCGGCCTGGTCACGGTGATCGATGGCTCACCGGCGGGCGCCGACCCCGCCACGGCCCGTTGGTATCGCCCCGGCCAGAGCGGGCTCGCGATCGATGTCGTCGAAGGGACCCGCTTCGGTGCCGGCCTCGCGATCGGCGATGGGAACGAGGACGGGCACGCCGACCTCTTCGTCACGGCCCCCGGCGCCGCCGACGCGGCAGGGGCCGTCGCCGCGTTCCTCGGCGGGCCTGGTGGGTTGACCGGTGCGGTCACCGTGGACGTGGGCTCGCCCGGCGCCGGCGGCCTCCGGCACGGCGCACCCGTCGCGATCGGGGACATCGACGGCGACGACGCACCCGAGCTCGTGTCGGGCGATCCCACCGCACTGCCCGGTGACGACCCGGCGCTGGCGGACGGAGGCCGGGTGTTGGTGCGCACGATTGCGGACGCCACGCTCCGGCTCGTGGCCGCGGGCACCCTCGACCAGGACACGACCGGTGTCCGCGGGGCCGCAGCCGCCGGGGATCGCTTCGGCCACGTGGTGCTGATCCGTGATCTGGACGACGACGGCTTCGCCGACCTGGTGATCGGCGTGCCGGGCGAGCGCGTCCACGGCGCCCCGAGGGCGGGCATGATCGCGTTGATCCCGGGCAGTGCAGCTGGCCTCGCCCTGAACGCCGACCTCCGCGTCCACCAGCGGACACTCGGGGTCGGTGGCGTGAGAGAAGCCGGCGACGCCTTCGGCTCCAGCCTCGGGTAGCGGGACTCAGACCAGGGCCGAGTCGACCTTGTCCATGGCGTCGTCCTCGGAGACGTCGAGGGCGAAGCTGAGCTCGGACACGAGCACGTTGCGCGCCTTGTTGTAGAGCGTCTTCTCGCCGGCGGAGAGGCCCTTCTCGCGGTCACGCAGGGCCAGGTTCCGGACGACCTCGGCGACCTGGTAGACGTCGCCGCTCTTGAGCTTCTCCTGGTGGTTCTTGAACCGGCGCGACCAGTTGGCGGGCTCTCGTACGTCGCGACGTTGGAGCACCTCGAAGAGGTCCTCGACGTCCTCGCCCGAGATCGGCCAACGCATGCCGACCTCTTCGGCCTTGTCGACCGGCACCGACAGGGTCATCTCGCCGTGCGCCATCCGCAGGACCAGGTACTCGGTCTTCTCACCGAAGACCTCCTTGGTCTCCTTCTTCTCGATGATGGCCGCCCCATGGTGGGGGTAGACGACTCGATCGCCAGCCTTGAACGCCATTGGTCTCCCTCGAAGGAAAAGTGCTCGACCTCCAAGGATGCCAGGCGGAACGGGGGTTCGCACCCCGGTCGTGGCGGTTTCGCAGCCACGTCTGGGAGCGGACCCGCGAACCACGGGCGTTCCGGCGACGACGGTGCCTGCCCCTGAGTCTTTTGAACCAGGACCGACCGCAGACGTAGCCTCCTCACGCGGCGATCCAGCTGCCGGGCGGACACTGCCACAAGGGGAATTGACAAATGAGAAGCATGAAGATCGTGACCGCGGAAGCGGTCGGGACGTTCATCCTGATGCTCGGCGGTCCGGGGACCGCCGTGCTCGCCGGCGATCGCGTCGGCGTGTTGGGGATCGCGCTGGGCTTCGGCTTCGCGCTGTTGATCGCGGCCTACGCGATCGGCCCGATCTCGGGATGCCACATCAATCCGGCGGTGACCCTCGGGTTGGCCGTCACCCGCAAGATCGAAATGGCGCGGGTCCCGAGCTATGTCATCGGCCAGGTGGCCGGCGCCATCCTGGGTGCCTTCGCGATCTGGGGGATCCGGAAGGGGGCCTTCGACGACTTCGACGCCGCCCCCGACACCTTCGCCGCCAACCTGTGGGGCGAGGCCAACGGGTTCTACAACTTCGGCGCCATGGCGATCACCGAGATCCTGATGACCGCGGTGCTCGTGCTGGTGGTGCTGACCACGACGCGCAGGGGCTTCCCGGTCGCCTCGATCGGCCTGGCCGTCGGAATCACGCTGGCGTTGATCCACCTGATCAGCATCCCGGTCGACAACACGTCGGTGAATCCCGTCCGCAGCCTCGGCATGGCCGTGTTCGCCGGCGGGGACGCCATCGAGCAACTCTGGGCCTTCATCCTGTTCCCGCTCATCGGTGCGATCGTCGGGGTGCTGGTGTGGCTGGCCATCGACGACGCCACCCTCGAGGACACCATGCTCGACGAGACCGGGCTGGTCGGCGTGCGCGACCGCGTGATCGACCTCACCGGCCACGACGAGGCCTCCCGCACGCTGCCTGGCGGTCCTGGTGCCGGATCGGCCGGTGCGGGGCTCGGCGACTCGGTGCAGGGATTCGCCTCGGCGCCCAGCGCCACCATCACCGCAGCCGACCTCCATCCGTACGGAGAGGGATCCCACGCGCCGCTCGCCGACCCCAGGTCCATGCCCGACGGCTATCCGATCAAGGGCAACGTCGACTCGATGCTCTACCACCGCACCGACAGCCGGAACTACGGCGCCACGGTGGCCGAGGTCTGGTTCGACACCCCCGAGCGGGCGGAGGCCGCGGGCTTCTCGCTGGCCAAGACCCACCCGAAGGCCTGAACCGCGCCCCGAACCCGATGCGGCGGAGCCGCCGTCGGGTCGGCAGAATGTGGCCCATGGCCACCCACCAACGCCGTGGACTCGTCGCGCTCGTGCTGATCGCGGCGCTGCTCGGGATCCTCCAGGGGGATCGAGCAGCAGCCCAGGACGAGCCCGACGTGCTCGACGTGTCGGGCCGCACGGTGGTCGTCGCCACCAAGGCGCTCGACCCGTTCGTGATCGTCGACAGCCCCGACCCCGACGGGTCGGGGCTGCGCGGCTACAGCATCGACGTGTGGAACGAGCTGGCCGACCGGCTCGGCCTGACCACCGAGTGGGTCGTCCAGGAGTCGGTGGGCGACATCCTCGAGAGTGTCCGGGTCGGCGAGGCGGACGTCGCCATCGCCGGGATCTCCATGACGGCCGAGCGCGAGACGGTCATCGACTTCGCCCACCCGTACTTCGACTCGGGCCTCCAGGTCGTCACCCAGCCGTCCGGTGGCAAGGGCACCCTGGAGTCGCTCTTCGACGTCATCACCAGTGGCACGGTGTTGGCCCTGGCCGGCGGCCTGTTGCTGCTGGTGGCGGTGGTGGCCCACCTCGTCTGGTGGACCGAGCGGCGCCACAACCCGGAGTTCCCGCACGAGTACCGGAAGGGCATCGCCGAGGCGCTCTGGTGGTCGTCGGTGAGCATCGTGACCGGGGGAGAGGCGGTCAAGGACATCCGTCGGCCGCTGTCTCGCATCCTGGCGCTGATGTGGATGGTGATCGGCCTGTTCCTGATCGCCTTCGTGACCGCCCAGGCGGCGTCCTCGCTGACGGTCAACGAGCTCCAGGCCGACATCACGGGGCTGGAGGACCTGCCCGGCAACAGCGTGGTGACGGTGGCGGGCACGGTGGGGGAGACCTTCCTCCGCGACGCCAACATCGCGGTCACCGGCGTCGCCGATGTCGACGAGGCCCTCGAGGCGGTCGTCGACGAGCGCTTCGACGCCGTGGTGTACGACGCCCCGGTGCTGGCCTATCGGGTGAACACCGACTACTCGGGACGGCTGGAACTGGCCGGTTCGACCTTCGCCCCGGATCCCTACGGGATCGCGCTGACCCAGGGATCGGACCTGCGCGAACCGATCAACGCGGAGCTCCTCGAGATCTCCCGGGACGGCACGCTCGACACCCTCAACCAGAAGTGGTTGGGCACGGCGCGCTGACCTCCGCGGGCGGCGAGCGTCCCCGTCGCTGTCACACCCCCTCGGTAGGGTCACATCCATGGCTGACGAGACCCAGGCCGACCCACTCGGCACCACCCGCACCCGTGGCACCGCCACCGCGGCGTTCGGTGCCGGGCGACGCGAGAACCACGACGCCAGCGACTTCTACAGTCGCTTCACCCCACCCGAGATCTCGGCCGACGACACGGTGAACCGGGTGCCCGAGGCCATCCTCGCCGATCCGGTGAAGGTGGCCGACAGCCGTTCGATCGCCGATGTCCTGCCCGCCAACAGCGTGGCGTTGGTCGTCACCTCACCGCCCTACTTCGTCGGCAAGGAGTACGAGCTCGCGGTGACCGGCGATCCCGACACCCGGGACTCGGTGCCGTCGGTGCCCACGTCCTACATCGAGTACCTCGAGATGCTCCACGACGTGTTCCGGTCCTGCCTGACCGTGCTCGAACCCGGCGGGCGGATCGCTGTCAACGTGGCCAACCTCGGGCGCAAGCCGTACCGGTCGTTGTCGGCCGACATCATCTCCATCCTCCAGGACGACCTCGGCATGCTGCTGCGGGGCGAGATCATCTGGCAGAAGGCCGAGGGGGCCACCGGCTCGGTGGCGTGGGGGTCGTACCGCAAGGCCACCAACCCGGTCCTGCGCGACCTGACCGAGCGGGTCATCGTGGCCAGCAAGGGTCGGTTCGACCGGGCGGTGCCCCGTGGTCGGGAGGAGAAGGGTCTGCCCTTCACGTCCACGCTGAGCGCCGACGACTTCATGGAGGCGACCCTCGACGTGTGGAAGATCGCCCCGGAGTCCGCCCGGCGGGTGCAACATCCGGCGCCGTTCCCCCTCGAGCTGCCCCGGCGGCTCATCGACCTCTACACCTATCGCGACGACGTGGTGCTGGATCCGTTCCTCGGCTCCGGAACCACGCTGGTCGCCGCCGAGCGGACCGAGCGGCGCGGGATCGGCTTCGATCTCGATCCCGAGTACGCCGCGATCGCCCGCCAGCGCCTCGAGGCCGAGCGTCAGCGCCCGAAGGTGCGCTTCTACGAGGTGCAGGGTGCCGACGCACTGCCCATGGAAGTGCCCGACGACGGCCAGGATCGCATCGAGCACTTCCAGGCGCGTGCCACCAGCGAGGGCAAGAAGGCGGCCGACATCGCCGAACAGGTGCTGGTCGACGCCGGCTTCGAGATCGTCAAGGAGAAGCCCAAGATCCCGAAGCTGGGGTTGCAGTTCAACTTCCTGGTCGCTTCCCAGGACGGCACCCAGTACTACGTGGACGTCTCCGGAGCCTTCACCACGGTGCGCCCCGGCCTGATGCGAACGGACACGCTCTGGAAGCTGTTGGGGCGGGTGCACGTGCTCAAGGCCCAGGAGGACCCCAAGAACCCCAGCCGGGTCCTGGTGCTGACCTCCAATCTGCCCAACGCAGGGTCCGAGGGCGACAAGGCGTTGCGGGCCGTCGGCCCCAGCGGCGTCTTCGATGCCATCGAGATGTTCGACGACGCGGGCGGGGTCCAGCGGCTCGCGGCGTACGCTGCCGGTGCGGGCGTGCCGCTCGAGGGGTTCTGGGACGAGACCGACGTCGATGCGTTCGAGCCCTTCGACGCCGAGCACATGGTCTGACCCGTGCCCGCCGTCGCCACCGCCATCGTCCACACCGAGCCAGCGGCCGTCTTCCTGGCCGAGGACATCGACGTGTTGCACCGAGTGTTGGCGTTGGAGGTGGTGGCCCGCACCGATCCCACCATCCTCAACGGGCGAGCCGAGGAGATCCGCGAGGCGCTGCTCGAGGAGCGTTGGGGCGACGCGGTGGTGACCTGGATTCGCGAGACGGGAACGGGGATCGACGTCTACACCAACTCGTCGGTGTACGCCGCAGACGACGTACCCGGCGACCTGATCGGGGCGCAGCTCCAGTTCTCGGCGCTGTTCCGCTCGTCGGGCGCCACCACCTGATGCCGGCGATCCGGACCGAGATCACCGAGATCGTCACCGGTCTGGCCATGCTGGGCTACCGGGATCTCAAGCAGGCGCTCGAGGTCCGGCCCGGCCACATCCTCCACGTCCAGGGCGAGCACTTCGACCGGCTGGAGGAGGCGTGGCGGGCCGGCGCACACGACCACGAGTTCGAGACCGCCTGGGACAACGGCGTCACCTTTGCCCGGGCCACCGACGGGCTTCGGGGGCGCCCGCCGTGGTCGATCGAGTGGAAGGGGCCACACCGGCCGCCCGGCTACGAGCAGATACCGGCCGACCTCCGGATCGACCACGTGTACCTCGTGAGCTGCAAGTACGGGTCCTCGATCCTGCACAACGTGAGTCCCGGGCACCTGATCGACCGTGGCTTGGCCGAGCGCCGGGTCGAACGTGGCGTCGACTGGTTCGCCGAGGTGGCTCCCGAGGCCTACCGCGCGCTGTGGACCGCCTACCGAGCGGCGTTGGGGCTGGACCACCTGCCGGCGGCGGTCGATGCACTGACCGCTGACGACCGCAAGGTCATCAAGGCGGCCTCGTCGCGCGGCGCGTGGCCCGGCGGGTCCGACCAGGCGTACCGAGCGTTCGTGGTGGCGGTGGCCCAGGCCAGTGCGGAACGGTGGTTGGCGGCGCTGGACACCCCGGCCCGCCGCGAGGAGATGCTCTGGCGGCTGTTGCGCCTGCAGGCCGCGCCCTACTTCGTGCTCGGCGCCGACCTCGCCGGCGAACCGCTTCGCTACCGCGTCGGGACGCCGTGGGACTTCCGGGAGTGGTGGGAGCTTCGTGCCTTCGACGCCTGGCCTGACCCAGCGGGGCAACCGCTCCTGCGATGGCGAGCCGAGGTGACAGCACGACAGACCGGTCGGCGGCGCGCCGTGGAGGGGCACGTGGAGATCCGGTGGAGCCACGGTCGCTTCTCCGGCGCTCCGGAGGCCAAGGTCCACCTCGACACCCCGGCGCACCAGGTGGCCGGCTACGTGCCTCTCGACGGGGAGGACCCGGCGGTTGCCGAGGTCGACGCCCTGAGCTGAACTGCGGCTCGTGGCCTGTGTGTTCTGCTCGATCGTGGCCGGCGAGTCGCCGGCGCACGTGGTGATCGACGACGAGCTGACCATGGCATTCCTCGACACCAAGCCGCTGTTTCCCGGGCACACGCTCCTGGTGCCCCGGGACCATGTGGAGACCCTCGGCGAGCTCCCACCCGAACTGATCGAGCCCCTGTTCGCTCGGGCTCGACGCCTCGCCCAGATCATGGAGGCCGACTTCGGCGCGATGGGATCGTTCGTGGCCATGAACAACCGGGTCAGCCAGAGCGTGCCCCACCTCCACGTCCACGTCGTACCCCGGAACCGCAAGGACGGGCTCCGTGGCTTCTTCTGGCCGCGGACCGGGTACGACTCCGACCAGCACGCGGTCGATGTCGCCACCCGGCTCCGAGCGGCCTACGACGCCGACCCGGTCGCGCCGTGAGTCCCCCCGTGGGCGGGGTCGACGGTGCCAAGGGGCAGTGGCTGCTGGTGACGATCGTCGACGCGATCGTCCAGTTCCACCTGGCCCCGCGGTTCGGCGACGTCGTGGGCCTCGCCGACGACGTCCAACTGGCATGTGTGGGGGTGGACATGCCGATCGGCCTTCCGGTCGACGGTCCCCGCGCCGCGGATGTCGAAGCCCGGCGTCGACTCGGCCATCGGGCCTCCACGCTGTTCCCCACACCGGTGGCTGCCGTCGTCGACGCCGCGGACTACGCCGACGCCTGCGCCCGTTCCCGCGCCGTCAGCGGCAAGGCGATCTCCAAACAGACCTGGAACCTGATGCCGATGATCCGTGACGTTCGGGCGGCCGTCCGAGGGTCCGCTGCGGGCCGCTTCGTCGAGGTGCACCCGGAGTCGACGTTCTGCGCCCTCGGCGGTGGACCACTGCCCTCGAAGAAGACCGCAGCCGGTGTGGGCCACAGGCTGCGCCTGCTCCGACCCGCGGTGCCGGGGCTCGACGAGGCGCTGGCCACGGCACCGCCCGGCGTCGCCATCGACGATGCGCTCGACGCCCTCGCCGCCGCGATCGGCGCCCATCGCCTGGTCGCAGGTGAGGCCGAGGTGCTGGGCTCGGGACTCGACCAAGAAGGGTTCCCGCTCCAGCTCGTGATCTGAGCCCTGTCGGCTCAGGGCTGCGCGATCAGCTCGACCTCGAACATGGCAGGCCAGTTCTTTCCGGTCAGGACCACCACGTCCCGGATGGCGTCGTAGGCGATCCCGTTGAGCACGTCCTCGCTGCCGGAGGCCTCGACCAGGCCGAGCAGCCCCGTGGCGTCGATGGTGGCCACCACCTCGCCTGAGGCGGGATCGACGACCACGATCTCGTCGGTGAGCCACACGTTGGCCCAGACGAGGCCCTGGATGCATTCGAGCTCGTTGAGGCGGACCACGGGTTGGCCGTCGCGGGTGACGTCGACCACCTCCAGCGGCGTGAAGTCCACCGGGTCGCGGCGGGTCAGCGTCGCCGATCCGTCGGACATCCACAGATCGGCACCGTCGTGGCACAGGCCCCAGCCCTCGCCGTCGTAGGCGAACTGGCCGAGCGACTCGAAGGTCTCGACGGCCCACACGAACGCCACCTGTTCCTGCCAGGTCAGCTGGATGAAGCGGTCGCCGACGTGGGCGAGTCCTTCGGCGAAGAAGGCATCGTCCAGGTCGACTCGTCGGAGCACGTCACCGGTGGCGGGGTCGATCTCGGTCAGCGCCGACTGGCCGTACTGGCCGCGGCTCTCGAACATCCGTGAGCCGTCGAAGAGCAGGCCCTGGGTGAACGCCGTCGGATCGTGGCCGAGCACCCGCTCGACACGCACCTGGTAGCTGCCGGCGAGGTCGGCAAAGCGGGACGGTCCGGCGCCAACCTGCTCGTCGGGCCGGGCGGCAGCCGGGGTGGGCTCGGATTCGGTGGCGACCGTGGGCGGCGGCGGGGCGACCTGCACCTCTGCCTCGGGCTCGACCGCCGGGGCCTCGTCGACCGCGTCGGCCGCGTCGATCGTGTCCTGTGCCATGTCGACGCCCACGCTGCACCCCGCGACCAGCAGCGCGGCGCTCAGGCCGAACGCGGTCAGTCGGATGCGGGGACTCATGGACAGCAAGGGTGCCAGGGAAGACAACAGCACGGGCGGCACCGCAGCCGAATTCTTGCCGCGTCGCCGCGCGATCGGATCGGAGCTCGACCGGGGTCAGCCCGTCGCGCGTTCGGAGGTCTGCGGCTCTCGGAGGTCGATGATGTCGCCGTCCGCGGCGTCCGCCAGCTCGGCGACGCGCCGTTCGAGCTCGGGAACCCTGGATGCCACGACCCGCAGCGAGGCGATCTCGTTCTCGAGCCCGACGATGTCGGAGAACCGGGCCTCGAATTCGTCGGCCCGCCGCTCGGCCACGGCGATGCGGTCCTGGTCGAGCTGCTGTTGCTGGTGCGCGTCGTACAGGTCGGCCCGCACCGCCTCCAGCTCGGTCCGAGCTTCGTCGCGTTCGGTCCGCAGGCGATTGGATCGCTGCAGCTCGCGTCGGCTGCGGTGAATGGCATCGTCGAGCTCGAGCTCGATGGTGGCCAGACGCTCGGACGCCTTGCTGTCCTCGTCCGTGCGGTGGCGTCGCTTCAGGCGTTCCACTGCCTGTGCAACGAGGAAGCCGATGATGCCCGCACCGATGAGAGACAGCACCCAGAAGGCTGCTGACAACTCCATGTCGGCCACCCTAGAACGCACCACCGGCCGGGGTCAGGCATACCCGCACGAAACCGGGCCCTTCGACCCATTCCCGCGGGTCCGGCGGCTCCGGCCGGCGGGAACACCCCGGGTCGTGCGGCCCATGCTCCTTCCAGGACGCTCAGCGAAGCCGGGTGCGGGGTCGATGGAGGGCCGTGCAGCTGGTGGGCCAGGTGACCGAGTCCGTGACCGACGGGTACGTCGCGCCGGTGGTGGCGTTGGTGGCCGCGGCGGTGTCGTTGGGCGGCCTGCTGGTCTGGTGGACGTATCTGGGCCGGAAGCGGCTCATTCAGGACATGCCCACCAGTGCGACCACTGCGGTGGCGTTGGGGCTGAACGAGCTCGCCGGCCGGGCCGAATGCGCCGACGCCGAGTACGCCCCGCAGAGTTCGACGCCGTGCGTCTGGTGGCAGAACACCTTCTACGTCAGCGACGGCGAAGGTGGGTGGCGCAAGACGGGCGACCGGCAGGGCGGCCCCATCCAGTTCGACCTCGTCGACGACGAGGGTTCGATCCCCGTGCGGCCGCGCAAAGCCGAAGTGACGGGCACGAAGGTGTACGACGGTCCCGTCGTGGATTCGGGCTACGGCCGTGACCCGAACCCGTCGTTGGTGAGCCGGTACATCGAGCAGCGATCGGCGTCGACCAAGGAGCGCAAGGTGGTGGAGCACGTGGTCGCTCCCGGCGACGAGGTCTACGTGCTGGGTACCGCACAGCTCCCGTACGAATCGCTCGACGTCTACATCGGGCCCGACCGCGAGACCGGGACGAACCCCTTCATGATTCGTGTGGGGGCCGAGCAGGACGCGCTCTGGGTCGAGCGGGTCGGCACGGTGGTCGGCGCGCTCGTCGCGATCTCGGCGGCAGCAGCGTCGGGGGTGGCGGTCGCCGACGGCGATGCCCTGGCGGCCGACCGCATCGGTTGGAGCGAGATCGGTTACCGCATGCCGGTGGCGTTCGTCGCGGTGGTGCTCGCACTGATGCTGGTGGCCGGGATCGTGTTCTCGTACAACGCGCTGCGCCGCCTCCGCGAGCGGGCCGACGCGGCGTGGAGCCTGATCGACGTCCAGCTCCGGCGGCGACACGATCTGCTGCCGAACCTGGTGGCCGTGGTGCAGGCCCACGCCACCCACGAACGGACGGTCCAGACGGCGCTGGCGGAGCTGCGTTCGAAGGTCGTCGCCGACCTGCCATCGCGACCGACCGACGAGGCTGTCGAGCGGGCCGGTCAGGCGATCCGCGCCGAGGAGGCCGCCCTCGACCGCATGTTGGCCCTGATCGAGGCCTACCCGCCGATCACCGCCGACGCGTCGTACGCCGGGCTCCGCAACGAGCTGGTGGACACCGAGAACCGGATCGCCCTGGCGCGGACGTTCTACAACAACTCCGTGAACGCCCTGCACGATCGCGCCGCAACCCTGACCGGTGGCGTGCTGTCGTGGGTCTTCGAACTCGACCTGGTGGTGCCCTTCGTCGAGGAGCGTGAGCGGCGGCTCCAGGCGCAGCGCGGCGCGGGGGCAGCGCGGCGGCCATCGCCGCCCGTGCCGCCGATGGCCGGGCCTTCGCCGGCCTGACGACGCCGAGCCCGCGTCAACCCGCCGACGCCGCCTGACGACGCCGAGCCCGCGTCAACCCGCCGACGCCGCCTGCACCGCAGCGATGCGAGCCGCGTCGTACCCGAGCTCGGCCAGGACCTCACCGGTGTGCTCGCCGAGCTCGGGTGCCGTCATCCGAGGCTCCCAGGGGCTGCCGTGGAAGTCGACCGGTGTCGAGACCATCCGGGTGCTGGTCACGCCGTCGGGCACGTCGACGAACATGCCGGCTGCGGCTGCCTGCGGGTCGGCGATGACGTCCTCGAGGCTGTTCACCGGTGCCCAGAACATGTCGGGTTCGGTGGCGAAGACCTCGGCCCACTCGTCGAGGGACTTCTGGGCGAAGGCGTCGTCGAGCAGGGCGATCAGTTCGGTCGCGTGCTGTGACCGGGCCGCCGCGGTCGAGAACCGTTCGTCGTCGAGCCACTCGGGATGGCCGACCACACGCGCCAGCGGCGGCCAGTGGCGGTCGCCCTCCAGGCCGACCACCCAGAAACGACGGCCGTCGCCGGCCTGATAGTTGTTGATGGACGGGTTGCCCATGGTGGTCCGCTGGCCGATGGCCGGGTGCAGGCCCCACATCAGCGCCATGTTCATGTCGAAGCTCACGGTGTACGCGCCCTCGCGGTACAGCGAGGTGGACACCAGCTGGCCCTCGCCGGTGCGTTCACGATGGAACAGCGCGGCCGAGATGGCGCCCGCCGCGGCGAGGCCGGTGTTGTGGTCACCCATGCCGCCGCGCTGGAACGGCGGGTCGCTGCCCTCGGGGGTGAGGAGGTGGGCGATCCCGGAGCGGGCCCAGAACGCGGCGATGTCGTAGGCCGGCCGGTTCGCGTCCTCGCCTTCGAGCCCGTACCCCGTCACCGCGCAGTACACGAGGCCCGGGTTGCGTGCCGCGAGCGTCTCCGGGTCCAGGCCCAGGCGGGCCAGGCCGTCGCCGCGGACGTTCGTGAGGAAGACGTCGGCGCCGTCGATCAGGTCGAGCGCGACTGCGATGCCCTCGTCGGTCCGCAGGTCCAGCACGATCGAGCGCTTCGACCGGTTGTCCATCTCGAAGGCCGGGTTGGTGGGCATGTCGCCGCCGAGCATGTAGCGGAACATGCGGGACGGGTCACCGGTGGGCGGCTCGATCTTGACCACGTCGGCGCCCCAGTCGGCGAGGATGCCGCCCGCCGCGGGGCCGGCGATCCAGACGCCGAGTTCGATCACACGGATGCCGTCCATGGGTCCTGCCATGGCCGGCGAGCGTAGTCCCGCCGGTCTGCGGGCGGCGCGGCGACGGGGCTGTCGGCCATGATGGAGGCCATGCGCTACGACGTGTTGATCAAGGGCGGAACGGTGATCGACGGGACCGGGGCACCCCGTCTGGTGGCCGACGTGGGCATCCTCGATGGCCGGATCGCGGCGGTCGACGCCGACCTCGGAACCGACGCCGACGAACTCATCGATGCCGCGGGGCTGCTCGTGACGCCGGGCTTCGTGGATGTGCACACCCACTACGACGGCCAGGCGACCTGGGACTCCGAGCTCGCACCGTCGTCGCACCACGGCGTGACCACGCTCGTCATGGGCAACTGCGGCGTGGGGTTCGCTCCGGTCCGGCCGGGCACCGAGGAGTGGCTGATCCAGCTCATGGAGGGCGTGGAGGACATCCCAGGCACGGCGCTGTCGGAGGGTATCGACTGGCAGTGGGAGACCTTCCCCGAGTACCTCGACTTCCTCGACACCCGCGAGTTCGCCGTCGACATCGGAGCGCAGATCGCCCATGGCGCCGTCCGCGGGTACGTGATGGGCGAGCGCGGGGCCCGCAACGAGCCGGCCACGTCCGATGACATCGCGGCCATGCAGGCGATCGTCCGCGACGCCGTGGCCGCCGGCGCACTGGGCGTGTCCACCTCCCGAACGGTCGGCCATCGAGCCATCGACGGCGAGCCGGTCCCCGGGACGTTCGCCGCGGAGGACGAGCTGTTCGGCCTCGGCCGTGGGCTGCGCGACGGCGGCGGTGGTGTGTTCGAGCTCGCTCCCGCCGGCATCGCCGGTGACGACGTCATCTCCGGCGAGAAGGAGGTGGCATGGATGCGCAAGCTCGCCGCCGAGATCCAGATGCCGGTGACGTTCGCCATGCTCCAGACCCGCAACGAGCCCGACGAGTGGAAGCGACTCCTGGCGGCGTCGCTCGAGGCGGCCGAGGACGGCGCACCGCTGTACCCGCAGGTGGCGGCGCGGCCGTTCGGGATCCTGATCGGGTTCCAGACCCATCACCCGTTCTCGCGACGCCCGTCGTACCAGGCGATCGCCGAGCTGCCGATCGAGCAGCGCATCGTCGAGCTGCGCAAGCCCGAGGTGAAGGCCGCCATCCTCGCCGAGGAGAGCCTGCCCGCAGATCCCGACAAGCTCTTCGACGGCCTGGCCGACCTGATCGCGGCCATGTTCGATCAGCTCTACGTGCTCGGTGACCCGCCCGACTACGAGCCGGGCCCCGACAAGTCGGTCGCCGCGCTGGCCGATCGCGCCGGGGTGAGCGCCGAGGAGGCCGCCTACGACGCGTTCTGTGCCGAGGACGGCCAAGCCCTCCTGATGCTGCCGGCGTTCAACTACGTCGAGGAGAACCACGACGCCATCCGCGAGCAGCTGATTCACCCCCAGGCGGTGTCGGGCCTGTCCGACGGCGGGGCCCACTGCGGGATGATCTGCGACGCCTCGATCCCGACGTTCATGCTCACGCACTGGGCCCGGGACCGGTCCCGCGGCGAAGGTCTCGATCTCGAGTGGGTGGTCAACAAGCAGACCAAGGCCACGGCGGACCTGTTCGGCCTGTCGGATCGCGGCACCCTCGAGGTCGGCAAGCGGGCCGACGTCAACGTGATCGACTTCGACAACCTGACGTTGCGCTCGCCCCGGATGGTGTTCGACCTGCCCGCCGGCGGTCGTCGCCTCGTCCAGGAGGCGGAAGGCTACGTCGCCACCCTGGTTGCCGGTGCGGTCACACGGCGCGACGGTGCCGACACCGGTGCGCGGCCGGGCCGCCTCGTCCGAGGCCGGCGCTAGGGGGCCTGCTCGCCCACCAGCGAGCCCAGGAAGTCGAGGTCGGCCGCCGAACAGGGGCCCCACGCCGACAAGCCCCGGATCCCGAGCTGCCACTCGGCGAAGCACTCGGCGAAGTCGCCCGCGCCGGTCGAGAAGTCGTTGCCGGAGCCGCTCGGCCACCACGCGGTGTCCGCGCCGATCGACCGCTGGGCCTTCCACGCCCGACGCGCGCTGGTGTCGTTCAGCGTGAGGTCGGCCGCGTGCCCGATCTCATGGGCGAGCACCCGGGCGACGTCGAACACGGTCGCGCCGCTCGGCACGCCCACCTCGATGCGTTGGGTGGCCGGGTTGGTCACGCCGTGAGTACTGCGATCCGCCGGTACGAAGGCGATCTCCCAGCCGGCCAGCACGGTCTGCCAGGGCCACGAGATGCGCGCCAGAGCGGCATGGCCGGTTCGGCTGGTCTCGTCGAGCTCGGTCGCGGCCGGCGCACCCTGGGCCAGCGGATCTGCGGGGGCCACCAGGACAGCCTCGGCCGCGGTCACGGGCTCGGACTGTTCGACCAACGCGAGCACCTCCGGCTCCGGTTCGGGGGCGGCGATCGTGGCCGGCGGTGGCACGAGCGTCGGTCGCTCCGGCGGGATCCAGCCGCTGGCGACCCACGGGGCGAGGAAGGCGACCACGGTCACCGGCAACGTGAGGCGGTGGGGGGTGCGGCGAATGTCGGGCGCGCCAAGGGACAACGCAGAACTCCTCGGTTCTCGTGTCCCGGACTTGTGGAGGAACCATCGGCCGGGCTGGATGAGGGTTGAGCGGTTCGGCGAGGAATAGGCTGCGGCCGATGAACGCCGTCGATCGCTTCCGGGCCGCCGCCGCCGAGGTCGGGCTCGACCCTGCGGTGCAGACCTTCCCCGAGGGGACTCGGACCGCCGTCGACGCGGCGACTGCCGTCGGCTGTGACGTGGCCCAGATCGTGAAGTCCCTGGTGTTCAGCGTGGACGGGGCCCCGATCCTGATCCTGACGTCGGGCGCCAACCAGGTGGACACCACGCTGGTCGGCAACCACCTCGATGCCGACCTGGCGAAGGCAGATGCGGGGTCGGTCCGGGAGGCGACCGGATTCGCCATCGGCGGGACCCCGCCGCTCGGTCACGCGTCGCCGTTGCGGACCCTGATCGATCGAGATCTGCTGGTCCACGACGAGGTCTGGGCCGCGGCAGGCACCCCGGACACGTGCTTTCCGATCGCCCCCGGCCGACTGCTCGAACTCACCGACGCCGAGGTCGTCGACGTGCGGCCGGGTGCGTGATCGGTGTCGAACGACCGCTGGAATCGGACAAAGGAGCGCAGCGATGGGGATCTGTGACGGGTCGGTGGTGATCGTGACCGGCGCGGGGCGAGGCCTCGGTCGGGCTCACGCGCTGGAATTGGCGGCCCAGGGCGCGCGGGTCGTGGTCAACGATCTCGGGGTCGAGCGGGACGGGTCCGCCGGGTCCGAAGGGCCGGCTCACGACGTGGTCGCCGAGATCGCCGCCGCGGGCGGCGAGGCGGTCGCCAACGGCGCCGACGTCGCCGACTTCGCGCAGGCGGAGGCCATGGTCGCGCAGGCGGTCGAGACCTTCGGTCGGCTCGACGCGCTGGTCTGCAACGCCGGGTTCCTCCGCGACCGGATGCTGGCGTCGATGACGGAAGAGGACTGGGACTCCGTCGTCCGGGTCCACCTCAAGGGCCACTTCGCGCCGGCGCGGCACGCGATTGCGCACTGGCGCGACCGGGCGAAGGCCGGCGAGGACGTCCGGGCCCGCGTGGTGAACACCAGCTCGGGTGCCGGGCTGATGGGGTCGATCGGCCAGGGCAACTACGCAGCGGCCAAGGCCGCCATCGCCCAACTCACGATCCAACAGGCCGCCGAATGGGGCCGCTACGGCGTCCTCGCGAACGCGATCGCACCCGATGCGCGGACCCGGATGACCGAGGGCATCTTCTATTCCTCCGACATCGACCCGGACGTGTTCGACGAGAAGGCCCCGGAGAACGTCTCGCCGCTGGTGGCGTGGCTCGCCAGTCCGGGCTGTGACGTGACCGGCCGCATGTTCGAGTGCAGCGGCGGTCATCTGAACGTCTGCGATGGCTGGCAGCACGGCCCGGTGCAGACGGTCGGGGATCGGCGCATGTCCGCCGACGAGGTCGGTGGCCTGGTCCACGCGAGCATCGACGCCGCCCCCGACCCCGCCCCGGTCTACGGCGCAGGCTGATCCGGTCGGGGTTCGGTCCTAGCCGTCTGATGCGACGGGTCGGGTGGGGTCGGCGCCCCACTCGCTCCAGCTCCCGACGTACAGCGCCAGGTCCTCGACCCCCACGAGGCGCAGGGCCAGCAGGTCCGTGCAGGCGCTGACGCCCGAGCCGCAGTAGGCGATCGTCGGGGTGTCGGCCGTGATGGAGCGCTCGGCGTAGGACCTCGCGAGGTCCTCGACGGGGCGGAGTCGGCCGTCGATGAGGTTGTCGGTCGCCGGGGCGCTGGTTGCGCCGGGCACGTGCCCGAAGCGAGGGTCGATCGGGTTCTCGTCGCCTCGGTAGCGCTCGAGGCTCCTGGCGTCGAGGAGCTGGACGCCAGGGCCCCGCCCGGCCACGTCGTCGGCGGTGACGAAGCGGGTGCGGGGCCAGGGCATGGGTGTGAACGTCGCCTGCGGGGGGTCGGCCGGCTCGGTGCTCAGCGGCTCGGTCCAGGAATCGATCCCGCCGTCGAGCACCGCCGCCGCTCGGCCGAGGGAGTCGAGCATCCACCACATCCGCGCGGCCTGGATGCCCCCGGTGTCGTCGTAGGCCACGACGGTCGTGTCGTCGCCGATGCCCAGGCGGCTCATGGCCGCAGCGAAGTCGTCGGGCTCCGGCAACGGATGGCGTCCTCGGGGACCGGGGGGAGCGGAGAGGTCCGTGTCGAGGTCGACGAAGACCGCGCCGGCGATGTGGCCGGCGTCGTACGCGTCCTTGGCGGAGCGTCCGTCGAGGTACCAGCGGGTGTCGCAGATCGCGACCTCGTCGCGGTGGGTCGCGAGCCAGTCGGCGTCGACCAGGGGACCGGGCAGGATCGGCATGGGATGTTCCCTTCGTCGGGTGGGTGCTCAGGCCGGGCTGGGATCGGCGAGCAGGACGGCGATGGCGTCGAGGGCGGTGTCGTCGTCCACGTCGAGCTGCCGGGCCACCGCGACGAACTCGGCGGCGGCTTCACCGAGCAGGCGACGGCGCTCCTGTGCCGTGTAGCTGTTGGGCGGATTGTCCGCGACGAAGGTGCCCCGCCGGCCTCGACCGATCAGGACGCCCTGCAGCTCGAGCTCTCGGTAGGCGCGCGCGACGGTGCCGTTGGAGAGTTGGAGCGTGTCGGCGAGGCCGCGAACAGTGGGCACCCGAGCACCGGGGCGGAGGCGCCCCGAGGAGACCATCAGGGCCAGTTGGGCGCGCAGCTGCTCGAAGGGTGGGATGCGCGACCCGGCGTCGATGCGGATTCGTGTACCGAGGCGGTCGGGTGGGCTGGCAGAGTCGGGCATGGCGAGAGAGCGTCTGTCGTAATGTGTTGATACGAAGATACAAAACCGACCCCGGTGCTGCAAGGGTCGTCGGTGAGGTGAACCGCTCCGCGGTGACGTCTCCGGGACGACGATCCTCGCTCGTGCAAGGTCACGACGTCGTCTCGTGCCTGGGTCGAAAGAACCATGTCAGACTGTCGGTGATCGCTTGCGATGTCCGCAAATTGTGCTTATTGTACCAACACAACGCGCACGGAGAGGCCGTTCGCGGAACGAGAAAGTCGATCGCCGATGAAGTTGATCACCGCCGTCGTGAAGCCCCACCAGGTCGAGGAAGTCAAGGACGCACTCGCGCCGTTGGGCATCCAGGGCATGACCGTGACCGAGGCGCAGGGCTTCGGCCGTCAGGGCGGCCACACCGAGACGTACCGAGGCACCGAGTACAAGGTCGCGTTCACCCCGAAGAGCCGGCTCGAGATCGTCGTCGCCGACGAGGACGCCGACAAGGCCATCGACGCCGTCATGGGCGCGGCCCGGACCGGCAAGATCGGCGACGGCAAGATCTGGGTCTCGACCGTGGAGCGCCTCGTGCGGATCCGCACCGGTGAGGAGGGCAACGACGCCATCTGAGGCGCCGTCGCCACTCGAGACTCCCTGACGACGCCCGTGGCCTGGGACCACGGGCGTTGCCGCGCCCGGCAGGCTACGTTCGGGCCATGAGCGAGAACTCCCGCCGGTACATCAGGACCCTGTACACCCTCGACGCGGTGGCCCGCCGCGTGGCCCCGGGCGACTGGGACAACCCCAGCTGTTGCGAAGGGTGGACGGCCCGAGAGGTCGCCGGGCACGCCGCCTGGGTCATCCGCAACACCGGCGCCGCGACGGGCAACATGGCCCGACCCGAGTCGCTGCCCGAGGCCGAGGTGGCGGGCGACGACCCCGCGGCCGCGATCGCTGCGGCCGTGGCCGACACCGTTGCCGCCCTGGACACGCAGGGGGTGCTGCAGCACGTCGCGGAGACGCCCTTCGGCGAGATGCCGATCGACTCGTTCCTCGGCACCATCTGGGTCGACCCGCTGACCCACGCGTGGGACATCGCCGACGCCGCAGGCATCCCGCACGGCATCGCCGACGACGTGGCCGAGGAGGCGCACGCCACCCTGGCGCCGATCGCCGAGCTGCTCCGCGGCCCCGGCCGATTCGACGACGCCATCGAGGTCGAGGGCGGCGCGGTCGACCGCTTCATCGGGTTCACCGGTCGGCGGAGTGTCTCCGCCTGATCGAGGACGCCGCGCTCAGACGCCGAACAGTGGGGCGTGACCGGTCCGCGGCCACGGCACCGAGATCAGGGAGCCCAGCGCCGACTCGGTCACGAACGCGGTGCGGAGGTCGTCGCCGCCGAAGGCGACGTTGGTGATCAACGGGCCGTCGACCGCCACGAACTCATGCGTCTCGTCGGGACGCACCACCAGGATCCCCTGTCGCAGCGCGGCGACGACGGCCGTGCCATCGGCCTCGACCGCCATCGAATCCAACGCGCCGAGCGTGTTGGCCACGCACCGGCCGCGTGGGCTGGCCAACACGCCCGGTTCGGTGACCTCGTAGGCCCACAGCCTGCCGGTGGTCGTCTGCGCCACGTACAGCGTTTCACCGTCGGGGGACAGCGCACAGCCGTTCGGATGGTCGATGTTGTCGATGGCCCGAACCAGATGAGAACCGTCGGGCCTGGCGTAGTAGACCGCGCCCTTGTCGACCTCGCGCCGCCGCTGCTTCCCCAGGTCGGTGAACCAGAACCCGCCCGTCTCGTCGAAGACGAGGTCGTTCGGCCCGCAGAGCCGGTCGCCGTCCAGTTCGGAGTAGAGCGTGGTGATCTCGCCGGTGTCGAGATCCACACGATCGATCGATCCGGTGACGTACTCGGGCGACTGGTTGCTGCCGCTGGCCCGGTCGATCGGGAACCGCATCCCGTTGACCTCCGACCACAGGAAGCCACCGTTGTTGCAGACGTACATGGCACCGTCGGGGCCGAGCGCGGCCCCGTTCGGGCCGGCCGACGCCGGGTTGCCCCAGTCGGCGATCACCTCGGTGGTCCCGTCCATCTGCACCCGCGTGAGTCGAGGGCCGGCGATCTCGACGAGGATCACGCTGCCGTCGGCCATCACCACGGGCCCCTCGGGGAATGCGAGGCCGTCTGCGATCGTCGTCTGCTCCATGCTGCCGACGCTACTTCAGTGGACGCGGGCCCGACGGCGGCCGCTCGCTCGCGGGACCGGACCGCCCGCCCTCGAGTGGATCTGACGGCTCGTCAGATGTGGTAGACCCAGCGGAAGACGACCACGGAGGGGATCCGATGCCGTTGACCGCGCGCAACCTGTGGGAACTGGTCGAGACCCGCGCCGCCGCGACTCCCGACGCCGAGATGCTCGTGGACGAGACGGGCGAGCGGCTGACGTTTCGTGAGTTCCGAGATGCCGCCGAGCGCATGGCCGCCGGCTTCCACGACCTCGGAGTCCGCGCCGGCGACGTCGTGACCTGGGAGCTGCCGACCTGGCTCGACACCGTGGTCCTGGCCGCTGCGCTGGCTCGCCTCGGTGCCGTCCAGAACCCGATCATCGCCATCTACCGCGAACGCGAGGTCGGCTTCTGCGTCCGACAGGCCGAATCGACGCTGCTGGTGACGCTGGGGGCGACGCCGTCATTCGACTTCGGGGAGATGGGCCGCACCATCGCGGCCGACATCGATGGGCTCGAACACATCCAGGTCGAGCGCGGGTCGTTCCCCGCCGGCGACCCATCGGTGCTGCCGCCCGTGGGCGACGAGGACGGCACCGAGCTGCGATGGCTCTTCTACACGTCGGGCACGACATCGGACCCGAAGGGCGCGAAGCACACCCACGGGTCCGTGCACGCCATCGGGCTGGCGATGGCGGAGCGCCTCGACGTGGTGGAGGGAGACCGCCCCGCGCTCGTGTTCCCGTTTCCCCACATCGGTGGCATCACCTGGCTGTTCTCTGCACTCCAGTTCGGCTGCGCGCTCCTGGCCGACGCGGCCTTCAACCCGGCCACCACGATCCCGTTGCTGTCACGAGAGGGCTGCACACATCCGGGCGCCGGCACCTCGTTCCACATGGCCTACCTCGCTGCGCAGCAAGCCGATCCGGACACCCCGCTGTTCCCGGCGATCAAGAACTTCCCAGGTGGCGGGGCGCCCAAGCCGCCCACCCTCCATCAGGAGATGAAGGCGGCGTTCGGCGGCACCGGCATCGTCTCTGGCTGGGGTCTGACGGAGGCGCCCATCCTGACGATGGGGGCCGACGCGGACCCCGACGACAAGCTCGCGATCACCGAGGGCAGGCCGATGCCGGGCGTCGACCTCCGGGCGGTCACCGCCGACGGCACCGTGGCCGGTCCCGGCGAGGAGGGCGAACTTCGCGCCAAGGCGCCACAGCTGATGTTGGGATACCTCGACCCCTCCCTCGACGCGGAGGCGTTCGACGACGACGGCTACTTCCGGACCGGCGATCTCGGCGTCATCGACGAGGACGGCTACGTCGTCATCTCCGGCCGACTCAAGGACGTGATCATCCGCCACGGCGAGAACATCTCGGCCAAGGAGGTCGAGGACCTGCTCTTCGAGCATCCTCGGGTCCAGGACGTCGCGGTGATCGGCCTGCCCGACCAGGTGACGGGGGAGCGGGCATGCGCCGTCGTGTCGACGCCCGACGGTCAGGCGCCGCTCGACATGGACACGATGCGGGAGTTCCTGGTGGGGACCGGTCTCCGCAAGAACGCCATCCCGGAACAGATCGAGCACGTCGCGGTCGTTCCCCGGAACCCATCGGGCAAGATCACCAAGAAGGTGCTCCAGGAACAGTTCGCGGACGCTCCCTTCAGTCGCGGCTGACCGCGGCGTGGCTGACCGTGGTGCGGTACTGCGTTGCCAGGTCGGTGAGGAGTTCGGCCCGGGCGAGTGTGGGTATCGACAGGGCGATGCGGTCGGCGATGTCGCCGAACCGGGTGTGCAGCTCGGCGGCGACCTCGCCGGGCGTGCCCACGATCGCCAGCGTGCTCACCTGCTCGTCGTCGTAGCGGTCACCCAGTTCAGCCCAGCGGTCGGTACGGGTGAGCTCCCGCAGCTCGGGCTGGAGGTCGCCCCACCCGTGGAGATCGAGGACCGGCCGGTACGCCGGCGTGGACCCGTAGAACCCCAGCATGCCACGGACGGTGGCGTGCGCCCGCTCCCGCTCGTCGTCGGTCTCGTGCAGCCCGACGATGGCGCCCACGACGGTGGTCACATCGGCGGCCTGCCTGCCCCCTTCGGCGAGGCCGGCTTCGAGGTTGGGCAGGTTCGCCTCGAGGACATGACGCCGTGACGTGAACGGATGGATCAACAGGCCGTCGGCGACTTCGCCGGCGAGCGCGGTCATCCGTGGGCCCAGCGCGGCCAGCCAGATCGGGGGTGGGCCGTGGTCGAGCGGCGGCGGGGTCAGGGTGGGCGGCATGAGCGTGTGCCGGGTCCAGCGTCCTTCGAACGCCAGCGGTGTTCCGTGTTGCCAGGTGTCGAAGATCGCTCGGGTCGCGGCGATCGTCTCGCGCATCTGCGCCAGTGGGCGTTCCCAGGTGGCGCCGTAGCGGCGCTCGACGTGCGCCCGCACCTGGGTGCCGAGACCCAGGGCGAATCGGCCACCGGTCAGTCGCTGCAGGTCCCACGCCTGCGTGGCCAGGTGGAGGGGGCTCCTGGGCAGGGCCACGGCGATGTTGGTGTACAGCGTGCCGGAGAACACCGGTGCCGCAGCGACGATCGGCAGGAACGGGTCGCTGGCCCCTTCGTAGGTGAACCCGCCGGCGACACCCGCCTCGTCCAGCGCTGCGGCCTGCGCCGGCGTCCGTGCGAGGTCGCCACCGATCAGGGCGTCGAGGACCGCGGTCATGTCGGCGACCCTACCGGTGGTCGGGGCGCGGGCGGGCACCCGGGGTGACGGCAACGTCACCGCTGGTGTGGTTGCGCTGGTTCCTCCGAGCTTTCCTGCTCTGCACGTCTGTCCGCAGCGAGCGCCACTGCCTACCAAGGGGGAGTGCTGACGGGACGTTCCGTGAAGTCGGTCGTGGTCACGGCCTCGGTGGCGGTCGCCGCCATCGTTGCTTCACCGACCGACCTCGCGCCGGCGTCCGCCCCGATCGACGCCCAGGTGCTGGGCCAGGTCGAGGTCCGGGAGCGGGCGTCCGCCTCGTCGGATGGGCGATCGACGAGTTCTGCGGACCCTGCTCCCGGCCTCACGGAGTCGCTCGGAGCCGTCGAGCGTCCGACCTCGGTGCCGTCGGCCGTCGCCGACGAGGGCGGCCGTCCCGCGCCGACACCGGTGGTCATCCCGACCCCGCTCGAACCGTCGCCCACGGTGGCGCCCCTGCCCACACCGAGCCCCGCGCCGACGCCTGCATCGGCTCCCGCCACCCCGACGCCGACTTCGGCTCCCGCACGGCCCGAGCAGGTGGCCGATGGCGGCGGGCTCGAGGAGCAGGCGCTCGCGATGATCTCGTACCCGTGGCTCGACCGGTTGCCCGGCTGGCGCATCGAGTTCCTCACCGACGGCGACGGCGTCCGCGGTCTGACGTACTCGGTGGAGCGCCGGATCGAGGTCTTCGTCCGGCCTGACGACACCGCATGGGACGTGGCCCGAGTCGTGGCCCACGAGCTCGGCCACGCGGTCGATCTCACGTACAACGACACGGGGGTACGGCAACGGTGGCGGGAGCAACGGGCGATCCCGGACGACGCGCCCTGGTGGCCGGGCTCGGGAGCGGCCGACTTCGCGACCGGGGCGGGAGACTTCGCGGAGTGCTTCGCCACCTGGCAGGTCGGCTCGGCGTCACTGTCGACCGTCGCCGGCGCGTGCAACGACGAGGACCTCGCCCTCGTGGCATCCCTCGGCTGAACCCCCTCGTCTCGGGGGCGGATCTCGAGGTCAGTCAGCCCCCTCGTCTCGGGGGCGGATCTCGAGGTCAGTCGGCCCAGTCGTCTCGGGAGCGGATCTCGTCGGGCTCGGCCGGGCGCATCAGCAGGTCGACGGCCAGCCACAGCGTCTTCGAGAACGGGTAGAAGGCGATCGGCACCGGCGCGTAGGCGAGCGCCACGAGGAAGACCCAGGGCCCGCGGGGCACGTCCGGGTAGGTCGCAACGAAGAACACGACCACGCCGATGAACAACAGCCCGAAGCTCAGGATCGTGTTCATGCCGACGGCACCGACGAACATGCCGGGCTGCCGTTCGAACACCAGACCGCACCGCGGGCACTCGTCGAGCATGTGCACCCATCGTCGGAACAGGCCGCGACGGCCGCACACACCGCACCCCAGGGTGGCGCCGCGGCCCAGGGTCCGGAGCTGGTCGGTGGCCCGACGCCGCGGTGCTGGTGCGGTGGAGGTCATCGACCGCCACCGTAGCGAGCGGCGCCGTCTGCCCCGCCGTGCCACTAGTCTCGCTGGCGCATCTGATGACCCGTCAGATCCGTCGAACGGAGCCGCGACGTGACCGAACCCGACGACCGCCTGTCCGCCCCACTGGTCCTCGAGTATCCCTTCACCCGTACCACCGGGCCCGTGATCGGCGCCTTCATGACGGGCCTGCGAGAGGGCATGATCTGCGGCTCCCGTCGCGCCGACGGCACCGTCCTGGTGCCGGCGTGTGAATACGATCCGATCACCGCCGAAGCGCTCACCGAGGTGGTCGAGGTCGGCCAGACCGGGACGGTCACGACCTGGACCTGGGTCGACCCGCCCCGCCCCCAGAGCCCGTGGGATCGGCCACACGCGCTGGCGATGATCCAGCTGGACGGCGCCGACACCGCGTTCCTGCACGGCGTCCTCGTCGAGGCACCGTCCGAGATGACCACCGGTATGCGGGTGGCGGCTCGGTGGCGCGACGACCGCGAGGGCCACATCAGCGACATCGAGGGCTTCGTGCCCGAGGAGGCGTCGTGAGCGAGCTGTCTCTCCCATCGAAGCTCCGGGGAGCGGAGGCGGTGCAGTCGATCCGCACCCCGATCCGGATGGAGTACACGTACACGCCAGGGGTCGCAGCCCAGCACTATCTGCACGCGTTCGCGGACAAGAGGATCATGGGCGGTGTGTCGCCGGTGGACGGCGCCGTGTTCGTGCCGCCACGAGGCGTGGATCCTCGCCACGGCGTGGCCACGACCGACTACGTCGAGTTGGCCCACACGGGCCACGTGGGGTCGTACTGTGTCACGAAGGTCCCGATCCCGGGTCGCGACGACCTGGCCCTGCCGTACATCTCGGCCTGGATCTTCCTCGACGGGGCCAACATCGGTTTCCTCAGCCTGGTGGGTGAGATCGATCCGGCCGAGTGCCGCATCGGACTCCGCGTCGAGGCCGTCTGGAAGGCCGACGACGAGCTCGGTCGAACCGCCGAGAACATCCGCTGGTGGCGTCCGACCGGCGAGCCCGACGTCCCGTTCGAGCGGGCCGGCGTCCGCAGCTGGCAGGGCGGTGGCGGCGATGCGTGAGGTCGCGGTGGTGTCCGTCGCCTCCCGACAGGAGCCACGGACGCTCGACACCGAGCCCGAGCTGATGATTCCACTGATCAACGCGGCCCGCGACGCCGTCGGCCTCAGCCAGCAGGACATCGGGTTCACGTGCTCGGGCAGCTCCGACTTCCTCGCCGGCCAGGCGTTCTCGTTCGTGATGACCCTCGATGCGGTCGGGCCGGTCCCGCCCATCTCGGAGTCCCACGTCGAGATGGACGGCGCCTGGGCGTTGTACGAGGCGTGGGTGAAGCTCCAGATCGGCGACATCGACACCGCGCTCGTCTACAGCTACGGCAAACCGTCGCCCGGGTCGCTCCGCGACGTGCTGTCGACCCAGCTCGACCCGTACCACCTGGCGCCCCTGTGGCCCGACGCGTTCGCGCTGGGCGGGCTCCAGGCCAGGGCCCTGCTCGATGCCGGAATCACCAGCACCGAGGAACTGGCCGGGGTTGCCGTGCGCGCCGGCAAGGTCGACTCGGTCGAGGAGTATCTGGCGCAACCCATGGTGGCCGACCCGCTCCGGGCCGCCGACTGCCCGTCGTCGGCAGACGGCGGCGTGGCGGTGGTACTCGCCGCCGGCGACCGCGCCAACGAGCTCACCGACCGTCCCGCGTGGATCCGCGGCATCGACCACCGGATCGACGCCCACCACTTCGGCGTCCGCGACCTCACCACGGCGCCGTCGGCAGCCCTCGCAGCCGACAAGGCCGGGGTCGGGGCCGACAAGGTGGACCTGGCCGAGCTGCACGCGTCGTTCACGACCCACGACGTGATCCTGCGCCGCGCCCTCGGTTTGGGCGACGACGTCACCATCTCGCCCGATGGTGGTGCCCTGGCCGCCGACACGATGATGGCGTCGGGCCTGCTGCGCATCGGGGCGGCCGCCCAGGCGATCGCCGACGGTCGGGTCGACCGGGCGGTCGCACACGCCGCCGCCGGTCCGCTGCTGCAACAGAACCTGGTCTGCGTCCTGGAGGGTGCGTGATGGGTGCCGGAGGAGAGCTGGCCGCGGTCGTCGGGGTCGGCATGACGAAGTTCTCGTCCACCCGGGGGGACGTGTCGATGCCGGGCCTGGTCCGAGAGGCCGCCCTGCGCGCCCTCGAGGACGCCGGGATGACCTGGGACGACATCGACGCGGTGGTGATGGGGAAGGCGCCCGACTTCTTCGAGGGCGTGATGATGCCCGAGATCTTCCTCGCCGAGTCGCTCGGATGTGTCGGCAAGCCGATGTTGCGCGTCCACACCGCCGGGTCCGTGGGCGGGTCGACGTCGCTGGTCGCCGCCTCGCTCGTCCAGAGCGGCGTCCACCAGCGGGTCCTGACCGTGGCCTGGGAGAAGCAGAGCGAGTCGAACGCGATGTGGGCGCTCAGCCTCCCGCAACCGTTCCAGATGTCGGTCAACGCCGGCGCCGGTGGGTACTTCTCGCCCATCATCCGCCAGTACATGGTCGACAGCGGCGCACCCGAGCTGATCGGCTGCATGGTGGCGTTCAAGGACCGCCAGCAGGCGCTGAAGAACCCGTACGCCCACCTGCATCAACCGGACCTGACCTTCGATCAGGTCGTCGAATCGCCGATGCTGTGGGAGCCGATCCGCTATTCCGAGACGTGCCCGTCGTCCGACGGGGCCTGCGCCATGGTGATCGTCAACGAGGCGGTTGGCGACACGGTCGCGGCGCCGGCCTGGATCCACGCGGGCGCCATGCGGTCCGAGGCCAACAACTTCCCGGGTCGCGACGAGGTGAACCCGGCAGCGAGCCGCGAGTGCGTCGCCGACCTGTGGGCCCAGGCCGGCATCACCGATCCGAGGAACCAGATCGACGCCGTGGAGATGTACGTCCCGTTCTCCTGGTACGAGCCGATGTGGCTCGAGAGCCTCGGCTTCGCCGAGCGGGGACAGGGTTGGCGGATGGTCGAGGACGGCTCGACCCGTCTCGACGGCGGCGACCTGCCGGTCAACGCGTCCGGTGGCGTCCTGTCGTCGAACCCGATCGGCGCCTCGGGCATGATCCGCTTCGCCGAGGCCGCGCTCCAGGTCCGGGGGATGGCCGGGGAGCACCAGGTCGCCGACGCACGCACGGCCCTGGGCCACGCCTACGGCGGCGGCGCGCAGTACTTCGCGATGTGGGTGGTCGGCGCGGACAAGCCGTCCTGACGCCCCGGCCGGCCGCCTGGCGCGGCGGCACCCGCTCGCTGGGGCATGATGTGCCCGTGATCGCCCGTCTCCTCGGTGCCGTGCTGACGGCCGCGCTGCTCGCCGCCGGGTGCGGCGGAAGCGACGACGGTGATCTCGAGGTCTACTGCCAATTGGTCAACGATGGGGTCGGCACCGAGACCGGCGAGTTCGACGCCCTGGCCGAGGTCGCGCCTCCCGAGATCCGCGACGCCGTGACCGAGCTGGGCAACACCACCCGCAACTTCGACGAGATCGAGGAGATCGACGAGTTGTTCGACGCCGCCTTCGACCCCGACGCCCAGGCGGCTCGACGGGAGTTCGAGGAACACGCCGAGTCCGTGTGCGACTACGAGGCGCCGGTCGAGGAGGAGGAGCTGCGCCGGTCCTCGCTCAGCATCGAACTGCGCGAGTACGTGGCCGACAACTTCAGCGCGGACGAGTGGCCGAGCAAGGTCACCTATCGCGTCGAGCAGGTGACCGACGGCCAGATCTTCGACGTGACCGCCACCTTCCTCAGCGAGCCCCAGGACGACGAGCCCTTGGATGTGTGTTCCGCGCTCGGCGCGTGGCTGTACTCGGTGATTCGGGGCGCGGGTGAGGTCTCGGTCGAGTTCCGGGGTGACGTGGTCGCCGAGCGCCTCGGTCGGACCGCCGGCTGCGAGGTCCCCGAGGCCTGACTCCGTCGCCGGGCTGGCACGGCGTGTATCGTTTCGGCCGAACCGAGACCTGGAGGACACCCCATGGGATACCGAGTAGTCGTCGATTTCGACCTGTGCGAGAGCAACGCGATCTGCATGCAGATCGCTCCCGAGGTCTTCGAGGTCCGCGATGACGACTTCCTGTATGTCCTCAACGAGACCCCCGACGAGGACATGCGCGCCAAGGTCGAGGAGTCGGTCCAGCGCTGCCCCAAGCAGGCGATCTCGATCGCCGAGGACTGATTGAAGGCGATCACCATCGTCGGCGCCTCCCTCGCGGGACTGCGCGCCGCCGAGACGCTGCGGCGGGACGGCTTCGACGGCACGATCACCATGGTCGGTGACGAGCCGCATCGTCCCTACGACCGTCCGCCGCTGTCCAAGCAGATCCTGGCGGGGAGCTGGGAGCCCGACCGGGCGCCGCTCGCCACCGAGGAGGCATACGACGCCCTCGAACTGGACTGGCGGCTGGGCGTCCGGGCCACCGGCCTCGACATGGGCGCGGCGACGGTCTCGCTCGACGACGGGTCGACGGTCGCCCACGACGGGTTGATCATCACCACCGGCGCCCGCTGCCGGACGATTCCGGGTACCGAGCAGTTGGGCGGGGTGTACACCTTGCGCACCCTCGACGACTGTCTGGCGATCCGGGCTGACTTCGTGGCCTCGCCCCAGCGAGTCGTGGTGGTCGGCGCCGGGTTCATCGGCGCCGAGGTCGCGGCCACCGCCAAGGAGCTCGGCCTCGACGTGACCATGGTCGAGATGGCTCCGGTGCCATTCGAGCGCATCCTGGGGGCAGAGATGGGCCAGGTCTGCGCCGACGTGCAACACGACCACGGCGTCGACCTGCGCACCGGCGTGGGCGTCCAGGCGATCGAGGGTGGCGACCGCGTCGAGCGGGTGGTGTTGACCGACGGCACCGTGCTCGACGCCGACGTCGTCGTGGTGGGCGTCGGGGTCACCCCGAACACCGAGTGGCTCGAGGGCTCCGGCCTGACCATCGACAACGGGGTGGTCTGTGACGAGACCTGCCTGGCCGCACCGGGTGTGGTCGCCGCCGGTGACGTGGCCCGATGGCCCAACCAGCGCTTCGACGAGGTCATGCGGGTCGAGCACTGGGACAACGCCGTCGAACAGGGCGTCCACGCCGCCCGGCGTCTGTTGTCGGGCGCCGACGAGGCGTACACGCCGGTGCCGTGGTTCTGGAGCGACCAGTTCGACCGCAAGATCCAGCTCGCGGGACGAACCCGGCCCGACGACCAGGTCGAGATCGTGACCGGCTCGATCGAGGAGCGTCGCTTCGCCGCGGCCTATGGCCGCGACGGCAAGCTCGTCGGCATCCTCGGGTTCAACCGTCCGCGGCACGTGATGCAGTACCGCGGCCTCATGAACGACGGTGCGAGCTGGGACGACGCCATGGAGTTCGCGCGGCAGGGCTGAGCGATCACACCCGTCCGCGCCAGCAGACGGTGAAGCAGCGGTCGTCGAGCGAGCCGGGTGACCACCGGCTCCACAGGCCACCCACGGCGCTGCCGGTGCGTTCGGTCCAGGCCAGTGCCTCCGTGGTCCCGACCCGGTGCACCATTTGGGTCAGGCCGGCCTCGTGGTGGGTGTAGCCCGCCCAGGTCCCCGGGTAGTCCTTCGGCGAGCCGATCTCGCTCATGGTCATCCCCCGTCGGACCCGCCGCCGATGCCGGTGGGTGTGCCCCGAGCTGAAGACGACGTTCGGGTTGGCGGCCCGAACCTCGTCGAGCAACTGCCGCACCGCAGGGCCCCAGGCGCCCGCCGGATAGACGGTGGGGAACGGGCTGGTCTGGAGCTGGTGATGATGGAGAACGAGGGTCGGCTGTCGATCGGCCACCGCGTCCACCAGCGGGCCGATCAGCGGCTCGACCGCGGCCCGGGACGTGCCGGCCACCGTCACGTCGGCGAGCACCACGCGCAACCCCGCAAGATCGAGTGACCTGACCGGCTCGGTGGCGCCAGGATCGAGACGTTCGAGCCATTCGTCGGTCGTTGCCCGACGGTCCGCGTAGACGTCGTGGTTGCCGGGCATGACGTGGACCGGCACCTGAGCGTCGGCGACGAGCTCGGCCAGGATCTCCCACTCCCGTGCCCCGGCGTGGTGGGTGACGTCGCCCTTCAACACGATGGCCTCGGCACCCCAGGAGGCGGCGGCATCGATCGCGGCACGAGCGCAGTGGGTACCGGTGGCGGTGCCGAGGACGGGGTCGGTGATCCGGTCGAACACGCCGAAGGTGGCCGTGCCCGAGATGGAGATCGTTCATGGTGGCGAGGCGACCGACCTCGGTCCCGGGGGCGACCAGCGTCTCCACGGCGTGACTCCGACGTCGTCGGCCGTCGAAGGTCTCGACGGTGTACGACGTGTCCGGCGTCAGCCCCGTGACGAGCAGGGCGCCGTGATCGACGGCGGACCGCTCCACGAGGTCGCCGTCGAGACGAACCTCGACGCCGTCGGGAGCGGCACACCAGACGACCTGACAGCTGTCGTGGCCGACGGCGAAGACCGAGGGCGTGGGCGGGGGCGGGATGACAGGCAGGCGGAACCTCAGCCGAGCTCACCCCTGATCCGTGACCGGAGGCCGACGGTGACCCGCATCCGCTCGAGGTACTGGAACAGCGTCTTGCCGGCCTGTGGGACCTCGTTGGTCTGGAAGAACGTGTCGACTGCTGCGGCGACGTTCGGGTCGGCAACGGCGGTGACGCCCTCGATCATGCGACTGATCGCGTTCACCGGAAGGCGTTCGTTGATCTGGTCCCAGTTGTCCTCGATGTACGCCCAGGTGCCGACCACCGCATCGTCGTTGGTCAGCGAACGCGCCAGCACGAACGCCGCATCCTGGCTGCGGATGCGTTCGTCGTCGACCATCTCCAGGACCCGGGGCCCGGCCTCGGCGCCCGGGGAACGCGGTCAGGGCGAACATGTAGCGTCGCTGCTCTTGGGGCGTGGGTGCGGCCTCGTAGCGTTGCTGGAAGTCGCTGAAGTCGTCATCGGTCCCGTTGGCCGCCACGATCCGTACGGCCGCGGCGTTGCGAGCCGCGTCGCCCGGGGTCGCCAGGAGCTCCCGGGCGTCGGCGATGGCGGTGGGCTGACCGAGGACGCCGAGGGTTTCGAGCATCGCCGCGCGACGCTCGAGGCTGTGGTCGGTTTCGTTCGGGGCCGGGATGCCGGCCGGTCCGTGCCAGCGCAGCGTCGACCCGCTCGATCGCCCACTCCCGGTGTCGATCGCGGGCGTCACCGTCGAGGTGGCGGTCGATGGACCGGACCACGCCGAGGATGCGGCGCCACACCGCCAGGTCGGTCTCCATCGGCGCCAGGCCCTCGATCAGGTCGAGAACGCTCGCGACCGTGGACCGGTCCGCCAGCACCGATGCCCAGGCGTCGTCGAGGAGTCCGTAGCGTTCGATGCCCCGGAGCTGATCGAGGTGAGCCGCCGTGGCCGCCGCCAGGTCCGGGTGCAGCTCGACGCGGTAGAAGCCGCTGGCGTCCGCGTTACCCGTGATCCAGTCCACGGGGCCAGGGTTCGCGGTCGTCGCGACGTCGTCGAGGCAGGACCGGGTGGCGGACCCGTTCCCCGTTCACACCGGCACCGAGCACCACCGGGACCGCCCACGTCTGGTCGGCGACCTCGCCGTAGCCGAATCGGCGCTGGTGCAGTCGGAGACCGTCGCCGTCCGGTTCGATGCGGATGACCGGATACCCGCCCTGGAAGATCCAGGTGTCCATGATGCGGCGGGCGGGCTGACCGGTGACCTCCTCGATGGCGTCCCACAGGTCGTGGGTCTCGGTGTTGCCGTAGCTGTGCTTGGCCAGGTAGTGCCGGATGCCGTCTCGGAAGGTCTCCTCACCGAGGTACTGCTCGAGCATCCTGACGACGGCCGCGCCCCTTCTCGTAGGTCAGGACGTCGTACATCGCCTCGGCGTCGTCGGGCGAGATCACCTCGAACTCGATGGGGCGGGTGTTGTCGAGCGAGTCCACGTCGAACGCGTCCGTGCGGCCGAGCCCGAAGTCGTCCCACCGGCGCCAGTCGGGGCGGTAGGCGTTGGTGGCGTGCATCTCGCAGAACGTGGCGAACGCCTCCTTCAACCAGATCCCGTTCCACCACGACATGGTCACCAGGTCGCCGAACCACATGTGGGCGATCTCGTGCGCGATCACGTCGGCCGCCCGCTGCTGTTCGGGTTGGGTCGCGGTCTCGGGGTCGAGCAGCAGGAGCGCCTCGCGGAAGGTGACGCAGCCCAGGTTCTCCATGGCGCCGAACGCGAAGTCGGGCAGACCCACCAGATCGAGCTTCTCACCGGGGTATGGGATGTCGAAGTAGTCGTTGAAGTGCCGCAGCGAGAACGCACCCACGTCGAGCGCAAAATCCGCGAGGTGCCCCTGCCGGGCGGGTGGATCACCCGCATGGGGGTGCCGTCGACGTCGATCGGGTCCGTGGCTTCCAAGGGGCCGACGACGAAGGCCAGGAGATAGGTCGACATCACCATGGTGGTGCCGAAGCGCGTGCAGTGCCGCCCGTCGCCGAGGTCGTCGCTGGCGATCTCGGGGCCCGAGGAGACGGCGAGGAGCTCGGCGTCGTGGACGATCGTGACCGCGAAGGTCGCCTTGGCCGCGGGCTCGTCCCAGCAGGGAAAGGCCCGGCGAGCGTTGGTGCTCTCGAATTGGGTCGTGGCGATCGTGTGCTCGCGGCCGTCCGCGTCGACGAACGTGCTGCGGTAGAACCCGCGGAGCTTGTCGTTGATGACACCGGTGAAC
>CBDHFJ010000031.1:0-21189 GCA_965262315.1 Acidimicrobiales bacterium
ATCGGCGTCTTCCAGTGCACGTCGTCGTACCCGTGCCCGCCCGAGACCATCGGCCTGAACGTCGTGAGCGAGTTCATCGACCGCTGGGGGGTTCCCGTCGGGCTCTCGGATCACTCGGGCACGATCTACCCGGGCCTGGCCGCGACCACCCTGGGAGCGTCGTTGCTCGAGGTCCACCTGACGTTCAGTCGGGACATGTTCGGGCCCGACGTGCCCAGCTCCCTCACGCCGGACGAACTCACCGCGCTGGTCGAGGGGACCCGCTTCGTCCACCACGCAGTGCGCAATCCGGTCGACAAGGACGCGATGGCCCGCGAGATGGAACCGATGCGCAAGCTCTTCACCAAGAGCCTCGTCGTCAGTGCCGATCTCGCCGCCGGCACCGTGCTGACCACGGACCACCTGCTGGCGCGCAAGCCCGGCACCGGCCTGCCCGCCGCGTCGCTCGGCGACGTCGTCGGCAGGACGCTCACGCGCGACGTCGAGGCATGGACCGTGCTCCAGGAGTCGGACATCGAGTGATCCGGGTGCTGAACGCCGAGTCGGTCGGCTACGACGCCGCGGCTCGTGACGTCCTCTCGGCATTCGCGGAGGTCGTCGACGCCGACCTCGATCACGCGGGACTCGTGGACGCGCTCGGTGACGTGGACGTGGTGATCGTCCGCCTCCGCAACCGGGTGGACGCCGAGGTGCTCGCCGCCGGCGCGCCCCGACTCCGGGCGATCGTGTCGGCCACCACGGGTCTCGACCACATCGACCTCCCGGCGGCCGGTACCCAGGGGGTCGAGGTGCTCTCGCTCAAGGGCGAGACCGAGTTCCTGCGCACGGTGGCCGCCACCGCCGAGCACACCTGGGCGCTGCTCCTCGCACTCGTGCGCCAGCTGCCCGCCGCCGCCGCTGCGGTCGCTGCCGGAGCCGACGTCACCGACCGGGACCGGTTCCGGGGCCGCGAGCTCCGGGACGCCACCCTCGGCATCGTCGGGGTCGGCCGGATCGGCGCCATCGTCGCCGAGTACGCCCTGGCCTTCGGCATGGAAGTGCTCGGCATCGACCCCGGCGTCTCGGTGATGCCCGACGGGGTGACCAGGGTCGCCGATCTCGACGAGCTGTGCCGCCGTGCGGACATGGTGACCGTCCACGTGCCGCTGGACGAGACCACGGTCGGGCTCGTCTCCCGGAGCGCGCTCGAGGCGCTCGGCCCCCAAGGCCTGCTGATCAACACGTCACGGGGGGCGGTGGTCGACGAGGCCGCGCTGTGCGACCTGCTGGAAGCCGGCCAGCTGGGCGGCGCGGCGCTCGACGTCGTCACCGACGAGCGCTCGTCCGCCGACCGCCGGCTCACCGATCTGGCCTCGCGCCGCCATGACGTGCTCATCACACCGCACATCGGGGGCGCCACCCACGAGTCGATGGCGCGGACCGAGCGCTTCATGGCGGAGAAGTTGCGCCGATGGATCATGGAACACCCACCGGGACTGTGAGGGACAGGTGACCGAGACGACCCAGCCGGACCACGGCGACGAGATCAGGACGGTGTGCGTGGTCGTGACCGCACGGCCGAGCTACTCCCGAGTCCGCTCGCTCCTGCGTGCCATCACCGCACACCCGAAGCTGCGCCTGCGCCTGATCGTCGCCGCATCGGCCGTGCTCGAGCGCTACGGGGCCGTCGTCGACGTGATGCGCGCCGACGGCTTCGAGCCCGACGCCAGCGTCTACATGGTTGTCGAGGGCGAGAACCTGGTGACGATGGCCAAGTCGACCGGCCTCGGGGTGGTGGAGCTCGCCACCCTGTTCGACAACTACGAGCCCGACGTGGTGGTCACGATCGCCGACCGCTACGAGACCATCGCCACCGCCATCGCCGCGTCCTACCTGAACATCCCGGTCGCACACGTCCAGGGCGGCGAGGTCACGGGCTCCATCGACGAGAAGGTCCGCCACGCGGTCACCAAGCTGTCGAACCTGCACTTCGTCGCCAACGACCGCGCCGCCCGCTGGGTGATCCGTATGGGCGAGGATCCCGCCAGCGTCTACGACGTGGGCTGCCCCTCGATCGACGTGGCCGAGACCGTTGCGGCCGCGCCGGCCCTCGACTTCGACCCCTTCGAGCGTTACGGGGGCGTCGGCCGGTCATTCGAGATCGGGTCCGAGCCCTACCTGGTGGTGATGCAGCACCCCAACACCACCGAGGAAGCCGACGCGCTCCACCAGATGCGGGAGACCATCGAGGCGGTCGCCACGCTGAACCGGCCGACCTTCTGGTTCTGGCCCAACGTCGACGCCGGTTCCGACGGCAGCTCCAAGGCCATCCGTCAGTTCCGTGAGACCGGTCGGGCCGAGCAGATCTACTTCGTGAAGAACATGACGCCGGAGGACTTCCTGCGCCTGCTGAAGAACAGCGCATGCATCATCGGCAACTCGAGCGTCGGCATCCGCGAGTGCTCATTCCTCGGCGTGCCGTCGGTCAACATCGGCACCCGCCAACAAGGCCGAGAGCGCGGCCCGAACGTCATCGACGTGGACCACGACCGGTCGGCCATCGTGGCCGCCGTCGAGGCACAGCTGGCCCACGGCCACCACGAACCGTCCGGCGTGTACGGCGAGGGCAAGGCCGGCGAGCGCATCGCCGCCCTCCTGGCCACCGAGCCGCTCGTCATCGAGAAGCGGCTCACCTACGAGGGCGAGTGACCCGGTGACGCGGGCCGTGACTCGCCCCAGTGCCGTCGCCGTCATCCCGGCCCGTGGCGGGTCCAAGGGTGTCCCCGGCAAGAACCTCCGGTCGATCGCCGGCCGCACACTGCTGGAGCGGGCGGTCCACGCGGCCCGGTCCGCCGCCTCGATCGACGCGGTGGCGGTCTCCACCGATGCCGCCGACATCGCCGCCGCCGCGCACGAGCTGGACGTGACCGTCGTGGACCGACCACCGGAGCTGGCCGGCGACACGGCGTCGACCCCACCCGTCGTCACCCATGCACTCGACGCGCTCGACCGAGACTTCGACGTCGTCGTGCTGCTTCAGCCCCCGGCCCCCTTGCGCACCGGGTCTGACATCGACGCGGTCGTCGCCATGCTCGCCGCCGACCAGGCGCTGGCATCGGTGGTCAGTGTGTACGACGTGGGCGACGCGCACCCCGGACGCATGTACGACCTGGCCGACGGGGTCCTGCGTCCGCTCCACCCCGATCTCGAGCGCATGCGGCGCCAGGACCTGCCGCCGGTGTACCACCGCAACGGCGCCCTCTACGCCACACGGGTCGAGGCGCTGCGACGGACCGGCGAGCTGATGATCGCCCCGACGGGCGCGTACGTCATGGACGCCGCATGGACGGTCAACATCGACATCCCGGCCGACCTCCCGGTGGCCGACGTTGTCGTGGCCGCGTGGGACGCCGAGCACGCTGACGCGTGAGGATCGAGCCGGCACCGCAGGCAGAATGAATCGCGTGGCGGCGTCCAAGGCATCCATCGGTCTGATCGTTGACAACCCCCGGCGAGACCTGGCCGGGATGGTGCTTCTCGGCGCCGAGCTGGCACGTCGGGGCCACCGAACCACGCTGATCCCGATGAACCTGCGCGACCGGGAGATCAGTGCGGTCGACCCGGACCTCGTGCTCCTCAACTACCTGCGGACCGCCAACCAGGACATGGCGCAACGGCTGGTTGCCGCCGGCTATCAGCTCGGTCTGCTCGACACCGAGGGCGGCGTGGGGATCATCGGGGCATGGGGTGAGCTCCACGACCACTACGGGCACCTCATGGCCAAGGATCGCTCGCTCCGGGACCGGCTGGAGTTCTTGTGCGCCTGGGGCCCGGCCGTCGGCGACAAGGTCATCACCGAAGACTGGTATCGCGCCGATCAGGTGACGGTGACCGGTCCGCCCCGATTCGACTGGTATCACCCGTCGCTTCGAGCGGGGGCCCTCGTCGCCAATCCCATCGAAGTGCCCGACGACGGCTTCGTCCTCGTCGTCGGCAGCTTCCCCGCCGCCAATCCGGGCATCCGGTCCCTCGAAGAGGAGACCGAGATGCGCATGGTGAACACGGGCTACAGCCGAGACAAGATCGAGGCCGTCATCGCAGGCGATCGCGCGGCGATGGAAGCCACGATTGCGCTGACACGCACCATCGCCGCCGACCACCCACGGACCACGTTCGTCTACCGCCCCCACCCCTTCGAGCGCCTCGCCACCTACCACGACCGGTTCGCCGACCTGCCCAACGTCGAGGTCCGCTGCGAGGGCAGCGCCGAGGCCTGGGTTCTGCGTGCCAACGCCGTGATCGTCCCCAATGACTGCACCGTCGGGGCCGAGGCGGCCATCGCCGACGTCCCCGTCATCGTCACCGGCTGGATCGTCCCCGAGAACACGGTCGACCTCATCGCGGCCGCCGGCCATCTCGCCTCCTCCGTCGACGACGCCAGCACCGTCCTCGGCGACGTTCTCGAGGGCTCGTCGGCCGACGAGGACCGCCGGGCCGAGATCCGGACCGTGCTCGCGGAGTGGTTCCACCTGATCGACGGCCGAGCGCACGAGCGGGTCGCAGACGTGATCACCGACCGAGCTCGACCCAGCCGCAGGAACGAACGTCAGCGGCGCCGACTCCACTACGAGACCCACCATGAGCACGTGCCGCTCGCAACCCAGGTCCAGGACCGGCTGCGCATGACCCTTGGGTTGCCCAGCCGCTTCTCGCTGCGCCGACTGGGCACCCCCGAGTCCATCAACTGGGATCGCAGCCCGAAGGCGTTCACGATCGACCACACGCTGCCTCTGGTCGAAGCGCTCAACACCACCCTGCCGGCCGACCGCCACGTCCGGGCCCGGGCGCTCCGGCCCGACGAGTACGGGTACCGCTACGAGGGCCGCACCCTCACCATCGAACCGGCGGCCACGACCTGAGCGGTCGGCCGCCCGGCGCTCAGAGCAACTCGCCCTCGAAGTCGACGGAACGCAACAGGCCCTTCGTGTCGAAGACCACCTTCGCATGCTCGGCGATGAACGCCGGGTCGAACTCGGGGTGGTCGACGAGGACGACGACCAGCTCGGCGGCCGCCAGGGTCTCCGCGTCGAACGGGGCCAGGGTCATGCCGAGCGACGACTCGAAGCCGTCGGGGACGTGGGGGTCACACCCGACCAGGTTGGCGCCGAGGCTCTCGAGGCGCTCGGCCACACGAAGCGACGGCGACTCACGGAAGTCCGACGTATTGGCCTTGTACGTGAGGCCCAGCAGCACGATGTCGGTGCCCCGGACCGAGCGGGACCGGTCGTTCAGCAGCTCCTGGATGCGGGCCACGACGTGGTCCGGCATGTGCTCGTTGACGTCGTTCGCCAGCTCGACGAACCGGAACGACTGGCCCAGGTGCTGACGCACCCGCCAGGACAGGTAGGACGGGTCGATCGGCAGGCAGTGGCCACCGACACCGGGACCGGGCCGGAACGGCATGAAGCCGAACGGCTTGGTGGCCGCAGCGTCGACGGCTCGCCACACATCGACGTCGAGCCCGCGTGCGAACATCGCGAGCTCGTTCACCAGCGCGATGTTGACGTGGCGGAACGTGTTCTCGAGAATCTTGACGAGCTCGGCCTCCTCGAGGCAGCTGACCGGCACCACCTGATCGACGAGCGACAGGTAGAAGGCTTCGACGAGCTGGAGGCTGTCCGCGTCGAGCCCCCCGACGACCTTGGGCGTGTTCTCGAAGGTCCAGGTGGCGTTGCCGGGATCGATGCGCTCCGGAGAGTACCCGACGAAGAAGTCGTGGCCGGCCCGCAGGCCGGACTCGGCCTCGAGGATCGGGATCAGGAGCTCACGGGTGGTCCCCGGATAGGTGGTGGACTCGAGCACCACGACCGCACCCGCGGTGAGGACCCGAGCGAGCTGCGCCGCGGCGGCCTCGACGTAGGAGAGGTCTGGAGCACCGTCGCGGAGCGGCGTGGGCACCGTGATCACCGCGACGTCGAAGCCGACCAGATCACCGAGCTCGTCTGTCGGGTGATACTTGGTGGCCAGCGCGGCCCGCAGCCGATCATCGGGCACATCGCCGATGTAGGACTCGCCGGACCGCAGGGAGTCCACTCGCTGCTTGTCGACCTCGTAGCCGGTGGTGGGGAACCCGACCTCGGCCGAGCGCATGGCTGCCGGCAGTCCGACATATCCCTGACCGATGATGCAGATACGGGCGGTGCGGTCGTTGATCCGCTGCAAGATGGTCGTCGCCAGGGGCGTTGACGTGGTCATAGAGGCAACCTCAACTCGGGACTCGAAGGGATGACCGGGTCTCGCCGCACGCCCGGGCCACGTGATGGTAGGCCCTCGGGGATCAGATCGAGCGTTGCACCTCTGGTGAGGTCGATGCTGATCTCGCCGAGCAGCAGATCGCGGACGTCGGGCAACTCACCGGTGCGCACGCCCTCGGCCAACACATCGAGGAGTGCCGCCAGCCAGACCGGGTCAGCCGACTGATGCGCCGCTCGGGTGATCTTCTCGTGGGGCGTGGGCAGGAGCGTCTCGTCGGCGTAGAACAGCTCTTCGTAGAGCTTCTCGCCCGGCCGCAAACCGGTGATCGCGATCTCGATCTCGTCCCTCGAGTGGCCGGCCAACCTGATCATCTGCCGGGCCAGATCCATGATCTTGATCGGGGCGCCCATGTCGAGCACCAGGATGTCGTCGGGTTCTCCGACGATCAGCGTCTGGAGGATGAGCTCGCAGGCCTCCGGGATCGTCATGAAATAGCGGGTGATGTCCGGGTGGGTCACCGTCACGGGGCCGCCGGCCTCGATCTGCTCGGTGAACTTGGGCACCACGCTGCCGGAGGATTCGAGGACGTTGCCGAATCGCACGCTCATGAACGAGGTCACCGACGTACGGTTCAGGGCCCCGATCAGCATCTCGGCGATGCGCTTGGTGCTGCCCATCACGCTGGACGGGTGGACGGCCTTGTCGCTCGAGATGAGCACGAAGGTCTCGACACCGTGGCCGGCGGCGGCGTGCGCCACCGCGAGGGTGCCGAAGACGTTGCTCCGCACGGCGGACCGCTGCTGGTCCTCGAGGATCGGCACGTGCTTGTACGCCGCAGCGTGGAAGACGATGTCGGGCTTGTGTTCGCGGAACGCCGACTCGACGAGGGCGGTCTCGGCGGCATCGCCCAAAACGATGCTGACCGGGACGTGCGGCGCCTCCTCCTGGAGGCGTTCGAGCGCCCGGTAGATGTTGAACTCGGAGATGTCGAAGATGACCAGGCGCGCCGGCCCGAACGAGGCGATCTGGCGCACGAGCTCGAACCCGATGGAACCCCCACCGCCGGTGACCATCACCCGCCGGCCCCGCACGGCGTTGCGAACCGCAGAGGTCTCGATGACACCCTGCACGTTGCGCTCGAGGAGGTCCTCGAGGTGCATGCCACGCAGTCGCGAAGCCACCGTGGCACCGGGGAGTCGGCCGGCGTGCGGGGCGAGGAGGTACAGGTCACGGTCGAGATCGGTGCAGACCTTCGCGACCTGACGTGCCACCTCGGGATCCCGATTGGCCAGACCGAGCACCACGCCCTGCGCCCCGGTGGACTCCAGCGCGGTGCCCAGGTCCTCGAGCGAGCCGAGGACGGTCTGGCCGGCGATCAGGCGACCCTTGAACGCCCGTTCGGTGCACAACAGCCCGGCGGGCCGGACGGCCGGCTCGACGCTGAGCTCACGTGCCAGGTCCTTGATCGAGTCTGCGTCGCCGACGGCGAGCACGGTGGTGGGCGCCGAACCCCGCAGGGACAGGCGATGCCGGGCGACCACGAGGCGGTAGAGCGTCCGTACTCCGGCATAGACCAGGATCGTGACCGCCGGGCCGAGGATGAACGCGGACCGGGGGATGCCGCCGTTGCCGTAGGCGGCGAACAACACCGGTACGTAGACCACGGCGGCGAGACCCACCGCCTCCACGATGCGGACGACGTCGGCCATGCCGGAGGTGGACCACATCGAGCGCGACAGCCGTCGCACCGCGTTGGCCACCAACTGCACCACCGTGACCACGATGGTCGACACCAGCAGTCGGGCCCGGTGGTCCTGCGGGAGGTCGAAGTCGAAGCGGGCGGTGAAGACGAGCACCCACGCGGCCGCCGCGAGCACCGCATCGACGAGTGGGATCACGAATCGTCGCGGCACACGATCGGACACCCTCGTGAGCACGGGCCCGAGCCGGTCAGCGGCGCTCCGCCGCCACTGCACACCGGACCCTGTTGCTTCCTTCGACACCAGATCCTCCGCCGACCCGTGAACAACTTCCGCGACCGTTTCCGATCGACCTTCGCTTCCGCCAGAGTGCGTCCGCAACACCCGCCGACAGCTTGCCCGGGAAACCGTCGAAACACCAGCACTCCGATCGAAAAATGCTGGTCAGGCCCCATGGCGGACGCTGAGCGTGTCGGTGCGACCGCGCTGGGCGCCCGAACCTGGGCGGCGCCACCCAACGGTGCGTGGTCGCCGCGCTGGGTCGTCCGACTCACGGCCGGGTCGCAGCCTCCCACGTCCACCTCGGCGATGCTGGCCCCCGGCGGCTCGAACTGGTACCACTGCCGGGTAGTCGAGAGCGAGAGGTGTGCGCGTGGCCGACCAGACCGTGGCCGTGATCCCGGCCCGCGGGGGTTCCAAGGGAATCCCCGGCAAGAACGTCCGCCACGTGGCAGGCGCCCCGTTGATCACCCACTCCATCCGCCAGGCCGTGGAGGCCTCGCTCGTCGACTTGGTCTTCGTCTCCACCGACGACGAGGAGATCGCGGCCATCTCCCAGCGCGCCGGCGCCCGGGTCATCGAGCGGCCCGATGAGTTCGCCACCGACACCGCCACCTCCGAGAGTGCGCTTCGGCATTCCCTCGACGTCATCACCGCCGAGGTCGGCGACCCCGACCTGGTGGTCTTCCTCCAGCCCACCTCGCCGCTGCGCCGCCCGTGGGACGTCGACGGCGCCGTCCGCCGCCTGCGGGAGCTGGAGGCCGACTCGCTGTTCAGCGCCAACATGTTGCACGCGTTCGTCTGGCAGGAAGGAGCGACCGGCCTCCAGTCGCTCACCTACGACCATCGGAGCCGGCCCCGACGCCAGGACCGTGAGGTCGTGGACTGGGTCGAGAATGGTTCGATCTACGTCTTCAAACCCTGGGTGCTCCGCGATCTCGACAACCGCCTCGGGGGCACCATCGGGGTCTACGAGATGGAGATGATGTCGTCGTTCCAGGTCGACGAGCCCGCCGACCTCGTGCTCATGGAAGCGATCACCACGGCGCACCCCGGAGCGTTCACCGCAGGGCCGCCGGCGCCACGCCTGGCCGACCTCGACCTGCTCGTCTTCGACTTCGACGGCGTGCTGACCGACAACGGTGTCCTGGTGGACCAGGACGGTGTCGAGTCGGTTCGGTGCGACCGCAGCGACGGTCTGGGCATCGATCACCTCCGGGCGGCGGGGCTCGACATGGCGATCCTGTCCACCGAGACGAACCCGGTCGTTGCCGCACGCGCCCGCAAGCTGCGGCTCCCTGTGGTGCAGTCGAGCACCGACAAGGGTGCCGACATCGAACAGCTCGCGGCCGAGCGAGGCGTGTCACTGGACCGGGTCGGCTTCGTCGGCAACGACGTGAACGACCTGCCGGCCCTCGAGCGTGTCGCCGTCGCCATCGCGGTCGCCGACGCCGTCCCCGCGGTGTTGGACGTGGCCTCGTGGGTCACGCGTACCCCTGGCGGTCGTGGCGCGGTGCGTGAGCTCGCCGAGACCCTGCTGGCTGACGACTGAGCCGTCGACTCCGCCGGGGGGCCGGCGCCGACCGTGCACGGCCTCCTCGGGTCAGCGGCGACGAACCGATCGTCGGGCGGTGCCCACCGCCGGCCGGATGCGGCGCCGCCAGGCTCGCAGGGCCGGACCGAGCGTCCGCCGCACGCTGGCCGAGACGATGGGCTCGTAGCCGAACTCCTCGAGCGCCGGGCCGGTGATCGCCTCGATCACCGCGACCTCGGTCTTGGACGCCTCGGTACGCCACCGTTCCGTCCGCTCCGCGGACACACCCGAGAACGCCGCTCCCGTGGACGAGTTCCCCCGGTAGGACCGGTGACCGCCCGCCTTCGTGGGCTGGGCCAGGCATTCGTGGGGGTCGATGTCGAGGAAGCGCGCCACCCGGTTCATCACCCCGGCCGGGTCGGCGGCGAGGTCCTCGTACCGGATCACCATCTGTGCCGGATCCAGCTGTGCCTGCCGGACCGCCCCGAGCTGTGCGAGCCATCGATCAGCGAAGTCCGACGCGGTCACGTAGCGTCGCAGCCGATGCTCGGCAACGAAGTTGGCGCGGGGGTCGCGGATGACCCTCAGCGCGCGAGCGTCGGGCCACCACGACCGCAGGGCGGGGAAGACGTCGTCGCGCACGGGCGTCTTCTCGACCCATCGCCGCAGCCGAGGGGTCACCTGGCCGCTCTCGTGGCCGTATGCCACCAGTGCCGCGAGCAGGTACCGCTGTGGCTCGTCGAGGGTGGAGCGGTGGACCAGCGCGCGGTATCGCTCGACGACCCGCTCCCCCGACAAGTGATCGAGATAGCTGCCGTTGATGCTGTCCGCGCCGAACTCCCGCAACATCACCTCGACCCCGAGCTCGATGCGCGCATCAGCGTCGAGGGCTCGGGCGCGGGGCCACCAGTGCGACAGGAACTTCGACTCGGCGGCGTCCACCAGGAGCTGTGGGTGACCGTCGAGCAGCGATTGGAGCAATGTCGTCCCGGACTTCGCCAGGCCGAGGACGAACGTCGCCCGGTCCTCGAAGCCGGCCGGCGGGGCCGGACCGACGTCGGGCTCGGGGGCTCCCGCGGTGGTCACACCCGCCGGAGCTTCTCGCGGATCGGGACCTCCGAGTCGTACACGACCTTGACGCCGTCACCGGTGGCGGTCTCGACCGTCCGAACGTCGCGTACCATTCGAGCGAAGCCCTGGGGCTCGACCGACGCCGCCTGGTCCGAACCCCACATCGCCCGGTCGAGGGTGATGTGTCGTTCGATCAGGTCCGCGCCGAAGGCGACCGCGGCGACGGTGGTCGCGAGGCCGGTCTCGTGGCCCGAGTAGCCGATCGGAACGCCATAACGCTCCTTGAACGCCGGGATCACCTTCAGGTTGAGCTCCTCGGGCGCACCCGGGTACGTCGAGGTGCAGTGGAGCAGGATCAGGTCGTCGGTTCCGAGCACTTCGACGGCGTGATCGATCTCCTCCAGCGAGCTCATACCCGTGCTCAGCACGATCGGACGCCCGGTTGCCCGATGGTGGCGGAGCAGATTGTCGTCGGTGAGCGACGCCGACGCGATCTTGTAGAACGGCGGTGCGAACTGCTCCATGAAGTCGACCGAACCCTCGTCCCAGCAGGACGCGGTCCAGGCGATCTCGTGCATCTTGCAGTACTCGTGGATCTCGCCGTAGTTGTCGGCATCGAACTCCAGGCCGCGCTTGAGATCGCCGTTCGTGGGGCCGAAGGGGTTCTCGCGATCGCGCGCGAGCTCCTCGGCCGAGTAGACGACGTCAACCGTGCGCTTCTGGAACTTGACCGCCTGCGACTCGGCGAGCACGGCCGCGGAGATCAGGCGGCGAGCCAGGTCCAGGTCGCCGTTGTGGTTGATGCCGATCTCGGCGATGACGTAGGCCGGGTGGCCGTCGCCGACACCGTGGTCTCCTAGGAACACTTCAGTCATGTCTCGGGTCCTCCCCCGATCGGGTCCGCCATTGCGTTGATAGTGGGTCGTTCTGTTCGGCCGCCCCGGTCGGGGAGGCCGTTTGTTGCGAGCCGATCAGCTCGCGACACCCTCGAGACTGCGTGCCGCCCAGGCGACCTCGGTGGCTTCGCACAGCGCATGCAGGAACGGCAGGTGCAGCTCCTGGATACGCTGGGTGTTCGTGGACGGCATGTGGAGCACCACGTCGGAGAGCTCCAGCGCCGGATCGCCGGCACCGCCGACGAGCGCGACCGTGGCCAACCCCCGGGCTCGGGCCTGCTCGAGCGCCCGGAGCACGTTGGGTGACGTGCCACTGGTGGAGATCGCGATCAGGACGTCCCCGTCTCGGCCGTGGGCGTCCACCTGACGAGCGAACAGCTCCTGGTAGCCGTAGTCGTTGCCGATGCAGGTGACCACCGACGGGTCGCTGCTCAGCGCGATCGCGGGGATGGGGTCCCGCTCGCAGGTCATCCGGCCGACGAGCTCGGCGACGTAGTGCTGGGCATCGGCGGCCGAACCGCCGTTCCCGCAGGCGAGCACCGTGCCGCCCGCGAGCACCCGGTCGGTGACCAGCGCGCACGCCGCGGCCAGCGGCTCAGCCAACTCGTCGGCAGCTCGGCGCGCCAGGTCGGCCAGCTCTCGAAGCCCCGCCATCGGATCTTCTGCTACGCCCATGGCGCGTCCACCTTCCGTTCGGATCCGCCCGCATCAGCCGGCGGTGTCCACGCCGGCCGAGCCAGCCCGATTATCACTTGCACCTTCCGCCGATGGCAACGCAGCGACGCCGCAGTGACCACCGTCGCAGCAGCGGCCGCCACCGGCCGTGGTCGCGCGGTCGCAACGGGCGAGGTCATCGGATCTTCGCGACCGCCGACGCGAACGTCGCGGTGTACATCAGCCGAGGGGCGGTCCGCCAACTCCCTCGGTGGAACCCGGCCGTGTCCGCGATGGCCACCGAGCCGGCGGGACCCTCCAGACGGACCCAGTCGGCCGGGTCCGAGATGTCGGCCATCGCCTGGTCGCTGAGTCGCTGCTCGGTGCCGACCCGAGGCTCGAACCGATCCCGACCGTTGCGGTGGAACCCGCCCCCGGCGGGGTGCGAGCCCCTGGCGTAACTGAACGGCCCCTGCGCAGGACCGACCTCGTCGAGCGTCACGAACAGCTTGAGGATCTTGCGATCCTCGGGATCCCGGTGCCAGAGCTGCGAATATCGCTCGTGCTCGGTGGGCAGGTTGAGCCACACGTCGTAGGACACGAGTCGGGGCACGATGCGCATGTACCGGCGGATCACTTCGAGGATCTGTGGCTGGAGCGCGAGCGCCGCGAACGGGTCGGGGGCAGTGACGGCCCCGCGCGCGAACGGCACCTCGACGGGGTCGGCCACCGCGTGCATGACGTAGCCCTTGTTCAGCCCGTCCTCGCCCGGTCGCAGATCGGGGCCGAGTCCGGCCACCCACTCCTGCGCCGCGGCCAGCACCTTCCGGTACGCGTCGTCGTGGTCACCGAGGAGCGACGCGATGTCCGTGGTGACGACGCCGTCGGCCCGCAACGTGTCGACCACGGCGTCGAGCGTCGGCTGATCGTGCCGGCGGTCGTAGACGGCCATGGCGCGCCGGGGGCCGTTGAACGTGGACGTCCACAACAACTCCGACCGCCGCGTGGCGGTCTGCAGGGTGCGCTTCCGCCGATGGAGCGCATGTCTCACATCCCCGGTGCGGCTCATCCATTCACCTCCGCCGTGCCCGTGTCGCGCACCCTAGCGGCGCCATCACGACTTCACCAGAGCGCGCGTGGTCTTGGTGCCATGGGTGGCGCGACGGCCCCGGACGGTGGCCGCCGAGCGGGGTGGGTGACCCAGCCCGACCGCCGGTCAGGGGGTGCTGCGACCGGCGACGAAGGCTGCGATCTCGCGTGCCAGCATGCCGTAGGTCGCGTCGAACCCGAACGCATCGCTGGCGGCACGCGCCGCCGCCGCGCGATCAGCGTCGGCAGCCATGTCCTCCACGGCCGCGAGCACGCCTCGGGCGAGGGCGGCGTCGTCGGCGCCGAGCATCAGGTGCGCGCCCGGTTCCAGCCCCATGCCGTGCACCGCATCATGCGTGGCGACCACGGTCGTTCCCGTGGCCAGGACCTCGATCAGCCGGCTCCGGAAGCCGTAGGTGCCCGAGAACGGGCAGAGGACGACGGCCGACTCCGAGAGCACCGCTGCGGGATCTTCGACGAAGCCGGTCACGGTCACACGTTCCCGGTCCCCGAGCGCAACCACCGCGGGCGTGGGCCGGGCTCCGACGATCCAGAACTCGACCTCCGGTCGATGCTCCCACACCAGCGGCATGACATCGTCGACACAGCGCAGCACCGAGCGCTCGCGCTCGGGCGAACTCAGACCGCCGTAGTAGGTGACCCTCGGCGGGCTCGCCGGGCGCCGATCGCGGTGCCACCGGTCCAGGTGCACACCCATCGGTGCGTACCAGACGGGGGCATCGGGAACCGTCCGCCGAGCGTCGTCCGCTTCCGCCTCGTTGATCGCCACGAGTGCGTCGTAGCGCCGCCATCCGGCCTCCTCGGCGATCTGGTACCGGCCCGCCTGCCGATCCACCCACCAGCCCGGCGCCCCCGCACTCTCGAGCTGTGCGCGGCGCGCACGCCACAGGACGTCGTGCATGTCCAGCACGCAGGGCACGCCGGCGGATCGGAACACCTCCACCGCACGCTGTGCGTGCCAGTAGTGGAAGAACGCCACGTCGAAGGCACCCGGGTCGAGGGCCTCGGCCAACGGCCCGGGGGCGAACATCCGGTCGATCTGGATGTTCGACCGCTTCAGGCCGCGCGCCGCGGCGCGCAGCTCGTCGACCACCGCTCTGGCTCGCCGAATCGGGGCGGGCAGCGCCGGCGCATCGACGACGATCACGTCGTCGACGAGTTCCGCGACCGCCGTGCTCTCGGCGTTCGGGTCCGCGGTCACCAACGTCACGTCGAAGTGGCGACGGAACGCTTCGATGGTGAAGCGAACCCGCTGGTTCTGTCCCCCCGTCGGCGGTACCGGCATCACGTGGGAGACCATCGCCATCGTTGCCCGCTCGGTCGCCATCGCCTCTCCTCTGTCCGCCGGGCGCAGCCCACTGCGACGCGATCGTCCGACAGGGTACCGCCGCGTCGACGCTCGGCTGATTCGTCCGGCCAAACCGGACGACGATGGTGGATTCCGCGCCCGTCCGCGGCCAGAATTGCAGGATTGGACCCCGAGATGGCGGCAGACGGGTGCGGGGACGACCACATCGACCTCGACGACGACCCGTGACCCGAGAGCAGGACGTTCCCGAAGCATGAGTCGACCCCGGATCGTGATCGTCATCCCGAGTGGCGAGGCCGTCCGCAACTTCCTGTACTCGGCGACCCTGCCCGTGCTGAGCGAGCACGCCGACGTCGTCTTGCTGACCGTCGTCCACGGTGACGACGTCGACGCTGCGTTCGGCGCGTCCTGCGAGGAGATCATCCCGCTGGACGCCCACCCCGAGCATGCCGGCCTCACGCGGTTCCGCCAGACCGTGCACTCCGCGCACATGCGATGGCGGTGGTCGGGTGTGTTCCGGAACAACTGGGAGCTGCGGTCCGAGGAGGCCGAGGCCGGGGACCTCCGGAGCAAGGTGCGGTGGGCGTTCCTGCGAACCACGTCGAGGGCGCTCGCGCAACGGCGAACACTCGATCTGCTCACCGCGGTCGACCGCCGGCTCTCGGTCCGACTCTCCCCCACCTCGACGTTCGACGAGCTCTTCGATCGAGTCCAGCCGGATCTCGTCTTCAACGGGATGCACGTTCATGGCCCCCGGGGCGATCTCCCCATGCGCATCGCGGCGTCGAAGGGCATCCCCACGGCGGCGTTCATCTACTCGTGGGACAACCTGAGCTCGCGGAGCCGGATCTTCGTCCCCTATGACGACTTCCTCGTCTGGAACGAGAACATGGCCGCGGAGCTCGTCGAGCTGTACCCGCAGATCTCGCCCGATTCGGTCCATGTGACGGGGTCACCCCAGTTCGACTTCCACCGACGCGAGGATGATCTCCTGCCGCTCCCCGAGCTGGCGGAGACGATCGGCTTCGATCCGGCGCGGCCCTTCGTGCTCTACACGACCGGCGTCGACCGGCACTTCAAGGAAGAGCACCGGACCGTCGAGCACGTCGCCCGCTCGCTGGCCGAGATGGACGACCTCGACCCCCGGCCCCAGCTGGTGGTGCGGACCTACACCAAGGGCACCAGCGACGAGATGCGGGCCCTCATCGCCCGCGGTCTGCCCGACACCACGTTTCCGGACGTCGAGTGGGACGAGCGGTGGTACACACCGACCCAGCGCGATCTCAAGGTGTATTCGAGCCTGCTGCGACACTGTGCGATGGGCATCAACGCGGCCTCCACCGTCTCCCTCGAGCTGCTGTCGATGGACAAGCCCGTGATCAACCTCGGTTTCGATCCGCCGGGAAGCAGTCTGTCGCACGGCGACCGCTGGATCCGCCACCTGGAGTTCGACCACTACGCGCCGGTCACGGCGAGCGGCGCCACGATGGTGGCCCGGACGCCCGACGACATTCCCCTCATGCTCCGCAAGGGCCTGACCGACCCCGGGGCGGACAGCGCGCTCCGGCGGTCCTTCATCCGCGACTTCATGGGCGACACCTTCGATGGCGAGTCCGGCCGTCGAGCCGCCGAGACCATCCTCGAGATCGCGACCAGGGGGACGTGACCCCGTGAGCGACGACACCCAGGAGCAGGGGGGTCGAATCTTCCGGCGCGCGCTCGCGCTCATCGACCGCAGCACCCGCCGACGCCTGTACATGACCGTCCCGATGGCGATCGTGGCGTCCATGTTCGAAGCGATCGGGCTCGCCCTGGTCCTCCCCTACATCGAGCTCCTGGCCGAGGAGTCGTCGACGCTCGAGGACCTGCCCGGACCGGCCCAAGGGCTGGCCGAGTTCCTGGGCGCAACCAACGCCGACGAGGCCTTCGTCGTGCTCGGCATCGCAATCGGTGCACTCCTCCTGATCAAGACCGTCATCACCGCGACGTTCACCTTCATCCAGATGAAGATCATCGTCCGCGGTGAGAAGCGGTTGGCCGTCCAGTTGTTCGACCGCTACATGGAGGCTCCCTACCAGTTCCACCTGGTCACCAACTCAGCCGAGACCATCCGCAACCTGCGCGCCTCGATCAACCAGGTCATCCGGCGCGTGCTGGTGTCGTGGACCCAGCTGCTCACCGAGGTCACGTTGGTCCTGGTGATCGCCATCGCCCTGGTGGTGGTGGATCCGTTCCTGGCCCTGCTCACGCTGACGTTCCTGGGGCTGATGGCGGTCCTGTACATCCGCGGCATCAGCAGCCGAGCGCGTCGGCTGGGTCGGGTCGACCAGGAGATGACCAAGCGGGCGTTGATGGTCATGCAGGAGAGCCTGGGTGGGCTCCGCGCCTATCGCAGCCTGAACCGTGAAGCCTCGGCGGTCCAGGAGTTCAGCGAGCTCCGTGACGAATGGGAGCCCGTCAAACACCAGACGATGTTCCTCTCGGTCGCCCCCCGGTTCTACCTGGAGATCTGCATCGTCATCGGGACCGGCGCCGTGATCACCTACGTGTTCGCGACCTCCGAGGACACCCGTGCTCTCGGTCTGCTGGCGCTCGTGATCGCCGCGACGTTCCGGATTCTGCCGTCCCTCCAGCGGATCCTGTCAGCCCTCAACCAGACCAGGGTCGGCGCCGCTGCCGTCGAGTCGGTCGAGGCCACACTCGAACAGCTCGCCTACTTCGATGCCCTCGACGGCGTCATCCGGGACGAGGCAGACACGTACCCGGAGCAGGTCCCGTTCACGCGTGCGCTGACCTTCGACAAGGTCGAGTTCTCCTACCACGGCTCCGACGGGCCCGCGCTGAGAGACGTGTCGTTCCACGTCGGCAAGGGTCAGTCGGTCGGTCTCATCGGCCCCTCGGGGGCGGGCAAGTCCACCGCGGTCGATCTGGTGCTCGGCCTGCTGTACCCGACCAGCGGGCAGGTCCTCATCGACGCCAAGCCGCTGACACCCCGAACGGCACCCGCCTGGCGCAATCACATCGGTTACGTGCCCCAGGACATCTACCTGGCCGACCGCTCGTTGGCCCACAACATCGCGCTCGGCGTCGATGGCGACGAGATCGATGTCGAGCGCGTGCGTCGGGCCGCTGCGGCGGCCCAGCTGCTCGACTTCATCGACAGCCTGCCCGAGGGACTCGACACCCCGATCGGCGAACGCGGCACTCGACTCTCGGGCGGTCAGCGCCAGCGCGTGGGCATCGCCCGGGCGCTCTACGACGAGCCCGACGTGTTGGTGCTGGACGAAGCGACCAGCGCCCTCGACGGGGCGACCGAGGCCAGCATCAGCTCGGTGATCGACTCGTTGCGGGGCGAGCTCACGATGATCATCGTCGCCCACCGTCTCAGCACCGTCCGCCAGTGCGACCAGCTGATCCACTTCGAGAACGGGCGGATCCGGTCGATGGGCGATTTCGAGCATCTGCTCCGCAGCGACGACCAGTTCACCCGCCTCGTCGAACTGGCCGAGCTCCGCTGACGGCACCGGCTCCGACGATCTTCGATCTGGGCGACACTGCCGCGCGGGCTGTCAGCGACGACCGCGACCCGAGAACTCCTGCTCGAGCAGGCTCATGCCCGACACCAGCTCGCCCTCGTGGGCGGGAGCAGGCCCGTGTTGCGGCGTGGTCGGGGCCGGGGCCGGGGCCGGGGCCCCGCTGGTGTTGCCCGCCGATCGGCGCCCGGCGTTCCGAGGGCGCGTGGGCCGCCGATCGGGCTCGTCGACACGACGAGGCGCTTCGATCTCGACGGGACCTGGCGGCGTCGCGGCCTCGCCGACCGCACGCGAGCGGCCCGGCCGATCGGTCCACAGCGTCTTCAGGTTGCGAGCCCCGACGCGACGGGCGTAGCGCGCTGCTCGCGAGTCCTTGTGGCGTCGGCCGTTGACGACGATGCCCCAGATGTTGACCGAGGCGGTGTCCATGCGGTCCAGCGTCTCGGCCAGCAGGCCCAGATCGGTGGCCTCGAAACGCACGACCAACAGCACCCCGCCGAGCGCCCGGCCGAGGACAGCGCCATCGGTGAACACGTCGAGGGGCGGGGTGTCCACCACCACGTAGTCGTACTCCTCCTGGGCCCAGTCGAGCAGACGGTGCATGGCCTTGGAACCCAGCAATTCGGCCGGGTTCTCCGGGATGTGGCCGGCGGGGATCACCGAGAGCCGCGGGTGGAGCTCGGTCCGCACCGCCAGAGATGCAGGCTCGGCGGCGGTCAGCAGGTGATCCGACAGCCCACGGTCGTTCCGGACGCGCAGCTTCATGTGCAACGAGGGTCGGCGGAGGTTCGCGTCGATGACGAGGGTCTTGTAGCCGGCCTGCGCCAGGCTCGTCGCCAGGTTGGTGACGGTCACACTCTTGCCGGCGTTCGCGCCCACGCTCGACGTCACCAGACACCGGTGGGTGGCGCCCTGCGTTGCGAGCACCGCGGTGCGCAGCGCGCGGAATGCCTCAGCCGCGTACCACGGTCTCCCTGTCGCCGTGGCCAGGTGCGGCTGACCGACGACGTTCTTCATCCGCGGGATGGCACCGATGATCGGCACGCCGGGGGCGAGGTCGTGCAGGTCCGACGGGGTCCGGACCTTCGAATCGAAGTACTCGCGGGCCAACGCTGCGGCGGCGCCCGCCATGCCGCCGAGGAGGCCGAAGAGAATCAGGTCTCGGGACAGACTGCGGCCAGGGCGCAGCGAAGCGTCGCTCGGCTCGGCCACCAACTGCGCGCCGGTCTGGATCCGGTAGGACTGTTCGATCTGGAGGTTGGAGGCTTCCTGGCGGAGGAAACTGGCTTCCTGGGACTCGCGGCTGCGGTTGCTGAGCTCGATGGTCCGCTGGCGATCGAGGTCGTTGCGCTCGATGGTCTTGTCGACCAGTTCCTCAGGGACGACCCCCTGCTCGAGCTGGGCCTCGAGGGCCCGGATCTCGAAGTCGATGCGCACGATCTGTTCGTCCAGCGAGCGCAGTGCCTCGTCGATCGAGTCCACTTCGGCCTGGGAGAGCAGTGCCGAGCTCCGGAGCTGTTCCTCGCGGGTGGCCAGGTCGGCGACGTCGAGCTCGCTCTGCGCGTCGATGTACTGATCGGCGTAGGACCGGGCGGCGGTGCGGGCCACCGCGGGGTCGAGGCTGCCGACGGTGATCCGCACGAAGAAGGTGTCCGAGATGGAGCTCACCTCGACGAACTCGACCTGGTCGTAGATCTCCTGGCTGATCTCGGCCTGCACCGCGTCGCGGACGTTGTTGCCTCGGATCAACTGGATGGCCGAGGCGATGATGCGTTCGGCTTCCGAGGAGCTCAGCTGGGAGCCGCCGCCCTCGCCGAAGATGGACGCCTGCCCCGACGGCACACGCACATCGGCCCGGGCGACGAAGACCTCCTCGCCGCCACGGGAGAGACTGACCGCGAACGCCAGGGCCAACACGAACGGCACGACCACGTACCACCGCCGGCGCCAGAGGGTCTCGAGATGGCGCCTGGCCTCTCCGGACTCCGCCAGGTTGTTGCTGTCAATCTGCACCACGCCACCCAATGTGTCCCTACGCCCCGGACTCTACTGGGTGGCTCGGTCGCATGGCCCGCGAGGGGGCCATCCAATCCAGGTGGTCAGCACCCGACGTGAGTCAGTCGGCCGGCAGGATCACGAACGCCCCGAAATCGATCGTCCACGGCAGTGGCGTGTTGCCACCGATCGCGCTGCCGACCGGGCGATCCGCCATCGGCAACACCAACTCGCCGCCGCGGTACTCGCCTTCGAGGACGGGGGCGCCACCAAGGTCCTGCGCAGAGACGATCCGATAGCGGTCGCCCCGCTCGAGCACCGACGACACGTCGACCGAGACCGTTGGGCGCTGCTCGCCGTTCCAGACGGTGATGATGCCGCGGTCGTCGTCGTAGGCATTCGGCGTGACCACCACTGCGACGGGGTTCGTGGGCACGATCACGCTGTTGCGATCGATGTCGTAGCGATCCTGCCAGCTCGAGAACCGCGGCGAGGGATAGAACTCTTCGGTGCCGTGGTAGGTGTTGTTGTCCCAGTCGCCGAACTGGACGCCGGGCTCGGCCCGCACCAGGTCTCCGGGGGCGGCGATGTGGTTGCCCTGACCCATCACGTTGCGACCGGACCGGATCCAGAGGCCGGCCAGCGTCTGCTCGGTCGTCATCAGGTAGTTGTTGTCGAACCGCATGGTGCGACCCATCTCCACGATGCTCACCGGCTCCTTGCGCAGGGTGTAGACGTGGTTCTCCGCGAAGGTCAGGTTCTCGACCCCGGCGCCGAGATAGACCGGCGACTTGTACTCATTGCCCAGCGACTCGCCCCCGGCGATCGTGTTTCGGACGATCTCGACGTTGTGGACCTGATCGCTGCCGAAGAT
>CBDHFJ010000032.1:0-60000 GCA_965262315.1 Acidimicrobiales bacterium
GACCAACCTCACCAACGTCCGGTGGCTCACCGGCTTCACCGGATCCCATGGCGCCGTGGTCGTGACCGCCGGCGATCTGGTCCTGTTGACCGACGGACGCTACGAGGACCAGGCTCCCGATCAGCTGGCGTCGGCGGGGGTGGACGCGAGCTTGCGGATCGGCACCGATGTCGTGGCCGGGATCGCCGACACGGTGGCCGACGGCGCCCGCCTCGGGTTGGAGGCCGATCACGCCACCTGGCAGGTCCAACGCCGCTTGGACGACCCCGCTCGCACGCTGGTGCCCGTCGTCGGCGAGCTGGTCGAGTTGCGGTCCCGCAAGGACGCGGGCGAGATCGACCGGATTCGCGCGGCGGCCGGCATCGCCGACGTCACCCTGGCCGAGGTCGCGCCCCACCATGGCCGACCGGCCGACCGAGCGTGACATCGCACTCGCCCTCGACTCGGGGATGCGGTCGCGGGGTGCCACCGGACCGGCGTACGAGACCATCGTCGCCTCCGGGCCCAACGGGGCACTGCCCCACGCCCGTCCCACGGATCGGGTCATCGAGCCGGGCGACCTGGTCGTGATCGACGTGGGGGCGCTGGTGGACGGCTACCGCTCGGACATGACCCGGACCTTCGTGATCGGCGAGCCGACCCCGACTCAGGAGCGCCAGCTCGCCGTGGTCCTGGAGTCCCAGGCGGCCGGGGCCGCAGTCGTCGCCGCGGGGGTGCCGGCCCAGGACGTGGACGCCGCCTGTCGGGCCGTGATCGACCAGGCGGGCTGGGCCGACCGGTTCACCCACGGCACCGGGCACGGCGTCGGCCTCGACATCCACGAGCAGCCCCGGATCAACCGGGTGAGCACGGACGTCTTGGCTGCGGGGCAATTCGTGACCGTCGAACCCGGCGTCTACCTGGCGGGTCAGGGCGGGGTCCGCTGGGAGGATCTCCTGCTCGTCACCGAGGACGGCGCGGAGTCGTTCTCCGGCGCTCCGAAGGACCCCGTCATCGCCTGAGCTCGCCGCCGTCCCATCGACCGGGGTCCGCAGGGCGCGGCGGTACAGTGATCGGCCGAGTCCACCCCGCGCAGGAGCTCCCGATGCCCCCCGTGTCCACGAACGATCTGAAGAACGGCATGACGCTCGTCCTCGACAACAACCTCATGCAGGTCGTCGAGTTCCAGCACGTGAAGCCGGGCAAGGGCCATGCCTTCGTTCGCAGCAAGCTCAAGAACGTGCGGACCGGGGCGGTGGTCGAGAACACGTTCCGAGCCGGGGAGACCGTCGAGCGCGCCAACATCGACAAGCGCGACATGCAGTACCTCTATGCCGACGGCGATGGGTACGTGTTCATGGACAACGAGACCTACGACCAGCTGAGCGTGCCGGCCGAGGCCCTCGGCGAGACGGCGAACTACGTGATCGAGGGCTCCACCGCGACGTTGCTCATGTTCGGCTCCGAGATCGTCGGCTCCGATCTGCCGGCCTCGGTCGAGCTCACCATCACCGAGACCGAGCCCGGCATCCAGGGTGATCGTGTCTCGGGTGCCACCAAGCCGGCGACCCTCGAGACCGGGCTGGTCGTGCAGGTGCCGCTCTTCATCGAGCAGGGCGAGCGCGTCAAGGTCGACACTCGCTCCGGCAGCTACATCTCGCGGGCCTAGTGAGCGCCGATCATGTCTGACCCCATCGCCGACGAGCCGGCGGTCGCGGCTGCCGGCTCGCGTCGAGAGGGTCGAGAACGCCTCCTCGGCCTGCTCTACGAGTCGGACACCAAGGGCCTCTCGCTGAGCGAGATCGTGGAGGGCCTGCCGCTGCCGCTGACCGGCTACGCCAAGCAGATCGTCCCCGGCCTCGCCGAGTGCCTGCCCGACGTCGACCGGCGACTCGGCGCTGCCAGCCATCACTGGTCGGTGGAGCGGATGCCGGCGGTCGATCGGGCGCTCCTGCGGCTCGGTGCCTTCGAGCTCGAGCATCGGGTCGACGTCCCGGCCGGCGTCATCATCAACGAGGCCGTCGAACTGGCGGGGGAGTACTCGACCGACAGCTCGAGCCGCTTCGTCAACGGGGTGCTGGCCAGGCTGGCCCGTGAACTCCGCCCGGACGAGCCCGCGCCCGACCCCGCCGCTGCGACCGACGCCGACTCCGACGCGGGCTGATGGTGGTGCCGTGGCCCCCTCGGCCACTGCCCACGCCACCCGCCGATCTCCACCCGAGGTTCGTACTGCGCCCACCGACCGGCGACGACGCCGAGGCACTGGTCCGGGCGTGGGACGACCCCGAGATCCGGCGCTGGCTCGCGCCGCCCTCGGCCGACCTCGACACCGCGCAGGCATGGATCGCCGGCGAGTGGCAACGGAGGGAGCAGGCGTTGGCGCTGGATCTCGCCATCGAGGTCGGCAACGACCTGGTCGGCGAGATCGGGTTCTCGTCGTTCGACGAAGGCCGCCGTGCGTGCCTCGTCGGCTACTGGCTCGCACCTGAAGCGCGAGGTCGAGGGCTGGCATCCGCCGCGCTGCGAACGGCGACCGCATGGCTCCGGTCCGAGCTCGGTGGGCTGGTCGCGGTCGTCGCCGAGTGCGATCGGCACAACCGCGCCAGCCACGCCGTCGCCGACCGCGCCGGGTACGACCTGTTGGCGGTGGACCATGGCGGCCGTCGCGTGTACGTCAGTCGACCGGTGCCGCCGACGCGACGCGAGGATTGACCGTGGGCGTGCTGCCGTTCTACGGGGCCTCGGAGCGTGAGCTCTTCTCGATCGAGCGTCGAGCCATGGATCGGCCACAACGCGTGGTCGCGGCCTTGGACGCGGTCCTTCCCGACGGCCTCGTCGTCGACGTTGGAGCCGGCACCGGCCACACGGCGCTTCGTCTGACGCGCTCCGGCCGGACGGTGATCGCCCTCGAACCCGCGGCGGGCATGATCGACCGCGGCGCCGAGATCCCGTGGCTGCGAGGCGATGCCGAGGCGCTGCCGTTGGCCGCCGACACGGTCGACGGGCTGTACGCGACCTGGGCGTACTTCTTCTCGCGCGACTTCGATCCGCGCAGCGGCCTCCGAGAGGCTGCGCGCGTCGTTCGCCCTGGCGGGCGCATCGCCGTGGTGGACAACCTCGGCGGAGACGAATTCTCGGCACTTGCCGCGCAGGACATCAGCGCCGACCCCGCGTTCTGGGAGGAACACGGTTTCGACCTCACCGTCATCGAGACGGTGTTCGAGTTCGCCGATGTGGCCGAGGCCCGAGTCCTGCTCGGCCGCTTCTTCGGCGAGCCCGGGGCCACCGTCGGCCAACGCGTGTTCGGCTTTCGCGTCGGGCTGTGGACACGGATCGCAGACGGGGCGTGACGTCGGTCCAGGGTCCACGCGTCGGCTCAGCTCGCTGCTAGGGTGCGAACTCGACCGTGAACCGAGTCCCGTGAGGCTCAGACGGACGAGAGGACGAGCCGAGTGGCCGAACGCGAGCGACCTTCGACGCCCCCCGACGGGGGCGTTTTCGTTCCCGGTCGATTCGTTCCCCACAGCCAGCCGATGGACGCAGACGACGTTCGCAGGGCGCTGTGGCGCATCGCGCACGAGGTGCTCGAACGCAACCACGGCCTGGACGATGTGGTCGTGGTCGGGCTCCAGACCGGCGGCGTGGCCCTGGCCGAGCGCCTGACGGCCAACCTCACCGAGATCGAGGGCAGCGACGTGCCCCAGGGCACCCTCGACGTGGCCTTCTACCGCGACGACATCGGCCTTCGACCGACGATGCCCGAGGCGCCCACGTCGATCCCCGTGGACCTGACCGACCGCGTGGTCGTGCTCGTCGACGACGTCTTGTTCACCGGCCGCACCATCCGGGCCGCCCTGGACGCGCTGACCGACTTCGGTCGCCCGAGAGCCGTCCAGCTCGCGGTGATGGTCGATCGCGGCCACCGCGAGCTGCCGATTCGTCCGGACTTCGTGGGCAAGAACCTGCCGACGCGGCGCGACGAGCTGGTCGACGTGACCGACGACGGGGTCGCCCTCGGGACGGTCGAGCGCGCCGCCACCGACCAGGAGGACCCATGACCGGCCATCTCCTCTCCGTCGACGACCTCGGCGCCGAAGGACTGCGCGAACTGTTGGACTTGAGCGATCACTTCCTCGAGATCAGCAGCCGGCGGATCCCGAAGGTTCCGGCGCTGCGCGGCAAGACCATCGCCTGGCTCTTCTGGGAGGACTCGACTCGGACGCGGCTGAGCTTCGAGACCGCCGCCAAGCGGCTCAGCGCGGACACCCTGAACTTCTCGGTGTCGTCGAGTTCGGTCAAGAAGGGCGAGTCGCTCCGCGACACGGTCGAGACCATCAGCGCGATGGGCATCGACGGCATCGTGGTCCGCCACCGCTCGGCCGGGGTGCCCGTCCAGATCACCCAATGGACCGACGCTGCCATCGTCAACGCGGGCGACGGGTGGCACGAGCACCCGACCCAGGCACTCCTGGACAGCTACACCATTCGCCGCCTCCGGGGCGGTCTCGACGGCCTGAAGATCGCGCTGGTGGGTGACATCAAGCACTCCCGCGTGGCCCGCTCGAACGTCAAGGCGTTCACCGCCCTCGGTGCCGAGGTGACCCTCGTCGCCCCCACGACGTTGCTGCCGGCGAACTTCGACCACTGGCCGGTGACGGTCACCGAGGACATGGACGACGCGTGTGCAGACGCCGACGTGGTGTACCTGCTCCGCATGCAGTTGGAACGTCAGGACGAGGCCCTCGTTCCCAGCCTCCGGGAGTACACGGCCCGCTTTGGTCTGACGTCGGCCCGGGCGAGGGCGCTCGGCCCCGAAACGCTGGTGATGCACCCCGGTCCGATGAACCGCGGGGTCGAGGTCGCGGGCGACGTCCCCGATCTCGACAACGCCGTGATCACCGACCAGGTCGGAAATGGTGTGGTGACGCGTATGGCTGTCCTGTACAAGCTGCTGGGGTCGGGCCCACCGCCCGCAGCCGACCCGACCGAGGAGGAGCGCTGATGGCGTCGATCGCCATCAAGGGAGGAACACTCGTCGACGCCACTGGCGAGCGGCGCGCGGACATCGTGATCGACGACGGGTGGATCACCGCGGTCGGCGACGACCTCAACGGCGATGTGGTGCTCGACGCCGGGGGCTGCGTCGTCGCGCCCGGTCTGGTCGACCTCCACGCGCACCTCGGACAGCCGGGTTTCGAGGAGGCCGAGACCATCGAGTCCGCCAGTCGGGCGGCGGCCCTGGGCGGCTTCACCTCTGTCCTCGCCATGCCCGACACCGATCCTGTGATCGATGGTGCCGCCGGTGTCCGAGGGGTGCGGGAACTCGCCCGGGGTGCGCTGTGCGATGTCGAGATCGCCGGAACCGTGACGGTCGGGGCCGCGGGTGAACGCCTGAGCCCCATGGGTGAACTGTCGGACCTGGGGGTCCGGGTCTTCGTCGATCCGGGACGCGGGGTCCAGGACGATCGGCTGATGCGTCGGGCACTGGAGTACGCCGCCGGGCTGGGTGTGACGATCGCCCAGCACTGTGACAACGCGGCCCTCAGCCAGGGAGGCCACATGCACGAGGGGGCGGTCTCGGCAGATCTCGGGATCCCCGGCACCCCGGCCGAAGCCGAGGAGCTGATGGTGCTGCGTGACATCACGCTGAGCCGGCTCACCGGTGGTCGCGTGCACTTCCAGCACCTGTCCACCGCCGGCAGCCTCGGCATGGTCCGGGCGGCTCGGGCGTCGGGCCTGCCCCTGACGGTCGAGGTCGCGCCGCACCACCTGGCGTTCACCGACGCCTGCGTCGCCGGGTACGACCCCCGCTTCAAGACCGAGCCGCCGCTCCGCACGGCGAACGACGTGGCCGCGCTCAAACAGGCCATCGCCGACGGCGTCGTCGACGCCATCGCCACCGACCACACCCCAGCGGAACCACATCTGAAGGAGCTCCCGTTCGACGAGGCCCCGAGTGGTGGCGTTGGCCTCGAGATCGCGCTCGCGGCCGCCTTGACCGAGCTCGACCTGCCGATCGCCGCCGTGGTCGGGCTGTTCAGCTGGGGTCCGGCGGCGATCGCCGGCGTGGCGGACCGCCATGGCGGCCCGATCGACGCCGGCCGCCCCGCCAACATCGCCGTCATCGACCCCACCGCCGAGTGGCAGGTCGACCCTTCGGCGCTGGCCAGCAGGAGTCGCTCGACCCCGTTCGCCGGGCGCACCCTGCGCGGCCGGGTCCGACACACCGTCGTCCGTGGCGAGGCCGTGGTCATCGATGGGGAGGCGCAGCGATGAGTGTTCGTGATGCAGCTGTTGTCGACGGCGAGGCCGTGGACATCGATGGGGAGGCGCAGCGATGAGTGTTCGTGATGCAGCTGTTGTCGACGGCGAGGCCGTGGTCGTCGATGGGGAGGCGCAGCGATGAGTGTTCGTGATGCAGCTGTTGTCGACGGCGAGGCCGTGGTCGTCGATGGGGAGGCGCAGCGATGAGTGTTCGTGACGCAGCTGTTGTCGACGGCGAGGCCGTGGTCGTCGATGGGGAGGCGCAGCGATGAGTGTTCGTGATGCAGCTGTTGTCGACGGCGAGGCCGTGGACAACGACCGGGAGGCACAACCATGAGTATCCGTGACGCAGCCCTCGTGCTCGCCGATGGCGAGGTGTTCGAGGGAGAGGCCATCGGCGCCGAGTCCCCGGACGGGGTCGCAGGGGGCGAGGTGGTGTTCAACACCGTCCTGACCGGCTACCAGGAGGTGATCACCGATCCCTCCTACGCCGGGCAGATCATCACCTTCACCTATCCCCACATCGGCAACTACGGGGTGAACCCGACCGACGACGAGAGTCGACGGCCGTTCTGCCGCGGCGTGGTGGTGCGCGACCTCGCACGCCGCCGAAGCAACTGGCGCAGCACGGACGACCTGGACTCGCTGTTGCGACAGCACGGGGTACCCGGCATCGCCGGGGTCGACACCCGGCGTCTCACGCGCCACATCCGCGACCTCGGCGCCATGCCCGGCGCGTTCGGCACCGCCGATCTGGAGACGCTCACTGCGGCCGCAGCGGCCGAACGGGGGACCGACGGCATCGACCTGGTGGCCCAGGTCACGACGCCGGAGCCCTACATCGTGGAGTCAACGGGTGGGACCCGGCGGATCGTGGCCATGGACTTCGGTGTGAAGACCACGATCCTTCGGCATCTGTCGCGCCTCGGCACCGTCGAGGTCGTGCCCGCCTCGACCAGCGCGGCCGACATCCTCGCCCGCGAGCCCGACGGGGTGTTCCTGTCCAACGGCCCCGGCGACCCGGCCGCCGTCGAACACGCCACCGAGACCATCGCCGAGCTGCTCGGCAAGGTCCCGATCTTCGGCATCTGCCTCGGCCACCAGCTCCTCGGCCTCGCCATCGGCGCCACGACCGTGAAGATGCCCTTCGGGCATCACGGTGGCAACCACCCCGTGAAGAACCTCGAGACCGGGCGCGTCGAGATCACCAGCCAGAACCACAACTTCGCCGTCGACGAGGCGTCGTTCGCCGGTCGAGCCACGATGACACACGTCAACCTGAACGACGGGGTCTGCCAGGGCCTTCGGCTCTCGGACGCGCCGGCCTTCAGCGTCCAGCACCATCCCGAGGCAGGGCCTGGTCCGCACGACAGCGCATACCTCTTCGAGGACTTCGAGGCCCTCATGGCCGAGGTCGAAGGAGCCGCATGATGACCACCCGTTCCACCAGAACGCCTCACGTCCCGGGAGGAGCCGGCTGATGCCGCGTCGCGACGACATCGAGAAGATCCTGCTGATCGGGTCCGGCCCGATCGTCATCGGACAGGCCTGCGAGTTCGACTACTCGGGTACCCAGGCCTGCCGGGTGCTCCGTGACGAGGGCTACACCGTGGTGCTGGCCAACTCGAACCCGGCCACGATCATGACCGACCCCGACTTCGCCGACGCCACCTACGTCGAGCCGCTGACGGCGGAAGTCCTCACGCGCATCATCGAGCGCGAGCGCCCGGATGCCCTCCTGCCCACGCTCGGAGGCCAGACGGCGCTGAACCTGGCCATGGAGCTGGTGGAGCTGGGGGTGCTCGACGAGTACGACGTCGAGCTGATCGGTGCCAAGGCCGACGCCATCGCCACCGCCGAGGACCGCGAGATGTTCAAGGTGGCCATGACCGGCATCGGGCTCAACGTGCCTGCCTCGGGTGTGGCCCACTCGATGGAGGAGGCCGCTGCGGTCATCGAGGACCTCGGCCTACCCGTCATCGTCCGGCCCGCCTACATCCTGGGCGGGAAGGGCACCGGCATCGCCTCCACACCCGAGGAGTTCCAGAAGATCGCATCCAATGGCCTGGCCGCGAGCCCCATCTCGGAAATCCTGATCGAGAAGTCGATCAAGGGCTGGAAGGAGTTCGAGCTCGAGGTCATGCGTGACCATGCGGACAACTGCGTGGTGATCTGCACGATCGAGAACCTGGACCCGATGGGGGTGCACACCGGAGACTCGATCACGGTTGCGCCCAGCCAGACGCTGACCGATGTCGAGTACCAGGAGATGCGCGACGCGGCCTTCGCATGCATGCGCCGCGTCGGCGTCGAGACCGGCGGCTCCAACGTGCAGTTCGCGCTCAACCCGCTGAACGGCGAGATCGTCATCATCGAGATGAACCCGCGCGTGAGCCGGTCTTCCGCGCTGGCCTCGAAGGCCACCGGGTTCCCGATCGCCAAGATCGCGGCCAAGCTCGCCGTCGGGTACACACTCGACGAGATCCCCAACGACATCACGAAGAAGACTCCGGCCAGCTTCGAGCCGGTGATCGACTACGTCGTGACCAAGATCCCACGATGGGCGTTCGAGAAGTTTCCCGGGACCGAAGCCGTGCTCGGGACGCAGATGCAGTCGGTCGGCGAGGCCATGGCGATCGGGCGGACGTTCCCGGAATCGCTGCAGAAGGCCCTGCGGTCCCTGGAGCTGGGACGGCTCGGCCTGGGGGCCGAGCCCGCCGAAGCCGAGTTCTCGGAGATCTCCGACGAGGACCTGCTCCAGCAGTCCACGATCGGCACGCCGGACCGGGTGGTCCAACTGGGGGAGTTGCTGCGGCGAGGGCTCTCGATCGAACGCATCTACGAGGAGACCGCAGTCGACCCCTGGTTCCTGGATCAGATGTCGATCATCGTCGAGGAACGTCACCATCTGGCGACGCTGTCGCCGGCCACCATCGAGCGTCGGGACATGCGGCGAGCCAAACGACTCGGATTCTCCGATGCCCAGCTGGCCCACCTCTGGGATGTCGAAGAAGGGGTCGTCCGGGCCCGGCGCCTCGAGCTCGGCGTGGTCCCGACCTTCAAGACGGTCGACACCTGTGGCGCAGAGTTCGCGGCCGAGACGCCCTATCACTACTCCACCTACGAGGACACCGACGAGGTCGCCGTCTCCGACCGGCCGAAGGTGATCATCCTCGGGGCCGGTCCGAACCGCATCGGGCAGGGCATCGAGTTCGACTACTGCTGCGTCCATGCCAGCTTCGCCCTGGCCGACGCCGGCTACGAGACCATCATGGTCAACTGCAACCCCGAGACGGTCTCGACCGACTACGACACCAGCGATCGGCTGTACTTCGAGCCGCTGACGTTCGAGGACGTGCACAACGTGATCGATGCCGAGATCAGGTCGGCCGAGGCCGCAGGCGGCCCGGGGATCGCCGGGATCATCGTGAGCCTCGGCGGTCAGACACCGTTGAAGTTGGCGGGTCTGCTCCCGCAGGACCTGGTGGCCGGCACCAGCCCCGACTCGATCGACCTGGCCGAGGACCGCGAACGCTGGAACGCCGTGTGCGCCCAGCTCGAGATCCCGCAGCCGCCCGGCGGCACGGCGGTCGACCTCGACGGCGCTCGCCAGGTGATCGAGCGGATCGGCTATCCGGCGCTCGTCCGCCCGTCGTATGTGCTCGGTGGCCGCGCCATGTCGATCGTGTACGACGACGAGCAGCTCGAAGCGGCGCTCGACGAGTTGCGCGCTGACGGCAGCCTCGGTCGCGAGGGCGGCCTGTCCGCCGAGCGGCCCGTATTGCTCGATCGCTTCCTCGAGGACGCCACCGAGGTGGACGTCGACGCCATCCGGGACGCCACGGGCGAGGTCATCATCGGTGGGGTGATGGAGCACGTCGAGGAGGCGGGCGTGCACTCGGGCGACTCGGCCTGTGTGCTGCCACCGGTCGGTCTGTCGGCCAACAGCATCGCCACCATCGAGGAGTACACCCGCAAGATCGCGGAACGGCTCGAGGTCGTCGGCCTGATCAACGTCCAGTACGCCGTCAAGCGCATCGGCGGAGCCGAGCAGGTGTTCGTGATCGAAGCGAACCCCCGCGCGTCGCGCACCGTGCCGTTCGTCGCCAAGGCGACCGGCGTGCCGCTCGTCAAGGTGGCCTCGCGGGTGATGCTGGGGGAGACCCTCGAGCAACTCCGCGAGGCCGCGGTGCTCATTCCCAGGACCGAGAGTCCCCACATCTCGGTCAAGGAGGCAGTGCTGCCGTTCAACCGCTTCCCGATGACCGACGCCGTCCTCGGCCCCGAGATGCGCTCGACCGGTGAGGTCATGGGCATCGACCTGACCCCCGGACTCGCGTTCGCCAAGAGTCAGGCCGCTGCGGGCATGGTGCTCCCCACGTCGGGCACCGTCTTCATGTCGGTCGCCGACCGGGACAAGGAGCTGGCGTCCGCCGCCGCGGCCCGGTTCGCCGAGCTCGGGTTCTCGATCGTGGCCACCAGCGGCACTGCTGCCGCGTTGGAGGCGGCGGGCATCGAGGTGGCATCGATCGTGGCCAAGATCGGCGAAGCCGACGGCACCAACGCAGTCGACCTGATCGAGTCCGGCGAGGTCAACCTGGTGATCAACTCGCCTCGCGGTCGTGGGCCACGCGCGGACGGCGCGCACATCCGTCGTGCGGCCGGCGAGCGCAACGTGCCCCTGCTGACCACCGCGGCGGCCGGACTCGCGGCGGCGAACGGCATGGTGGACCGGGCCGACCACCCGCTGCGGGTGCGCCCACTCCAGGACTACCACGCCAACACGGCGGTCGATCAGATGGCGCTCGAGGTCTGACCCCGATGCCCTCCCGTCCGCGTTCGCCCATCGGGCACACCGAAGCCGCCCGCGCGGAGGCCTGACCGCGCATGGCTGCGGCGGACCTGTCGACCACCGTCGGATCGGTGGCGTTGCCCAACCCGATCATGACCGCATCGGGGACCGCCGGCCACGGCGCCGAGCTCGCCGACTACATGGACCTGAGCCGCCTCGGCGCCGTGGTCGTGAAGTCGATCAGCGCCGATCCGTGGCCGGGCAATCCGGCACCGCGGGTGCACCAGACCCCGGCGGGGATGATCAACAGCGTCGGTCTCCAGGGCCCCGGCCTGGACGCGTGGGCGCGCGACGATCTCCCCGCGTTGGCTCGCACCGGGGCCCGCGTCGTGGTCAGCATCTGGGGTCGTTCGCTGGAGGACTACCGCCGCGCCGCCGAGCGATGCGCAGACCTGCCGCCGGAGGTGATCGCGGTCGAGGTCAACGTCTCGTGCCCGAACGTCGAGGAGCGCAATGCGATGTTCGCGCACGACCCTGCGGCCACGGCACAGGTCATCCAGGCGACGGCGGCGGCCGGCCGCCCGCGATGGGCGAAGCTCAGCCCCAACGTCACCGACATCACCGAGATCGCCGAAGCGGCGCTGGGCGCCGGCGCCGACGCGCTGACGCTCACCAACACCCTGATGGGGATGGTCGTCGACACCGAGACGCGCCGGCCGCTGCTCGGAGGGGGCGGCGGTGGGGTGTCCGGCCCGGCCATGCATCCGGTCGCCGTCCGCGCGGTCCACGACGTGCGGGCCGCGCTGGGGCCCGTGCCGATCATCGGCGTGGGCGGCGTGGCCGCGGCCGAGCAGGCCGTGGAGTTCCTGCTGGCCGGTGCCAGCGCCGTCCAGATCGGCACCGCGATCTTCGCGGACCCGAGGAGTCCCGAGCGCGTGCGCGAAGGCCTCCTACGCTGGTGCGACGATCACGGCGTTCGTCGTGTCACCGAACTGATCGGTGCGATGCACCCATGAACCCAGACTCGGCCCGTCGGGCCGGTGAACGACCAACACAGGGGAGACAACGATGAGCGACAGCGGAGTGAGTGACGAGGTCCGGGGCACCCTGGCGCTGGCGTTGGACGTCGACGACCTGGTCGCGGCCACCCGGCTGGGTCGAGAGCTCCGGCCGTGGTTCGGCGTTGCCAAGATCGGCCTCGAGCTCTACAGCGCGGCGGGCCCCGACGCGGTTGGCGCGCTCCGTGAGCTGGGCTACGACATCTTCCTGGACGTCAAGCTGCACGACATCCCCAACACCGTCGGCAAGGCGGCCCGTGTGCTGGGCGCCCTGGGTGTCGACTACCTGACTCTGCACGCCTTCGGTGGCGTCGACATGTTGCGCGCCGGCGTCGAGGGGCTGAACGAGGGTGCAGCGAATGCTGGTCTCGAAGCGCCGGTGGCGTTGGGTGTCACCGTCCTCACCAGCGACGGTGGTGCACCGGACCACATCGTGCCCCAGCGTGTTCGCGTGGCCGCCGAGGCCGGCTGTGGCGGTCTGGTGTGTGCCGCGAAGGATCTCCAGGACGCTCGCACGCTCGCCCCTCGGCTCGTCCGGGTGGTCCCCGGTATCCGGCCCGCAGGAGCGGACGCGCACGACCAGGCCAACGTGGCCACGCCCGGGGAGGCCATGGCACAGGGTGCCGATGTGCTGGTCATCGGACGTGCGGTGACCGCCGCTCCCGACCCGGCCGAAGCCGCCAATGCCCTCGTCGCCGAGATGTTGTCCTGACAAGGATGACAGAGCCCATCTGTGAGGCGGCAGTGCGTGTCGGGTCGAGTTCGGCAGGGAGCGGAGCGACGTGCCGATACTCGGTTCGCGAGCGCCAGCGAGCGGCAGAGGTCCGCCACCTGCCTGACCAGCGGTAATACTGTTTTCGCCATGGCAGCACCCCCAGTACTCACAGAAGAGCAGCGGAAGGCCGCGCTCGAGAAGGCAGCCGAAGCACGGCGCGTGCGGGCCGACCTCAAAGATCGACTCAAGATGGGATCCGTCACCCTCGGCGAGGTGCTCGATCAGGCGGTCGACGACGAGATCGTGGGCAAGACCAAGGTCCTGGCAGTCCTCGAGTCGCTCCCCGGTGTCGGCAAGGTCAAGGCCCGACGGCTGATGGAAGAGATCGGCATCGCCGAGAGTCGCCGTCTGCGCGGCCTGGGCGACCAGCAGCGTGCCGCACTTCTCGAACACTTCGCCTGAACCCGAGCCGCTCAAGATCGTCGTCTCCGGCCCCGGTGGGGTCGGGAAGGGGACGATCGTGTCGGCACTCGTCGCTCGCGACGAACGCCTCTGGCTGTCGCGGAGCTGGACCACGCGCGCCCCCCGCCCAGGCGAGGCGCCCGATGCCTACACCTTCGTCAGCGAAGAGGAGTTCCAGGCACACGCCGATGCCGACGGCTTCCTGGAGTGGGTCGAGTTCCTCGAGTACCGCCAGGGCACGCCGCTGCCCGAACCCCCGGCCGGTCGAGACATCGTCTTCGAGATCGACGTCTACGGCGGCATGGCCATCGCGGAGCGATATCCGGACCCACTGTTGTTGTTCGTCGACACGCCGAGTCGGGACGAGCAGCAGCGCCGGCTGGAGGGGCGCGGGGATCCGCCCGAGAAGGTGGCCGCCCGAATCGAACGCGGCGACCTCGAGCGGAGCCTCGCGAGCGAGCACGGCTACACCACCGTGATCAACGACGATCTCGAGACCACCGTCGCCGAGATCGCCGAGCTCATCCAGGCCGCGCGGTTGCCGGGCTCATGCGACTGAGCCGGAAGCTGCGCTGATACGATCGTCTGTCGGGCCTGTGGCCCCTGATCACCGAACCGCGTCGGGTGAACCGGCGAGACGCACCTCGGAGCGACCCATGTCCAGCGAACACGATTCCATGATCGAGCCGGCCGTCGAAGGCCTTCTCGAACGAGCCGACTCCAAGTTTCGGCTGGTGACGCTGGGTGCCGCTCGGGCTCGGCAGATCAACGCCTACTTCGGTCAGCTCGGCGACGGCCTGGGCGCCAGCATCCCGCCGCAGGTGACCAGCGTGAGTCGCAAGCCGCTGTCCATCGCGTTCGAGGAGATCATCTCCGACAAGATCGTGGCCGGTGAGAAGACCGAAGAGGAAGATCCGGCCGAGGGCGAAGCCGAGGACGGCGCAGACACGGCCGCAGACGGTGACGACGCCAGCTGACGGCACGAGCACGCTCGACGGCAAGCGCATCGTCGTCGGGGTCAGCGGCGGCATCGCCGCCTACAAGGCGGTCGAGGTGATCCGTCGGCTGGTCGACGCGGGCGCCCACGTGGCCCCCATCATGACCAACGCCGCGCATCGCTTCATCGGGGAGACGACCCTGAGCGCCTTGTCGTCGGAGCCGGTGCAGAAGTCGCTGTGGGACGAGGACAGCCCCATCCCACACACCCGTCTCGGCCAGGGGGCCGATGGCATCGTCGTGGTTCCGGCCACGGCGCGGTTGCTCGGCTCCTACGCGGCCGGCATCTCCAACGACCTGCTGACCGCGACCCTGCTGGCCACCCGGGCCCCAGTCGTCGTCTGCCCGGCCATGCACACCGAGATGTGGGAGCATCCCGCCGTTCAGGACAACCTGGCGACGCTGCGGCGACGTGGCGTCCACATCGTCGATCCGGAGCCGGGTCGACTCGCGGGCGGCGACGTCGGCCACGGCCGCCTGGCCGCCCCGGCCACCGTGGTCGCCGAGGTCGAGCGGGCGCTCGGACCGGGCGATCTCTCGGGCCTGCGGGTGCTGATCACCGCTGGTGGAACCCGCGAGGCCATCGACCCCGTGCGCGTGATCTCCAACCGGAGCACGGGCAAGCAGGGATACGCCCTCGCGGCCGCGGCCTACGCGCGTGGCGCCGACGTCACGCTCGTCACCACGGTCGACCGCGAACCACCACCGGGCGTCGAGATCGTCGAGGTCACCTCCGCCGCGTCGATGCAGGACGTGGTCGTCCCCAGGTCGCCGGACACCGACGTGATCATCATGGCGGCTGCGGTGGCCGACTTCCGGCCCGCCACCGTCGCCGATCGCAAGATCAAGAAGGGCGACGGCATCGAGGCCATCCCACTCGAGCGCACCCACGACTTCCTGGTCGACCTCGGCGCGGCGAAGCCGGCCGGGCAGACCCTGGTCGGGTTCGCCGCCGAGACCGACGATCTCGAAGCCAATGCCCGCGGCAAGCTCGAACGCAAGCAGTTGGACCTCATCGTCGCCAACGATGTGTCGATGGAGCACGTGGGCTTCGCCCACGACACCAACGAGGTCCTCATCATCAGCGCCGATGCGGTGCAGCCGGTCCCACTCGCCGACAAGCGGGTGATCGCCGATGCCGTGCTCGACGCCGTCGTCACCGCCCGGGGTGGATCCCGGGCCGTCAATCCACAGGGGAAATGAGCCAGATGGCTTCCTTCACGTTCACATCCGAGTCGGTCACCGAGGGTCATCCCGACAAGATGGCCGACCAGATCTCCGACGCCGTGCTCGACGCGCTGCTCGAGCAGGACCCGGCGTCACGGGTCGCCTGCGAGACCTTGGTCACGACCGGGCTGGCCTTGATCGCCGGCGAGATCACCACCTCGGCCTACGTGGACATCCCCGGGATCGTCCGCAAGACGATCTGCGAGATCGGCTACGACAACGAGGCGTTCGGCTACGACGGCAGCACCTGTGGCGTCATGGTCGCCATCGACGAACAGTCGCCCGACATCGCCCAGGGCGTCGACGCCTCCGAAGAGGTTCGCTCCGGCGAGGCCGGTGAGGACGACGAGCTCGACAAGCAGGGTGCGGGCGACCAGGGCCTGATGTTCGGCTACGCCTGCAACGAGACCGACGTGCTCATGCCGCTGCCCGTGCATGTCGCACACCGCATGGCCGAGCGACTCGCCGAGGTCCGCCGCAGCGGCGCCGTTCCCTACCTGCGCCCCGACGGCAAGACCCAGGTCACCTTCGACTACGAGGACGGCAAGCCGGTTCGCCTGCGCACGGTGCTGGTCTCGACCCAGCACAACGACGGCATCGACCGCGACACCGCCATCCGTCCCGACCTGATCGACCACGTGATCCGCCCGGTCATCCCCGAGCAGTTCGCCGACGACGACTACGAGGTCTTCGTCAACCCGACCGGGCGCTTCGTCATCGGCGGCCCCGTCGGCGACGCCGGCCTCACCGGCCGCAAGATCATCGTCGACACCTACGGCGGCATGGCCCGCCACGGCGGCGGCGCCTTCTCCGGCAAGGATCCGTCCAAGGTCGACCGCTCCGCCGCCTATGCCACTCGTTGGGTCGCCAAGAACGTCGTGGCCGCCGGTGCCGCCGAGCGCTGCGAGGTCCAGGTGGCCTACGCCATCGGTGTCGCCCGCCCGATGAACGTGCTGGTCGAGACCTTCGGCACCGAGACGGTCGATCCGGACCGCCATCGCCGATGCCGTCAACCAGGTGTTCGACCTCCGCCCCGGCGCCATCCTCCGCGATGCTGGATCTGCGCCGACCGGTGTTCCGCCAGACCGCCGCCTACGGCCACTTCGGCCGCGAGGGCGACGGCTTCACCTGGGAGCGCACCGACAAGGTCGACGACCTCAAGAGCGCACTCGGGCTGTAGTTCCTGGTTCGGCTCGTCCTGGCGGGGTCGGCGGCTGCGTTCCGAGCGGGCTCGTGGTCGTGTGGCGTGTCTGAGGGTGCGTCGCCGAACGGTGTCGCCGGATCGTCCCTCGCCGTTGGGAGCTTCGCTCTTGGGGCGTCCGAGGACCTCAAGAGCGCACTCGGGCTGTCGTTCCTGGTTCGGCTCGTCCTGGCGGGGCGATCGGGCGCGCCATCGCGCCCGATCGGGTGCTCGTCGCGGCATGATCGTGACCATGGGTGACGGTCGGAGGCCAGCAGTGGTGCGCGTCCTTCCCGACGTCGCAGCCATCGGGCGGTCCTTCGACTACACCGTCCCCGACGGGTGGCACGACGATGGCCGGGCCGCCCTGGTGACGCTCGGGGCCATGGTCCGCATCGATCTGCATGGCCGTCGGGTCGCCGGATGGGTCACCGACATCGACCCCGAGGACCGGCCCGACGTCGAGCTTCGACCGCTGGCCAAGGTGAGCGGATACGGACCCTCGGCCGAGGTGATCGACCTCGCCCGGTGGGCGGCACATCGCTGGGCCGGACCGGTCTCGGCGTTGCTCGGCACCGCCAGCCCACCCACGATGGTGACCCGGCTCACCGCCGGCCGCCCACCGGCGCCGGTCGAGATGCCCGAGCACCCCGCGGTCCGGGAGGCCTTCGACGGCGCCGGCGCGGTCGTCCGTGTCCCGCCGCTGGGGGACCGGTGGCCCTTGATCCTGGGAGCCGTCGCTCACGGCAATGCGCTCATCCTCGTCCCGTCGTTGGCCCAGGCCAGGGTGCTGGTCGGGCGATTGAAACAGCGCGGCCTCCGCGTCGGCCTCCACCCGAGGGACTGGGCCATGGGCCGGGCCGGGGCCACGGTCGTCGGTGGCCGTGCGGCCGCCTTCGCACCGGTCGAGGATCTGGCCGCCGTACTGGTGATCGACGAACACGACGAGGTGTATCAGGAGGAACGGACGCCGACCTGGCACGCGAGGGAGGTCGTGATCGAGCGGGCGGCGCGCGCCGGAGTGCCCTGTGTGCTCACCTCGCCGATGCCGACCCTCGAGGCCACCGAGCGGCTGCCGCTGGTCACGCTGGACCGTGAGACCGAGCGCCGCGGCTGGCCGGTCATCCGCACCGTCGATCCCCGACAGGACGGCTCCTCGAGGGGGACGCTGTGGACCGAGGCGGTCGTACGGCTGCTGCAGCGCGACGGTCGGGTCGTGGTGGTGCTCAATCGCAAGGGGCGATCGAGGCTCCTGTCGTGTCGGAGCTGCGACGAACTCGCCGTCTGCGACCGCTGCGACGGTGCGGTCCGACAAGAGGACGACGGCGACTTCGTCTGTGCGTCCTGTGGGAATCGGCGGCCCGCCGTGTGCACCAACTGTGGCGCCACCGCGTTCAAGAACCTCCGGATCGGGGTGGGTCGGGCGCGCGAGGAGCTGGAGGCGTTGCTGCGTGAGCCGGTCCTGGAGGTCACCGGAGACACCGAGGACAGCACCCTCGACCAGACGCGGGTCCTGGTCGGGACCGAGGCCGTCCTGCACCGGGTCGATGCCGCCGTCGGGGTTGCCTTCGTCGACTTCGACCAGGAGCTGACGGCGCCCCGCTACCGCGCCGGCGAGCAGGCACTGGCACTGCTCGTTCGCGCCGGTCGGCTGGTGGGCGGGCGTCGCGACGCCAACGGTGAGGTGCTGGTGCAGTCCCGGCAGCCGAACCACCCGGTGCTGCGGGCTGCGGTGAACGCGGACGTCGAGGCGTGGACCGAGACCGAGATGACCCGACGGCGGCTGTTCGGCCACCCTCCCTATGGTGCGACCGCCCAGGTCAGCGGCGCCGTCGCCCCGGAGTTCGTCCAGCGGCTCGGGACCCCGCTCGGTGTCGAGGTCCGGGGGCCCGTGGACGACGCCTGGTTGATCAAGGCGCCCGACCCCGCCGCGCTCGCCGACGCGCTCGCAGCCGTCGAGCGTCCCGCCGGACGGATGCGCCTCGCCGTGGATCCACTCCGGATGTGACCAGCGAGGTTCTCAGCCGACCCAGCTGCGGCGCCTGACCTCGTAGAGGGCGATCGATGCAGCCGTGGCCACGTTGAGCGACCCCACTTTGCCCAGCTGGGGTAGGTACCCGATGGCGTCACAGGCCGCCAGCGCGTCACGACCCACGCCTCGGTCCTCGTGGCCGATCACCAGGCAGACGTCGGCGGCAAGCTCGAGTTCGTGCAGCGCGGTCGACCCTTCGGCGAGCTCGACCGCCACGATCTGGTACCCCTGCGACCGTGCAGCAGCGATGGCGTCGACGGTGGTCTCGACGCTCTCGCCCGTCAGGTAGCGGTCGGTTCCGAGGGCGGTCTTGCCCACCTTGGGGTTCTCCGGGGTCGTGGCACCGCCGGCGTACCAGACGTGGTCGACCCGTTCGGCTGCGGCGGTGCGGATGATGGCGCCGACGTTGAAGGGACCCTGCACGCCGTCGAGAATCAGCGCGAGGCGGCCCCTGGTGCGGCGCCGCCACTCCCGGTGCAGGCGCTTGAGCTCGGTCCCGGACAGGTTGCGACTCACGGCGCAGTCACCTCGAGGAGCCGATAGCCCTGTCGGGACGCGAGGCGACGGCACGGGGCGACCTCGGCCTCGATCCATCGGGCCAGGCTGTCGGCCCCCAGGTGCTTCTGGACCACCAGGACGGCCCGGCCGCCGGGTGCGAGTCGGGGCAGCCAGTGGCCGAGGAGCCGGTGCAACGCCGCCTTGCCGATGCGGATGGGAGGGTTGGACCAGATGAGGTCGAAGCGGACGTGGTCGGGGACGTCGCCCGGCGCCGAGACGGTGGCGTTGCAGCCGGCGAGGTTGGTGGCGGCCAGGGTGCGGGCTCGTTCGTTGACGTCGACCGCCCACACGTGCGCAGCCGGGGCCCGGGCGCACAGGGTCCGGGCGATCGCTCCATAGCCACACCCGAGATCGAGGGCCGTGGAGACGTCTGGACCCGGGGCAGGCGCTTCCAGCAGCAGGAGCCGGGTGCCGGGGTCGACGCGGTCCGCCGAGAACACCCCCCGGTCGCTGGCCAGCTCGACCGTCAGATCGGGGAGGACCAGGCTGACGGTTCTCGGCGCGGACGCGGCGGCCGGATCTTCGTCGAAGTAGTGCGCCTGCCGATCGGCCATGGGCCGAGGGTACCGGCAGCCACCGGGCGCCCGGGGCGACGGGAGGCAGGGTCCCGAGCCCCGACGGATACCATGAAGCCATGGCGTCCTATGAGATCCGTGTGTTCGGTGATCCCGTGCTCAAGCGCGTCGCCGAGGATGTGACCGAGATCGACGGTGCATTCGTCGACACGTGCAATGACATGCTCGATGCCATGTACGAGGCGCCCGGGATCGGGCTGGCCGCGCCCCAGGTCGGCATCGGTCAGCGATTCTTCGTGTACGACTTCGGCGATGGCCCCGGTGTGCTCATCAACCCGGAGATCCGCGAGAGCAGCGGCGAGTGGGAGTTCGAGGAGGGCTGCCTGTCGGTGCCTGGCCTCTCCTGGAACATCGTCCGGCCCAAGGAGATCCACATCGTCGCCTTCGATCTCGATGGCAACGAGATCTCGATCGAGGCCGATGAGTTGGAGTCCCGGCTGTACCAGCACGAGCTGGATCATCTCGATGGCCGGCTGCTGTTCGACTATCTGGAGGACGACCAGGTGCGGGAAGCCAAGCGGATTCTCCGCGAGCGGGCGATGGGCCAGACGGCCGCGCCTTCCGGGCTCCAGCTGCCTTGATGCAACCTCCCGCCGAGATCCGGCGGATCGTCTTCTTCGGCACGCCGGATGTCGCGGTTCCGCCGCTGCGCGCGCTCCATACCGCCGGGTTCGAGATCCCGTTGGTGGTGTCGCGGGCCGACAAGCGTCGAGGCCGCGGCAGCGGCCTGACCCCGAGCCCCGTCAAGCGTGCGGCCCACGAGCTGGGCCTGCCGGTGACCACCGATGTGGACGCTGCGCTCGAAGTGGGCGCCGACCTCGGAGTGGTGGTGGCCTTCGGCCGAATCATCAAGCCGCATGTGCTGGATCGACTGGCGATGGTGAACATCCACTTCTCGCTGCTGCCGCGCTGGCGCGGCGCGGCCCCGGTCGAGCGGGCGATCCTGGCCGGCGACGAGACCACGGGGGTGTGCCTGATGGCGCTCGACGTGGAACTCGACACCGGAGCCCTCTACCGCGTGCGGGAGGTCGCCATCGGGCCTGACGCCACGTTGGAGGGCCTCCGCTCCGAGCTGGTCGAGGTCGGCACCGAACTGTTGGTCGACGCGCTCGACGCCGGGTTGGGGACGCCGACGCCTCAGGCGGGCGAGCCCGTGTACGCCGCGAAGATCGACTCGGACGAGTTGCGCATCGACTGGTCCGAACCGGCTCGTCACATCGATCGGGTGATCCGGCTGGGCAACGCCTTCACCACCCACGACGGCAAACGACTCAAGGTGTGGGAGGCCGTGGTCCGCGACGACGACGGCCTCTCGCCGGGCGAGGTGCGAGGGGTTCGTGTCGGTACCGGTGCGGGCGTGATCGAGCTGGTCGAGGTCCAGCCAGAGGGGAAGCCGCGGCGAGCCGCGAGCGCCTGGGCCAACGGCGTCGCTGGTCACCCGGACCTCCGGCTCGGGTCGTGAGCCGCAAGCGCCCGGCCGCGGACAGCGGACCTGGGATCGACGCACGCCGGCTGGCCATCGAGGCCGTCCGCCGCATCGACGAGGAGGGGGCCTTCGCGAACCTGTTGTTGCCCTCGTTGCTGACCGGCAGCGCCCTCGAGGAACGGGATCGCAAGCTGGTGACCGAGCTCGTCTACGGCGCCACACGCATGCGGCGGGCGCTCGACTGGCTGGTGGATCGGTTCGTGGTGTCTCCGCCGCCACCGGCGCTCCGGGCTTCGTTGCGCGTCGGTGCGTATCAGTTGGCCTTCATGCGGATCCCGGCGCACGCCGCGGTCAGCGCCACCGTGGGGGCCTCGGCCAAACGAAACCGACCACCCACGAACGCGATCCTTCGCCGGGTGGCGGACTCGTTGCCGGTCGACGCCTGGCCCGACGAGGGCACGCGGCTGAGCTATCCCGACTGGATCGTGTCCCGGCTGTCGGAGGATCTCGGCGCAGACGACGCGCTGGCGATGCTCGAGCGGATGAACGAGGCACCGTCGGTGGTCGAGCGCGACGACGGCTACGTGCAGGACACCGCGTCCCAATGGGTGGTCGAGGAGGTCGCCGCCCGACCGGGTGAGCTCGTCCTCGACCTGTGCGCGGCCCCCGGTGGCAAGGCGACCGCCATCGCCGACGGCGGCGCAACCGTTGTCGGCGCCGATCTGCGGCCGACGCGAGCCGGCCTGATCGCCGCCAACGCGCGCCGGCTCGGCCACGTGGTCCCCACGCTGGCCGCCGACGGCCGGCAGCCACCATTCGGGCCCGCCCGGTTCGATCGAGTCCTGGTCGACGCCCCGTGCAGCGGGCTCGGGGTGCTCCGGCGCCGAGCCGACGCCCGCTGGCGGGTGGTGCCCACCGACGTCACCGAGTTGGCCGCGTTGCAGATCGACCTGCTGCGGTCGGCGGCCGGACTCGTCCGCCCGGGCGGCACGCTGGTCTACAGCGTGTGCACGGTGACCAGGTCTGAGACGCTGGCGGTCGCCGAGGCGGTTTCCGATGGCGCGCTCGAACCGCTGCCGATGGTGAGCGGCGGCGATCGCTGGCGCGCATGGGGGAGCGGTGGACTGCTGCTTCCCCAAGATCACGACACCGACGGCATGGCGGTGTTCCGCTGGCGGGTCGGCTGACGTCTTCGAGGCCGAGGCACGACTCGGTACGCTGCGGACATGAGTGACGAGGCGACCCTCCAGGCCAAGGTGTTGACGGTGTCCGATGGCGTGATCCACGGCACCCGGGAAGACAAGTCGGGTGCCGCTCTCGAAGCCCGGCTGACCGAGGCAGGCTGGGCGGTCGTCGACCGAGCTGTCGTCGAGGACGGCACCGACGCGGTCGCGGGAGCATTGAGCCGACTGGCGGACGGCTTCCACGGCCTGATCGTGACCACGGGCGGCACCGGGTTCGGGCCGCGGGATCGCACCCCGGAAGGCACCCGGTTCGTGCTGGATCGAGAAGCGCCCGGGCTCGCCGAGGCGATGCGGCTCGTGAACCCGCTCGGCCGGCTGTCGCGCGGTGTCGCCGGGACCATCGACACCGCGCTCGTCATCAACACCCCTGGATCGTCCAACGGCTGTGTCGAGTGCTTCGATGCGGTTGCCGACGTCGTCGGCCACGCGGTTCGGCTTCTGGTGGACAACCAGGATCCGCACCCGAACGCCGAACACGGGCACGGCCACGGTCATCACTGATGGGATCTGCCGTCGACCGGGACCTCATGGGCCGGGCGATCGCGAACGCCGCCCGGGTCCGTCACATCACCAGTCCCAATCCATGGGTCGGTGCCGTTGTCGCCTCGACCGGCGGGTCGATGTACGACGGGGCCACGCGGCCGCCCGGCGGACCTCATGCGGAACGGGTTGCGCTCGCGGCGGCCGGAGACGCTGCCCGGGGTGCCACCGTGTACACCACCCTCGAACCCTGCAGCCACACGGGCAGGACGGGTCCCTGTGCCGATGCGCTGATCGAGGCCGGGGTCGCACGCGTGGTGGTCGGAGTGTCGGACCCCGATCCACAGGTGGCCGGGGCGGGAACCGCCCGGCTGCGCGACGCCGGCATCGAGGTCGAGACGGGTGTCCGCAGCGACGAGATCGAGCGCCAGCTCCTGCCGTACCTGCACCACCGGCGTACCGGGCGCCCGTTCGTCGTGCTGAAGATGGCCCTGACCCTCGACGGCCGGACGGCCGCCCCGGACCGATCCAGCCAGTGGATCACGGGCCCGGCGGCGCGAGTCGAGGTCCATCGCATCCGGGCGGAGTCCGATGTCATCGTGGTCGGCGCCGGGACCGTCCGGAGCGACGACCCGTCGTTGACCGTGCGTGACTGGAGCCCCGAGCCCGATGTCGAGATCGGCGAAGCCGGCCTCGACCCGGCGCGGGTCGTGATCGGCACCGCCCCTGCCCACGCCCGCGTGCGCCCCTGCTCGGAGATGTCCGGATCGATCCCTGGGATCGTGCGTGAGCTCGGTGATCAGGGGGTCCTCCAGGTGATGGTGGAGGGCGGCCCGCACGTGGCCGGACAGTTCCACCGATCGGGTCTCGTCGACCGCTACGAACTCTTCCTCGCGCCGGCGCTCCTGGGAGGTGACGACGGTCGGCCGGTCTTCGGTGGCCCGGGCGCCCCCACCATGGCCGAGCTGTGGCGCGGCCGGCTGGTGGCGGTCCGCCAGCGCGGACACGATCTCCAGGTGACGCTGGAGCCGGCCCTCCCTTGATCGGACCTCGACGCCGCTGGACGGGGGCCTGCCAGGTCCGGCTCTGTGCTCGGCGCCGGTAGCGTGAGCGCCATGTTGCAGCTGGTGCTACCCAAGGGTTCGCTCGAGAAGTCGACCCTCGAGTTGTTCGAGAGTGCCGATCTCGCGGTGAGTCGGGGTTCGTCGGTCGACTACAAGGGGACGATCAACGACCCTCGGATCAGCGATGTGCGGATCCTGCGACCGCAGGAGATCGGTCGCTACGTGTCCGACGGTCTGTTCGATCTCGGGATCACGGGTCGCGACTGGATCGAAGAGACCAACAGCGACGTCGCGAGTCTGGGCGAGTTGCACTACAGCAAGAACACCGCGCGCCCGGTTCGCATCGTGGTCGCGGTACCCGGCGACAGTCCGTGGGAGTCGGTGTCGGACCTGCCGCAGGGTGTGCGCGTGAGCAGCGAGTACCCGGAGCTCACCCGGCGGTTCTTCGAGAAGGCCGGCGTCGAGGCCGACATCCAGCTGTCGTATGGCGCCACGGAGGCCAAGGCTCCGGAGATCGTCGACGTGGTCGTCGACATCACCGAGACCGGTCGGGCGCTCAGGGCCGCCGGCCTGAAGGTCATCGACACCATCCTGACCAGCTACACCGAGCTGATCGCCAACCCCGACAGCTACGCCGACCCGGACAAGCGGCTGGCGATGGAGCAGGTGCACACGCTGCTGCAGGGTGTGCTCGAGGCCCGAGGTCAGGTCATGGTGAAGATGAACGTGGCGACCGACGACCTCGACGCCGTCATCGCGAAGTTGCCGTCGATGAAGTCACCCACCGTGAACGAGCTGTTCGGTGGGTCCGGCTACGCAGTCGAGACCGTCGTGCCGAAGAGCGAGATCAACATCCTCATCCCCGCGCTGCGCGGCGCCGGCGCGGCCGACATCGTCGAGCTCCCGATCTCCAAGATCGTCCACTGATCCGTGCGCGGAGAAGTCGCGTCCTTCGCTGCCGACGGTTGGGGTCTGCTCCGCTCGGCCGACGGTGCCGAACACCCGTTTCACTGCACGGCGATCGTCGACGGCAGCCGTCGCATCGACCCCGGGACGCTGGTGACCTTCGATCTGGCCCCCGGACGCCAGGGCCGCTGGGAAGCGGTGTCGCTGCGTTCCGAGCGCGCTACCAGCTGACCGGCAGCGTCCAACGGCCCCAGAGCAGGTAGGCGGTGATCCGGGTGGGGTCGCCGTCGAGCCGGAGCGTGGGGAAGCGGTCGAGCGTCTGCCGGAGCGCCACCCGCGCTTCGAGCCGCGACAGATGCGCGCCCGGACAGAAGTGATGTCCGAGCCCGAAGGCGAGGTGTTTCCGCAGCTCGTCGGGGTCCCGGTCGAGGCGGAATCGGTGGGGATCCGGGAAGACGTCGGGGGTCCCGATTCGCGGCACCGAACGTCGCCATGACCTTCGATCGTTCGGGCAGCGTCTGGCCGTGGATCTCGAGCTCACGGGTGTTGGTGCGGTAGAGCCCCAGGACGGGAGCGTCGAGGCGGAGGCTCTCCTCGACGGCGGCGGCGTCGAGTTCGGGGTTGGTGCGCAGCTCCTCGAACAGGTCGCGGTCCTGGAGCAGCCGCCAGAAGAGGTTGGTGATCAGCGAGGTGGTGGTCTCGTTGCCGCCGACGAGGAGCTGGTTGAGCATCACGAGACGTTCGGCGTCCTCGAGACGGCGACCGTCGACCTCCGCGAGCAGGATTCCACCGATGACGTCGTCGGGGATCACGTCACCGAGCACCTCGCCCGTGGCGGTGTCGGGGTCGATCCCCGCCTCGGTCAAGGTCCGGCGCCGCTCGTCGAGTTGGGCGAGCAGGTAGGCGTTCATTGCCTTCCGGGGTGCCGCGGAGGCCTCGATGTCGCTGGCGTTCGAAGCTGCCAACTGCTCGTCACTCCATGCCTTGAACTGCTCGATGTCCTCGGTCGGGACGCCCAGGATGTTCGCGATGACCAGCACGGGGAGGGGACAGGCGAGCGCATCGTGCAGGTCGCCGCGGCGCTCCTGTTCCATCTCGTCCAGCAACGCCGCCACGAGTTCGGAGATCTGGTCTTCCATCGCAGCGACGTGACGGGGAGCGAAGCTCTTCTGCACGAGCTTGCGATACCAGCTGTGTTCCGGCGGGTCGCTGAAGAGGCAGCCCTGGACCGAGTAGCGAGGCATCTGGCCGTAGTGGCTCGACCAGGTCTCCACATCGGTGAGCATCTGCGCCACGTCCTCGTATCGGGTGGCGGTCCACAGCGGATGCGAATAGTCGTCGAACCGGTGCATGGGACACCCGTCCCGGAGTCGCTCGTAGGCGGGAAAGGGGTCGTCCAGGGTCTCCTGGGCGAACGGGTCGTAGTCCACAGCGTCGGCCATGTCTCGACGTTATGCGCGGACGGCGGCCACCGCCCGCGCCGCCGTGATCACTTCCCCGCGTCGTCCGCCGAACCGTCGAGGGAGGTCTCCCGGGTCGGACGGATGGTCGAAGCGGGGAACCTGTGGCTCCCTGGGCCGCGGATGGTCCAGGCGGACGGGATGGGCAGATGTCGCGGTCGTGTGTCGGGTTCCCGATCGGGCGAGCCGGCTCCGGGCTGACCAGTAGGGTCAGGCGGATGGAACTCCAACCTCGTCGACGAGGCTCCTGACTGGTTCCAGCGCGCGCTGGCGGTGCCGTCGGAGGATCGAACGGTGACCGTCGACGGGGCGAGCGTGCACTACCTCGTGTGGGGACCGGCCGGTGCGCCGGGCCTGGTCTTCGTTCACGGCGGGGGTGCGCACGCCCACTGGTGGACCCACGTGGCCGCCCAGTTCGCCGACCGCTATCGCGTCGGGGCCATCGACCTCAGCGGGCACGGCGACAGCGACCACCGGGACACCTATTCGATGCCCGGCTGGGCCGACGAGGTCATGGCCGTCGCAGGCGGGCTCGGCTGCGCCGGCAACCCGGTGATCATCGGGCACTCGATGGGCGGCTTCGTGACGATCGCCACCGCAGCGCTCCACGCCGATCGCTTGGCCGGGGTCATCGTCTGTGATTCGCCGGTGAACAAGCCGGATCCGGAAGTCGACGCGGCCCGCTCGGGCGCAGCGTTCGGCCGGCCGCGCGTCTATCCGGACGTCGAGTCCGCTCTCGAGCGCTTCCGAACCGTCCCCGAACAGGCGCACTACGAGCCCTACGTCATGGACAACGTGGCTCGGCGCTCGCTGAAGCGGCACGGAGACGAGGGCTACGTCTGGAAGTTCGACCGCAACGTGTTCGACGCGGTCCAGGACCGGCGGGTGGCGACCCGTTCGTATCTGTCGGAGGTCCGCACCCGGCTGGCCCTGCTCGCCTCCGAGCACGGTCTGGTGACCCCCGAGGTCGGTCGCTACATGTACGACGAGCTCGGCCGGGTCGCCCCCGTGATCGAGCTCCCCGAGGCCGGCCACCACGCCATGCTCGACGTACCGCTGGTCTTGTTGACGGCCATACGGACGTTGCTCGCGGACTGGGAGCACTCGGTCCCGTTCTCGCGCGACTGAGGACCCGACCAGCGGCCGGGGAGCCCTCGTCCAGGCGCTCCAGGCATCCGAGCCCCGGAACCCCCTCCACGCCCGCCCGTCGTCCCCCGGTTCGGGGAGACCGGGTTGGGTCAGTTGTGGTGGGTGGTCGCTTCGTCGGCGCGGCGGGCGATGCCGATGATGGCGTCGGCCATCTGCGGCCAGTAGACGGCCGGCAGGTCGTGGCCCATCTCGGCCAGCACCATGAGGTCGGCACCGGGGATGGCCTCGGCGGTGGCGATCCCGCCCGACAGGGTGACCAACGGGTCCACGCGGCCGTGGATCACGAGCGCCGGACAGGTGATCGCAGCGAGTCGCTCGGTGCGATCGCCGCTCGCGCCCATCGCCGCGAGCTGGAAGGCGGATGCCGCAGGCCGGAATGACCGGTCGAAGGTCTCTCGGCTGCGCTCGAGGGCCTCCTCTTGGTCGAACAGCGGGCCGCTGATGGTGCGGCCCACCTCGACGTTGTGGGCGATCGCCGCGTCGCGCTCGGTCGGCGGCGGCGTCAACAGCGCTGCCAAGGCGGCCTCGTGGGGCTGGCCGACGTCGTCGGCACCGGTGGTCGACATGATGGAGGTCATCGACGCAACCCGCCCGGGATGTTCGATGGCCATGGTCTGGGACGATCATGCCGCCGAGCGACGCCCCCACGAGGTGTGCGGTGTCGATCTCGAGATGGTCCAGCAGCCCGATGGCGTCGGCGGCCATGTCGGTGAACGTGTAGGGGGCGGTGACCGCTTCGCCGGCGGCGCGGGCGGCCATCAACGCCATGACGTCCGGCACCTCCCCCTGGGTGACACTCGAGAGCCCCGCGTCGCGATTGTCGAACCGCACGACCCGGAAGCCGCGGTCGACCAGCTCGGTCACGAATCCGTCGGGCCAGAGCAGCATCTGGGCGCCGAGGCCCATCACCAGCAAGCAGGTCGGCGCCTCCTCGCGCCCCAGCGACTGGTAGCAGATCTCGATTCCGTTGACGTCAGCGGTCGGCATGCGCGCCAGGGTAGCCAGCCGACCTCCCGGGCGGACCAGCTCGGACGTCTCGGACGTGGTGGCCGCCCGGCGCTGTTGTCAGCGACGACGGCGCCGGCGGATCAGCATGGTCACCGCGCCGACGAGGGCGCTGCCCAGCGCGACGAGCAAGGCGGGCAGGCTCGTGGCGCCCACCTCCATCCAGGCCCCGAGGCGTTGGCGCTGGGCCAGGGCCTCGGCGTCGACTGCGGCCTCGTCGTGGACGTCGCTCGGTCCAGCCAGGTCGTCGGTGGTGGGCCCGTCATCGAGGGCAGGCGGGTGGTCAGAGATCGTCATCGTCGATCTGCTCCGTGCCGCCCTCTTGGTTGGTGAGCTGGACATAGGCCAGCTGGAGCTGCTGCAGCGCGGTCGCGCAGCACCGGCTCGTTTCTCCCCCAGTCTGCCAGGAAGGGCGCTCACAATGCTGGTCATGGGCGTCGATCGCAACCTTGGCCTCGTCCAACGCCGGCGGCTGACCGCCGAGGTGGATCGCCGCGAGCTCGTACAGCCCCATGGCATGGTTCGCGACCACCTCGGCGGCCGGCGTCTGTGCAATGCGCTCGCGTGCCTCGGCCAGCTCACGCGCCATGGCCTGGGCCTGGGCCTGCTGCTCGGGAGTCAGGTCGTCGTAGCCGGGGAGGTCGCTGAGGTCCTCGATGGCATCGGGTGCCGGCGCAGCGGGCTGCTGTGCCGGGCGGTCACGTGGGACCTCGTGCTCGCCGCCAGGTGTCCACAGGCTCATGTCGTGCTCCCTCGGGATCGGGGGTGGGGGTGTGACCGGCCGGGTGGTGCCGGCTGGTCACACTGGTAGCCTAGGAGGCCATGTCGGGAACACGAGCCCGGCAGCATCAGCTCGGGGGTGCGTCCCCCGAGCAGCGGAAAGTGTCGTCGAGAGGCGGCCACCCGGCCAGCACCAGCTGCGCCGAGGTCCAACATCAGCCTCATGTCCGGCTCCGGCCGGTCGGTGTACGGCAGGTGCTGGCTTTCCGGTGCCTGCCGTTTTTCGTGCCCTGACACCCCGAACCGATTACGGTTCGGCTCACACACCCAACAGGAGAAACACGATTTGATCAGGAGCTTGCCATAGCTGGGAATCAAGAGCCTCGCATCAACGACCGCATCCGGGCCCGTGAGGTCCGGCTCGTGGGCGCCGATGGTGAGCAGATCGGCATCAAGCCGCTGCCCGAGGCTCTTGCCGCCGCCCGTCAGCAGGGTCTCGACCTGGTGGAGGTCGCCGACAAGGCGAACCCGCCCGTCTGCCGAATCATGGATTACGGCAAGTACAAGTACGAGGCCGCACAGAAGGCAAAGGATGCCCGCAAGAAGGGCACCAACATCGTCGTCAAGGAAATGAAGTACCGGCCCAAGATCGGGCAGGGCGACTTCGACACCAAGACCCGCAAGGTCAAGGGATTCCTCGAAGAAGGTCACAAGGTCAAGCTGACCATCATGTTCCGGGGCCGCGAGGTCCAACATCCGGAGCTGGGACGCAGGATCCTCGACCAGGTCGCCGAGGTCGTCGAGGACATTGCGAAGGTCGAGGCCTATCCCCGGCTCGACGGTCGAAACATGACGATGGTGCTCGGGCCGGACAAGAAGGCCTTGGAGGCCCGCAAGAAGGCCAAGGCCGTGGAGGAGTCGGAGGCGCAAGCGTCCGAGTCCGAGCCGGCCGTCGCCGACTGAGGGCCGTCACCACCACCAGCAGGCACAACCCAGGAGAGCCGCACGGTTCGCCGCCACGCCGGGCACCCGGTGTCGGGGTCGAGCGCGGCCCGCCCCGCCGGTCCGCTCGTTCGCGTCCGGTCCACTGATCACGGTTTCCCCTCTCGGAGGAGTCCCCATGCCGAAGATGAAGTCCCACAAGGGCGCAAAGAAGCGGTTCACCACCACCGGGTCCGGCAAGATCCGTCGGGGCCGCACCAACAAGCAGCACCTGGCGGCCGCGAAGTCGCCGAAGCGCACCCGCCAGCTCCGCCGGCCAGGCCTGGTCAGCGAAGCCGACGCACCCAAGGTGCGCAAGATGCTGGACAGCTGAGGAGGTCGAGTCATGGCACGAGTCAAGCGAGCAGTTCACTCGAAGAAGCGCCGCCGGCAGGTCCTCGGCCGCGCCAAGGGCTACTACGGCAACAAGAGCCGCAGCTTCAAGTCCGCCAACGAGCAGGTCATGCATTCGGGGAACTACGCGTTCCGCGACCGCCGCGCCCGCAAGGGCGAGATGCGCAAGCTGTGGATCCAGCGGATCAACGCAGCCTGCCGCGAGAACGGCACCACCTACAGCGCGTTCATCGCCGGTCTCAAGGCCGCCGGGATCGAGATCGACCGCAAGAACCTCGCCGAGATCGCCGTCAGCGATCCGGCGGCGTTCGCAGCGCTCGTGAGCGCGGCCGACGAGGCACGACCCGCGGCCTGACCCGCAGGTCCGATCACACCAGATGGACCCCCTGTCACCCCGCAACCCGCGGGTGCAGGAGGTCCGCCGACTCGCCCGCCAGGGCCGCCACCGTGCGGACCGGCGGGCGTTCGTCGTCGAAGGCCACAAGCTCGTCGACGAAGCCATCGCCGCCGGGTTGCGGCCAGAGGCCGTGTACCTCGAGGCCGGCCTCGACCGCGACTACGGCGACGGCCTCGCCGCGGGTGGCATCCCCTGGTGGGAGGTCACCGACGCCGCACTGTCGTCGATGGCGACCACGGTCACCCCGCAGCCCGTCATGGCGGTGGTGCCCATGCCTGAGCCCACCACGGTCGACGCATTCGCCCAGACCGGCCACGTGCTGGTGCTGGATGCGGTCAGCGATCCGGGAAACGCGGGCACCATCCTCCGGTCGGCGGAGGCGTCCGGCGCCGCCGGCGTGGTCTTCGGGCCCGGCAGCGTCGATCCCTACGCTCCCAAGGTGGTGCGGTCCAGCGCCGGCGCCGTCTTCCGCGTCCCCCTCGCCCGAGTGGACGACCTCAACGCCGCTGTCGACCAGCTGCGCTCGGCGGGCCGACGGAGCTACGGCACCGCGGCCGACGCCGGCGCCACCTACGACGAGGTCGACCTCACCCAGGCGGCCATCGTCATGGGAAGCGAGGCGCACGGCATGGCCGACGACGTCCGCGGCGAGGTCGACGTCGTCGTCCGCATCCCGCAGGCCGGCGGTGGCGAGTCCCTCAATGTCGCGATGGCGGCAACCGTCCTCGGCTTCGAGGCCGCCCGCCAACGCCGTCGGCGCTGACCGCCGCTCCGCCGCCACTGCCCGCTCCTCCCACGCCGTCCACCCCGAAACTGGGCAGGTTTCGCACCCCGAGGGTGCAGGCGTGGCCCGATTTGCGGTGCGCCGGGCCGTGTTGCCGAAATTGGGCGAGATCTGCACGTCAGGGGTGCACCGCTGCCAAGTTTCGGGAGAGGGAGGTGTCGTCGAGATTGGGCAGGTTTCGCACCCCGAGGGTGCAGGCGTGGCCCGATTTGCGGTGCGCCGGGCCGTGTTGCCGAAATTGGGCGAGATCTGCACGCCAGGGGTGCACTCCCTGCCAAATTTCGGGGAGGGGGAGGCCGTGGGTGCCAGGCTCACGTGAGGCCGTCGCCGTCGCCGATAGCCTGCGGGAATCCGATTGCCACTCCGACCCCCGATCCGTCACGCTGAGCACCGATGAGTACCCACGACACGCTGGTCGCCGATGCCGAGGCCGCAGCCGCTGCTGCGTCCGACCTCGACGAGCTCGGCGCGAGCCAGAGCGACTATCTCGGCAAGAAGGCCGCGATCAACCTGGCCAAGAAGGACCTCGGCGCCCTGGCGCCCGACCAGCGGGCTGAGGCCGGCAAGGTCATCAACGCTGCCCGCGAGCGGATCGAGGCGGCATTCGCCGCCCGCCGCGCCGAGCTCGAGGCCGATGCCCGGGCGGCCCGGCTCGAGGAAGAGCGACTCGACCTCACCGAGGTCCGCAGTGCGCTGCGGCGAGGGCATGCGCACCTGGTCACCCAGGCCCGCGATCGTCTGGAAGACGTGTTCGTGGGCATGGGGTACACGGTTGCCGAGGGCCCCGAAGTCGAGAGCGCCTGGTACAACTTCGAGGCGCTCAACATCCCCGACTGGCACCCCGCCAGGGGCAGCTTCGACACCATCTTCGTCAACCTCGGCGAGCCCGAGGAAGTGATGTTGCGGAGCCACACCTCGCCGGTGCAGATCCGGACGATGGAGCACCAGGAGCCGCCGATCTACATCGTCGCGCCGGGTCGCACGTTCCGGACCGACGCTGCCGACGCCACCCACCTGCCCGCGTTCAACCAGATCGAGGGGCTGGTGGTCGACAAGGGCATCACCATGGGCGACCTGGCCGGCACCATCGACGAGTTCGTCAAGGCGTTCTTCGGCTCGGAGGTCAAGAGTCGCCTGCGGCCCAGCTACTTCCCGTTCACGGAGCCCTCGGCCGAATTCGACATCTCGCGCGCCGACGGTTCGTGGCTCGAGCTCGGCGGCTGCGGCATGGTCCACCCCAACGTGCTGCGCAACTGCGGCATCGACCCCGAGGAGTGGCAGGGTTTCGCCTTCGGCTTCGGCATCGACCGCCTCGCGGTCATGCGGTACCAGCTCGACGACATCCGTGAGCTGGTCAACAACGACGTTCGGTTCCTGGAGCAGTTTTGAACCGCAATCGCAGCTTCGCTGCGCTCTGGCTGCTCTGCGGCTGCGCCTGAGGCGCCGGTCGTCGCTCGTCCCTCGCTCCTCCTAGTCAAAGAAACCGTGCGCTCATGAAAGTTCTGCTCTCCTGGCTTCGAGAATTCGCTCCGGAGATCGATGGTGATCCTGTCGAGCTCGGGGAGGTGCTGTCGGGGCTCGGGCTGGCCGTCGAGGAGATGACGGTCACCGGCGAGGGGCTCGACGGGATCGTGTTGGCCAAGGTCCTGGACCTGCGGCCGCATCCCGATGCCGACAAGATTCAGCTCGTCGACGTCGACATGGGCGACGGCGAGGCGCTGCAGGTCTGCTGCGGTGCCTTCAACATGTCGGTCGGTGACCTGATCCCGTTCGCCACGATCGGCACGGTCATGCCCAACGGCATGGAGATCGCGCAACGCAAGATGCGGGGCCAGATGTCCAACGGCATGTGCTGCTCGGCAGCAGAGATCGGCCTCGGCGACGACCACGACGGCATCCTGCTGCTCAGCGACCGCGCCGACGAGGGTTCCCTCGGCGCGCCCATCACCGAGGTCCTGGGGATCGAGCGCGACATTCTCTGGGACCTCGAGGTCAACGCCAACCGCCCGGACGCGATGTCGGTCGCCGGCGTGGCCCGCGACCTCGCCGCCGGCCTCGGCGTGCCGTTCTCGATGCCGGACTTCGAGATCGCCACGACTGACGAGTCGGTGACCGATGTCGCCAGGGTCGAGATCGTGGACCCGACCCTGTGCGGGCGCTTTCTCGCACGTGTCCTTCGAGGCGTGACCATCGGGACGTCGCCGCAGTGGATCCAGAACCGGCTGACGGCGCTGGGCATGCGGCCGATCAACAGCGTGGTCGACATCTCGAACTACGTGATGCTCGAGCTCGGCCAGCCCAACCACACCTACGACCTCGCCACCGTGCCCGACGGTCACCTGCGGGTCCGACGGGCCACCGATGGCGAGACCATCACCACCCTGGACGGGGTCGACCGCACGCTGACCGCCATCGACGGTGTGATCGCCGATGGCACCGACCGCGCCATCGGCATCGCCGGCGTGATGGGTGGCCTCGACACCGAGATCTCCGACGCCACCACCGATGTGCTGTTGGAGATGGCGTGGTGGGATCCGCCGTCGATCAGCCGCACGGTCAAGCGGCTCAATCTGCCGTCGGAGGCGTCGGTGCGCTACCGCCGCGGCGCCGACCACGGCGAGAACATGGATCGCGCACTCGACCGCTTCTCGCAGCTGATCGCCGAAGCCGGCGTGACCACTGCGTCGGGCACCATCGACGAGCGCGGTGAGTTGCCGAGCACCGAGCCGATCCGAGTCCGCCCGGCGAAGGTCAACGGCCTGCTCGGCACCGACTTGAGCGCGAGTGACATGACGGGTCACCTCACCTCGATCGGCTTCGGCGTCGACGCTGCCGGTGACGAGCTCGATGTCACGGTTCCCAGCTGGCGCTGGGACACCCAGACCGAGACCGACGTGGCCGAGGAAGTCGCCCGCATGTTCGGCTACGCGAACATCGTGCGTACGGTCCCCAAGGGCGCCGACGCCGGCGGGCTGACCGAGTATCAGCAGGACCGCCGTCTCGTGCGCCAGGTCCTCATGGGCGTCGGCTGCGACGAGACGTTCCCGATGCCGTTCCTGGCGCCGGGCGACCTGGCCAACGCCGGGCTTCCCGAAGAGGGCGTCACGCTGACCAACCCCCTCGTGCACGAGGAGTCGGTGCTCCGGACCTCGCTCATGCCGGGCCAGCTCAAGGCCGTTGCCTACAACCAGTCGCACCGAGTGCCCGACATCCGTCTCTTCGAGATCGGGCACGTGTTCTTGCCCTCGCCCGACGATCAGCTGCTGCCCGACGAGCGGGAGCACCTCTCCGTCGCGTTGGCGGGCGAGGAGGCTCCTGCGGCGGTCGCTGTGCTCGATGCGCTCGACAACGCCCTGGCACTGCCCAATGTGCAGCTGCGTTCGGCGTCGCCGGCCGGGATGCACCCGACCCGATCGGCCGAGATCGTCATCGCCGGCCGTGTTCGGGGCCATGTCGGCGAGGTCGACCCGGCCGTCCTGGCCGCCTACGGCGTCGAGGGGCGGGTCGCCTGGGTGGAGCTGGACTTGGGCTCGGTCCTCGAAGGACCCCACGGCAACCGCAAGTACACGCCGGTGTCCAAGTACCCGTCCAGCGACATCGACCTGGCGTTCGAAGTGCCGGAGGAGATCCCGGCATCGTCGGTGGCCGGGTCGTTGCGCAAGGGGGGCGGCAAGCTGTTGGTGGGCCTGGAGCTCTTCGACGTCTACCGCGGTCAGGGCGTCGCCGATGGTGCCCGCAGCTTGGCGTACCGCCTCCGGTTCCAGGCCGACGACCGAACACTCACCGATGCCGAAGTGGCCGAGGTGCGCCAGGCCTGCATCGACACCGTCCAGAAGCAGCAGGCGGGTACCACCCTCCGCGGCTGAGCGCAGCGGTCCTCAGCCCGATTGACGGATCGCGGCGAGCAACTCGTCCACCAGGTCCCCGGCGCCCTGGGTCCGGTCGCCGTATTCGGTGATCGTTCCGACGGTTCCGTCGGCGCCGTAGGAGGCGTACAGCCGGGTGTCGTCGATGGTGAGCGAGAGCGTGCCCTGCATGAGGTCGCCGTGGCGGGGCAACCCACCCCAGCCGTCCCAGCGCGTGTCGCTGTCGATGTATCGGACCTGGTGCTCAGGCGAGGTCCACGTGCGCTTCGTCTCCACCGTGGTGGTGGTGCTCGGCTCCCGCCACTCGGGGCCGGGAGCGGTGGACGATCCCCGTTCGACCTCCGGCTCGGTCGTGTGCAGGCCGAGCCTGGTGAGGGCGGTGTCGCTGACGCGCTGCATCTCGGCGCGGACCGTCGCTCGTGGCACCCCGCCGATGTCGTGATCGACGCGGGTGCGCTCCATGGCCGCCCACCGGCGGCGCGCGGTGTCGTCCGCAGTCGGCGCTGACGCGAGCGTCTGGCGGAGCACCGCGACGGCATCCGCCAGCGTGTGCGTCGGCGCGAGCCGTTCGGCCTCGGCGAGATGGCGATTGCTGATCCACGCCTCGTCGGGTGCGTCACCGGTGACTCCGTCGTCGGCGACTCGGCGTGCGAACGCCCGGCCCGCCTCGGTTGTCAGGAAGCGGACACGTGCGCCGCCGATGCCCGGCTCGAAAGGCTCGTCGGAGATCGCACAGATCGGGGGTTCCACCGATCCCGACTGTAGAAGGTGGCTGTCGAGGGAACGCCGACGGTCAGAAGGCGAAGAACGCGGACACGGCGAGGCCGAGGGCCACGACGATGGCGAGCAGGTCGGCCACACGCCAGCGCGGCATCGGCGCATGGGGAGCGGTGGTCGAGCCACGCGCAACCATCGCGCGGCCGAGCTCCCCGGCGCGGCGATGCGCCGCCACGACCACCGTGGAGCTGAAGTCCACCGCTTCGCCCAGTGCGGCGCGGATGCCGGTTCGCCGGTCGGCCCGGTCGGGTCGGGTGCGGTAGGCATCGGTGACGGCTCCGACCTCCGTGCGGATCTCGGGGACCGAGCGCACCGCCAGCACGATCACGGTGCGCAGCTCGTCCACCGGTACCCGCAGCACGGCGAGCGGGCGAAGAAGGTTGGCCAGGCCCAGGCCGATCTCGGTGAGCGACGTCGTCCACGTCAGCAGCGCGGCGAACCCCACCAGCAGGATGCCGAGCGCGAGCAGCTGCAGGAACTCGAGGACGCCCCCGATCTCGACACCGCCGACCACCGGATCGCCGCCCGAGAACAGCGAGAACATGAAGCTGAAGGCGATGATCAGCAGGAACAGTCGAGGTGGCGGCGCCAGGATGTTGCGCGGCAGCCTCGACACCAGGAACAGTCCGACCAGGACGACCCAACCGGCACCGATCGAACCCCAGCCCAGGTTGAAGGCGACGCCCATCGACATCGTCACCAGCCCCAGGATCTTCGCGTCGGCCCGGAGGCGATGAAGCGGTGACGCCCCCTCCAGGTGGCGGAACTGGATGGTTCTCATGCGACCGGCTCCGAGATCTCGGAGAGCTCCACCAGCCGGATGCCCTGCGCCTCCGCCCACTCGGGGTCGTGCGTCACGATGAGTACCGCGGTCTGACGTCGGGCGAGCCGATCGAGGACCCGACGGAGATCGTCGCGCCCGGCGCTGTCGAGCCCGGCCAGCGGCTCGTCCATGACCGCGACCTTGGCCTGGCGGGCGAGAACACCGGCAAGGAGCGCCCGGCGCTGCTGGCCCCCACTGAGCTCACCCACGCGACGTTGTCCGTCGCGGATCGGATCGAAGCCGACCGCATGCAGTGCTTCGCCGATCACCCGGTCTTCCCGGGTTCCCGCCATGGAAGACACCTCGGCCCACAGCGTCGGTCGCAGGAGCTGGAGCCGTGGGTGTTGGAACGCGACGGCGACGTCACGCGGGTTCTCCGAGAGCGGTTCACCGCTCAGGGCGATCTGGCCCTCGGTCGGTCTGACCAAGCCGGCGAGCATGCGGACCAGCGTCGTCTTGCCGCTGCCGTTGGCTCCGTGCAGCGCCAGCAGCTCACCGGTGCGGAGCTGGAGGTTCACACCACGGAGCACCCGACGTTCCCAGGGGGAACCGGGGTCGTAGACGTATCCCACGTCCTCGACGCGCAGGACCACGGGACCTCGCGGCCGCTCAGGGTGTCGGGAGGGCGCGGTGTGATCCTCCGGGCCGACCTGGATCCGCTGCCCGAAGCGGCCGAACTCGTCCTCGAGATGGGTCGAGTGCACGACCGCGGCATCCGCCGAGGTGAGCAGCTCGAGGACTCGGCGCCGACCATCCGGGTCGAGCATGGCGGTGGACTCGTCCGACAGCACGAGGGCCGGGTCTCGGGCCAGGGCAGACGCGACGGCCAGCCGCTGCAGCTCGCCGCCGGACAGCCTGCTGGTGGGCTGCTCGGCGAGGTGGTCGAGCCCGACTCGCCGGAGGAGCGCGATCGGATCCGTGATCGGGGTCGTGCCCCAGTTGAGGTCGTCCAGGACACGCAGCCCGAGCACCTGGGTCTGGGGCGCCTGGCCGATCAGCGCGGTCCCGCCGGACAGGCCGAGACCGGCGACACCGGCACGAGTGATGCCGGTCGAGCCGTCCTGGAGCCCTGCGATGGCTTCGATCAGCGTGGTCTTGCCGGCACCGTTGTCGCCCGTCACGGCCACGCTGACGCCCGGGTCGATGCGGGCCACGCCGACGGGGATCTGCTGTGGGCCGGATGCCCGGCGGACCACGAGTCCGTCGATGGCGACCGGGACCGGAGCCAACGGGCCACCACCGGCGACGGGGGCGGTCCACGGTGCGTCCAGTGACCGCTCGACCCGCTGGAGCACCGCTCGAGCGATGCGACGCACGAGCAGCGAGTACACGACCGTGATGCCGAGCTGGAGCATCGGCACCATGAGCCACCAGTGCTCGATCGACCAGTCGACGAATCGGGTGCCCTCCTCGGCCACTGCCTCCAGTCCGATACGTTCGAGGAGCCGGCCGAACCCCACCCACTGGTTGCGAGCGTTCTCGAAGCTCAGCTCGCGAACCTCGGAGAACACGGCGAGGAACCCGAGCGTCGCCGCACTCACGATCGGCCAGCCGACCGCCACGGTCAGCAGCACATGGGGAACGAGGCGCAGCCGTCTGGCGAGGCCCTGGCCCCCGGTCCAGCCGAACAGGCCGGCGACGAAGGCCTGCGAGATCGGGCCGATGCCCCCAGCAGCAGCGCCATCGACATCGAGGCCACGGTGGCCATCGCCACCACTCGGGTCCGCCGACGCGCGGCGAGAACCGCGACGACGATGGTCCCGAGCGCCTGGAAGAAGGTGCCCGCCGCGAGCAGGCGTCCAACGGTGAGCAGACCCAGGACGACCGCGGCGGTGACGGCAGCGTCGGCGAGCTCGCCGGCGTCGAGGGGGCCGCGACGGCGCATCTGCACTGGTGCACCGCCGCCGTCCGCCGGGACCTCGGCAGCTTCTGGTCGGCTGCGCACGCCCCCTTTGTACCCGGATGTCGGGGTGTTTCCGGGGTCAGGTGACGACCCTTCCCGGTCCTCGCCGCGCAGCGAGAGGACGAAGCTATCGTCGGCCCATGGCTGGATCGATTCTCGGAAATCGTGTTGCTCGGACCGAAGATCCCGAGCTGCTCACCGTCGGCGGTACCTATGTGTACGACGTCGACCTTCCCGGCGTGACGCACGCGGTGTTCGTGCGATCGCCCTACGCCCATGCGCAGATCACCGGCGTCGACGTCGACGAGGCGGTGGCCTCCCCGGGTGTGGTCGCCGTACACACGGGCGCGACCATCGGCCTCGAACCGGGGCACGGATTCGTCAAGGTGGACGATGCATTCGCCCGAAACCCGATCGCAGTCGACAAGGTGCGGTTCGTGGGTGAGGCGGTCGCCGTGGTGGTGGCCGAGACGCTCGCACAGGCCCAGGACGCCGCCGACCTGGTGTACGTCGACTACGAGCCGCTCGACGCGCTGGTCGATCCCGAGGTCGCCCTCGATGCCGAGGTGGTGCTGTTCGACGACAAGCCCGACAACCTGGCGATCACCGCCACCGACCCGGCGGACGACGTCCTGGCCGACGCCGAGGTCGTCGTGCGTGGCCGCTACCTGAACCAGCGCCTCGCCGCCGTCCCCATCGAACCCAACTCCGCTGCCGCCGCCGTCGGTGACGACGGACGGGTCACGGTGTGGGCGGCCACGCAGATGCCGCACCTGCTGAAGCGGCAGCTCGCAGGGGCCACCGGGGTCGACAAGGCCGACATCCGGGTCATCGCGCCGCACGTCGGCGGCGGCTTCGGCGCCAAGGCCGGGCTGTATCCCGAGCAGACGGTCGTGATGACCCTGGCTCGCCTGGTCGGACGACCGGTCACCTGGACCGAGGGGCGTTCGGAGAACATGGTGGCGCTGTGCCACAGCCGAGGCCAGGTCCAGTACGTCGAGCTCGGCCTGACCAATGACGGCACCATCACGGGCATGCGGGTCCGGCTCGTGGGCGACGCAGGTGCCTACCCGAACGTGGGCGCCTTCCTCCCGGCGGGGACCAAGCGGATGTCCAACGGCACCTACAACATCCCCAAGATCCGATTCGACATCGTCGTCCCCGTCACCACGACGACGCCGATGGGCGCGTACCGCGGGGCGGGGCGCCCCGAAGCGGCGGCGCTGCTCGAGCGAGCGGTCGACCACGCGGCGCTCGAGCTGGGCATCGACCCGCTGGAGATCCGCCGGCGGAACTTCCTGCGCCCGGACCAGTTCCCGTTCAAGACCCTCACCGGCATCACCTACGACTCGGGCGAATACACCCGGGCCCTCGACCTGGCGGCCGACCACATCGGCTACGACGAGCTCCGAGCCGAGCAGGCCCGCCGCCGGGAAGCGGGGGAGCGGACGGTGCTCGGCATCGGTGTCGCCTCCTACGTGGAGGTGACCTCGGGTGGCGGTGGCTCCGAGTTCGGTGCGGTCGAGATCCATCCCGACGGCTCGGCGACCATCACGGCCGGTACCTCGGCGCACGGCCAGGGTCACCAGACGAGCTACGCCATGATCCTCGCCGACCACACGGGTATTCCGGTCGAGCGGATCACGCTGCTGCAGTCGGACACCGACCGGGTCCGCACCGGCGGCGGCACCGGGGGATCCCGATCGCTCCAGCTGGCGGGTTCGGCGGTGCTCGAAGCCACCGAGGCCATGATCGACAAGGCCCGGAGCCTCGCAGCCCACTTGTTGGAGGCCGCGATCGACGACATCGTCGTGGACTCGGACGCGGGGACGGTCGGCGTCGCCGGTGTGCCTGCCCGTGCGCTGAGCTGGGCCGAGCTGGCCACTGCCGCTTCGGGGGAGTTGCCCGACGACGTGATCGACCACAGCGACGAGACCGTCGGCCTGGCTGCCCAGCTCGACTTCCAGCAGGACGACGGCACGTTCCCGTTCGGGACCCACATCTCGGTGGTCGAGGTCGATCTCGACACCGGTTTCGTCACGCCGGTGCGCCACGTCGCGGTCGACGACGCAGGCACGATCGTGAACCGGCTGATCTTCGAGGGCCAGCAGCAGGGCGGCATCGCCCAGGGCGCGGCACAGGCCCTCTACGAGGAGGTCGCCTACGACGCCGACGGCAACCCGCTCACGGCCAACCTGATGAACTACACCGTGCCGTCGGCGGCGGAGATGATCTCGTTCGAAGCGCTGCACACCGAGACCCCGACGCCGCTCAACCCGTTGGGGGCGAAGGGCATCGGCGAGGCCGCCACCGTCGGCTCGACGCCGGCGGTCCAGAACGCCGTGATCGACGCCCTGGCCCACCTGGGCGTGCGCCACATCGACATGCCCTGCACCCCGGAGCGGGTGTGGCAGACCATCGTCGATGCCGAGGCAGGCTCGTTGCCCGACCCCTGGCGCGAGCCGCCGGCGGTGTTCGACGCACTGGCAGCCGGCCAGGAGGCCGACGAAGAAGGCGTGGCGGCAGCCGAGAGCATCTGATCGGTCCGTGATTGCATATCTATGCGGATCGCCGTATAGTCACGCGTCATGAAGATCGGCATCGTCGGCGCGTCCGGCTACACGGGAGCGGAACTGCTGCGGCTGTGCGCCCAGCATCCGGATCTCGACGTCCGCGTGGCCACGGGCGACTCGAAGGCGGGCACGCCGATCGCCGACCTGTACCCGAGTCTCGCGGCGGCCTACGGCGAGCGCACCTACGACGCCTACAGCCCGGAGGCCGTCGACGGGCTCGACCTGGTGTTCTGCGGGCTGCCTCACGGCGTCAGCCAGAGCGTGGTGCCGGACCTGCGGGGGAGGGTCGGCCACATCGTCGACCTGGGCTCGGACTTCCGGCTGCACGACAAGGACCTGTATCCCGAGTGGTACGGCGCCGACCACGAGTGCCCCGAGCTGCTCGACGAGTTCGTCTACGGCCTTCCCGAACTGTTCCGGCCCGAGCTGCAGGGCGCCGAGCTCATCGCCGCCACCGGCTGCAACGCCGCCACCGCCGTGTTCGCCCTGGCGCCCCTGCTCGACACCGGTCTCGTGCACGGCGACGGCCTGGTCGTGAGCCTGGTCACCGGTGTCAGCGGCGCGGGCCGGCCGCCCAAGGAGAACACCACGTTCTGCACCGTCGACGAGGACGTCACGGCCTACGGCCTGCTCACGCACCGGCACACGCCCGAGATCGAACAGGCGCTCACCGAGCGGACCGGCGTGGCCGCGTCCGTACTGTTCACGCCACACCTGGCGCCGATGAATCGGGGCATCATCGCCACCTGCTACGGCCGCCCGACGAGGCAGACCTCCACCGAGGAGGCCCTCGACGCGATGCGGTCGTTCTACGCCGACGAACCGTTCATGGTGGTGAGCGAGCGGTCGCCGTCCACCAAGGCCACGCTCGGATCCAACACGGTGCACCTGACGGCCAGGGTCGATCCGCGCACGGGCCTGGTCATGGCGATTGCCACCCTCGACAACCTGATGAAGGGGGCGTCGGGCATGGCCGTCCAGAACGCCAACCTGGCGCTCGGGCTGCCCGAGACCGCCGGCCTCCCCATCGTCGGCGTCTACCCCTAGGTCGTCATGTCCGTCTCGCCCCTCGCCCCTGACTCGTTTCCCGCGCTGCCGCCCGTCGGTGGCGTGCAGCTGGCCACGCACGCGGCCGGTCTCCGCTACCAGGCCCGCGCCGACCTGATGATGGCGGTCGTGCCCGCAGGCACCACCGTCGCCGGGACGCTCACCCGGAGTCTGTGCCCATCGGCCCCCGTGGACTGGTGCCGTCGCCTGCTCCCGTCGGGAGCCGGCCGGGCGATCGTCTGCAACGCCGGCAACGCCAACGCCTTCACGGGCAAGGCGGGCGACACCAGCGCCCGGCTCACGGCCGAGACCGTCGCCGGCGCGCTGGGCCTCGAGCCCGACGACATCTATTTGGCGTCCACCGGCGTGATCGGCGAGACCCTGCCCGACGAAGCCCTCGTCACCGGGCTGCGCGTCCTGAGCGGTGGGCTCAGCGCCGCCGACCCGGCCGGTTGGGAAGCCGCCGCCAACGCCATCAGGACCACCGACACGTTCGCCAAGGGCTCGTCGGCTCCGGTCGGTGACACCGGAGCGACGGTGGTCGGCATCGCCAAGGGCAGCGGCATGATCGCCCCCGACATGGCCACGATGCTCGCCTTCGTCTTCACCGATGCCGCCGTCCCTGCTCGGGTCCTCCGTGCGGCCACGTCGGCCGCGGTGGAGTCCAGCTTCAATCGGATCACCGTGGACTCCGACACCTCGACCAGCGACACGGTGCTGACGTTCGCCACCGGGGCAAGCGGCGTCGAGCCCGACGGGGTGGACTTCCAGGCCGCGCTCGACGGGGTGATGCTCGACCTGGCCCACCAGATCGTGCGCGACGGTGAGGGGGCCACCAAGTTCGCCACCATCACGGTCACCGGCGCCGAGGACGACGCAGCCGCGAAGACCGTCGCCCTCGCCATCGGGAACTCGCCGCTGGTCAAGACGGCGCTCGCCGCCGAGGACGCCAACTGGGGTCGGATCGTCATGGCGGTCGGCAAGGCCGGCCAGCGGGCCGATCGCGACGCGCTGAAGATCTGGATCGGGGAGGAGCTCGTGGCCGAGCACGGCGTGCAGGCCGACGGCTACTCCGAGGACCGGGCCAACGTGTTCCTCCAGTCCGACGAGCCCACGATCACCGTGGACGTCGGCGTGGGCGACGGCCAGGCCACGATCTGGACCTGCGACCTCACCCACGGCTACATCGAGATCAACGCCGGGTACCGATCGTGAACGTCGACCTCTGCCAGTCGCTCGACCAGGGAGAACGCGGCAGCGTTCTCGAAGCAACCCGCAGGGTTGCCGGACATCGCTCATGAGTGCTCCTGATCCCGACATCCTTCCCGACCGGGGGTTCGCCCCCGAACGCCGCGCCCAGGCGCTGGTCGAGGCCCTGCCGTACATCCAGCAGTTCCGGGGCAAGGTCGTCGTCGTGAAGTTCGGCGGCAACGCCATGATCGACCCGTCGCTGTCGCACACCTTTGCCGAGGACATCGTGCTCCTGCGCTCGATCGGCCTGAAGCCGGTCGTGGTGCACGGCGGCGGCCCCCAGATCGGCGAGCTGCTCGGTCGGTTGGGCAAGGAGAGCGAGTTCGTCGACGGCCTCCGCGTCACCGACGCCGAGACCCTCGACGTCGCCCGCATGGTGCTGGTCGGCAAGGTCGGACGCGACATCGTCGGCGCCATCAACGTGCACGGCGCCTACGCGGTCGGTCTCTCCGGCGAGGACGGTGGCCTCATCACCGCTGCACCCCGGAGCGCCGATCTGGGCTTCGTGGGCGACATCGTCGACGTCAACCCCGGCATCGTCCACCGGCTCCTGGCCGAGGAGATGATCCCGGTGGTCTCCACCATCGGCTCCGATGCTGACGGCCAGGCCTACAACATCAACGCCGACACGGTCGCCGGCGCCCTCGCAGGTGCGCTCGAGGCCGAGAAGGTGATCTACCTCTCGGACGTGCCGGGGCTGCTCACCGATGTCGCCGACCCATCCTCGATCGTGGCCCGCACCACGATCGAGCAGGCGCACGCATGGATCGCCGACGGCACCATCAGCGGCGGCATGATCCCCAAGATCACCGCCTGCATCGATGCGGTGCAGGCCGGCGCGGCCAGCGCCCACATGCTCGACGGCCGCGTCCCCCACGTCCTCCTCCTCGAACTCTTCACCGACTCCGGCATCGGCACCATGCTCACGGCCGCTCCGCAGGAGCAGTCATGACGAAATTGGGCCACTTCTGCACCGTCGCGGTGCGTTTCCGGCCCAATTCCGGAAGAAAGGACCAACGATGAGTCACACCCAGACCATGGGAGCGCCCGCAGACCTCGACGTCTGCCCGCTCATGCCCAACTACGGCCCGCCGTCGATCATGTTCGTGCGTGGCCAGGGAACCGAGCTGTGGGACCGAGATGGCAAGCGCTATCTCGACTTCGTCGGCGGACTCGCCGTGCAGGCGCTGGGCCATGCCCATCCAGAGGTGGCCGAGGCCATCGCCGAACAGGCCGGCAAGCTCGTGCAGGTGTCCAACCTGTGGGCCACCGAGCACGCCCACGAGGTCGCTATCACCCTCGACCGCCTGCTGGGCGGCGGCGGCCAGGTGTTCTTCTGCAACTCGGGCGCCGAGGCCAACGAGTTCGCGTTCAAGCTCGCCCGCAAGTGGGCCGGCCACGGCCGCCATGGCGTGGTGACCACCTTCGGGTCGTTCCACGGCCGGACCCTGGCAGCGCTCGCCGCGTGTGGCCAGCCCAACAAGCACGAGCCGTTCGCACCGATGCCCGAGGGCTTCAAGCACGTGGCACGCGACGACATCGATGCCTTGGAGCACGCGCTCGACCCCACGACGGCTGCGATCCACCTGGAGCCCGTCCAGGGCGAGGGCGGCGTGTGGCCGAACAGCCAGGAGTTCATGGACGCTGCTCGCCGTCTGGCCGACGAGCGCAACCTGTTGTTCAGCCTCGACGAGGTCCAGAGCGGGCTGTGTCGGACCGGCAAGTGGTTCGCCATCGAGCACTACGGCATCCAGCCCGACGTGGTCTGCATGGCCAAGGCGCTGGGCAACGGCTTCCCGATCGCCGCCGTGTGGGCCAAGCGAGAGGTCGCCGGCGTCCTCCAGGCCGGCGACCACGGCAGCACCTACGGCGGCAATCCGCTCGGAACGGCAGCCGCTCGCAAGGTGCTCGAGATCATGGAGCGAGACGACCTGCCGGCGAAGGCCGCAGCACTCGGCCACCAGCTGTCGGCGGCCCTGGCCGACCTGCCGCGCGTCGTCAACGTGCGTGGCATGGGCGGCATGCTCGCGGCCGAGCTCGACGGCGAGATCTCCAAGGACGTCGCAGCCAAGGCATCCGACGCCGGCCTGCTCGTCAACCCGATCACACCCACCGCGCTGCGCCTGACTCCGCCGCTGACGACCTCGGCCGCCGAGGTCGAGGAGGCCATGGGCATCCTCGGGGGTGCGTTGGCATGACCCGACACCTTCTGGAGATCGACGATCTCACCCCCGACGAGCTGGCGCAGGTGCTCGACCTCGCCGCAGCCGAACATCCGCCGCAGGTCCTCGCGGGCAAGGGCATGGCGCTCGTCTTCGAGAAGCCGTCGGCGCGAACCCGCAACTCGATGGAGATGGCGGTCGTGCAGCTCGGTGGCCATCCCACGACCATCCGGCCCGACGAGGTCGGCCTCGACGTGCGCGAGAGCACCGAGGATGTCGCCCGCACCCTGGCCTGCTATCACGCGGCCATCGGTGCCCGCGTCTTCGAGCACGACAAGGTCGAGCGCATGGCGGCATCGGTCGACGTGCCGGTCGTCAACATGCTGAGCGACGCGGCCCACCCCCTCCAGGCGCTGGCCGACCTGCTCACGATCAAGCAGGAGTTCGGCACGACCGAGGGCGTTCGTGTCGCCTACATCGGCGACGCCAACAACGTCGCACGGTCGCTCGCCATCGGTTGCGGCATGGCCGGCTCGGAGTTCGTGATCGCAGCCCCGGCCGGCTACCAGTTCTCCGAGAGCGACCTCGACCGCATCCGCACCACCGGACTCGAGCCCGAGACCACCGATGACCCACTCGTGGCAGCTACTGGCGCCGACGTGGTGTACACCGACGTCTGGACGTCGATGGGCCAGGAAGAGGAGAAGCAGCAGCGCCTCGACGCCTTCGCCGGCTACACGATCGACGGCCCGATGATGGCCACGACCGCGTCGGCCGGAATCTTCCTGCACTGCCTTCCCGCACATCCGGGCGAAGAGTGCACCCGCGAGGTCCTCGACGGCGCGTCCAGCCGGATCTGGCAGCAGGCCGAGAACCGCATGCACGCAGCTCGGGGTCTGCTGGCCTTCGTCCTGGGAGCCTGAGGTGTCGACGAAGCGCCAGCGGCAGCATGTGATCGGTCAGCTCCTGGCCGACCATCCCGTGGCGTCGCAGGGCCGGCTGGTCGAGTTGCTGGAGGCCGAGGGCATCGAGGCCACGCAGGGCACGGTGTCACGCGACCTCGACGAGCTCGGGGCTGTGAAGGTCCGGGTGGCCGGTGGCGAGACGGTCTACGCCGTCCCCGAGCTGCCCACCGAGACCCACCTGCCACAGGACCACCTGCGTCGGGTGCTGGGGGAGTGGGTGGTCGAGGTCGGCCACTCGGGGAACATCGTGATGATGCGCACGCCGCCGGGTTCGGCCCACGTCGTGGCATCCGCACTGGACCGCACCGGATTGAGCCATGTGCTGGGTACGGTCGCCGGCGACGACACGATCATGGTCGTCGCCGCCGAGGGAACGCCGGGCGAAGCCCTGGCGAGCGAGCTCAGTGAGCTCGCAGGATTGGAGCAGTTGTGAAGAGTCTGCTTGGAGGCAGTCATGAGTGAGCAGGCGGGCGAGGCTGGGCCGAAGGCCCAGATCGACAAGGTCGTCCTGGCCTACTCGGGTGGCCTGGACACCTCGATCATCCTGAAGTGGCTGCAGGAGGAGTATCAGGCCCAGGTGGTGACCTTCACCGCCGACCTCGGCCAGGGCGAAGAGGTCGAACCGGCCCGCGCCAAGGCCACCCAGATGGGTGTGGCCGACGACGAGATCTACATCGAGGACCTGCGCGAGGAGTTCACCCGCGACTTCGTCTATCCGATGTTCCGGGCCAACACGATCTACGAGGGCGAGTACCTGCTGGGCACCTCGATCGCCCGTCCGCTGATCGCCAAGCGTCTGGTGGAGATCGCAGCCGAGACCCAGGCCGACGCCATCAGCCACGGCGCCACCGGCAAGGGCAACGACCAGGTGCGCTTCGAGCTCGGCGCCTACGCGCTGGCGCCCGACATCAAGGTCATCGCTCCGTGGCGCGAGTGGGATCTGGGGTCCCGCGAGTCGCTGATGCGCTACGCCGAGGAGCACGACATCCCCATCGAGATGAAGCGGGGCAAGAAGTCGCCGTTCTCGATGGACGCCAACCTCCTGCACATCTCGTTCGAGGGCGGGCCGCTGGAGAACCCGTGGACCGAGCCGCCGTCGGAGATGTGGCGCTGGTCGGTCAGCCCCGAGATGGCGCCCGCCGACGCCACCTACGTCGACCTCACGTACGAGGCCGGCGACATCGTGGCCATCGACGGCAAGCGCATGACGCCGGCCGAGGTCCTGACCGAGCTCAACCGGGTCGGTGGCGCCAACGGCGTGGGGCGCCTCGACATCGTCGAGAACCGCTACGTCGGCATGAAATCGCGCGGCGCCTACGAGACGCCGGGCGGCACGATCATGTTGCGCGCGCACCGGGCCATCGAGTCGATCACCCTCGACCGCGAGGTCGCGCACCTCAAGGACGACCTCATGCCCCGCTACGCCAAGCTCATCTACAACGGTTTCTGGTGGAGCCCCGAGCGCGAGATGCTCCAGGTGGCCATCGATCACAGCCAGCAGTTCGTCAACGGCGAGGTGCGGGTGAAGCTCTACAAGGGCAACGTCGACATCGCCGGCCGCAAGTCCGACGACTCCCTGTTCGACGAGAAGATCGCCACCTTCGAAGAGGACGAGGGCGCCTACGACCAGGCCGACGCCGAGGGTTTCATCAAGCTCAACGCGCTGCGCCTCCGCAACCTCGCCCGCAAGCGCGCAGAACAGGGTTGAGGGTGGAAACCACCGTGGGGCTGCGGGCGAGCAACCGATTCGGGGCGCGCACCCGGGCTGAGCGCGTGCGGGCAGTGACGGAACAGCCGGCGACGTGGGGCTCGGACGTGGCGTCGAAGGAGGCAGCATGACGACAGGAGCACCCGACGAGCCGGCGAAAGAACGGGGAGCACCCGACGAGCCGGCGAAAGAAGCGGGAGCACCCGACGAGCCGGCGCATGATGCAGCCAACACGCTCTGGCACGGGCGGTTCGCCGGCGGGCCCACGGAGGCGCTGCAGGCGCTGAACGACTCGCTGCCGTTCGACCAGCGCATGTTCCGCGAGGACATCGCCGGATCGCGGGCGCACGTGCGCATGCTCGGCGAGGTCGGGCTCCTCGAGGCGGACGAGGTCGACGCCATCATCGCCGCCCTCGACCAGGTCGAGACCGAGATCGCCGAGGGCACGATGGTCTTCGCCGTCACCGACGAGGACATCCACACCGCTGTGGAGCGTCGGGTCACCGAGCTCGCGCCGGCGGGGGCCAAGATGCACACCGGGCGCAGCCGCAACGACCAGGTCGCCACCGACCTCCGCCTCTGGACCCGTGCCGCCATCGACGAGATCGTCGAGCTGGTGCTGGGCTTCCAGACGACGCTGCTCGACCATGCCGAGGCCGTGGGCGACGCGTACCTCCCGGGGTACACCCACCTCCAGCAGGCGCAGCCCGTGGCCTTGAGCCACCACCTGTTGGCACATGGCTGGGCGCTCAGCCGCGACCTCGACCGCCTGGTCGACGCCAGGGAACGAGTGAACGTGTCCGCCCTCGGTGCCGGCGCCATGGCCGGGTCGTCGCTGCCGCTCGATCCCACCCGGACAGCAGCCGAGTTGGGTTTCCAGGCGGTGTTCGACAACAGCCTCGATGCTGTCAGCGATCGAGACTTCGTGGCCGAGACCCTGTTCGCCCTGTCGCTGCTCGGCGTCCACCTGAGCCGCATCGGCGAGGAGCTGATCCTGTGGGCCTCGACCGAGTTCGGGTTCGTCACCCTCGACGACGGGTTCTCCACCGGGTCGTCGATGATGCCGCAGAAGAAGAATCCCGACATCGCCGAGCTCGCCCGGGGCAAGGCCGGTCGCCTGATCGGGCATCTCACCGGGTTCCTCACCACGCTCAAGGGCCTCCCGCTCACCTACAACAAGGACATGCAGGAGGACAAGGAGCCGTTGTTCGATGCCGTGGACACGGTGCGGCTGACGCTGCTGGCCCTCGACGGGATGGTGTCGACCATCACCTGGCGGACCGATCGCATGGCCGAGCAGGCATCGAGCCCGTACGCCGCTGCCACCGATCTGGCGGAGTGGTTGGTCAGCACGGGCATGCCGTTCCGGGACGCCCACGCGGTCGTCGGGGAGAAGGTCCGACTGGCGTTGGAGGGGCAGGGCTCGCTTGCCGAGTTGGTGGCCGCCGACGACCGTCTGGGCCCCGATGCTGCCGCGCTGCTCGAGCCCGGGGTGAGCTTCACCCGTCGGACCACCCACGGCGGTGGGAGCCCTGCCGCGGTGGCTTCACAGCTCGATCGGTTCCGCCAACGACTGAGCACCGACCGGCATCGACAGGAGGCAGGCCGGTGACCTACACCCACGCCGTCCGAGTCCGGTACGTCGACTGCGACATGCAGGGCGTCGTCTACAACGCGCACTATCTCACCTTCGTCGACGACGGCTTCGACTGTTGGATGCGAGAGTTGGAGCCGGCCTTCGAGGACGTCTACGGCTGGGAAGTGATGCTGAAGAAGGCCGAGATCCTGTGGGACGGCCCAGCGCACTTCGGCGAGACCGTCGACATCGCGTGCGCCGTCACCCGGTGGGGGAACACCAGTTTCGACACCACGTTCACCGGGACCGTCGGCGATCGTGCGGTGTTCACCTCCACCGTGACCTACGTGGTCGTCGACCACGGCGAACACCGCCCGATGCCCATCCCCGACGAGTTGCGGGCACACCTGGACACGTGAGCCGTCGGCTCCGTCGCTCCTTCTTCGATCGTGACCCGCTGGCGGTCGCGCCCCAGTTGCTGGGGAAGGTTCTGGTTGCGGGGGAGCGGTCTGGGCGGATCGTCGAGGTCGAGGCCTATCGTGGCAGCGACGACCCGGGGAGCCACGGGTACCGCGGGGTGACCCCACGCACCGAGGTGATGTTCGGCCCCGCGGGCCACCTCTACGTGTACTTCTCCTACGGCATGCACTGGTGTGCCAACGTGGTCTGCGGCCCGCCAGGCGTGTGCGGCGCGGTGCTGATCCGGGCCCTCCAGCCACTCACCGGGCTCGACGCCATGTACCAGGCACGGTCGAAGGCGAGGCGTGAGCGGGATCTCTGCAGCGGCCCCGCGAAGCTGTGCCAGGCGCTGGGCGTGGACGGGGACCACGACGGTCTGGACCTCAGCCGCGCCGAACTCGGTGTGGAGCTGCGCGACGACGCCCACCCGGTCGCTGGCACTGCCACCAGCGTCCGGATCGGTCTGTCGCCCGGGAAGGGCGAGGACCTGCCCTGGCGCTTCTACGTGCCTGGCGACCCGAACGTCTCCGCGTCGCCACGCTGAGACTCCCTGCCACTCGATGGCCGCCCGCAGGGTGACCCTCGGGTCATGGGGCCCTCCTGATGCGGCAGGCTCGTGGGTACACGTCCCTCGAAGGGGGCCGTTCGGGCCGGTCGCCCCGCCTCATCTGCCACCGTAGGGGTCAACACGACGTGGTCGACGTCGATCGGGAGTGCGCACGCACAAGACAGACGAGATGTGGATCCCGGAGGCTGCAAGTTGGTCGCCTCGCCTCCGGGGGAGTCAGTGGCGAAACCGGCGTTTGTGTCATCGAGACCATGGAGGGTCTTCCTGATGCGCACCGCCACACTCGACCGTCACGATCCGTTCGGCATCACCTGGATGCGACCGGTCGGCGTCCTCGTCAGCGTCGCCATGCTGATGGCCACCGCCGTGTTCGCCGCTGTCGGCCCGGCGGGAACCAGCGGCGCCTCGCCGGGGCTGCTCTCGCCCTCGATGGTCGAGATGCTCGACAACGACAGCTACAGCAGCCCGATCTCGCTGTCGGAGCTCCGCAGCGACGTCTACAACGGGAGCGTCGGGACGTTCGGCGACGGCACCGGCATCGACGTGGCCCTCATCGACACCGGCGTTGCGCCCGTCTCGGGCCTCGACGGCGACAAGGTCGTCCACGGCCCGGACCTGTCGATGGAGGGCACGTCTCCCGAGGTCGCCTTCCTGGACACCTACGGGCACGGCACCCACATGGCCGGCATCATCGCCGGCGACCGCGCTGGGCACGAGGGCATCGCCCCCGGCGCCCGAATCGTGAGCGTGAAGGTGGCGGGTCACGACGGCCTCACGACCGTCCCGCAGGTGGTGGCCGCCATCGATTGGGTCATCGACCATCGCAGCAGCGACGGCCTCAACATCCGGGTGCTCAACCTCTCCCTCGGCCAGGAGGGTGTGAAGACCCACGTGGGCGACGTCCTGTCGGCTGCGGTCGAGCGGGCCTGGGACGCTGGCATCTTCGTGGTCGTCGCCGGTGGCAACGACGGCAACAACCAGCCGCATCTGGACTCGCCTGCCATCAGCCCCCACATCATGGCCGTCGGCGCCGTGGACTCGACCGGCGGCGATGACGATGATGATGACGACGACGAGCGTGACGAGCGTGACGTTCCCGGCTGGTCGGCTCGCGGCAACGGTGCCCGCAACCCCGACCTGGTCGCCCCCGGACGGTCCATCGCCTCCTACCGGGTTCCCGGCTCCACCGTCGACGTGAGCGTGCCCGGCGCTCGAGTCGGTGACGATCTCTTCCGCGGCTCGGGCACCTCACAGTCAGCCGCGGTGACCAGCGGTCTCGGCGCCGCCCTCCTCAGCAGCCATCCGGGTCTCACCCCCGACGAGATGAAGGCCACGCTCCGCAACGGCACGTTCAGGCTGGACGACGTCAGCCGCACCCGTCAGGGGAGGGGTCACGTCGACGCCAACCGGGTCCACAGCCGCGGCCCTGTCCCTGCGGCGCCGTCGAAGGCCCCCTCGGCCACCCAGAACAAGAAGGTCGTGACCCCATCCGGTATGACCTGGTCGGGTGGCACCTGGAGTGGCATGACCTGGTCGGGTGGCACCTGGAGTGGCATGACCTGGTCGGGTGGCACCTGGAGCGGTGCGACCTGGAGTGGCATGACCTGGTCCGGCGCCACCTGGAGTGGCATGACCTGGTCGGGTGGCACCTGGAGCGGTGCGACCTGGTCGGGTGCCACCTGGTCCGGCGCCACCTGGAGTGGCATGACCTGGTCCGGCAACGGCTGGGGCTGAGCGCCAGCCCGGCAAACCCTCGCCCCGACGCACACCGATCGGTGCCCCACCCGGCCGTACGAGGGTGGGGCACCTTCGCGTTCGGACCCCGGCTCGGGGTCTCGGCGGCAGCCTCCGATTCGGGAGCTCCGGGCAGCCCGCGCCACTCGAGGTCCGACAGCTCTGGGTGAGACCACCCGCCGTGGGTCGTCCGGCCTCGCCCCATCGGTTCATTGGTCGCCGGCCCGTTCAACTCCACTGGCCGGCAACCGATCGAGAACCCAGACACAAGTACAGACGAGACGTCGATCCCGGAGGCTGCAAGTTGGTCGCCTCGCCCCGGGGGAGTCAGTGGCGAAACCGGCGTTTGTATCGAGGACCTGGGAGGGTCTGACCGATGCACACCGAGGCCGACCGACACACACCGTCCGGGGTCACCTGGATTCGCCCGCTGGGCGCGATGTTCGCCGTCGTGGCGCTGATCGCCACGCTCATGATCTCCGCGCCATCCGCTGGCACCGTCGATGCGCCGGTGGGCGAGGTCACCACCGCCAGCAACATGGTCGAGATGCTCGACGAGTCCAGCAGTGGCGGACCGATCGGGCTCGCCGAGCTGCGGTCGGACGTGCTGGGCGACGCCGCCTGGTGGCACGGGGGCCACGGCATCGACGTCGCGGTGATCGACACCGGCGTCTCGCCGGTTGACGGGCTCGACGGCGACAACGTCCTCCACGGCCCCGATCTGTCGATGGAGGCCACCTCCCCGGAGGTCGCCTTCCTGGACACCTACGGGCACGGCACCCACATGGCGGGGATCATCGCCGGCACCAGGCCTGGCCACGAGGGCATCGCTCCCGGCGCTCGCATCGTGAGCGTCAAGGTCGCCGGCCACGACGGCAAGACGACGGTGCCGCAGGTGGTCGCTGCGATCGACTGGGTCATCGATCACCGCAACAGCGACGGTCTCAACATCCGGGTCCTGAACCTCTCGCTCGGCCGGTCCGGCGTCCGCACCCACAAGAACGACGTGCTCTCCGCCGCTGTCGAGCGGGCGTGGGAGGCCGGGATCTTCGTCGTGGTCGCAGCCGGCAACGGCGGCAAGAAGCAGAATCATCTCGACTCGCCCGCCATCGACCCGATGATCATGGCGGTCGGTGCCGTCGACTCCGGCTCCGAGGACCGGCGGTGGGGCCGTCGCGGCCGAAGCGTGCCGGGCTGGTCGGCACAAGGCAACCGCAAGCGCCAGCCCGACGTGGTGGCGCCGGGTCGCTCGATCGCCTCGTACCGGGTCGTGGGCTCGACCGTCGACCAGGACGCACCTCGGGCTCGGGTGGGCGAGGACCTCTTCCGTGGCTCGGGAACCTCGCAATCGGCCGCTGTGGTCAGCGGGCTCGCTGCGGTGCTCCTCAGCGAGTATCCCGACATGAACCCCGAGGAGGTTCGCAAGGCGATCCGCCGAGGGACCTTCCGCCTCGATTTCGAGTCGCGGCACCGCCAGGGCCGGGGTCACGTGGACGGCGAGGAGACCATCGACGACGGCCCCGTCTTCACCCCGACGCGCCGACTGGTCCCGGCCACGACCGGCAGACTGCAGGCCCCCACCGGGCCCACCTGGTCCGGCGGCACCTGGTCGGACGCGAGCTGGTCGGGCGCCACGTGGAGTGGCATGACCTGGTCGGGTGGGACGTGGTCCGGGGCCACCTGGAGCGGCGTCACCTGGTCGGGCGCCACGTGGAGTGGCATGACCTGGTCGGGTGGGACGTGGTCGGGCGCCACCTGGTCCGGGGCCACCTGGTCCGGCGCCACGTGGAGTGGGCTGACCTGGTCGGGGGACGGCTGGGCCTGATCGGGTCTGGGTCGATCCGCTCGGCGGCAGCGGGAAGCCTCCAACCCGGGTCCGTGCTGCCGATTGGCACGCCGTGGGAAGGACCGGCGAGCACCTGAGGCGGCACGCGGCCTGGGCACTGATCCTGTGCCTGGGGGCCGGTTCGGTCGTCGCGCTCCTGTTCCTGCTCCGTGACGTCTCGCAGGTCCACGACGGTGTCCACCTGCACTGGATCCTGCTGGCGGTCTGCTTCTTCGCTGCCGAGACCTGGGTCGTCCATCTCCACTTCCGCAGCGAGGCCGGGAGCTTCTCGCTCTATGAGGTCCCACTCGTCCTGGGCCTGATCTTCACCGAGCCTGCGCTGTTGTGGGTCGCGATCGTGTGCGGCGCCGGCCTGGCGCTGCGCTTCGTGCGCAAGCAGCCCGTGATCAAGGTGGCGTTCAACGTCGCGAACCTGTCGCTGCACGTCGTCGTGGCGACGCTGATCGTCAGCCTCTTCGACGTCGGAGACCTGCTGGCGCCCACGAGCTGGTTGGTGCTGGGCGCATCGACCATGGTCGGTGGGGCGCTGCAGATCCTGCTGCTCGCCCTGATCATCACCGTCACCGAGGGCACGTTCAATCGGCCCCAGTTGGTGTCCATGGTGCTGATCGGCGCCGTGATCTCCGCCGCGAACACCGCACTTGCGCTGGTGGCAGCGATTCTCATCGAGACCGAGCCCTGGGCCCTGCTGCTGCTGGCCGTCACCGTCGCAGTCCTCCTGGTGGCGTACCGGGCCTACGTGTCGGAGCGGACGCAGCGCGAACGCGTGGAGTTCCTCTACTCGTCCACCAAGGCGCTCCGCGAGAACTCCGAGACCACGGCTGCCGCAGCCGCGCTCCTGGACGAGGCGACCTCGATGTTCAGAGCCGCGCGTGGCGACCTGTACCTGTTCGCTCGCCCCGAGGAGCCGGGGAGCGGCGCGTTGTTCCATTTCGTGGGGGGCACCACGGTCGGTGAGCCGCTGGAGGACGACGCCGTGGCCAAGCGGCTGGCGGAGCTGGCGGCCGAACCCGTCCTCGCCACTCCTGGGGAGCCACCCTGGTCCGGGGTGCTCGACCGTGACGTGCGCGACGGCATGGTCGGCGTCCTGCGAGGCGCTCGTCGCGAGATCGGCGTGCTGGTCGTGGCGAACCGTCTGGGCAACGTGACCTCGTTCACTGCCGAAGACCTCCGTCTGTTCGAGACGCTGGTGCAGCACGCTGCGGTCGCGTTGGAGAACGATCAGCTCGAGCAGGCGCTGGGCGAGATGCGACGCCTCGAGCGAGATCTGGCACACCAGGCGAACCACGACACCCTGACGGGGCTCGCCAACCGGCAGTTGTTCGGCGAGGCACTCGCAGGGCATCTCGATGCCGCTCGCCCGGTGTCGGTGCTCTACATCGACCTGGACGACTTCAAGGTCGTGAACGACACGCTCGGGCACGACGCAGGCGACCAGGTACTGATCGAGGTGGCTCGCCGGATCGGCAACGTGATCCGTCCGACCGACACGGCGGCCCGCCTGGGCGGGGACGAGTTCGCCGTGGTGCTGCCCGAGAGCGAGCAGCCGGCGATGGTGGCTCGCCGGCTGATCCAGGCACTCCACGACCCGTACCTGATCGGCGACCACGACGCACAGATCGGCGCCAGCATCGGCGTGGCCGACAGCACCCCCGGCCAGACCGACGCGTCGGTCCTGCTCAACGACGCCGATGTGGCGATGTACGCCGCGAAGAGCACCGGCAAGGGGTCGGTGGTCGAGTTCGAGCCCAGCATGAAGGAGCACGTCTCCAAGCAACGACGCATCCGGACCCAGCTCCGTCAGGCGATCGACTTCGACGAGTTCGAGGTGGCCTACCAACCGATCGTGGACCTGCAGACCGGGGCCGTGGCCGGTGCCGAGGCGCTCGTCCGGTGGCACGCGGCAGACGGCGTGCAGATGCCAGGGACCTTCATCGGCGAGGCCGAGCGCGCCGGGTTGATCGTCCCCATCGATCGCAACGTGTTGGCGAAGGTGGTCGGGCGTCTGGAAGACCTCGGGACCATCGCCGAGTCGGCCCCCTTCGTGTCGGTGAACCTGTCGGCTCGCAACTTCCAGCAGGACGATCTGATCGACCACTTCGCGCGCACGCTGATGAACGGGGGAGCGGATCCCTCCAGGCTGGTGGCCGAGATCACCGAGACGGCACTGCTCCGCGACCCTGACCGGACGGTGGAGCTGCTCACCGAACTCCGGTCGCTGGGCGTGCGGATCGCGCTCGACGACTTCGGCACCGGCTACAGCTCGCTGAGCTACCTGCGTCGCCTCCCGGTGGACATCCTCAAGATCGCGCAGCCGTTCGTGTCCGACGTCGCGGTCGACGACACCTTCGTGCGGACGATGATCGATCTCGGGAAGAACCTCGGCCTCACCATCGTGGCCGAGGGCATCGAGGAGCCCGAGCAGCTGGCGACCCTGGTTGGGTTGGGTTGCGATCTCGGTCAGGGCTTCCTCTTCGCCCAGCCGATGCCGTTCGTGGACCTCGTCGACCACATCAGCGCCCCCGCCGCTCGTTGATCGGTGGCGGTGATCCCCACCGCCCGAGCCCGCTTCGGCTTGACTGGGCGGCGTGAAGCCCCTGGAACCCATCGTCGAGATCGCCACGGGCGGCGATCTCCAGGACGCTCGCCGCGCCGTGGCGTCCGCGTTGTCCAGCAGTGCCACGAGCGATGTTCATCGAGCCGAGATCCTCGACTTCATCGACGGCCACCCGGACGCCCTGTTGCGGACCTGCCCCACCGGCCATCTCACCGGCTCGGCGTTGGTGGTCGACGACGACCGCGAGCGGACCCTGGTCATGCTGCACGTCAAGCTCGGGCTGTGGCTCCAGCCGGGTGGTCATGCTGACGGCGAAGGCCACCTGGCCACGGTTGCGTTGACCGAGGCCACCGAGGAGACCGGGATCGAGGGTCTCCAGGTGATGGGGCCACCCGTGGACTGCGACATCCATGCGATCCCGGAGCGCAAGGGTGAGCCCGCCCACCTTCACCTCGACACGCGCTACGTCGTGCTCGCCCCTCCCGGGGCACAGGTCGTCGGCAACCACGAGTCCCATGCGCTGCGCTGGGTCACCCTGGCCGAGCTCGACGAGCTGGCGGGGGACGAGAGCCTTCGGCGATTGGCTCGGGTTGGCCTTGCCGCCGCGCAGGCGGTGTGAGCACGCTCGGCTCGGAGTCGCCCCACACGAAGGGCGTGCGCTCCCTCAGACGTCGCCGGGGGACTGGCAGCTCGCCATGCCGTTGATGTCGGCGAACAGGTCGAGCAAGCCGGTGATCTGGTCACCGTCGCGGGCGGTCACTTCGAAGATGGTGTCGTTGCCCTCGCTGAGCCGGTCCCGGTAGCGGTCGCGATCGTCGAGATAGGTGTCCCAGTCGGCGAGCCACTTCTCGACCAGCTCACCGTCACGGGTCTCGGGCGACGGCGCCGTCGCCCGGAGATCGGCCACCATCGAGCGGAGGATGCCGTTGGTCTGCTGCAGCTGGGTCGCCCGGTCCGCGGGATCGACGGCCTCGGCCGCCGCGGGGACCGCATCGATCTCGGTGCGCGCCGTGGCGCAGCGGATTTCGGATGCCTCGGCGTAGGCGGGATCGTCGAGCTCGTCAGGATGGCCGCGCGGTGACCAGATGAATGCCCACACCCAGAACGCAGACATGGCGATCACGACGATGAGGCCGAGGACGCGACCCGGGGACCACCCCCATCGCCCCGGATCCACTCGCAGATCGTTGCGGACCAGGTCGCGCTCGAAGTCGTCGTCGTTGATGGAGCCCGGGTCGGGAGTGCTCACCACCCCAGGATCGCCCCCTGGCGGCCATGACGCCAACCATCCCGGGAAGATCCTTCGGGGGGGGTTGCCCCCGTGTCGCCGAGCGGGTCGTGTCCCGCATCCGCGACGCGGCGCGAGTGCGGCCCGAAATCCCGCGGGGGTGGTGCCCGGTGCCCCTATCGTGCAGCGGGTAGATCCTGCGACTCCTGGAGCCAACCCGATGGGCGAAGGCGCTGCCATCCTCGACGATCTCGACGCACGCGGCCTGATCCACGACACCACGGACCGAACCGAGCTCGTGTCCCGGTTGGCCGCCGGACCGGTGACGCTGTACCACGGCATCGATCCGTCGGCGGACAGCCTCCACATCGGCAACTTCGTCGGGGTGCTCATGCTCCGACGGTTCCAGGACGCCGGTCATCGCCCGTTGGTGCTCATCGGCGGCGCCACCGGCATGGTCGGGGACCCCGGCGGGCGATCCGAGGAGCGGAACCTGCTCGACGAGGAGCAGCTCGCCGCGAACATGGCCGGCATCCGCCGGCAGCTCGAACGCCTCGTCGACCTCGAGCGCGCGGAGATGGTCAACAACTTCGACTGGACCCGTGAGGTGACCATCCTCGAGTTCCTGCGCGACGTGGGGAAACACGCCACCGTGAACCAGATGGTGGCCAAGGACTCGGTGAAGAGCCGAATGCAGTCCGAACACGGGATCTCCTACACCGAGTTCAGCTACATGCTGCTGCAGGCCTTCGACTACTGGTGGCTCCACACGAACAAGGGTTGCGATCTCCAGATCGGCGGCTCGGACCAGTGGGGCAACATCGTCGCCGGCGTCGACCTCATCAGGCGTCGCGAGGCGACTGGGGTGCATGCGCTGACGTGGCCCCTGATCACCCGAGCGGACGGCCAGAAGTTCGGCAAGTCGGTGTCGGGTGCCGTGTGGCTGGATCCGGCTCGGACCCTGCCCTATGAGTTCCATCAGTACTGGCTCAATGTCGCCGACGACGACATCGAACGGTTCCTGCTGCAGCTCACACTGCTGGACGTCGCCGAAGTGCACGAGATCGTCCGAGAGCACGCTGCCGCGCCCGAGCGAAGGTCCGGCCACCGTCGCCTCGCTGACGACGTGACCGCCCTGGTCCATGGTCC
>CBDHFJ010000032.1:62500-139968 GCA_965262315.1 Acidimicrobiales bacterium
CTGGAGCGGAAGCCCTTCGGGGTGGTACCTCCCGCCACGGTGAGTAGCTCGTGTGCACGTCCTCTCTTCCGTTTTGAGGGAGCGGGTCTTCCCGCATCGCCGGCACTGCCCATGTGGCATCCAGCGACCTCGTCAGTACAGGCACCCGGCCCTCGTGGCCGGGTGTTGCGACGTCCAGCCGGATGTCGTCGACGCCTCTTGAGAACTGCATAGCGAGCACGAGCATCTATATAGATACTCGCAGTGCTGTCTGACCGCTTCGGTGGGATGACAGCATTGCAACAGTGTTGTGCCGCTGCCAGACCTTCGGGTCGACCAGCGGTACATCCCAATCACAACGTAGAAGAGATTTCAAGCTACGAAGAGCCAACGGCGGATGCCTTGGCACCGACTACCGATGAAGGACGTGAGTGGCTGCGATAAGCCTCGGGGAGCTGCCGACTAAGCTTTGATCCGGGGATGTCCGAATGGGGAAACCCACTACCTGTAACGGGGTAGTACTCCCACCTGAACACATAGGGTGGGTAGAGGGAACCAGGTGAACTGAAACATCTAAGTAACCTGAGGAATGGAAAACAAACGTGACTCCCTAAGTAGCGGCGAGCGAACGGGGAACAGCCTAAACCGAGCTGGTGGAAGCCTGGCAGCGTTGCCAGTTCGGGGTTGTGGGACCAGGTAGACCGGGTGTCAGACCGGTCACAGAGTTACCAATCTGCTCAATAGCCGAAGCGTTCTGGAAAGGCGCGCCATAGGAGGTAATAGCCCTGTAGGCGAAATTGTGCAGACTCTGATCTGTGTTCCCGAGTAGCACCATTGCCGTGTAATTTGGTGTGAATCTGCGAGGCCCACCTCGTAAGGCTAAGTATATGTCGGTGACCGATAGCGAACTAGTACCGTGAGGGAAAGGTGAAAAGTACCCCGGGAGGGGAGTGAAATAGTACCTGAAACCGTTGGTTTACAATCAGTCAAAGTGTCGGCCTTCGGGCCCACGATGGCGTGCCTTTTGAAGAATGAGCCTGCGAGTTACGATGTGTGGCAAGGTTAACCCGTGAGGGGAAGCCGGAGCGAAAGCGAGTCTGAACAGGGCGTTCAGTCGCATGTCGTAGACCCGAAGCCGAGTGATCTATCCATGGGCAGTGTGAAGCGAGGGTAAGACCTCGTGGAGGCGCGAACCGACCTAGGTTGAAAACTGGGCGGATGACCTGTGGATAGGGGTGAAAGGCCAAGCAAACTCGGTGATAGCTGGTTCTCCGCGAAATGCATTTAGGTGCAGCGTCGCATGTTCAGTCATGGGGGTAGAGCACTGGATGGGTTAGGGGGCCCACAAGCTTACCGACCCCAGCCAAACTCCGAATACCATGACTCCAAAGTGCGGCAGTGAGACCCCGGGGGATGAGCTTCGGGGTCGAAAGGGAAACAGCCCAGACCGCCGACTAAGGCCCCTAATTCTGGACTAAGTGGTAAACGAAGTGAAATTGCATAGACAGCCAGGAGGTTGGCTTAGAAGCAGCCACCCTTGAAAGAGTGCGTAACAGCTCACTGGTCGAGTGATTTTGCGCGGACAATGTAACGGGGCTCAAGTCCAGAGCCGAAGTCGCGGGTTGCTACGCAAGTAGCAGCGGTAGCGGAGCGTCGATCTCGCAGTGAAGCGGCAGGGTGACCGGTCGTGGAGCGTGGTCGAGTGCGAATGCAGGCATGAGTAGCGAGAGAGGGGTGAGAAACCCCTCCGCCGGAAGTCCAAGGGTTCCTGGGGAAGGCTAATCCTCCCAGGGTGAGTCGGGAGCTAAGGCGAGGCCGAAAGGCGTAGTCGATGCACAACCGGTTGATATTCCGGTACCACTGTGAGCGCGCCCAGACTTAACCAGTGTTGCTAAGGGGATGCTGGGAGCCCGTAAAACGGCACCCAGAGGAACCGACCCACATTGGAGCGGTCAGCGATGCGGGGACGCAGGAGGATAGGTGAACCCAGGCGATGGTAGTCCTGGGGCAAGTGTGTAGGACGGGGACCAGGTAAGTCCGGGCCCCACGAGTCTGAGACACGATGCCGAGACGCAACAGTCGAAGTCATTGATTCCATGCTGCCAAGAAAAGCCGCTAGTGAGCTCTCACAGTGCCCGTACCCCAAACCAACACAGGTGGACAGGTAGAGAATACCAAGGCGATTGGGAGAACTGTGGTTAAGGAACTCGGCAAATTGCATCCGTAACTTCGGGAGAAGGATGACCCCATGATTGTGATGAGCCTTGCGCTCTGAGCATGGCGGGGTGGCACAAACCAGAGGGAAGCGACTGTTTACTAAAAACACAGCAGCGTGCGAAGCCGTAAGGCGCTGTATACGCTGTGACGCCTGCCCGGTGCCGGAAGGTTACGGGGAAGGGTTAGCCCTAGGGCGAAGCTCTGAACCTAAGCCCCGGTAAACGGCGGCCGTAACTATAACGGTCCTAAGGTAGCGAAATTCCTTGTCGGGTAAGTTCCGACCTGCACGAATGGCGTAACGACTTCCCTACTGTCTCAACCACAGACCCAGCGAAATTGAAGTACGAGTAAAGATGCTCGTTAGCTACAGAAGGACGGAAAGACCCCGTGGACCTTTACTACAACTTGGTATTGGTGTTTGACTTTCGTTGTGTAGGATAGGTGGGAGACTAGGAAGCGTCGGCGCTAGCCGGCGTGGAGTCATCCTTGAAATACCACCCTGCGTACGTTGGACATCTAACCTCGACCCATTATCTGGGCCAGGAACAGTGCCAGGCGGGTAGTTTGACTGGGGCGGTCGCCTCCCAAAGAGTAACGGAGGCGCCCAAAGGTTCCCTCAGCCTGGTTGGCAATCAGGCGACGAGTGCAATGGCAGAAGGGAGCTTGACTGCGAGACCTACAAGTCGAGCAGGGTCGAAAGACGGGCATAGTGATCCGGCGGTTGCGTGTGGAAGCGCCGTCGCTCAACGGATAAAAGGTACCCCGGGGATAACAGGCTTATCTTCCCCAAGAGTCCATATCGACGGGAAGGTTTGGCACCTCGATGTCGGCTCATCGCATCCTGGGGCCGGAGCAGGTCCCAAGGGTTGGGCTGTTCGCCCATTAAAGCGGTACGCGAGCTGGGTTTAGAACGTCGTGAGACAGTTCGGTCCCTATCCTCTGTAGCCGAAGGGAATTTGAGGAGATCTGACCCTAGTACGAGAGGACCGGGTTGGACGTAGCTCTAGTGTGCCAGTTGTCGCGCCAGCGGCATGGCTGGTTTGCCACCTACGGAATGGATAACCGCTGAAAGCATCTAAGCGGGAAGCCGGCTCCAAGATGAGATTCCCCACCGGGTCAACCGGGTAAGGCTCGTGGCAGAACACCACGTTGATAGGCCGGAAGTGTAAGCACAGCAATGTGTTCAGCTGACCGGTACTAATCGGCCGAGGGCTTGATCCCTACGTTGTGACTGGGATTGGATGTTCGTGCTCGCTATGGAGATCTCGAGAGGCGCCTGCTGTGCGTTTCATACACGATCGACCTGTCAGGCGCCGCCTTCGGGCTGGCTGCCGACACCAGGTTTCGGTGGTCATAGCGGTGGGGTCACACCCGTTCCCATTCCGAACACGGAAGTTAAGCCCACTTGCGCCGATGGTACTTGGGACGGGAGTCCCTGGGAGAGTAGGACGCCGCCGGATTTCTCAGCTGGAACACGGCCCCCACATGGGGGCCGTTTCCTCGTTTTGGCCCCAGGCGCGCCGACGGCGGGTGCCGGGTTTGCGGGTGCCGAGCCTGGCCCGCCTCGGGGGTGTCCCGAGGGATGCCTGCCGACCCGCAGTAGGCTTGTGCAGTCATGGCTTCGCGCAAGGACGCCCCCAGAGGGCGAGACAACAAGGGGTCCCGCAGCGGAGGATCGTCGCGCAGCGCTGGACGTGGAGCGTCGTCGGGCGGGTCGGAGCGATCGGGCAGCTCCTCACGTGGTGCAGGCCGCAGCACGGGAGGGAAGGGCCGAACCACCGGCGGAACGGGCCGCAGCACCGGGGGGAAGGGCCGCAGCACCGGGACGAACTCGCGCGGTGGCGCCGGAACAGGGAGCAGCCCCGGTCGCCAAGGCGGCTCGTATCGGGATCGCTCCGCTGCCGCAGGCGCCAGCAAGGGCTCGGCCCGGGGCCCCGATGGCGATCGGCGCGCCGGCGGAGCGGAACGCAGGGGCGACCGGGAGGACGGCGACCGCAAGGGCGGTGCACCCCGGCGCTACACCAAGGGCAAGGGACGGCCGGTCGAGGACGAAGGCATCCCCGGGAACCAGCGTTGGGGCGGTCTCGCTCGCAAGGGGGTCCTGCGAGCCAACCTCGACGAGCGTCGTGGCGAGGAACGCGCCGCCGAGCGTGCGCTCCGCCCGGAGACCGACGAGGAAGTCGCTCGCGCCGCCAAGGCCGAGGCGCGGGCACAACAACGCGCCGAACGCGACGCGCGACAGGCGGACCTGCGAGCGCAGGCAAAGGCCGCCGTCGACCGTGCCAACACGGGGGCGCCAAAGCCACGCAAGCGAGCCGCCAAGCCGAAGCCTGCGTTCGAACGTGCGGAGCTGCCGAAGGGTCCAGCCCGCAACGAGGACGAGGTCGAGGCACTCAATCGGCTGCTCGGACCGGCCGACGCCAAGAAGCAGCTCCGCAAGCTCCGAGCTGCCGCCGAGTCATTCGAGGCCGAACGGTACGCCGACGCCCGCAAGTCGTTGAAGGCCATCGTGGAACTCGCTCCTTCCGTGCCCGAGATCCGGGAGCTCTACGGCCTCACCCTGTACCGGTCGGGTCAGTACAAGGAGGCGGCGAGGCAGCTCGAGGAGTTCCGCGTGCTCGCCGGCTCGGTTGAGCAGAATCCGGTGCTGGCGGACTGCTACCGGGCGCAACAGCGCTGGGCCGACGTGGAAGAGCTCTGGGCGGAACTCACAGAGGTGTCGCCCTCTGCGGCACTGGTGAACGAGGGGCGGATCGTCATGGCAGGTGCTCTTGCCGACCGGGGCGACCTGGATGCCGGCGTTCGGTTGCTCGAGAAGGGGTGGCGGAAACCGCCTCGCCCGATGTACCACCACCTGCGTCGGGCCTATGCGCTCGCCGACCTGTACGAGCGGTCCGGCGATCTGCCGCGAGCCCGAGCGCTCTTCGATTGGGTGTTGAAGCACGACCGTGACTTCGTCGACACCCGGCAGCGTCTCGCCAATCTGCGTTGACCGGGACTGTCACACCCTGCCCCTAGGGTCATCGGTACTTCCCCTGCAAACCGAGCCGCACTCGAGCCGTTTGCTCGTGCGCGGATGCAGGGGAGGAACCCCAGATGAACATCGTGTTGTTGCGCGGCCGCCTGAGCAGCGACCCACGGACCGTCGAGCTGCCCAGCGGCGACGTCCTACTCCGGTGGGAGGTCACCACTGCCACCGGTGACCGCAAGATGACCGTGCCGGTGGCGTGGTTCGAGCCACCGCGGTCGACTCGAACCATCGGCAGCGGCGCGGAGGTCGTGGTCCTGGGGCGTGTGCGGCGGCGATTCTTTCGCTCCGGCGGCGCCACCATGTCCGAGACCGAGGTGGTCGCGAGCGCGGCCACGCTCGCGAGTCGGGCGAAGAACGTGGCACGCCTGGTCGACCAGGCGCTGGCACAGCTGCCGGACGCGTGTTGACGCCGCCGCCGTTCGGCGTCGGCGGCTCAGTCGGGCCGCGACCGCCCGAACGCAGCCTGGCCGTGCGGGAACATGTTGCAGTCGTAGCGGGGGAGCGCCGTCGGGCGGTCGAGGACGTCCGAGCCCTCGACGTCACGCGGCTCGACGTTGAACGCATACCGGCAACCGTGCTCGACGAGGAGGCGCTCGGTGATGCTGTTGAAGTTGTGGAATCCGCCGTAGGGATAGCAGAACGTCTCGACCGGCTCGCCGATGACGTGCTCGAGGAATCGGAACGAGTTCACGATCTCGTCTCGCTGCGTTGCCTCGTCCAGGCGGCTGAACACGCGATGCGTGACGCTGTGACTGCCGATCACCATGCCGTGCTCAGCGAGATCTCGAAGCTGCGCCGTCGACATGTACCAGGCGGCGGAGGCCTCGCGTTGGTCACCGATCAGCTCGGCGAAGAGATGGTCCAACAGGGCGTCTCGATGGTCATAGGAGACGACGTAGTTGAGGATGCGCTTGGCCTCGGTGGTGGCTTCGTCGTTCTCCTGGGACCGGTACGTCGTGGCGCCGAAGCGGTTGCGGTCGCGCTCGACCAGCATGTCGTCGTCGACGAGGTCCAGCAGTGCATCGCGGACCGCGACGCCACCGCGGCGCCCGATCAGCTGGTGGATCTTGTGGACGTCGAGCAGTGCTGAGCGCTCGTGGACGCCGGTGGGGACGTAGAAGACGCCCCACAGTCCGCGCTCGACCAGTGCGGGCAGGACGTGCTCGTGGTGATCGACGAAGCCGTCGTCGAAGGTCAGGACCGCACCCTCCGCCACGATGCCGGTCTCGAGCGTGTCAGCGAAGGCCTCGCGCGTCACCACGCCGAGGTTGTCGACGATCCAGTCGAGTTGCCGGGTGAAGTCGTCGACGTGGAGGTACCGGAAGTACGGGAAGTCCTCGCGTTCCGGGCGCACGTAGTGGTACATGAGCGCCTTCACGACACGTCCTTCACGACCAGGGCGCCTTCACGACAACACGTCCTTCAGGATGGGGTTGGTCACGATGGGAACCGCGGCATCACGGGCCTCCTGTTCGGCCAGATAGCGCTCGACCATCCCGTCGGCGAACTGCTGGTACAAGGCCGCAGTCGCTTCGGGGGTGAAGTCCTTGCGCAGGCACAGCCGTTCCTCTGCGGGCGTCGGCGGGGGGCGCATCGCCGCCAGGTCGTCGAACCGATCGACCACGGCGCAATACACCGCGGCCACGTCCGCGATGAGCCGGTTGCCGATCTGATGCGGCGTGTCGCCAGGGCGCACGCGGGCGCGGATCTGGTGGATGATCTCTCCGGTGTCGATGCCCGAGTCGAGATGCATGAAGGTCGCACCCACGTACTCAGGGGTCCCGTGGACGAGCGGGAAGAAGTTGGTCCCCGATCCTCGGTAGTAGGGCGAGAGCCCGAGGTGCACGTTGAGGAAGCGCCCGGCGAAGGCATCGGTGAGCGGTTGGTCGATCAGCGAGCAGCCGTAGGCGACGAGCAGGTCCGGTGCTGCGCCGATGATCGCCTGGACCACCTCGGCATCGTTCACCGCGCCCTTGGCGATCGCGACGGGCGCGGAACGGTCGTCGGTCAGGCGGACGAACGGCTCGAAGAAGTCGCGCTCGGAAGCCGCCCGGTCCTCGACGTGGCGACGTTGGAGGCCGTCGTCGACGTCCTGGCGCTCGAGGCGGGCGCTGAGGCTCTGCGCCAGGCCCTCGCAGTACGAGGCCGTGACCTCGCAGACGCCGGCGCCGGCGATCGCCTTGCGCATGAAGTCGTGACGGAGCTCGGACCCCGTCAGGATGACCACACGCTTCACGACGGCTCCGCCCGACTCCAGCGTCGACGCGATCAGGTCGCCGAGGCGTCGTAGATGGCCTGGATGGTGCTGTCGAGCGTTGCGTTGAACTCGTCGTCGCTCTGCTGCGCGGACAGCCCCTCGGCGAGCGCTCGCGAGAAGCTCGCCACCATGCCGTTGTTGCGGGCCAGCATCGCGTTGGCGTCCTCGCGGCTGTAGCCACCCGACAGTGCGACGACCTTCAGGATCTTCGGGTGCGCGATCAGGTCGGCGTAGAAGTTGTCGACACTCGGCAGCGTCAGCTTCAGCATGACCTGCTGGTCGTCACCGACCGCGTCGAGATTGCGGACGATGGCCGCGTGGAGCAGTTCTTCGGCCTCGGCCTTGCTGGGGCTGTGGATGTCGACCTCGGGCTCGATGATCGGCATGAGGCCCGCTCCCAGGATCTGCATGCCGACCTCGAACTGCTGGTCGACCACGGCGTCCACGCCTGCCTGGTTGGCGGCCTTGATGACCGACCGCATCTTGGTGCCGAAGACGCCCTTGTCGTTGGCCCGGGCGAGCAACTCGTCGAGGCCGGGGTTCGGCTTCATGACCTGCGCGTCGTTCTCCTCGTCGGCGAGGCCCTTGTCGGTCTTCAGGAAGGGAACGACGCCCTTGTCCTCCCAGAGATAGGCAGCCGAGCCCTTGCCCTCGATCTCGCGGTCCATGGTCATCTCGAACAAGATTGCGCCCATCACCCGCTCGCCGGTGAACGCGGGGCTGGTGATGATCCGGGTGCGCATGGCATGGACGGCGTCGAACATCTCGTCGTCGTTGCGGTAGGAGTCCTCGCTGACGCCATACGCGAGCAGCGCCTTCGGCGTGCTCCCGCCGCTCTGGTCCAGCGCGGCGAGGAAGCCGCTCTCGTCGGCGATCTTGGTCAGCATCTCTTGGTTCATCGTGGAGGGTTCCCTGGTGGGTCGAGGGTGGTCGATTCCTGGAGTCAGGATAGAGGGACCGAACCCGCCGCTGGATGACCGCGGAGGACCGTCGATCCCTGTACATTCGTCGGCACACCCTCCCGAGGAATCAAGGGGGATTCCCGTGACAGACACCGCACCGCGGCCCGACGCCCAGGAGCTCGACCGCATCGTGGTCCGCTTCGCCGGCGACTCCGGCGACGGCATGCAGCTCACCGGTGAGCGATTCACCAACGCGAGCGCGCTCTTCGGCAACGACCTCGCGACCTTGCCGGAGTTCCCGGCCGAGATCCGAGCGCCGCAGGGCACCCTGGCCGGCGTCTCGGCGTTCCAGGTCCAGGTCTCGGACCACGACATCACCACGCCGGGCGATGCGCCCAACGTGTTGGTGGCGATGAACCCGGCCGCGCTCAAGAAGGAGATCCACCGCCTCGAGGTCGGCGGCACGGTGATCGTCAACACCGACACCTTCGAAGAGCGCAACCTGGCGAAGGCCGGGTACGACTACAACCCGCTCGAGAGCAACGACCTCGACAACTACACCGTGCACGAGGTCCCCATGACCTCGATCACCAAGGAGGCGTGCAAGGACATCGAGGGCGTCAAGCCCCGAGACGCCGAGCGCTCCAAGAACTTCTTCGCCCTCGGGCTCCTCAGCTGGCTCTACCAGCGTCCCGAGGAGCCCACCATGGAGTGGATCTCCGCGAAGTTCGCCGGCAAGCCCTCGGTGATCGAGGCCAACGAGAAGGCCTTCAAGGCCGGCCACGCCTTCGGCGAGACCGCCGAGATGTTCGGCGTCACCTACTCGGTGAAGCCCGCCAAGCTCGAGCCGGGCACGTACACCAACATCATGGGCAACGTGGCGTTGTCGTGGGGTCTGGTGGCCGCAGGCCAGCAGGCCAAGATGCCGATCTTCCTCGGGTCCTACCCGATCACCCCGGCATCGGACATCCTCCACGAGCTGTCGAAGCACAAGAACTTCGGCATCCGGACCTTCCAGGCCGAGGACGAGATCGCTGCGGTGGCGTCCGCCGTCGGCGCCGCGTTCGGTGGTCACCTCGCGTTGACCACCACGTCCGGCCCGGGCGTCGCGCTCAAGGGCGAGGCCATCGGCCTCGCGACCAACCTCGAGCTGCCGCTGATCGTCATCGACATCCAGCGCGGCGGCCCGTCCACCGGTCTGCCGACCAAGACCGAGCAGTCCGACCTGATGATGGCGATGTACGGTCGCCACGGCGAGTCGCCGATCCCGGTGATCGCCGCCTACGGGCCCTCGCACTGCTTCTTCGTGGCCATCGAGGCGGCTCGAATCGCACTGAAGTACCGGACGCCGGTGATGCTGCTGTCCGACGGCTACATCGCCAACGGTTCCGAGCCCTGGAACCTGCCCGACGTGTCCACGCTGCCTGACATCTCGACCGAGTTCGCCACCGAGCCCAACCACGTCGACGAAGACGGCAACGAGCACTTCTGGCCCTACAAGCGTGACCCCGAGACCCTGGCTCGTGCCTGGGCCGTGCCGGGCACCCCGGGGCTGATGCACCGCATCGGCGGCATCGAGAAGGAAGACGGTACGGGCAACATCTCGTATGACCCGTCGAACCACCAGCGGATGACCGACATCCGCCAGGCCAAAGTGGACCGGATCGCCGACGACATCCCCGGTACCTGGGTCGACAGCGAGGGCGAAGCCGACCTGTTGATGGTGGGTTGGGGTTCGACGTGGGGGTCGATCGCTTCGGCCACCAAGCGGGCCCGAGCGGCCGGCTACAAGGTCGACCACGCCCACCTGATCCACATCAACCCGTTCCCGAAGGATCTCGGCGACGTGCTCCGTCGGTACAAGCGGGTCATCTGCCCGGAGATGAACATGGGGCAGCTCTCCAAGCTGCTCCGAGCCGAATACCTGGTCGACGTCGAGTCGGTCAACAAGGTCCAGGGCCAGCCCTACACGGCCGGCGAACTCTACGACGTCATCATCGACGCAGCCGGCTGAGGAGAGACAACCATGACTGACACTGCTGAGAACCCCGGCGGCACCACCAAGGCCGACTGGACCAGCGACCAGGAACCGCGCTGGTGCCCCGGCTGTGGTGACTACTCGATCCTCACCGCCATGCAGCTCATGCTGCCTGACATGGACGTGCGACCCGAGAACACCGTCTTCATCTCCGGCATCGGCTGCGCGGCCCGCTTCCCGTACTACATGAACACCTACGGGATGCACTCGATCCACGGCCGCGCGCCGGCGGTGGCGACCGGGATGGCCATGGCCCGTCCCGAGCTCGACGTCTGGGTGGTGGGCGGCGACGGCGACATGCTCTCGATCGGCGGCAACCACCTCATCCATGCGATGCGGCGCAACGTCAACATGACGATCCTGTTGTTCAACAACCAGATCTACGGCCTCACCAAGGGCCAGTACTCACCGACGTCGGAGGTGGGCAAGATCACCAAGTCCACCCCGATGGGTTCGGTGGACGAGCCGTTCAACCCCGTCAGCGTGGCGCTGGGCGCCGAGGCCACCTTCGTGGCAAGGACCCACGACATGGACCGCAAGCACATGCAGGAGACCTTCAAGCGGGCCCACGAGCACAAGGGGTCGGCGCTGGTCGAGATCTTCCAGAACTGCAACGTGTTCAACGACGGTGCGTTCAGCATGATCACGAAGAAGGACAAGCGTGGGTCGATGCTGATCGACCTCAAGCACGGCGAACCGATCCGATTCGGCGACGACAACGAGAAGGGCGTGATCTCCAACGCCGACGGCTCGGCCGAGATCGTCAACGTCGCCGACGTCGGCGAGGACGCCCTGCTGGTCCACGACGAGACCCGCCAGGACCCGGCGATGGCGTTCGCGCTGTCTCGCCTGTCGAGTGGCCCCTACGAGCCCACGCCCGTCGGTGTGTTCCGCGCGGTGCAGCGCCCCGAGTACGCCACGATCTCGAGTCAGCAGCTCGCCGTCGCCCAGGACCAGCGTGGCCCCGGCGATCTCGAGAAGCTGCTCCACAGCCAGCCGACCTGGACGGTCAGCTGACGCATCGCCGTCCGACGGACGCCACGCCGCCCGTCGCTCGCGTCTGCAAAACCTCGCAACGGGCCTGATTCGACGCGCCGCAGCGGCGATCCCTCGGTCGCGTTCGAGCCGGTGCTCGATGCTGCCGACGCTGCCGATGTCGGTCGGGTCGCTGCCCATGGTGACGGCCCCATGACCGGGCAGATGGTGTCGGCGACCCTGAGCCGGTCGGTCACCAGCTGCGGCGGCCGAAGCGGGGCCGGCGGGCGTTGCGGCCCGAGTACGTGCTGCCGGATCCGCCGGTGAGGTCCCATCGGTAGTACGTCTGGCTCCGCCAGGGTTCACGCCAGATCAGGCGACACAGCGGTGGGATCTGGCGCACGAGCGCGCCCAGGACCGCGCCGAAGACGAAGCCGCCGACGTGGGCGGCCCAGGCCACCTGGGAGTCCGCTCCCGTGAAGAACTGGAGCCCGAACCAGCCGAGCAGCAGCCACACGGCCCGGACGTCGAAGACGAACAGGAACGCGAACGTGGCGATGGGGGCCCGTGGGAACCACAGGAGGTAGGTGCCCATCACCCCCGCGATCGCCCCGGACGCGCCGATCACCGGGATCGAGCTCGACGGCTGGAGCGCGACGTGCGCGACGGTCGCCGCCACCCCCGCCGCGAGGTAGAACGCGAGGTACTTCGTCGGTCCGACATGGTCCTCGATGTTGTTGCCGAAGATCCACAGGAACCACATGTTGAACAGCAGGTGGAACCAGTCTGCGTGCAGGAACATCGAGGTCAGGACGGCGAGCCAGACCGATTTGTCCGGGAACAGGGCCGCCCCCTCGACGTCGTCGCAGGTGTCGCTGTCGCCGCTGAGGAGCTCCCTGACATCGGCGACGTCGAGTGGCCGCCGGTCCATGAGCTCGCAGGGGATGGCGGCGTACTGGAGGCTGAACTTGTCGCCCTCGCGGATGCCGACCTCCTGGCCCGAGGGGAGGGTGACCCCGGTCCGGTCGAGCGATCGGTCCTGGATCAGCACGAACACCACGAGGTTGACGGCGATGAGCGCGATCGTCAGCCAGGCGACGTGATGAGTCGGGTTCCTGTCCTTGAGCGGAAACACGGGGACTCCGGCGGGGCCGCGATGCGTCGGCACCGGTCGTGAGCGGCCGCCACCGCTTGAGAACGTAGCGTCCGACGGGCCCACCTCCCAGCAGGCCGCCCACTACCGTGCGCTCATCGCTCGTCTACGCCTCGACGCGGAACTGGTTCGGCGGGGTCTCGCCCCGAGCCGCCAACGCGCCCGCGAACTGGTCGAAGCGCACAAGGTGCGGGTCAACGGGGCCTACGCGGACAAGGTGGCGCGGCTGGTCGACAAGGGTGACGCGATCGAGCTCGACGTCGAGGGGCCGCGCTTCGTCAGCCGAGGTGGCGAGAAGCTGGCGGGCGCGCTGGACGCGTTCGGTCTCGATCCGGGCGGACTTCGGTGTCTGGACGCCGGCGCCTCGACCGGTGGCTTCACGGACTGCCTCCTCCAGCGCGGAGCCGCAGCGGTGGTCGCGGTCGATGTGGGGTACGGCCAACTCCACGAGTCGCTGGTGGCCGACCCGCGGGTCACCAACATGGAGCGCACCAACGTCCGGCACCTCGTGGTCGATCAGATCGGCGGACCGGTCTCGCTGATCGTTGGTGACCTCTCGTTCATCTCGCTCGAGCTGGTGCTTGCGCCCCTGATCGCGTTGGCGACACCGGGGGCATCGCTGGTGCTGCTGGTGAAGCCACAGTTCGAGGCGGGTCGGCGGGAAGTCAGCCGGGGGAGTGGTGTCATCCGGGACCCGGAGGTGTGGCGTCGCGTGCTCGCCGAGGTCGCCGACGCCGGCGATGCCGCCGGCGCCGGGGTCGTCGACGCGACGGTGTCGCCGATCCGAGGAGGAAACGGCAACGTCGAGTTCCTCTACCGGTTCGTCGTCGGCGCCAGGGGCGGTGCGGTGGACGTCGACGCGCTGGTGGGCTCGGTCCCGACCTGACCAGGACCGGTCACGGCTGCGCCGGTGAGCCCAGCCTCTAAGCTGCCTGGGTGGCCCGCGTCGCAATCCTTCTCCACACGCAGCGCCCGGCTGCAGTGAAGGCCGCCGGCGAACTGGTGCAGTGGCTCGACGATCTCGGGCACGAGTCCGTGCTCCCCACCACCGACGCTGATGCCGGCGGCATGGTCGACCGCGGTGTCGACGAGGCTGAACTGGGCGAGGGGTGCGAGCTCGCGGTCAGTCTGGGAGGCGACGGCAGCATCCTGCGGGCGGTCCGACTCGTCGCCGACCACGACGTCCCGGTGTTGGGCGTCAACTTCGGCCAGCTCGGGTACCTGAACGAGATCGAACCGCACGACCTGATCCCGTCGGTCGAGCGGTTCTTCGGCGGCGACCACGTGGTGGAGGAGCGCATGCGTGTCGCCGTCCGGGTCGAGGGCACCGACACCACCTGGAGAGCGCTCAACGAGGTCGTGGTCGAGAAGGTCGATTCCGGCCGGACGGTCCGATTGTCGGTCGACTTCAACGACGACTTCTTCACGACGTACAGCGCCGACGGCCTGATCGTGGCCACCCCCACCGGGTCCACGGCCTATTCGCTGTCAGCGCGTGGTCCTATCGTCGACCCCATGCACCGAGCCCTGCTGCTCACCCCCGTCGCGCCACACTCGTTGTTCGATCGCACGCTGGTGCTGTCGCCCGACGATGCGGTCCGTGTGACGGTGCTCGAGGACCGCGAGGCGTTCATCGCGTTGGACGGCCGGATCGTGGGCCGTCTCGAGGTCGGGCAGTCGGTCCTGTGCACTGCCTCGTCCCATCCGGCGCGGCTGGTGTCGTTCGGGCGGAAGGACTTCCACCGAACCCTCAAGTCCAAGTTCGGCCTCGCTGATCGCTGATCGGCACCGGGAGGGAGGCGCCGTCATGGGCGACCACCACGATGATCAACTGCTCGAGCTCGCGGCGACGAACCTCGGGGTGATCCAGCACCTCAGCCTGGTCTTCGGGCGGGGGATGACCGCCATCACCGGTGAGACCGGTGCCGGCAAGACGCTCGTCGTGACGGCACTGGACCTCCTCGCGGGCGCCAGGGCCGATGCCAGCCTGGTCGGGCCTCACGGCGACGAAGCGGTCGTGGAGGGCCGGTTCCTCCGCGACGGTGAGGAGCTCGTCCTCCAGCGGGTGATCCCCGCCGACGGGCGCGCTCGTGCCTACGTCAATGGGCGCCTGGCCACCGTGGCCACGCTGGCCGAACACGGGGCTTCGCTGGTCGAGCTGCATGGCCAGCACGGCCACACGGCTCTGGCCACCGCAGCAGCCCAGCGCGCGGCCGTGGACCTCTACGGCGGCATCGACGTCGCCCCGCTGGTCGAGGCACGGCTGCGCGAGCGTGAGCTGCTCCACCAGCTTGCTGCGCTCGGCGGTGATGAGCGGGAACGTCTGCGCGAGCTCGAACTGCTGCGGTTCCAGGTCGACGAGATCGACGGGGTCGGGATCGTGTCGGCGTCCGAGGACGACGAACTCAAGCGAGACGAGGCGCTGCTGGCCGGGGCCACGACGCATCGGGAACACGCCGAGTTGGCCGCCGAGCTGCTCGGCGGCGACGGCCCCGCTGACGAGGCGGTGGCCCGGGTCCTGGCTGCCCTCGAGGCCGAAGAGGCGCTTGCGCCGCTCGCGTCACGGGTGCGTGAGTTGGCCGCCGAGTTGGGTGACGTCGCCGCCGAGGCGCGTGCGCTGGCCGACCGGATCGAGGCCGATCCCGAGCGACTGGCCCAGGTCCAGGAGCGCCGCCGACAGCTGACGGACCTCCGGCGCAAGTACGGCGACAGCCTCGCGGACGTCCTGGCGTACCGGGAGCGGACCGCCGCTCGCCTGGCCGAGCTCGAGGATCACGAGCGGCTGGCGGCCCAGATCGACCATGAGCTGGAGGCCGCGCGAGCCGTGACTGCCAAGGCCGCCGCCAAGGTGGCCAAGGCCCGGCGCAAGACGGCGCCCAAGTTGGCGAGCGACGTCGCGGAACGGGTCCGGGAGCTCGCGCTGCCCAAGGCGGAGCTCCAGTGTGTGATCGGCGACGAGGACCCAGGCGACGATGTCGAGATCCTGATGTCGATGAACGCCGGGGCCCCCATGCAGCCGCTCTCGAAGATCGCCTCGGGCGGCGAGCTCGCTCGCACGATGCTCGCGCTCCGCCTCGTGTTGTCGGCCGACCCCGCCACCATGGTCTTCGACGAGGTGGACGCCGGTGTCGGCGGAGCCGCGGCTCAGGCCGTCGGGGCGGCGCTCGGACGCCTCGGCGAGGAACGTCAGGTGCTGGTCGTGACCCACCTCGCGCAGGTCGCGGCGTACGCGCACAACCAGGTCACCGTGGTCAAGAGCGACGACGGCGGCATGGTCTCGGTCACCGCAGGCGAGCTCGACCCGGATGCGCGCGTGGTGGAGCTGTCCCGGATGTTGTCCGGCTCGCCGGACAGCTCGAGCGCACGCGAGCACGCGGCCGAGTTGCTGAGCGAGGCCGCCACGGCGAGATCCGGCGGAGTCCGTCGCGCGAGCGGACGCGCGGGGTAGGTTGAGATCCCGTGACCAAACACATCTTCGTGACCGGTGGCGTGGCGAGCTCGCTCGGGAAGGGGCTCACGGCCTCGTCCCTGGGGCGGCTCCTGAAGTGTCGGGGCCTCCGGGTCACCATGCAGAAGCTGGATCCGTACATCAACGTCGATCCGGGCACGATGAACCCCTTCGAACACGGTGAAGTCTTCGTCACCGACGACGGCGGCGAGACCGATCTCGATCTCGGCCACTACGAACGCTTCATCGACGAGAACCTGTCGCAGGGATCGAACGCCACCACCGGGTCGATCTACTCGGCGGTGATCGCGGCCGAGCGCAGGGGCGACTACCTGGGCAAGACCGTGCAGGTCATCCCGCACATCACCGACGAGATCAAGCGCCGGATCCAACAGCTCGCGGTCGAGGACGTCGACGTGGTCATCACCGAGATCGGGGGCACCGTCGGTGACATCGAGATCCTCCCGTTCCTCGAGGCCATCCGGCAGTTCCGCCTCGACGTCGGCCGCGACAACGTCGCCTACGTCCACGTCACGCTGGTGCCCTTCATCGGGCCGTCGGGCGAGCAGAAGACCAAGCCGACCCAGCACTCGGTCACCGAGCTCCGCAGCCGTGGCATCCAACCGGACGCCATCGTGGTGCGCTCCGAACAGCCGGTCGGAGACGACCTGAAGCGGAAGATCTCGCGCCTGTGCGACGTGCCGGTCGACGGCGTGATCAACGCCGCGGACGCCGACAGCCTGTACGAGATCCCGCTCGTGGTGCACGACGAGGGGCTCGACACGTTCGTGTGTGATCTGTTGCGCCTCGATCCCATCGAGCCGGACCTGACGGCGTGGCAGGAGCTGGTGGACAAGGTCTGGGGCGCGACTCGGCCCGTTCGGGTGGGGATCATCGGCAAGTACGTCACGTTGGTGGACGCCTATCTGTCGGTGGTGGAGTCGCTCAAACACGCAGGCATCCACGAGTCCGCCAACGTCGAGATCGACTGGATCCAGGCAGAAGAGGTCGAGGGGCTGCTGGCCGACGGTCGCCTCCGGGACCTCGATGGCATCGTGATCCCCGGCGGGTTCGGCGAGCGGGGCGTCGAGGGCAAGGTCGCCGCCGCGTCCTACGCCCGCGAACATGACATCCCGTGCCTCGGCCTCTGTCTCGGGATGCAGGTCATGACCATCGAATACGCGCGCAACGTGCTCGGGATGGGCGGCGCCAACTCCAGCGAGTTCGATCCCCAGACGCCGTATCCGGTGATCGACCTCATGGAGTCCCAGCGAGACGTCACCGACATGGGTGGCACCATGCGGCTGGGCGCGTACGTCGCGGAGCTGGTCGAAGGCTCTCAGGTCGCGATGGCCTACGGCCGCACGATCGTCTCGGAGCGCCACCGCCATCGCTACGAGTTCAACCCGCGATTCCGGGCACGTTTCGACGAATCGGAGTTCGTGTGCTCCGGGGAGAGCCCCGACGGTCGCTTGGTGGAGTTCATCGAGTTGCCGTCACACCCGTTCTGGGTCGGCACCCAGGCCCACCCGGAGTTCAAGAGCCGTCCCGACCGGCCGGCGCCCCTGTTCGCCGCGTTCATGCGTGCGGTGCTGGATCGCCGTGAGGGCCGCAACCCCCAGCTGATCGATCTCGACCGGCCGTCGGACGCGCGGGTCTGACGGGTTCCCGGCGGCTGCGATGACAGGCTTCGAGCAGCTGGGTGAGGACCTCATCCACGAGGGCCCGGTCTTCCGAGTGACCGTCGGGCAGGTCCGGAGTCCAGACGGGCAGGTGCTGACCAGGGAGTACGTCCGTCACCCGGGCGCAGTGGTGGTGGTGCCCATCGTCGACGGCGAGGTGGTCCTGGTGCGCCAGTATCGGGCCGCCATCGATCGCGACCTGTTGGAGCTGCCCGCGGGCAAGCGAGACGTGGCGGACGAGGCGCCCGAGCTGACCGCAGCGAGGGAACTCCGTGAAGAGGTCGGGCTCGAGGCGGGCCGCATGCGGTTGCTGACGGAGTTCTTCAACACGCCCGGGTTCAGCGACGAGTACTCGTACTGCTACCTGGCGACGGAGTGCGTGCCCGTCGACATGGAGCGGCAGGGGGCCGAAGAGGAACACATGGTCGTCGAGCGGCTGCCCTTGGCAGCCGCGTGGAGCAGGTGGCCACGGGCGGCATCGACGACGCCAAGACGATCATCGGTCTCCTGCTCGCCGAGCGGCATCTGCGCGGACGATGACCACGTCGCCCGAGGTCGAGGAGTTCCTCCTGTGGCTGCGGGTCGAGCGAGGTCGCAGCCCCGCCACCGTCGCGGCCTACCGGCGAGATCTGACGGGTTTCATCGGCTGGCTCTCCGAGGAGCGTCGGCAGACGGTCCTGACCTGTGGCGAGGACGACGTCGTGGCGTTCCTCCGCGCCCGCCAATCCAGCGGTCTCGCCGCTTCCACGGTCACCCGGGGGATGGTGGCGGTCCGGTCGCTGTTCCGGTTCTTGGTCGCCGAGGAGATCCGTGACGAGGATCCCGCGCGGGAGGTGGAACTTCCGCGGGTGGGGCGGGGTCTGCCCAAGGCGCTGAACGAGGACGAGGTTGCCGCGCTGATCGCGGCGGTGGACGGCGGCGATCCGCTCGCCCGACGCGATCGGGCCATCCTGGAGGTGCTCTATGGCACGGGGGTGCGCATCTCGGAGTTGGTCGGCCTGTCCTTGGGCGACGTCGATCTCGGCGATCAGATGATGCGGGTGTTCGGCAAGGGTTCGAAGGAGCGCATCGTGCCCCTCGGCCGGTACGCACACGACGCCCTGGTCCAGTGGTTCGAGCCGGCCGGACGCGGGCGGCTGGAGCCCGAGCGTTGGGGCAGCCGCAACGATGCCGACGCCGTGTTTCTCAACGCCAGGGGTGGCCGCCTCAGCCGGCAGGGCGGGTGGGGCGTGCTCAAGAAGTACGGAGCCCGAGTCGGCCTCGGAGCCCGGCTCTCGCCGCACACGCTGCGCCACTGCTGTGCGACCCACATGCTCGAGCACGGGGCCGACATCCGGGCGGTCCAGGAGCTCCTGGGCCATGCGTCGATCACGACGACGCAGGTCTACACCCACGTGTCGCGGGCCACCCTGGTGCGGGCCTACCGATCGGCCCATCCCCGGGCGACGGTCTGAGCTGTCGCCCGGCTCTGCCTCTAGCGTTGTCGACATGAGTGCTCGGACCGGCCGTCGCCTGCGGGACCTGCCGCACCTGGCGCGTCGGTTCTTCTGGTCACTCCGCGCGCAGGCCCCCGATCCGGACGACGAAGCGTGGCTGGTCGGCATGTTGTCGCCCGCCGAGCGACACCTGTACGACGCCCAGCCAGTCGTGGACCGGGCCCACAGCGTCGCCTGCGCCGTGGCGGCCCGGGACGGCCTGGTCGATCCGGCGGACGAGGTGATCGTCGCTTCCGCGCTCCACGACGTGGGCAAGGCGCAGGCCCGGCTCGGCACGGTCGGACGGGCGGTGGCGACGGTGCTCGATGCCGTTGCTCCCGACCGGGTCAGCCAGCAGTGGGCGGGAGAAGGCGGGGGCTGGCGAGCCCGGATGTCCCAGTACGTGCGACACGACCATGTCGGGGCGGAGCTGCTGCGAGCCGCGGGTAGTGCCCCGGTGGTCGTCGCCTGGGCGGCCGAGCACCACCGCCCAGCATCGGAGTGGTCGATCGATCCGCGCATCGGACGAGTGCTGCTCACGGCCGATGGCTGATGACGCCGTCGCCCACATCGACGTGGTCGATCCGGCCGATCCGAGGCTGGTGCCGTGGCTCGGCCTGCGCGACCACGACGCCCGTCGGCGCCGGGAGGCCCCCGGTGGCGACATGGCGGGGCACTTCATGGCCGAGGGCGACGTCGTCATCGAGCGAGCCCTGGGGGCTGGCCACGTGCTCCAGAGCGTCCTCGTCGACGCCGCCCGCAGTGCGCCGCTCGAATGGGCGACAGGGGTCGAGGTGTTCCGCGCCGGCCCGGACGTGTTGGTGGAGATCTGTGGGCGGCCCAGGCTGCGGGACCCGATCGCCCGGTTCCGGCGCCCGGCCCGACGCTCGGTCGCCGAGGTGGTCGAGGGTGCCAGCACGGTCGCGGTGTTCGAAGGGGTGGTGAACCCGACCAACGTCGGCGTGCTGATGCGCTGCGCCGCCGGTCTGGGCGTGGAGGCGGTCCTGGTGGATCCCACGACCTGTGATCCCTTGTACCGGCGGGCTGTGCGGGTCTCGATGGGGGAGACGTTCGCGATCCGTCACGCGCGATGTGGACCGGTCGCAGCGACGCTCGCGGAGCTCGCCGGGATGGGCTTCGCCAGCGTGGCACTCACCCCGGCGGGCGAGGTCGAGCTCGACGCGGTGCGCAGGCAGGACGGCGATCGCCTGGCGATCGTCATCGGCGCCGAGGGGCCGGGCCTGACCGACGAGGTGCTGGCCGCGGTCGACACGCGGGTGCGGATCCCGATGGCCGCGGGGGTCGACTCGATCAACGTGGGTGCTGCCGCCGCGGTCGCGTTCCACGTGCTGCGAGCCTGAAGAGCCCGGCGGCTCTCAGCCTGCCAAGAGCCCGATGTTGTCGCGCGCTCGCTCGAGCGTCTTCGCGGCGATCGCCCGCGCCTTGTCGGCCCCCAGCTTGAGCAGCCGTTCGGTCTCGGCCGGGTCGGCCTGGAGCTCCGCGAACCGCTGCTGGATGGGTTCGAGCACCGAGATGACGGCCTCGGCGGTGTCAGCCTTGAGCGGGCCGTACTGGGTGTAGTTCTCCGCCAGCTTCTCGGGATCGTCGCCGGTGGCGGCACCGAGGATCGAGAGCAGGTTGGAGACGCCCGGCTTGGCTTCGATGTCGAAGCGCACCTCGTTGTCCGAGTCGGTGACCGCTCGCTTGAACTTCTTCTCGACGGACTTGAGGTCCTCCAAGACCGCCACCGCGCCGACCGAGTTCTCCGAGGTCGACATCTTCCGCGTCGGGTCCTGGAGGTCCATGACCCGCGCGCCTGCGGGCGGGATCACGTGCGCCGGGACGACGAAGGTGTCGCCGTAGCGGGAGTTGAAGCGCTCGGCGATGTCCCGGGTGATCTCGACGTGCTGACGCTGATCGTCGCCGACGGGCACCAGGTCGGTGTCGTAGAGGAGGATGTCGGCCGCCTGGAGGGCCGGGTACGTGAAGAGCCCGCCGGAGATGAACTCGTTGCGCGAGGACTTGTCCTTGAACGCGGTCATGCGGTTCAGCTCGCCGAACGAGACCGTGCACTCCATCATCCACGCGAGCTGGGGATGTTCGGGGACCTGGCCCTGGACGAACAGGATGCTGCGCTCGGGGTCGAGGCCCACCGCGATCAACAGCTGCGTGAGCTCGAGGGTCTTGGCTCGGAGCTCGGCGGGGTCCTTGGGCAACGTGAGCGCGTGCAGGTCGACGACGCAGTAGACGGCCTCGTGCTCGTCCTGCATGTCGACCCAGTTGACCAGCGCCCCGAGCAGGTTGCCGAGGTGCTTGTCGCCGGAGGGCTGGATTCCACTGAAGACGCGAGCCATGGCCGGAAAGGGTAGGCCGAGGTCAGCGGTTCCAGCGCGGCTTTCGAGCCGCGATCAGCAGCGTCGCTGACCGTTCAGATCGGCAGGCCCGAGACGCAGGAGAGCAGCCTGAAGCCTCGGCCACCGTCGGGCCCGACGCCGCCGTCGTCGAAACAGATGCCACCCAGCTCGATCTCGACCCGGTCCGCGCGGCACGAGCGGTCGCCACAGCCGGTTCCGATCTGGTCGGTGCCACTGAAGAGGGGTACCGAGCAGCTGTCGTAGAACCACGCATCGAGGTCGGCCACGGCCGGGTCGTCGCCACGTCCAACGGGGTCGGCGATGTCGTCGACGAGGGACCGCCACCGCTCCGGTACGGCTGCCTGGACGACGGCCACGTCGGCGTCGGTGCCCAGTCCGGCCACCAGCGCTTCGACGGATGGACAGAGCACCGCCAGCGCGTCGCCGGGCGCCGGAGGTGGAGTGGGGCCGGGCTGGGTGAGGACCTCGTCGGGGTCCTGGCCCGGTTCCAGCTCCAGCTCGAAGTCGGGCGCCTCGATCGTCTCGGGGCCGCCGTCGGACTGGAGCGAGGCTTCTCTCGCCTCGTCGACCACCACGTCGTCGGAGCTGCAGGCCGCCACGACGAGCAGCAACGAGGTCGACACCGCGACCAGCACACGAGCCGTCATGGGGGTGTCATCGGCGCGGCCCCGGCGGTCATTGAGCCTGCAGCGCGGCCTTGTACGCGTCGAGACATCGCTCTCGAGCCTCGGCGTGGTCGACGATGGGGGCGGGGTAGGTGTCGTCGAGGACCACCCCGGCCTCGGCCAGCTCGAGAGGTCCGACGTCCCAGGGGGTGTGGATGGCGTTGTCGTCCAGGCCGCGCAATTCGGGTACCCAGCGCCGGAGGTAGGACCCGTCCGGGTCGAACTTCTGCGACTGGGCGATCGGGTTGAAGATCCGGAAGTACGGGGCTGCGTCGGGTCCCGTGCCCGCCACCCACTGCCAGTTGCCTGCGTTCTGGGCGACGTCGCCGTCGATCAGCTGGCGTCGGAACCATCGTTCGCCACGGCGCCAGTCGATCAGCAGGTGCTTGGTGAGAAAGGAGGCCGCGACCATGCGGACGCGATTGTGCATCCAGCCGGTCTGCAGGAGCTGGCGCATGCCGGCGTCGACGAGTGGATACCCGGTCCGGCCGGTGCGCCAGGCTTCGAACCCCGCGTCGTCGTGGCGCCAGGCGATGTCGTCGTACCCCGGTTTGAGTGCCCGCTCCAACATGTCGGGCGACTGGACGAGCAGGTGCGTGTACCAGTCGCGCCAGGCGAGCTGGCGCACGAACGCCCGGCGACCGGGGGTGTGGGTGCCCACCACGTCGATGAGCGTTCGTGGGCCGATGGTGCCGAAGTGGAGGTCGGCCGACAGCGCCGAGGTGCCGTCGACGGCGGGGATGTCTCGGAGGTCGGGGTAGTCGTCCACGACCTCGACGAACGCCGCGAGGCGGGCATGGGCAGCGTTGGTGCCGGCGTCGACCGGCAGGTCGGGCTCGGGGAGGGCGACGGGTGCGGTGCCGAGGTCGGCCCAGGAGACCGGCGCCGTCTCGACCCGGGACACCGGCGTACGTTCCCACGCCTTGTGGAACGGCGTGAACACCTGGGACAGCGTGCCCTTCTTGGTCAGGACCGAGCCCGGAGGGTGGACCGAGTTGCCCCAGTGCAGTGTGATGTCGCCGTCGAGCGCCCGCTGCACGCGGTCGTCACGGCCACGGGCGAACGGGCTCGGATCGGCGTTGGCATGCACGTGGGCCCCGAGCGACCGTGCCAGGCGCGGGATGGCATCGGTCGCCGGCCCGTCCACGACCACGAGGCCACCCCCGAGGTCCTCGAGCTCCTGGGCCAGCGCAGCCACGGCTCCGAGCAACATCGATCGGCGATGAGGACCGGCGGCACCGAGGAGACCGGTCTCGAGGACGAACACCGCCACGGTCGGTCCGCCGGCGCACGCCGCGCTCCACGCTGGGTTGTCCGCGAGGCGGAGGTCCCGTCGGAACCAGGCGATGCTCGGCATGGCGGCGACGGTAGGGGACGGGCCTCGTCGGGGCGCGGTCGGACGGGAGTTTCGGCCGTGGGGGCTCGGGTGAGCGGCCGTGGATCAGGCCGCTCCAGTGCGCTCGCGCGGGGTTCGTGACCTCTATGCTCGCCAGGTGGCCTACAAGGTGCAGACGCCCGTGTACGAGGGCCCGTTCGACCTCCTGCTCCACCTGATCCTGCGTGACGAGGTGGACCTCTACGAGGTGTCGCTCGGGACGATCGTCGACGCCTATCTGGGCGAGCTCGAACGCATGCAGGATCTGGACCTGGAGATCGCCACCGAGTTCCTGCTCATCGCCGCGACCCTGGTGGAGCTGAAGAGCCGTCGGCTGCTGCCCGACGAGGGGGATCTGAGCTTGGACGAGGAGCTCGGGCTCTGGGAGGAGCGAGACCTGCTCCTGGCCCGACTGCTCGAGTGCAAGACGTTCAAGGACGCGGCACTGGCGCTGGAGGGGTTGGCCTTCGAAGCCGGCAAGTCCTACCCGCGGACCGCGGGGCTGGAGGAGCGCTTCATCGGCCTGGTTCCCGACCTGCTCGAGGGGGTCGAGGCCCACGACATACGTGCGGCCATGCAACGGGCGATGACCCCGAAGCCCCAGCCCACCATCGACCTGTTCCACGTCACGCCCGTGAAGATGACCGTGGCCGAGACCGTGGTGTCGCTGGTCCACGAGCTGCCGGCGATGGGAACCACCACACTCCGCGAGCTGACGACGTCCGCGGTGGACCGGATCGAGGTGGTGGTCTACTTCCTGGCCCTCCTGGAGCTCTACAAGCAGGGCGTGGTGGAGCTGAGCCAGGTCGCAACGTTCGGCACCCTGACCGTCGACTGGACCGGTGGCGATGCCGTCGCCGAGCTGTCCTCCATCGACTCCTACGAAGGCTGAGAGGCACCCGTGACCACCGAGACCCGGCAGGCGATCGAATCGATCCTGATGGTCGCCGAGCAACCCGTGGAGCCCACGGTGCTGGCCCAGCTGCTCGAGACCCCGAGAGCCGAGATCGAGGCGATGTGCGACGAGCTCGCCGCCGAGTACGAGTCGGCGGGCCGCGGCTTCATCCTGGCCAGGGTGGCCGGCGGCTATCGCTTCCAGAGCCACCCCGACCTCGCTCCCTATGTCGAGCGTTTCGTGCTCGACGGCCAGAGTTCCCGGTTGTCGTCGGCGGCCTTGGAGACACTCGCCATCGTGGCGTACAAGCAGCCGATCAGCCGCATGCAGATCGCCGCCATCCGTGGGGTGAACGTCGACGGTGTGCTCCGCACCCTGCAGCAGCGGGGGTATGTGGACGAGGTGTCGCGCGACGCCGGGCCCGGCAACGCCGTGCTGTTCGGCACCACGGATCTGTTCCTGGAGCGGGTGGGTCTCGACAGCACCGCCGACCTCCCGCCGCTCGCCGAGTTCGTGCCGGGCGCCGACGTGGTGGAGGCGCTCGAGGACGGCCTTCGCCCTGACCCGATCGAGGCGCCCACGCCCACCGCCGAAGGCGGCGAGGGCGAGGACGCCGGTCCGGCTGCGGGCGCGGCTGCGCACGCGGTGGAGGAGACCGAGGGCGCGGTCGAAGGCGCTGCGGGAAGGCGCTGTGGGCGCGGCTGCGGGCGCGGTGGAGGAGACCGAGGGCGCGGTCGAAGGCGCTGAGGCCGAGGGCGCCGGCGCGGGTGCGGCTGCGGGCGCGGTGGAGGAGACCGAGGGCGCGGTCGAAGGCGCCCGAGCGCTCGGATGCGGCTGGGACAGACCCCGAGAATGCGGCGGTGGCCGACGACGCGGACGGCGCTGACGCCGAGCTCACGGAAGATGCCGGTACCGACGGTGCGACCACCGTCGAGCTGGGCGACTCCGGTCCCGAGAGCACCCCGAGCCTGGCCATCGTCGATGTCGATGCGGCTGCGTTGCTCGAGGACGGTGCGGCGGAGGTGGTCGTGTCCCCGGGTGGGTTCGATGTTGATGGGGCTGCGTTGGTCGAGGACGGGCGGCGGAGGTGGTCGTGTCCCCGGGTGGGTTCGATGTTGATGGGGCTGCGTTGGTCGAGGACGGTGCGGCGGAGGTGGTCGTGTCCCCGGGTGGGTTCGATGTTGATGGGGCTGCGTTGGTCGAGGACGGGACTGCGGCGGAGGTGGTCGTGTCGGTCGAGGACGGACCCGCCGATCAGCGGGCCGGAGACGAGGCCGAGCCCGAGTCCCCGATCGACCTGGATTCGGACGAGGACGTCATCGACCTCGTCGCGTCCGAGGCGGAGCCGGCGACGGTGCACCGGCCCACCGCACTGCAAGAGGAGCTGGCCGCACTCGACGCGCTCCAGGCTGACGTCGGTGCGGCCGAGACCCCGGCGGACACATGGCTCCCCGCCGAGTCTTCGGTCGTCGCCACGGTGCGCCACGACCACGACCACGACGACGGCGAGCACGCCGAGGCCGGTCCGCCGGCCGCGCCCTTTCGCCCCGCCCCCGGAGACGGGGGTACGGGGACGGCTGCGGAGGCTGTGGCACCGGGCGAGGACGTGGGTGAGACGGACGCTGCGTCGCCCGTGACCGGCGGCGACCCCGACGGTGGCTGACGACCACACCGGCGAGCGGCTCCAGAAGGTGCTCGCTCGCGCCGGCATCGCCAGCCGGCGTGCCTGCGAGGAACTGATCGAGGACGGGCTGGTGACCGTCAACGGTGAGACCGCGCGGCTCGGCCGCCGAGTCGAGGTCACCGTCGATGTGATCGAGGTCGACGGGGCGCTGGTGGCCGCCAACCCGGACCTCGTCCACTACCTGCTCCACAAGCCGGCCGGAATCGTCTCGACGGCGTCCGATCCGCAGGGGAGGCCGACGGTGGTCGATCTCGTCCCCGATGATCGACGGGTGTTCCCCGTCGGCCGGCTCGACGCCGAGACCGAGGGGCTGTTGTTGTTGACCAACGACGGCGAGCTCACCCACCGGCTGACGCATCCGTCCTTCGGCGTCGACAAGGAATACCTGGCACACGTGGAGGGATCGCCCTCACGAGGGGCCCTGCGAACGCTACGCACCGGAGTGGAGCTCGAGGACGGCATGACCGCTCCGGCCAAGGTGTCGCTGCTCGATCCGCACACCCTCCGCATCGTGATCCACGAGGGGCGCAACCGGCAGGTGCGTCGCATGTGTGAGGCGGTGGGCCACCCGGTCACCCGCTTGGTCCGTACCCGGATCGGGCCGTTGATCGACCGACGGCTCAAGGCGGGGGAGTGGCGGCAGCTCGAACGCGACGAGGTACGCCTGCTCGAGGAGGCGACGGCCAGACCATTCGAACCCGACCTGGACGACGAGGACGACTGACGCCCCATGGGCCTGCCGGAATCGGACGTGGCCCGGGACGGCCCGGCCAGTAGCATCCCCACGATGTCTGGAGCAGGGATCAGCCGATCGTCGGTGCACCCGGCTGCTTCGTGACCCGTCGAGCGGGCATCGTCGGGCTGGGATTGATCGGTGGCTCCGTGGGCATGGCCCTGCGTGAGCGGGGCTGGCACGTGGTCGGGGAGGACGCCGACCAGACGGCGGTCGCCGACGCGATGGCAGCCGGTGCAATCGACGAGGGCGGGGACGCCGCCACCTGTGACATCAGCTTCGTGGCGACCCCGGTGGGCGGGGTCGTCACCGCCGCCACCGACCTGCTGGCTCGTGGGGCTCGCCTGGTCACCGACGTGGGGAGCGTCAAGGGTGTCATCGCGGCGGGGATCGCCGACTCCCGCTTCGTGCCCGGCCATCCGATGGCCGGCAACGAGCACTCCGGGGTGCGGGGCTCGCGCCCCGACCTGTTCCATGGCGCGGTCTGGGTACTCACGCCCACCGAACACACCGACGATGACGCGTACGCCGAGGTGCGATCGGTCGTGTCGTCCCTGGGCGCCGACGTGGTGGCTGTGGATGCGGACGCGCACGATCAGCTGGTGGCGGTCGTCAGCCACGTGCCGCATCTGACAGCGGTGACCCTGATGGCGTTGGCCGATGCCCGCTCGGTCGAGCATCGGCCGCTGCTGCGTCTCGCCGCCGGTGGTTTCCGGGACATGACGCGCATCGCCGCCGGGCAGTCGGGGATCTGGCTGGACATCTGCCACGAGAACGCCGACGCCATCGGCGCGGTGCTCCAGGAACTCATCGATGGCCTCGCCGACGTCCGAGACCAGATCGCCGATGACCGCCGCGGCGAGCTCCAGGCCACCATGGACCGAGCCCGGCGGGCCAGGATCAATCTGCCCACCGGACTCCCCGCCGACCAACCGCTGGCCGAGGTCCGGGTCGCCGTCCCCGATCAACCAGGCGAGCTCGCTCGCATCACCAAGCTCGCCACCGACATCGACGTCAACATCTACGACCTCGAGATCGCCCACAACGTCGAGGCCGCCGGCGGTGTCCTGATCATGATCGTCCCCGCGCCGGTCGCAGAGCGCCTGGTCGGAGCGCTGATGGCCAGCGGCTACCGCCCGTCGTCGCGCCCGCTGGAGGCAGGATGAAGGCTCGGCCGCTCCGGATCGATCCGCTGACCCGACCTCCGGACGCGGACGTCCTGGTGCCGGGGTCCAAGAGCATCACCAACCGGGCACTGGTGGCTGCCGCGCTCGCCGACGGCACATCGGTGCTCGACGGCGTGCTGTTCGCCGAAGACACCCGCGCCATGCTCGACTGCGTCGGCGCGCTCGGCGCAGGCCTCGAGATCGACGAGGCGGCCCGTCGGGTCGTCGTTCACGGCACCGCAGGCCACCTGGTCGGCGGTGGCGCCACGCTCGACGTTCGGCAGTCTGGCACCACGGCCCGGTTCGTCCTGCCGCTCGCGGCCATGGCGAACGGCGGGGTCACGGTGGACGGGCACGAGCAGATGCGTGCTCGGCCCCAAGGCGACCTGGTCGACGCCCTGGTGTCGCTCGGTGCCCGGCTCGAATCGCTCGACGCCGACCAGTCGCTGCCGATTCGAGCCGTCGAGTCACCGCTTCGCGGCGGCGTGGTCCGAGTGCCGGGCGACGTGTCCAGCCAGTTCCTGTCGGCACTGTTGCTGGCCGCACCAGCGATCCCCGCGGGCCTCACGGTCGAGCTCACGGGCGAGGTCGTGTCCGCGTCGTACATCACCATGACCGTCGAGGTCATGCGCGCCTTCGGGGCGAAGGTGGCCGTCACCGACGATCGGCTCTTCTCGGTCGAGCCGTCGGGCTACCGGGGGACCGACTACAGCATCGAGCCCGATGCGTCGGCCGCCTCCTACTTCTTCGCCGCCGCCGCCGTTTCCGGTGGGCGGGTCGCCATCGACGGTCTCGGCACCGCCAGCCTGCAGGGCGACCTGGGGTTCGTGGACGTACTCGAGCAGATGGGAGCCCGGGTCGAGCAGGGCCCGAACCGGACCGAGGTCGTCGGCGGGGATCTGTCCGGGGTGACCGTCGACATGCGCGACATCTCCGACACCGCGCCGACGCTCGCGGCCATCGCGCCGCTGGCATCGGGCCCGGTCACCGCCACCGGGATCGGGTTCATACGGCGCAAGGAGAGTGACCGGATCGCGGGGCCGGTCACCGAGCTGGGTCGCTTGGGGGTGGTCGCGTCCGACGATGGTGACGGCTTCACCGTGCACCCCGGGGCGGTCAACCCGGGTGTGGTCCAGACCTACGATGACCACCGCATGGCGATGGCGTTCACCGTGCTCGGCCTCGTGGTGCCCGGCATCGAGATCGCCGACCCGCAGTGCGTGGCCAAGACCTTCGTCGACTTCTTCGACGCCGTCGACGTGCTCCGCTCGGCCGGCGACCGAGACCTGGCCGTCCTGGCGATCGACGGCCCGGCCGGCTCCGGCAAGTCGACGGTCGCCCGACTCGCCGCGGCCGAACTCGGGCTGCAGTACCTGGACACCGGGGCGATGTACCGCAGCGTCACCCTCGCCGCGTTGGACCACGGCCTCGACCTCGCCGACTGGGCTGCCGTCGGGACATTGGCCCGACACGTGGAGATCGACGTCGGCCTCGACGTCGTGACCGTCGACGACCAGGACGTGACCGCCGAGATCCGCTCCGACCGAGTCAATGACGCGGTGAGCATCGTGGCCGCCAACCCCAGCGTGCGTGCCGCGATGCGACGCCAACAGCGAGCGTGGGCGCGCCGGCGTGGTGGTGGCGTGATGGAGGGCCGGGACATCGGTTCGGTGGTGTTTCCCGAGGCGCGCCTCAAGGTCTACGTGACGGCCTCGATCGAAGAACGGGCGCGCCGGCGCAGCGCTGAGGCCGGCTCGGACCTCGCCGAGGTGATGGCGAACCTCGCCGAGCGCGACCACATCGACAGCAGTCGGGAGGACTCGCCGCTCACCGAGACCTCCGACGCGACCACCGTCGACACCACCGGCCTGACCATCGACCAGGTGGTGGCGCAGGTGGTCTCGCTCTTCGGCGAGGCGGCCGGGGACCGGACATGACCACCGAGACCGCATACGAGGTGCGCGGGGGAGAGCAGACGCTCGGCAGCCGGATCACCTACGAGATTCTCCACACCGCTGCTCGGTTGCTCGCCCGCGTCTACTTCCGCACCTACGCGCGCAACAAGGGGCGGATGCCGGACGGGGCGGTCATCGTGAGCCCGGTGCATCGCTCGAACCTGGACGTGCCCCTGCTCGGTGCCACGAGCCCTCGGCGGCTGCGGTACCTGGCCAAGGGGTCGCTGTTCCGGTCCCGCTTCTGGGGCTGGTTCCTGACCGTGCTGGGCGGGTTTCCACTCGATCGCGACGCCGCGGCGGACCGTGGGGCACTCAAGGCCGCCCTGGCGGTCCTGGAGCGGGGCGAGGCCCTCGCCGTGTTCCCGGAGGGCGAGCGCAAGGCAGGACCGACCGTGTACCCGATGGCGGACGGCGCGGTGTGGCTGTCGGTCAAGTCGGGCGCCCCGATCCTTCCGGTCGGCATCGGCGGCTCCGAGCGAGCCATGCCCAAGGGCGCCAACGTGCCCAAGCCCACCAAGCTGGTGTTCCTCTACGGTGAACCGATCCCGGCGCCGACGAACCCCGACGGGCGACGGGTCAGCCGGGGCCAGATGCGCCAGGCGTCGGCCGACCTGCGAGCCACGCTCCAGGACCTGTTCGACCAGGCGCAGGAACTGGCCGGGAGTCCGAACCCCCCGGTCGATCAGCGGCCACCGCTGCCCGAGACCTGACCGATCAGGGGTGGTCGACGAAGAAGACGCCCACGTTCCGTTCCACGAACGCGGCGGCTGCATCGACGTCGGCTCGTTCGCACAGCTGGCGAAGCCCCCATGCGCTGAAGGCCACCGCGGCCTCTTCGTCGAACGGGCGAATGGCCGGCGCCACCAGGACTCCGTCGGCGTCGGCGAGGGCCTCCAGCGCAGCGACATCGGCTGCCGGGACCTCGGCCTGGTACTGGATCAGCACGGCTCCCGTTTCGAGCGCACCGACCTGGAGTGGCTCGGACACCGCGACGGCGGACACTCCGAGTTCCGGTGCAGGGATCTGGTGGGGCCCCGACGTCGGCGGCGAGCTGGCGTAGGTGACCTCGGTGTCGCCGATCACGTGGATGGCGGACGGCTCGATGATGCGCTCTTCGGGCAGGCACGCCCCCGTGGCATCGGCACCGCCGCAGCCGGCCAGCACCAGGGTGGCCGCGGCGCAGATCGCTGCGGGACGGACGAGGCCCGGGCGCACGTCAGTCGAGCGCGGCCAGGACGTTGGACGCGGCCAGGTTGCGGTCGTCGAGCGACGGGCGCTCGGCGACGCCGAGACCGCGGGCGACGACGGTCCCCAGCACCTCGATCAGCTCCCGGAGCGCTCGCGGCGGAGGGAAGTACTCGTCCTCGTCGGTGACGTGGACCAGCTCGATCCCGCGCGCCGGTGCCAGCCGGTCGACGACGGCGCTCACGAGATCCTCGGGTGCCGACGCACCTGCGGTCACGCCCACGACACCCGACAGGTCCTCCGGTAGCTCGGCGGCGTCGTTGATCCGCACCACGGTGGGGCAACCGGCCTCGGTGGCGAGCCGAGCGAGGGCCATGGTGTTGGACGAATTCGCGCTGCCGATGACCACCACGGCATCACAACGAGGCGCCATCGCCATCAGTGCCTGCTGGCGGTTGGTGGTGGCGAAGCAGAGGTCGGAACGTCCCGGGGTCCACAGGTCGGGGAACCGCTCCTGGGTGGCGGCGAGCACGTCGTCCCAGTCCCGGTGGCTGAGGGTGGTCTGAGCCATGAGCGCCACCGGTTGGTCGAACTCCGGCAGCGCGGCGACCTCGTCGACGGTCTCGACCCGGCTGATCGCATCGGGGGCGACCGCCATCGTGCCGACCGCCTCCTCATGGCCTTGGTGACCGATGTAGACGATCCGGTAGCCCTTGCCGGCGCGGACCCGGACCTCGTGGTGAACCTTGGTGACCAGCGGGCAGACGGCATCGACCACGTAGCTGCCCCGGTCCTGCGCGGCCGTGACGACCTCGGGGGCCGAGCCGTGGGCACTGAGCATGATGGGGCGGCCCGGAGGGACCTCGGTGATGTCGTCGACGAACACCACGCCCTGCCGTTCGAACTGCTCGACCACGATCCGGTTGTGGACGATCTCGTGGTAGCAGTAGACGGGCGCATCGAAGGAGCGCACCATCCACGCCAACGCCTTGATGGCCATCTCGACCCCAGCGCAGAAACCGCGGGGTGAGGCGAGGAGCACCTGGTCGACGGACACGTCTCAAGTGTGGCCGAACGTGAGCCAAAAGCGGAGGTCGAGCCGATGTCGCATCCGTCCCCGGGTCGGGCGCCGTAGCCTGGAACGATGGCTGCGCCCCGAGTGGTGGCCGTGATCCCGGACTCGCCGGCTGCGAGGGCTGGCATCTCGGTCGACGACGTCCTGATCTCCTTCAACGGCGAGGTGCCGCGCGACGTCATCCAGTATCAGATGCTCACCGACGAGCCCGAGCTCGCGCTCGAGGTCGATCGCGGCGGGTTGACATTCGACGTCGAGGTCGTGAAGCACGCTGGTGAGCCGCTGGGGGTGGAGGTCCACTCGGCCCTGTTCGATCAGGTGCGGACCTGTGACAACCACTGCGAGTTCTGCTTCATCTACCAGCTTCCGCCGAACCTGCGCGAGAGCCTCTACCTGAAGGACGACGACTACCGGTTGTCGTTCCTGTACGGGAACTTCACCACGCTGACCCGGTTCACCGAGGCCGACCTCGAACGCGTGGTGACCGAGCAGCTGTCGCCGCTGAATGTCAGCATCCACGCTGCTGACGCCGAGATCCGCAGCGAGATGTTGCGCAACCGACGAGGGGGCATGAGCCTCCGGTGGCTGTCGGCCCTGATCGACCATGGCATCGAGATCCACGGCCAGATCGTGGTCTGCCCCGGCGTGAACGACGGCGACGTGCTGGACGACACCCTCTGTACGGTCGCAGAGGACTACGGCGCCATCCGGTCGATCTGTGTCGTGCCGCTCGGGGTGTCGCGTCACCACGACGAGCCTCGCCTCCGCGAGCACACCGCGGAGGAGGCGGCCCGGGTCGTCGACATCGTCGAGGAGTGGCAGGAGCACTTCCTGGGCGCCACCGGGCGGCGCCTCGTCCACGCCGCGGACGAGTACTACCTGCTCGCCGGGCGGGACCTGCCGCCCAGTGACTCCTACGACGACTTCGCGATGCACGAGGACGGCGTCGGCATCGCCCGCACGTTCGAGCAGGAGTTCCGGGGCGAGGTGGAGACACCAACGGGGACGGCCAACGGCTTCTTCGCATGGGTGGAGGGGGCACCGCCCGAGGGCTACCGGGCCCCGCGGACGGTTGCCCCGGACGGCACCGCAGCCGTGTCGCTGCGCCCGAGCGCCAAGGCACCCATCGGCATCCTGACCGGTGCCTACGGCGCGACGCTGCTGCAACCGCTGGTGGCCGAACTGGGGCGCGACGACGTGCGGGTCATCCCCGTCGACAACGAGTTCTTCGGGGGCAACGTCGCCGTGGCCGGCCTGATGGTCGGCAGCGACCTCGAGCGCGTCCTGCGCCTCGAACCCGAGGGACACCGCTACCTGTTGCCCGACGTCTGCATGTCCAAGGGCCGGTTCCTCGACGGCATGGCCCCCGAGGACCTGCCTCGCCCGGTCGAGATCGTGGCCACCGACGGCATCGCGTTGCGTGAAGCGATCGGAGCGCGCCCATGAGTGTCGACCGGTTGCCCACCGTCGCCATCGTCGGGCGCCCCAACGTCGGCAAGTCGACCCTCGTCAATCGCATCGTCGGCCGGCGCGAGGCCATCGTCGAGGAGCGGCCGGGGGTGACGCGCGACCGCAAGGAGCTCGAAGCCGAGTGGCTCGGTCGACCGTTCACCGTGATCGACACGGGCGGCTGGATGCCGTCGGGTTCGGGCGCGACCGCGCTGGACGACAAGGTCAGCGAACAGTCCGCCCGGGCCATCGCCGAGGCCGACGTGGCCATCATGGTGGTCGACGTCCGGGTGGGTCTGACCGCCGATGACGAGTCGGTGGCCGATCTGCTGCGGCGCCGGACCGGCCCGACGTTCGTGGTGGCCAACAAGGTCGACGCCGTCAGCCACGAGGCGGGCATCTGGGAGTTCATGGCCCTCGGCCTGGGTGAACCCATGCCGGTCTCGGCGCTGCACGGCCACGGGTCGGGCGACCTGTTGGATGCCGTCGTCGCCGACTTCGACGAGGTCGACCCTGATGCGTTCGCCGAGACCGATGACGACGAGTCGGGAGCCGTCGGGATCGCGATCGTCGGTCGTCCGAACGTGGGCAAGTCCACGCTGTTCAACCGTCTGATCGGTGAGGATCGCAGCGTGGTGCACGACCAGCCGGGCACCACCCGGGACTCGGTGGACACCATCGTGGAGACCGACTTCGGTCCGGTGCGGTTCATCGACACCGCGGGCATGCGTCGCAAGGCTCGCATCGACGAGGAGACCGAGTACTACTCACTGGTCCGGGCGCTGCGATCGATCGACGGCGCCGACGTGGCGCTGCTGGTGATCGACGCCACCATCGGAGTCACCCACCAGGACCAGCGCCTCGCCGAGCGGGTCGATGCTGCCGGCTGCCCGGTGGTCGTGGTCCTCAACAAGTGGGAACTGCTCGACGCCGAGGCCCGCGAGGACGTCACCGAACAGGTGGCCCAGAAGCTGAAGTTCCTGGCCGACCCACCGGTCCTCAAGATCTCGGCCATGTCGGGCAAGGGTGTGCACCGGCTGCTGCCGATCCTGTCCGGAACGATCGACGACTACCACCGGCGCATCCCCACCCGAGACGTGAACCGAGTCATCCGACGGGCTCAGTCGGCGCATCCGGCACCCGGTGGTGCCCGGGTGTTGTACGCCACACAAGGTGCCACCGATCCACCGACATTCACGTTGTTCGTGAACCGGCCGCTACATCGAACATACCTGAAATACATCGAAAACACCCTTCGCAACGATCTCGACATGGGAACGACACCCATCAAATTGCGGGTCCGCAAGCGCGACGATTGAGCCCGCTGACCAGCGGCGACGTGGCTTGCTGGCGTCGATCTGTCGGCGACGGTGGCCGGTTCGGGACGACATGCACCCTCGTCACGGTCGGGGGCTCGTTGTACGATGGTCCCCTCATGGAGACACCCGTTCTGGTGATCCTGGCTGCGCTCGCTGCCGGCGCAGCGTACGTCTGGGGACGATCGGCCAGGCTCCGCCTGCGGCTCCTCGGGCGGCTCGAGGCGGACCTGCGCGAGCTCGACCAACGGGACTCGGTGGCTCAGCGCGCCGCGATCACCCTGACCCGAGGGGACTTCCGCCGAGACACCCACGCTGCGCTCACGTACGCCTTGGTGGCCGTCGCCGCCGTCATCGTGACGGTCAGCGGGTCGGACGCCTCGGTGGCCGTCTTCGGTCTGTTGGCGCTGCCGGCTGGGCTGTCGCTGATGTGGAGCCGGAACGCCGTCAAGGAAGCTCGACTGAGCGCCGAACGGTTCGAGCTCGAGAAGCGGGCCGAGGAGGCGCTCACCCAGGAGAACCTGGCCCCGCGGGCGTGGGCCGGTCGACTGGCACCGGACGAGCTGCCGGACTTCACCGGGTTCGAGGTCGGCCGTGTCTACCAGGCGGGCTCGGGCCTGATGGCCGGCGACTTCTTCGACCTGTTCCGCATCTCGAAGACCCGCCTGGCCGCCGTCGTCGGCGACGTTGCCGGCCACGGCATCGAGAGCTCGATCACCGCCTTCCAGGCCAAGTACCTCCTCCGGGTGTATCTCGAGTCGTTCCGGGACCCCGCGCAGGCGCTCGAGGAGCTCAACAAGCAGATGTGTGGCGGCGAACGAATCGAGGAGTTCATCTCGCTCGTCGTCGTGGTGTTCGACACCGAGGCCGGGACGCTCCGGTTCGCGTCCGCGGGGCACCCCACGGCGTTCCTCTGGCACGAACGGGAGGTGCAGCCCCTGGCGGCCACGGGGCCCCTGCTGATGCTGGACCCGAAAGCCACCTACATCAGTCGTGAGATCCCACTCGAACTCGGGGACCTGGTGCTGATGTACACCGACGGTCTCGCCGAGGTGCGCAATGGCGAGGACCTCTTCGGCGAGGATCGCATCGCCCAGTTCCTCAGCCGCGACCCCGGGATCGCTCCTGACGTGCTGGCCAAGTCGCTGCTCGAAGCGGCGCGGGACTACTCGTCGGAAGCGATCGACGACGACGTCGCGATCATGGCCGTGCGCCGCGAGTAGTCGGTCGGTTCGGTCGAGTGGGAACCTGAACCCCATGCCGTCGTGTGAACCATGCGGCGCCTACTACACCCCCAACTCGCTACCCGCCGACGGCACCTGTCCGACGTGTGGTGAGCCGGTGGAGGTGGGCGACCACGCTACTGCGCAAGAGGCGCTGGACCGGCATGTGCCGTGGCACTTCTGGGTGGGCGTCGCCGCGGTGACCCTGTACCTGGGCTGGCGGGTGATCCAAGGGTTCCTGCTGCTGTTCTGAGCGTTGCCCTCGCGGCGACCGGTCGCGGGCGAATGGGCGTGGCGTGGAGGCACCGGGTCGCTACCATGGCGTTCCTCAGAACGGGCTGTGGCGCAGTTCGGTTAGCGCACTGGTCTGGGGGACCAGGGGTCGGAGGTTCAAATCCTCTCAGCCCGACACTGAACGGCGAGGCCGGAGCTCCAGCTCCGGCCTCTGTCGCGTCCACCGGCCCGGCTCCGGCAGGACCAACTACGCTCGGACGTGGCTGAAGGGGGATGCCGTGACCACGACCGCCGTACCCGTCGACCCGCGGGAGTTCGATTCGCCGGACTTCCAACGCGACCCGTTCCCGCTGTACCGGCGGCTGCGGGACAACGAGCCCGTCTACCACGACCGGTTCCACAACCGTTGGGTGCTCACCCGCTATGAGGACGTCGACGCGGCCTTCCAGGACAACGAGAGCTTCGACCGCGCCGTGTACCGGCCCGACGGCCCGTATGACTTCGGCAGCTCGCACGTCTTCGGGCCGAACATCCTGGAGTACGGCAACAGCGACCGGCATCGCTGGCTCCGCAACATCGTGGCCAACCAGTTCGTGGGCAAGGGCCTGACCGAGTTCATCCCGATCATCGAGCAGATCGCCGCGGAGCTCATCGACAAGGTCGCGAACGACAAGGAGATCGAGCTGGTCGAGGCGGTCTCGACGCAGTTCCCGATCCGGGTGATCTCGAACATGTTGGGTCTGCCGCGCGAAGACGAGGACACCTTCGTCGGTTGGTACCAGGCCCTGATCGCCGGGCTGGGGTTCGGCGGCGAGCATCTGGCTCGCGGCATCGCGGCCCGCAACGAGATGTGGGCCTACCTGGACCCGCTGATCGAGGATCGACGGCGAACCCACCACGACGACCTGCTCGGTCGCATCGTCGAAGCCGAACTCGATGGGGTCCGGATGTCCGACGACGAGGTGAAGGGCTTCATCGCCCTGCTGTTGGCCGCCGGTGGCGACACCACGGACAAGGCGATCGCCAACATGTGGTTCCACATGCTCTACACCCGGCCCGACCAGTTCGAGGACGTGAAACGCGACCCGGCGCTGTGGGAGAACGTCTTCGCCGAGATGATGCGCTACGACGCGGTGGTGCACATCCAGACCCGGTACACCACTCGTGAAGTGCTCATGCACGGCAAGGTCATCCCCGAGCGGGCGCAGGTCCGGCTGTACCTCGGTGCCGGCAACCGGGACGAGCGCATCTTCTCCGACCCTGACACCTTCGACATTCACCGCACCGACCTCCACATGGGGCGCGAGAACCGGTCGGGTCGTTACCGCAGCAAGCTCCCCGGCCACCTGGGGTTCGGGATCGGACAGCATTTCTGCATGGGCTACGCGATGGCCCGTCAGGAGGCGGTCATCGCGTCGGCGAAGCTGCTCGAGATGATGGGGGACCCGCGGCCGAAGTTCGCCGAGCACGAGGGCATCACGTCGCCCTCGATCGACAGCGGCGGGTTCCGCACGCCCAGCGAGCTGTGGATCGAGTGGGACTGACCGTGCGCATCGGCATCGACCTGGACGCCTGCATCCTGGCGGGGGAGTGCATCTACAACCATCCGGCCCTGTTCGCCTGGAACGACGAGGACCAGCCCGTCGCCGTGGTGCCCGGCGAGTTGACCGCCGACCAGGTCGCCGCGGTCGAACAGGCGATCTCGATCTGCCCCAGCGGCGCCATCGCCCTCATCGAGTGACACACACAACCAACCCGTCCGGTGTACTGCGCTGAGTTGATTCGCGGAATCTTGGACGGGTCGGTGTTGCGGTTGCGCTTCCCTGGTGGGGTGGGTGCGGCCCGTCCGGTTTACTGCGCTGAGTTGATTCGCGGAATCTTGGACGGGTTGGTGTTGCGGTTGGGCTTCCCTGGTGGGGTGGGTGCGGCCTGTCCGGTTTCTGCGCTGAGCTGGATCGCGGAATCTTGGACGGGTTGGTGTCGGCCGATCAGCCGTTGAGGTGGAGGTCGGCGTCGGCGACGTCGCCGAGGGGGAAGCCGATCGCTTGGAAGTCGCGCGGGGCGTCGACCACCGCGTCGACGAAGGCGAACGCCGTCCCCAGGAAATCACCGTCGGCGTCGCGGAGGACGGCGACCACCGACACGAACTCGGTCGGTCGAGTGGCGACGATGGAGCCCGACACGGTCACCGTGCCCGCCGGGTCCTGCTCCCAGGTCCAGTCGGTGACCTCCACCGCCGGCGGTGCCGGCGGCAGCGATCCTCGGGCTGAGGCCTCCAGTCGCACGTCGGCCACGGCGTCGGGGTCGATCGGGCGGAGTCCGCTGAGGATCACATCCGAGCCCGCTCCGACGAGCGGGTAGGAGAAGGGCGCCCGGCCCAGCTCGGCGCCGTCCCCGTCGACGAACACGGCATCGAGGTTGACGTTGGCGTAGGCCACGTCGGCCGTGTTGGTCACCACCACGGCGAAATCGAGCTCGTCGAAGGCGCTCCGCACCCAGGACGCCTCGGTGATCTGCAGATCGTCGGCCGCCGAGGTCGCGCCCGCGGCGTCCGGGGTCGGCTGCTCGGCGGACTCGGTCTCGGGGCGGTCCGGGAACACCTCGTCGAGAACCGTGGTCGGTTCCGCGGTTGCGGCGGCGACCGTCGGGGTCGGCAGCGCGACCTCGGGGTCCTCGTCACCGCCTCCGCTCGTGACGGCGAAAACGAGGACCGCGGCCAGTACGCCCGCACCGGCTGCGAGCAGCAGCCAGGGGCGTCGGTCCGGGTCCCGCGGGGGCGCGGGATCGGCCACGTGGTCGCCCGGCGGGAGGCGGTCTTTCGGGTACCACTTGCCGTCATGGGCGCGGAACCAGTCTGGATGTTCTTGCGTGTCACTCACGGCGATCGGTGTCCGCGCCACCGGACCCGAGTCTCGGGGCCTGCGGACGCGGCAGAGCGTACATCCCTGGGAGCCGGCCACGTTCGCAGCCCGGCGATCGCCGAGGCGGTCTCGGCCGGTCCCGTCGCAGGCGGATGCAGCGAGTACCGTGGCGTGCCATGTGCGGACGATTCGTGTCGACGACGCCGCCCGACCAGCTGGCGGCGTACTTCGGCGCCGAACAGCTCGGGGAGACCCTCGTCGAACCCAGCTACAACGTCGCGCCGACCAACAGCGTCTGGACCGTGTTCGAAGAGGACGGAAAGCGGGTGCTCGACACCGCCCGCTGGGGTCTCATCCCGTTCTGGGCGAAGGACGCCAAGATCGGCAACAAGATGATCAACGCTCGCGCCGAGACCATCGCCACCAAGAACGCGTTCCGCAAGCCGTTCCAGCGCCAGCGCTGCATCATCCCCGCCGACAGCTTCTACGAGTGGGTCAAGCTCGAGGGCGAGGACAAGAAGACGCCGATGCGCATCCACCGGGTCGATGACGCGCCGTTCGCGCTCGCGGGGTTGTGGGAGACGTGGCGGGATCCAGCCCAGGACGGCGAGCTGCTTCGCTCCTGCACGATCATCACGGGTACGCCCAACGACAAGATCGCGCCGATCCACAACCGGATGCCGATCATGTTGCCCCCGTCGGCATGGGACGAGTGGCTCGACCGCGACCGGCGCGACCCCGATGATCTGGAACGCTTCCTCGTGGCTGCCCCCTCGGAGCTGATGGACTTCCACCCGGTCAGCACCGCGGTGAACAACCCGCGGACCAAGGGCGCCGAGTTGATCGAACCGGTCGAGATCGACGCTGCGCTCCCGGGGCCCGCCGCCCAGTGATGGGGGTCTCGACGCCCGCGCACCGGCGGTGGCTCGCATGAGCCTGCCGTGGCGCAAACAGCTGGAGTATCGACTCCTGCGTTGGCAGGCGCGTCTCGAAGGCACGGCCTTCAACCGCACGGGCCCCTGGTTCTTCGCCGTCGTGCTCTTCGTGCTGCTCCTGCTGATCGCTCTGGCGCGGTCCCGTGAGCTCAGCGAGGACGCGAGCCTGGCAGGAGCCATGCAGACCGTGTGGCTGATCGGCGAGTGGTTCACCCCGGACTCGTCGTTGCTGTCACACAACTACCTGTTCGAGCAGGCCGGCTACCTGATCTATCCCGTCGCCCTCGTGGCGCGCATCTTCCCGACGGCCATCACCTTGCTCGTGGTGCAGTCGGCGGCCTTGGCCCTGGCGGTGGTGCCGTTGTGGCGCCTGGCTCGGGACGTGGTCAACCTGCGCGTGGGAACGACGATCGCCATCGTCATCGTCTACGGGGCCTACAGCGCTGTCCACGCCATCAACATCGCGGGCTTCCACCTCGAGGTCGTCGCGCTTCCCGCGATCATCGGCGCAGTGCTGTTCGGCAAGCGAGAGCGTTGGATCCGCTACTGGATCATGGTGGCGCTCGTGCTGTCGGCCCGCGCCGATCTGGGCATCGCGATCGCCGGTCTGGGCGTGTTGTGGTGGATCGAGGGACGTCGCCGCCTGGGTTATGCCACGGCGCTCGCCGGTCTCGCCTGGGCCAGCCTCGCCATCCTGGTGATCCAACCTGCGTACGCCGGAGGTGATTTCCCCCATGTCGAGGCGTTCGCCGCGTACGGCAGCGACAACCCGTTCTCGGTCCTGTGGGGGGTGCTGACCAGTCCCGTCACCTTCACCCAGGAGCTGTTCAGCCAGGCCAACTTCCTCACCCTGGTCACCTTGTTGGCCCCCGTCCTGTTCCTGCCGGTGGTGGCCCCGCGGTATCTGCTGCCTGCGGTCCCGCTCTATTCGCTGTACCTGGTGGCTGATGTCCCCGAGGGAACGCTCGACGAGGCGGGCCAGTTCGTTCCCATCACCGCGTTCGTGTTCGTGGCGCTGACCTTCGGGATCGCCAAGACCGGTCGCGTGATCGTGCAGAAGGTGAACATCGATCGTCGCCTGATCTCGGCGTTGGTCTTCACCGCGGCGGTGTTCTTCGCCCGGGACGCGGTCACCTCGCCGTACGAGGAACCCTGGTCGTGGGGTCGCCAGGACGGGGTCGACCAGGCTCGCTTCGACGCTGCCGACCTCATCCCGGAGGACGCCGTGGTCCGCGCTGCGCCGAAGGTGCTGCCGCTCATCACCGAACGGGTGGGTCTCTTCGAACTCGAGACCCCCGCCGAGCGCTCCGACGAGGTGTTCACCGTGGCCGCGGAAGCAGCCGAGGGCGTCAACTGGATCGTGTACGACCTCTCCGAGGTCGAGGGTGTGTGGGGCGACTTCGAACAGCGACAGTTCTGCGGCCAGCTCGCGCAGAGCGGCTGGCGGCCCGTGGGCCGCAGCGCGGGCATCGAGGTCTACACCTTCCAGAGCATCGCCGAGTCGCTCGGCCTGGAGCCCGCTCCGTTCAATGACGAGGGTCTCTGCTGAGCGTCGGTCGACACCGACACTCAGTCGAGCGCAGCCTCGGTGTGGCCTGCGGACACCAGACCCGAGCGGAGCTCGGAGGCGATGGCCGCCAGTTCGCCGTGGTCCACCGTGGCGGCGGCGTTGGCGAAGTCCAGGTGGTGCATGCCGTCGAGTGGAATCACGTGGACGTGGGTGTGGGGTACCTCGAAGCCGGCGATCATCAGGCCAACGCGGGCGGGACGCCACAGCGACTGTTGGACCTCGGCGATGTGCTGGGACACCCCCATCAGGTGCTGGTTGGTCGCAGCCGGCAGATCGATCCAGTGGTCCACCTCTGCGGTGGGCACGACCAAGGTGTGCCCACGGTTGATCGGGTTGATCGACAGGAATGCAACGGCGTCGTCGTCGCGCCAGACGAAGTGCCCGGGGAGATCGCCGTTGATGATCATGGTGAAGACCGTTGCCATGGCGGCAGCGTAAACGCTGCGATGGCTCGGTGGTTCGTCCCCGTGGGCCGCCCGCCTCGCCGTCGCTGACAACCGGGCTCGTTCCGGTCGCCGGCGGCGCAGGACCGGTCGGCTTCTGACAGCCCGGTAGGCTCGGCGCGTGACCGAGACGGCGCCGGCCCGCACGTGGCAGCAAGAGGTCTTCACCTGGCCGAACCTGATCTCGGTGGCCCGTCTCGGGTGCATCCCGATCTTCGTGTGGCTGCTGCTCGGCGAGGAGCGCCGCATCGCCGCTGCCGGCCTGCTGGCGGTCCTCGGGGCCACCGACTGGGTCGATGGGTGGATCGCACGGCGCTTCGATCAGGTGTCCGAGGTCGGCAAGCTGCTCGATCCCACCGCGGATCGCCTGATGTTCCTGGTGGCCGTGTTCAGCATGATCATCGACGAGAGCGTGCCGCTGTGGTTCGCCGTGTTGACCCTCGTCCGCGAAGCTGCGATCTCGATCGTCGCGCTCGTCCTCGGTGCGCTCGGCGCGAGGCGCATCGACGTGACCTGGTGGGGCAAGACCAGCACCTTCGGTCTGATGTTCGCGTTCCCGTTGTTCCTGGTCGCGTACGCCGATGTCTCCTGGTCGACGCTGGCCGAGGTGCTCGCCTATGGCATCGGCGTCCCCTCGTTGATCCTGCACTACTACGCCGCCTGGGGCTACGTCCCGATCGCTCGGCAGGCGTTGGCCGAGGGCCGCAGTGGGGGAGACGCCGGGATAGTCTGACCGCCATGAACGTGCCCGACGATCTCCGCTACTCGCCCGACCACGAGTGGGTCCGGGTGGAAGGCCAGGCCATCACACTCGGCATCACCGACTACGCGCAGGATGCACTCGGAGACGTCGTGTTCGTCGATGTCCCCGAGGTGGGGGCCACGGTCACCAGCGGGGGCACGTTCAGCGAGGTCGAGTCCACCAAGTCGGTGTCGGACATCTACGCACCCGTGTCCGGGACCATCTCGGAGGTCAACGCCGACCTGGCCGACTCGCCCGAACTCTTGAACGACGACCCGTACGGCGACGGCTGGATCTGCCGGATCGACCTGGCTGACGCCTCCGAGCTCGACTCGTTGCTCGACGCGGACGGGTACCGGGCGCTGATCGAGGAGTGACCGTGCCCGACGAGATCGTTTGCCGGCGCTGCGGCCATGTGAATGCGAACGGCGGGAACTTCTGCTCCTCGTGCGGTGCGCCGCTGACGGATCTCACCGAAGCGCCCACCGAGACGCTGCTGGTGGAGGAGATCCAGGCAGCGGGCCCGGGAACGGTCGTGGGGTTCGTGGTGTCCCGCGGCCCGAAGGCCGGATCTCGGTACCGGCTCGATCCTGGCGTCAGCTCGCTGGGCCGGCACCCCGAGAGCACGATCTTCTTCGACGACATCACGGTGTCTCGCCGCCACGCCGAGGTCGACTTCGACGGCGACGTGGTGACGGTGCGCGACGTGGGCTCCCTGAACGGGAGCTACGTGAACAACCAGTCGCTGGACCAGCCTCGACAGCTGGCCGACGGCGACGTGCTGCAGATCGGGAAGTTCAAGCTCCTGTTCTTCACCGAGGACGACTGAGCCAGGTGAACGGCGGTTCCCATCGCTCGATCGGCGAGGCCGTCTCGGCCCTCACCGAGGAGTTCCCCGACGTCAGCATCTCGAAGCTGCGGTTCCTGGAAGCGCAAGGGTTGGTGACGCCCGAGCGGGCGCCCTCGGGCTACCGGCGCTACTCGGATCGTGACGTCGCGCAGGTGCGGTGGGTGCTCCGGCAACAACGCGACCACTTCATGCCGTTGCGCGTCATCCGCGAGCGCCTGAGCGCCGGCGACCTGACCGACGACGAGCTGGCCTCGGCCGAACCAGCGTCGCCGCCGGTGCGCGTGGACCCGCTCCGGGCCCCCGATGTCGACATCGCGCTCACGGGCAAGGAGTTGGGCGAGCGGGCCGGGCTCGGCGTCGAGCAGTTGGCGGCGATGGAGAAGGCCGGGCTGTTGTCGCCTCGGAGCCATCGAGGCCGTCCCGTGTACGGCGGCGACGACCTGATCGCGGCGCAGATCGTCGCCCGATTCCTGACCCACGGCATCGAGCCGCGCCACCTGAAGGCGGTGCGTGTCGCGGCCGAACGTGAAGCCGGGTTGATCCAGCAGCGGTTGTCCGGGGTGAATGGTGAGTCGGCGCTGGCCGACACCAAGCGGGAACTGATCCACCTGGGCGAGGACCTGCGGGCGCTGTTGCTCCGTCGCCTGCTCTGAGGCGTCGGTCCTCGAGCGGCCGAGCGGGTTCGTGGGGCGCTCCGGGGTGGCCGGCCGAGCCGCACGTGGTCCGCGTGCGTGCCGGCGTGGACCGGGGGTTGGGCTCGGCGTCGGCGCCGGGGAGGCGCTGACCGCCCTTCCGATGCACCGCTCGGCCATGTGGCTGGTGTGGCCAACGGGCAGAAAGTGGCGCTGACCTGGGGAGACGGCTGCGGGTCGCGCTCGTCACGGGTGAACCCGTGGCGGCACCGTCCGTGACCAACACGGGGTCGAACGATGCGGTCGAGCACCATCCGTGGGGAAACTCGGTGCCGTTGTCTCAGGGCATTTTCGGGCTCGGGCGACTAGCGTCTCCTACGTGATCGAGATGGAGCTGGTGGGAGTACGCGTGGAGTTGCCGAGTTCGGCGCCCATCGTGTTGTTGCGTGAGGCTGGCGAGAGTGGGCGGTTGCTGCCCATCTTCATCGGTGGCCCCGAGGCCACTGCCATCGCGTTGGCGATGGACGAGGTCGAGACACCCCGCCCGATGACCCACGATCTCTTCAAGTCCGTCCTCGACGTGTTGGCCGTCAAGGTCGAGCGTGTCGTCGTGACCGACCTCCAGGACAAGACCTTCTTCGCCGAGCTGGAGTTCGAGGGTGCCGACGGCATTCGCTCGGTCTCCAGCCGCCCCTCCGACGCGATCGCGTTGGCGGTGCGGACCGGCACGCCGATCTTCGTCGACGAGCGGGTGCTGGCCAAGGCCGCCTACACGGTGCCCGACGACGGCGAAGGCGATGGTGTGGACGAAGAGCAGATGCTCGAGGAGTTCCGCGACTTCATCGACTCGGTCGACCCCTCCGATTTCGAGAGCTGACCAGCGGCCGGGGTCCCGGCGCCGACCGCGACGCCGCGGTTCGGCCTCCCGCACGCGGCGTTGCTCGTGTGGCTTGTGTTGACGGCGCGCGCAGCGTTCCCTATCCTGCCTCTCGGCTCACACCGGCGTAATTTCGGTCGTGCAAGCTCCGAGTGTGGGTTCGTGACGTCGGCGATGGCGATCACGGGCAGCGGAGGAGCGCGATCGGGCGTCGGGGTGGCGGGCGCTGGTCTGCAGGAGAGGGAATCCACATGGCTGCCGAGATCGAGCAGGGCTTCAGCGGGAAGCGCACCGCCGAGATCGTCGGGATCACGTACCGACAGCTCGACTATTGGGCTCGCACCGACCTGGTGCGCCCGTCCATCCAGACGGCGAAGGGGAGTGGCAGCCGACGGCGCTACTCCTACCGCGATCTGCTCGAGCTCAAGGTCATCAAGAACCTGCTCGACGCGGGCATCAAGCTCGAGTCCGTCCGCGAGGTCTTCAGCTACCTCCGGGAGAACCTCGGCGAGGACGTGGCCTCGGCCAACCTGGTCATCAGCGGGAGCACCTCGGTGCTGGTCCGCAGCGGCGCAGAGATCATCGATCTCCTCCAGAATGGCCAGGGTGTCCTGAACGTCCTCCCGCTCGGTGCCGTCAAGGACGAGGTCGATTCCGCCATCGTCGACCTGTTCCCCGAGGCAGCGGACGATCCGGCTCGGGCCGTCGGACACTGATCCGGCGCCGTCCGTGAGCGATCCGTCGGGTCCCCGATCGCCGCTCGACGCGGCCCATCGGGCGCTCGGCGCCAAGATGACGGCGTTCGGCGGCTGGGAGATGCCGCTGAGCTACGAGGCAGGCACGCTGGACGAGCATCGGGCGTGCCGCACCGGAGCGGTCGTCTTCGACGTGTCCCACCTCGGGACCCTACGCGTCGAGGGGCCCGGCGCCTTCGACGGCCTCCAGGGCGCGCTGACGAACGACCTGCGGAAGGTCGAGTCGGGCCGCGCCCAGTACACGCACCTGCTGGATCCATCGGACGGTTCGGTACTCGACGACATCATCGTCTGGTGGGTCGGCGAGGGCCGGTTCGATGTCATGCCGAATGCCTCGAACACCGCTCGTGTCGAGGCTGCGCTCGACACCGCACCTGGCGTCGATGCCGTCGACGTGACCCGAGACCGTGCCGTGCTGGCGGTCCAGGGTCCCCGGGCCAAGGAGCTGCTCGCCCCGGTCTTCCCCGACGCCGCCGAGGTCAAACGCTTCCGTGTGGCCCGACTCGAGTGGCGGGGCACACCATGCGTCGTCGCCGGCACCGGCTACACCGGCGAGCCCGGCATCGAGATCGCCGTGCCTGCAGACGCCGCCCCCGCCCTGTGGGAGGCGCTGCTCGGCGCCGGGGTCCACCCCGCCGGACTGGGGGCACGGGACACGCTCCGGCTCGAGGCCGGGCTTCCGTTGCACGGCCAGGAGCTCGGACCCGGGATCACCCCGCTCCAGGCGGGGCTCGGGTGGGTCATCGGCTGGGACAAGGGAGCGTTTCGCGGTCGCGAAGCCCTCGAGTCCGAGCAGGCCGCCGGCGTCACCCGACGCCTCCAGGGACTGTTGGTCGAGGGACGCCGTCCGCCGAGGACCGGTCAGCTCGTGCGAGCCGGCGACGACGTGATCGGCGAGGTCACCAGCGGCAACTTCTCACCGATGCTCGAGCAGGGGATCGCCATGGCGTTCCTCCCACCGGACATCACCATCGGCGACCGAGTGCAGATCGAGGCGCGCCGCGATCTGCTCGCGGCCGAGGTCGTCTCGATGCCGTTCGTCAGCTGACGCCCAGCGTCGACCTGTCGCGCACTCGGTCTGGTGGACCAGTGCGCGACAGGTCGGCTGGATCAGGGCTGGTGTGGTCAGAGCTGGGCCACGGCTTCGAGGACCTCGTCTTCGGGGATGCCGCCGCGCCACTGACCGATGAGCGTCCCGTCGGGAGAGACGAGCATGCCGGCCGGCTGGCCGAAGATGTCGAGCTCGCGCCAGCTGTCGAACGACGGATCCCACAACATCGGGAAGCTCACCGTTCCGTAGTCGGCCACGAAGTCGTTGGCCATGTTCAGGTCGTCCTGGGTTCCCAGACCGATCACCAGCACCTCATCACCATGATCTCGAGCAAACTGCTCGACGTCCGGCGCTTCGCGCCGGCAGCTCGGTCAATGGGGGGCCCAGAACCAGAGGACGATCGGGCGATCGGCCGGGGCGAACGAGGAGAGCAACACGTTGTCGCCGGTCGCGAGATCGACGACCTCGACGTCGGGGAGCTGGTTCTCGCCAGCCGGTTCGGCGGGAGCCTCCTCGGCGGGTTCTTCGGCAGGTTGGGCGTCGGCTTCCACGGTGGCCGAGGGGGCCTCGGGCGAAGCCTCGGTCTCGGTCTCCGGTGGTTGTGTGGCCTCGGCGGCGGGCGGTTCGGTGGGCGGGGCTGAGGCCTCGGCGGCTGTGACGTCGTCGAGCTCGGGAACTCCCGCACTCGTCGTCGTGTCGCCGCCGCTGCCACAGGCAGTGCCGACCAGAGCCACGCTCAGTCCGAGCGCGGCCCAGCGGGTGGTGGGTTTCGATGTCATCAAGGTCTCAACGTCGGGAGTGGTGTGCCAGTTCCCGAGCGTACTGAAGTCCCGATCGCTACCCGTGGCGGGCAGGTGTTCCGCTCAATCGACGGGCGGGAGCACGTCGATCGCCTGTTGCCGGAGCCACAGGTCGGCGAGGACCACGCAGGCCATGGCTTCCACCATGGGAACGGCGCGGGGGAGCACACAGGGGTCGTGGCGGCCGCGGGCAGCGAGCGTGGTGGCGTTGCCGTCGCGATCGACCGTGTCCTGCTCGGAGCTGATGGTCGCCGTGGGCTTGAACGCGGTCCGGAAGACGATGTCCGCGCCGTTGCTGATGCCGCCCTGGACGCCGCCACTGTGGTTCGTGCGGGTGGTCGGCACCCCGTCGGCGCCCGGTTCGAAGGCGTCGTTGTGTTCGAGGCCGGTCATCCGGGTGGAGGCGAACCCGGAGCCGATCTCGAATCCCTTGGCCGCCGGGAGGCTCAGCATGGCCTTGGCGAGCTCCGCCTCGAGCTTGTCGAAGACGGGGTCGCCGAGCCCGGGTGGGACCTGGCGGGCCACGCAGGTCACCACGCCGCCCAGGCTGTCGCCGTCACGGCGGGCCTGCTCGATGGCTTCGGTCATCGCCGACGCCGCGGTGGGGTCCGGGCAACGGGTGGGGTCGGCCTCGACCTGGTCCAGCGTGACCTCGGCGGGATCGACATCGGCGTCGATGGTGTGGACCCGACTCACCCAGCCGACCACCTCGACGCCCGCCACCTGCCGGAGGAGCTTGCGGGCGACGGCCCCGGCGGCCACCCGTCCGATGGTCTCTCGGGCGCTGGCTCGGCCGCCGCCCTGCCAGTTGCGGATCCCGTACTTGGCCTCGGTGGTGAAGTCGGCGTGTGACGGCCGGTAGAGGTCCTTCATGTGGTCATACGCACCGGGGCGAGCGTCCTTGTTGCGCACGACCATGCCGATCGCCGTGCCGAGCGTGTGGCCGTCGAAGACGCCGCTCAGGATCTCGACCTGATCGGCTTCGTCGCGCTGGGTGACCAAGCGGCTCTGACCCGGTCGTCGACGGTCGAGGTCCGCTTGGATCTCCTCGGTGGTGATGGCGAGGCGTGGCGGACATCCGTCGACGATCACGCCGACGCCGCCACCGTGGCTCTCGCCGAAGGTGTGCATCCGAAAAGCCGAGCCCCAGGTGCTGCTCACGCCCAGCAGGATACGGGAGCGCGCCTCGGGTCCCCCGGTTCTTTCCCCGCAGGTTGGGAACGGGGCGGCGGTGGTCAGCTCAGCCGCATGCGCACTCGTTTGTTGCCCTTGCCTTTGGACTCGGTCTTGGTGATCTCGAAGTGGCCCACCTCGCCCGTGGACGCCACATGGGTGCCGCCGTCGGCCTGCTTGTCCAGCCCGACGATGTCGACGACCCGAATGGTGGTGACCGTTTCGGGGATCAGGTTCACCTTGGTTCGGATCAGGTCGTCGTCGGTCAGCGCGGCCGCCCGGGGCAGGAAGCCCACCTCGATGGGGCGGTTCGCCGCGATCTCGGCGTTCACGAGCTCGGTCACCCGCTCGGCGAAGCGCTCTGGGAGCGGGTCGAACTCGAAGTCCATCCGCGCCTCGAGCGGGTTCATGTTCCCGCCCGTCACGGCCGTGCCCCACTCGTTCCAGATGACCCCGCAGAGGATGTGGAGTGCCGTGTGGGTGCGCATCAGCTGGTGCCGACGCTCCCAGTCGACCTCCACCGCGACTGCCGTCCCCACGGCCGGGGGAGCGGCGTCGACGCTGTGGCTGACCACCGTGCCTCGCTTGCGCACGTCGGTCACACGCGCCGATCCACCCTCCCAGGTGAGCGTGCCGGTGTCGTGCGGCTGGCCGCCGCCGGTGGGGTAGAGGATCGTGCGGTCGAGCACCACGCCGTCCCCGTCCACGGCGAGCACGGTGGCCTCGCAGGTCTCGAGGTAGGCGTCCCGGAGATACAGCAGGTCGGTTTCCATCGGCTCTGTGTAGCCCAAGAGCGGGTGGCCGCGTGGTGGGGCGGGCACACTACATTCGAACGCGACGACGACAGGGGGTCCGGGGTGGCATTCGACTTCGCATCGGCATGGGAAGCACTGGCCGACGAGTTCCGCTCGGACGAGCTGTTCGTCTGCGGGGACGTCCGCCGGACGTGGGCCGAAGGTGAGGATCGAGCGGCTCGGGTCGCAGCCGCACTCCGCGATGCCGGCCTGGGACACGCCGACAACGTCGGCCTCTGCCTGTACAACGGCAACGAGTACCTGGAGGCGCAGTGGGGCGCCATGAAACAGCGGTGCTACCCGTTCAACGTCAACTACCGCTACTCGGCAGCCGAGCTGCGGAGTCTGCTCGACGACGCCGATGCCCGGGCCGTGTTCTACTCCGGCGTCGTTGCGAGACCAGTTCGACGAGATCCGATCCGACCTGCCCGACATCGAGCTGCTGGTCGAGGTCGGCGGCGCCGACGACACGCCGGCGTGGGCCGTCGACTACGAGACCATGATCGCGGCCACGGCCCCTGCGGCGCGGATCGAGCGCAGCGCGGACGACCTGTGGCTGTTGTTCACGGGCGGCACCACCGGGCGGCCCAAGGGGGTCATGTGGCCGCACTCGTCGATGGTCGGGACCATGGCCAACATCTACCGGGGCATGCGGATGCCGCTGCCGGATTCGGTGGACGATGTGGTGGCGCGGGCGCACGAGATTCGCGAGCGCGGCCTCGTGACCCGGCAGCTCGCCGCAGCCCCGCTGATGCACGGCACCGCCGGCATCACCGCGCTGTCCACGATGGTGCAGGGCGGTTCGGTCGTCTGCATGCCGACGCCCAGCTTCGATGCCGACGTGGCCTGGGCCACGGTGGCCCGGGAGCGCACCACCCACCTGACCGTCGTCGGGGACGCGTTCTGCCGGCCGATGGTGGAGGCGCTCGATCGAGCGGCCGAGCGCGGCGAGCCCTACGACCTCTCGTCGATCTTCTTGATCATGTCCTCGGGCGTGATGTGGAGCGCGCCGGTCAAGTCGGCGCTGCTCTCGCACAATCCGAAGATGCGCCTCCTGGATGCGTTGGGCTCGTCGGAGGGGGCCGGCTTCGCCAACAAGCTCGAAGGTGACGCCGATGCCACCTCGACCGCTCGCTTCCAGCTGGGCCAGTACACCCGGGTGCTCACCGAGGACGGGCGCGACGTCGCCCCGGGTTCGGGCGAACGGGGCCGACTCGCCCTCGGAGGGCCGCTGCCGATTGGCTACTACAACGACCCCGTCAAGTCGGCTGAGACCTGGCCCATCATCGACGGCCAGCGCTATTCGATCCCCGGCGACTGGGCCACCGTCGAAGACGACGGCTCGATCGTGCTCCTGGGTCGAGGCTCGGTGTGCATCAACACCGGCGGCGAGAAGGTCTATCCCGAAGAGGTCGAGGAGGCGCTGAAGCTGCTCGACGGCGTGGTGGACACCAACGTCGTCGGCGTGCCCGACGAGCGCTGGGGCCAAGCCATCACCGCCGTGGTGGAGCTGGCGCCGGGAGCCGAGCTCGCAGACGACGATCTGGTGGCCGGAGTGCGCGAGCACCTGGCGGCCTACAAGTCGCCCAAGCACATCGTCCGGGTGCCGTCGCTGGTCCGCAGCCCGAACGGGAAGACGGACTACCGCTGGGCGCTGACCACGGCCAAGGCCGCCTTGGGCATCCCCGACGACGCCTGAGCGAGGCGGTGGCCTCAGCCGACGTCGAGCAGGGCGTTCTCGACGAGTTCGCTCAGCGCTGGGTGGATGTACAGGAAGCCCTCGGCGAGTTCGTCGACGGTCTGGCCGAACTTCATCCCCTGGATCAGCTGGTGAATCAGGGTCGCAGCCTGGGGTCCGATGATGTGCGCCCCCAGGATCTGGCGGGTCTCGGCGTGCGCCAACACCTTGCAGAAGCCGGTGGTGTCCTCCATGGCCCAGCCGTACGCGGTCCCGGCGTGGTCCCGCTTGCCGACCAGGTAGGGCACCCCCTCGCCTCGGAGCTGCTGCTCGGTCGCGCCGACCGAGGCCACCTGTGGATGTGAGAAGACCGCGTGTGGCGTGGGCCACAGGTCGGCCTCGATCATCTCGTCCGGGTTGGCGATGTTGTGGGCGACCACCTTGGCCTCGCGGTTGGCGGTGTGCTTGAGCTGATCGGGGTTGGTGATGTCACCCAGCGCCCAGATGCGGTCGACGTTGGTCCGCATGTGACTGTCGGTCACCACGTAGCCGTCGTGGCACTCGATGCCGGCGCGATGGACGTCGAGGTCCTCGGTGGTCGGGGTGCGCCCCGTGGCCACCAGGATCTCGTCGCAGTCGACGGTGAACTGATCGCCGCCCACACTGACCTCGATGCACAGCGATCCGTCGGCCACGCGGTGGACGGAGTCGATCGATGCGCCGAGGACCAGCTCGCAGCGGTCGGCGAAGACGTCGGTGAAGCGCATGCTCACCTCTTCGTCCTCCACCCGCAGCAGGCGCGGTCCCCGGACCAGCATCGTCACTTCGGACCCCATGGCCTCGAAGACGTGGGCCATCTCGGTGGCGATGTACCCGCCGCCGAGGACGGCGAGCCGCCCGCGGCACCTCGGGCAGTCGCATGATCGTGTCCGAGGTGTGGTAGCCGGCCTGTTCGAGCCCGTTGATCGGCGGGACGAACGGCCTGGCACCCGTCGCGATGACGATGTGGTCGCCGGTGATCTCGGTGTCGCCGACCGACACGGTGTTCGGCCCGGTGAACCGGGCGTGGGCCTTGTACACGGTGACATGGTCGAGGCCCTGGCGGTAGTCCTCGCCGCCCTGGGCGATCGGGTCGATGCGGCCGAAGACACGTTCGACGATGTCGGCCCACCGGACCTGGTCCAGCGACAGGTCGACGCCGAGCTTCGAGGAGTGCCGCGCCTGCTCGATCACGTCGGCGGCGTAGACGAACATCTTCGACGGGATGCAGCCCCGGTTGAGGCAGGTGCCGCCGAACACGCCCTTCTCGACGATGGCGATCTTCCAGTCGTCGAAGTCGGGCGTGATGATGCTGTTGCCCGAGCCGGTGCCCAGGATGATCAGGTCGTAGTGCTCCACTCGCCCAACGCTACCGGGGCCGAGTGTCCTACTTCGGCTCCGGTCGACCTTGCTGGGCCCGGAGCTGCTCTTCGACCAGATGCCCTCGCAGCTCCGGGTTGGCCGCTCGCTCCTCGATCTCTCGGTGGCGTTGGGCGATCGCCTCGTCGAAGACGTGGTCGGTCAGCACGTAGAACCGCTTGGCGACCACCGCGTCGTGCACCATGTCGGCCACCGCAGCAGGGTCGAGGGACATCGAGTACAGCTCTCGGACGAAGGCCATCTCCTCCTCGGTTCGGCGCTGCGGGCGTTCCTCGAGCGCAGAGGGGCTGAGCGATTCCGGGCGGTTTCGTTCGCTGTCGAGGATGTTGGTGTTGACCAGACCCGGACAGAGCGCGGTCACCCCGACACCGGACTGTTTGGCCACGAGCTCGTGGTGCAGGCTCTCCGCGATGGTCAACACCGCGTGCTTGGACGCGTTGTACGGCCCCATCCCCGGGTAGGAGAGGATGCCGGCCACCGACGCGGTGACCACGATGTGGCCCTCGTCCTGTGCCTCCAACGCGGGGAGGAACACCCGCATGCCGTGGATGACGCCCCACAGGTTGACTCCGAGGACCCACTCCCAGTCGCGGGTCGCGATCTCGCCGATCGGTCCGCCCGCCCCGACGCCGGCATTGAGGCACACGACGTGGGGGGCGCCGAAGCGCTCGGTGACGGACTCACCCAGGCGGTCCATCGCGGCGCCGTCGGACACATCGGTCCGGACGCCCATGACCGCGACGCCGGCGGCCTCGAGCTCGGTCACGGCACGGTCGATGGCCGGCTCCTCGATGTCGGCCACCACCACGTTGCAGCCTGCTGCGCCGAACCGGTCGGCGAAGGCCCGGCCCATGCCGCTGGCGCCCCCGGTGATCACTGCCGTCTTCCCGTTGAGATCCATCGGGCGAGAGTAACCTGCGGCGGCCAGGTCGGAGGCCGTCGCCGAAGGCGCGATCCCCGTCCCGACCCGCCGGAGGTGGCCGTGTCCGACCCGTTCCTGATCGCGCTGATGGGTCCGTTCGAACCCGATGCGTTCCGAGAGGCCGTCGCCGTGGATGATCGAGTCGAGGCCGCGGTCGTGCCCTACTTCGAGTCCACCGAGGTACGGACCTCGAAGGGCCACAACGCCGGCCGGGATCCGCTCGGCCTCGAACTACCCGAGCTGAGTCCAGGGCGACCGCTCGGTACTGGCTCGCGCACAGGCGGTGGTGTCGCTCGACCTGCCCGAGGCGATGGCAGAGCTCGCCCCGAACCTGCGCTGGTTCCAGGGAGTGGGTGCGGGCCACGAACACATCGACGGAGCGCTCCTGGCGCGCATGGGCGTGGTCCAGACGAACGCCACCGGCATCGCGGCCGTGCCGATCGCCGAGTTCGTGATGGCCCGGTTGCTCCAGGTCTGGAAGCACCTGCGCGAGCTGGACTCCGCCCAACACCGACGAGTCTGGGAGGAGCGGTACGGGCTGCAGATGGACGGGCGCACGATCGGTGTCGTGGGACTCGGTGCAATCGGCCGGGCTGTAGCGGTCCGGGCTCGGGCGTTCGGGATGCGGGTGATCGCCACCCGCGGTTCGGCGCAGCCGGGCGATACTGATCCCGACGTGGACGAGCTGCATCCGGCCTCGGACCTGGACGCGGTGTTGCCTCGGTGTGATGCCGTGGTGCTGGCGCTGCCCGCGACGCCCGAGGTGGAGGACCTCATGGACGCACGTCGGATCGCGCTCATGCCGCAGGGATCGGTGCTCGTGAACGTCGCCCGGGGCATGCACGTGGTGGAGGCCGATCTCCGGGATGCCCTCGGGTCCGGTCATCTGGGGGCCGCCGTCCTCGACGTCACCCGGCAGGAGCCGCTCCCGGAGGACGACCCCTTGTGGTCGGCGCCGAACCTGTACCTCTCGCCGCACTCGGCGGTGTCGCTCGATCGGTACGAGGAGACCCTGCTGGCGCTCGTTGCGGACAATCTGCGTCGACTGTTGGCCGACGAGCCGTTGCGAAACGTGGTCAACGATCCGCGCTGAGCGCGGCGGAGCCGATCAGCCGGCGTGGTCCTCGACGGCGTAGTCGTCGCCGTAGAACTTCGCCGTGGTCCGGGTGTGGAAGGTGATGACCTTGATGGGGTCGTACTTCGGCTCGGGGATGGTCGGCAGCACCTCGAGCAGTTCGTCGGGGCGCAGATAGGCGGCCAACGGGAAGCTGACCCGGCCGAGCGTGGCCTGGGCCGGGTCACGGGGCGGACTCACCCGGTGGGTGGTCGACGGCAGTACGTCGTTGGTGATGCGCGCCATGTAGTCGCCGGTGTTCAACACGATCGAGCCCTCAGGCGCATCCAGGCGGACCCACTTGCCGTTCCGGTTGAGGACCTGGAGGCCCTCCACCCGCGGCGCCGGGAGCAGGGTGAACAGATCGATGTCCTCGTGCCCCAGCAGGCGGCCGGCGCGGCGGTCCCGGTCGTCGGTCGACATCGGCGGGTACCAGTTGAGCCGTAGCCCGAAGTCGGGGTCGGTCAGCCGGTCGTCGTACAGCCCGGGGTCACAGTCGAAGTAGCGCAGCACGCTGCTCATGATCGGCTGGAACAGCGGGAGCTCGGCCTCGACCAGGCGGCGGAACTTCGGCTCGAAACCGGGGTCGTGCCAGAACGGGCTGGGATCGAAGGAGGGGTCGTCGTCGAGGTCGAAGGCGCGCCGACCGAACACCCAGCCCTCGACCAGGTCCGGGTGGATGTCGCTGGTCTCGTGGACCGGGAAGTAGCCCTCGCTCACGGCGCCGTGGCGCTCCGCTCGGCGGGCGAGCTTCGCCTCCATGGGCTGGGTGGTGAAGAACTCTTCGACCCACGCGGTGGCCTCGTCATAGATCCCGGTGTCGACGCCGTGGCCCTCGAGGATCGCGAAGCCGATCTCGGACATCGCATCGCCCAACGTCTGTGAGAACGCATCGCGATCGGCTGCTGAGCCCTCGAGGTACTGACGCAGGTCACACGTCGTGAACGCGAAGTCCTCGTCGAAGTCGTCGGCAGTGTCGGCGGCCTCGGCGAGGTGATAGTCGGCCTTCTGCACCTGGTCGTAGCGCGTGAACTCGCTGCTCGACGCCATGGTGCCGGCGGATTGGTCGACGGATGCATCCTCCATGCTGAGAGAGTAACCGCCCGGCCCGTTGGACCACGACCCTGATCGGGGGCATGCTCTGTGGGCCCACACCCTGGCGGGGGAGAGGAGACAGGGGCTGTGAAGTTTCGCCGACCGCGCGAACTGAGTTCCAACATCGAGGATCGCCGCGGCGCCGGACCACAGCGGGGTCGGGGCGGCATGACCGCCGCCGGGCTGGGTGGCGCTGGCGGGCTCGCCGGCGTCATCGCGCTGCTCGTCGCCTTCTGTGGCGGTGGTGGCGTCAACAGCCTGAGCCCCAGCTCCGATGTGTCGATCGGTGGGGCGAGCGGTGCCGGGACGACGCTGGAGGCACCACTGGGCGAGGAGGACGATCCGCTGCGGGCCGAGGCCGAGCTGGCATCGGTCGTGCTCGACAACGCCCAGTTCTTCTGGGCCGAGGTGTTCGAGGAGAACGGCCGCCAGTACACCGACGCCCGCCTCGTGTTGTTCGACGGCCTGACGCCAACCGGCTGTGGCCAGGGCGACGCAGGCATGGGCCCCTTCTACTGCTCGCTGGACAACACCGCGTACATCGACCTGACGTTCTGGGACGAGCTGAGTCGGCGCTTCGGCGCCAGCGGCGACTTCGCCCAGGCGTACGTGATCTCGCACGAGGTCGCCCACCACGTCCAGAACCTGCTGGGGATCAGCCAGGCGGTCCGCGAGCAGGCCGCGCAGAACCCCGCGGACCGCAACGCGCTGTCGGTCGCCCAGGAGCTGCAGGCGGACTGCTTCGCCGGCGTGTGGGCCAACTCGGTGTGGACCGATGGCGACGTCGGGGAACCGGCCGGCATCGAGATCGACGAGTCCGACATTCGCGAGGCGCTGAACGCTGCCGCCGCTGTCGGTGACGACAAGATCCAGCTGCGGACCACGGGCACGATCAACCAGGACACCTGGACGCACGGCTCGGCCGACCAGCGCCAGGAGTGGTTCACCCGAGGCTTCTCCTCCGGCGACCCCGCCGACTGCGACACCTTCAGCTGACCGTGGCGCGCCGGCTGCAGCGGCTCGCCGTTGCAGCCTTCCGCGCCCGGTCAGGACCGCAACGACAGCGGGTCAGTCCTCGTACGCACTGAGTGGGGGGCAGGAACAGACGAGGTTCTTGTCGCCGTGGGCGCCGTCGATGCGGCCCACCGGCGGCCAGTACTTGTCCGGTCCGGTCGCGGAGCGCCCAGCGGGGTAGGCGGCCTGCGATCGGGGGTACGGCCGGCTCCACTCGTCAGCGGTGACCGCGGTGGCCGTGTGGGGGGCGTGACGGAGCGGACTGTCCTCCACGGGCCAGCGCCCCTCGGCCACCTCGTCGATCTCGGCCCGGATGATGGCCATGGCATCGCAGAACCGGTCGACTTCGGCCAGCGACTCGGACTCGGTGGGCTCGACCATCAGCGTGCCCGCGACGGGGAACGACATCGTCGGCGCGTGGAACCCGAAGTCCATGAGGCGCTTGGCGACGTCGTCGACGGTCACGCCGGTCTCGCGGGTGATGTCGCGGAGGTCGATGATGCACTCGTGCGCCACCCGCCCCCGCTCGCCCCGGTACAGCACCGGGAAGTGCGGCTCGAGCCGTTCGGCCACGTAGTTCGCACTGAGGATGGCAGCCTCGGTCGCTGCGGTGAGGCCGTCGTCGCCCATGAGCTCGATGTAGGTCCACGAGATCGGGAGGATGCCGGCCGAACCCCAGGGTGCGCCGGAGATGGGGCCCACCCCGGTCTCGGGGCCGGCCTCGGCGACCAACGGGTGATTGGGCAGGAAGGGAGCCAGATGGGCTCGCACACCGATCGGGCCCACGCCGGGGCCGCCGCCGCCGTGGGGGATGCAGAACGTCTTGTGCAGGTTGAGATGGGAGACGTCGGCGCCGAAGAGCCCCGGCTTGGCCTGACCGACCAGGGCATTGAGGTTGGCACCGTCGAGGTACACCTGGCCGCCGTGATCGTGGACCAGGTCGCAGATCTCGGTGATCCGCTCCTCGAACACCCCGTGGGTCGACGGATAGGTCACCATGATCGCCGCCAGGTCGTCGGCGTGGGTCTCGCACTTCGCGCGCAGGTCGACGAGATCGACGTTGCCGCCTTCGTCGCATGCGACGACGACCACCTTCATGCCGGCCATGGCCGCGGATGCTGCGTTCGTGCCATGGGCAGACTCGGGGATCAGACAGACCTGCCGACCGTGGTCATCACGGCTGTGGTGATAGGCCCGGATCGCCAACAGGCCGGCGAACTCGCCCTGAGAGCCGGCGTTCGGCTGGACGCTGACGGCGTCGTAGCCGGTGATGTCGCACAAGGCAGCCTCGAGCTCGGTGATGAGCCGCCGGTAGCCGGCCGCCTGGGCGAGCGGTGCGTACGGGTGCATGCGGGCGAACTCCGGCCAGGTGATCGGAATCATCTCCGTCGTGGCGTTGAGCTTCATCGTGCACGAACCCAACGGGATCATGGTCCGGTCGAGCGCGAGGTCGCGGTCGGCGAGCTTCCGGAGGTACCGCAACATCTCGGTCTCGGACCGGTGGTCGTGGAACACCGGGTGCTCGAGGTAGGGCGTGGTCCGCCGCAGGTCCGCTGGGACCGGTGATGGCGCGTCGCCGAGCGGCTCGGTGACCCCGAAGGCCGTCAGCACGAGCGCAGCCGTCGCGTCGTCGGAGGTCTCGTCGAAGGTGACCCCGACCGTGTCGGCGTCGACCCGGCGCAGGTTGATGCCTGCATGGAGCGCCTCGGCCAGGACCACGTCGGCGCGGCCCGGGACCGAGACCGTCAGCGTGTCGAACCACACGTCGGTCTCGACGTCGACTCCACCGGAGCGCAGCGCTGCCGCGACCGACGTCGTGAGGCCGTGGACGCGGCCGGCGATGCGTTCGAGCCCTTCGGGGCCGTGGTACACCGCGTAGGCGCCGGCGATGACCGCGAGCAACACCTGCGCGGTGCAGATGTTGCTCGTGGCCCGCTCGCGGCGGATGTGCTGCTCGCGCGTCTGGAGCGCCAACCGCAGCGCCGGCCGTCCCTCGGTGTCCACCGACACGCCGACCAGACGGCCCGGCATCGACCGCTTGTACGCGTCGCGCACCGCCATGTACCCGGCGTGGGGGCCACCGAATCCCATGGGCACCCCGAACCGTTGCGCCGAGCCGACCACCACGTCGGCTCCCTGTTTGCCGGGTGACTCCAGGACGCAGAGCGCCAGCAGGTCGGCTGCGACGGCCACGAGGGCGCCGGCGTCGTGGTGCCTGCGGACCATGTCGGCGAGGCCACGGACCCGGCCCGATGCCCCCGGGTACTGGACCAGCACCCCGAAGGTGTCGGGGGGCAGGTCTTCCCACGCGTCCTGCACGACCACCTCGATGCCCAGCGGCTCGGCTCGCGTCCGGACCACCGCGATCGTCTGCGGGAGGCAGTCGGTGTCGACCACGAAGACCGATCCCTTGCCCTGGCGAGCGAGAAGCGCCATGGCCTCGGCCGCCGCCGTGGGTTCGTCCAGCAGCGAGGCGTTGGCGAGTTCCCTCCCCGTGAGATCGGACACCATCGTCTGGAAGTTCAGGACCGCCTCGAGGCGCCCCTGGGAGATCTCGGCCTGATAGGGGGTGTACGCCGTGTACCAGGCCGGGTTCTCGAGAATGTTGCGAGCGATCACCGGCGGGGTGACGGTGTCGTGGTAGCCGAGCCCGATCAGCGAGGTCAGGACGGTGTTGAGGTCGGCGAGCTCTCGGAGGCGATCGACGACCTCGGTCTCGGAGTGGGCCGGCCGGTCCTCCAGTCCGCCCGGCTCGTGGATGGTGGCCGGCACGACCTGGCCCATCAGCTCGGCCACGTCTCCGACACCGAGCGCGTCCAACATGTGTCGAGCGGCGGCGGGGGAGAGCCCGATGTGGCGGTCGGCGAACAGGGGCTGGTCGGACATGGTGGAACCTCTTCTCGAATCGGAAGCTGCGTCCCCCTCTGTCGATGGACCTGAGAGCTTCGCTCCGTCGCCGGAGCTTTCCCCTTCGGTGGGCGGGGCGACCCGCCGCTCTCCAGAGTGGTCTGTGGCCGGCGGTTCGGGTGCCTGAGAGTTTCCGGGGGACCCGTTGCTCCTTCGGCGCCACCCCTGGGGTGAGCTCTCCCGCCCTTCACGGTGGACCGCACCCGATGCTACCGGCCAGGCAGCCGCACGTCGGGGTCCCGTGACCGGGCCGATCGGCCCATGTCCGTCAGCGGGCTCGTGGCGGCGCCGATGGAGGTGCATGCTCGCCTGGGTGCCCGACGCCGAGCTGCCGCCCGCCGACCGCGTGCGCGAGCAGACCGCCCTGCACCTGTTCCCGATCCACGATCAGTCCGCGCAGGAATGGGGTGCGCGGAACGCCCACGAGCTCCGGTGGTTCAACTTCCACCGCTTCCGCTACCAGGACCCGGTGCTGGACCGGTGGCTCGGCGACCTGGGGGCGGTCCTGTCGAGCCCGGCCGAGCTCGAGGCGGCACGCCGTCGCCATCTCACCCACCCCGAGCGGTACCGGATCGCGCTGGCCGGCGACGGACCCCGTCCCTGACGGATCTGACACACCGTCAGACCAGGGTGGGATCTCCTACACTCGCCCGCATGGTCAAGCAACGGGTGCCCGCAGTCGAGGGCATGTTCACCATGGATCCCGACACGCCGCACCTCATCGGCGGTCGAGGCCGCAGCCGAGGCAGCTACTTCTTCCCGAAGGACATGGCGGGCGGCGATCCTGCGTGTCTCGGTGACGACGACCGCGAGGAGGTCCTCCTCAGCCGGGTGGGGAAGGTGTGGTCCTACACCACCTCCAGCTACCCGCCGCCGCTGCCGTACGTGGTGACGACGGAACCGTTCGAGCCGCTGGTGATCGCCGCGGTCCACCTCGAAGCCGAGGACCTCGTGGTCTGTGGCCAGATGATGCCCGGGATCGCGATCGACGACATGGAGGTCGGCCTCGAGGTCGAGCTCCGCCTCGACACCCTGTTCGAGGACGATGACAACGAGTACGTGGTCTGGAAGTGGGACCTGGCCCCCGGGAGGGCAGCCTGATGGTGATGGACGAGATCGCGATCCTCGGCGTGGGTATGCACCCATGGGGCAAGTGGGGGCGGAACTTCGTCGAGTACGGCGTCCACGCGGCCCGGGCTGCCATGGACGACGCAGACGTCCCCTGGGACGACATCCAGTTCGTCAGCGGCGCCAACACGGTCCGCAATGGTTACCCCGGCTGGGTCTCCGGTTCGACGTTCGCGAACGCGCTGGGCTTCCAGGGCACGCAGCTGTCCTCGAGCTACGCCGCCTGCGCCTCGGGTGCCACCGCGCTGTCGATCGCCCGGGCCCAGATCCTCGCGGGGGTGTGCGACGTCGCGCTGGTGGTCGGCGCCGACACCACACCGAAGGGCTTCTTCGCCCCCGTGGCCGGTGATCGTCCCGACGACCCGGACTGGCTGCGGTTCCGTCTGGTCGGCATGACCAACCCCGCCTACTTCGGCCTGTTCGCTCGCCGCCGCATGGCGCTGTACGGCGACACCCAGGAGGACTTCGCCCGGGTCAAGGTCAAGAACTCGCGACACGGCGTCCAGAACCCCAATGCCCGGTACCCCAAGGAGTTCACGCTCGCCGACATCGAGAACAGCCCGGTCGTGTCGGACCCGTTGCGGTTGCTCGAGATCTGTGCGACCAGCGATGGCGGCGCGGCGCTCGTCGTGTCCAGCATGGAGTACGCCAGGTCTCGGGGTCACCGCGATCCCGTTCGAGTCGCCGGCATCTCCACGGTCGGGCCCACCTATCCCAACGCCGTGATCGACATGCCCTACCTGGCATCGGACTCATGGGCGCAGACCGGCGACGAGCAGCACACGTTCAAGAATCAGATCGCCGAGCGCGCCTACGCCGAGGCCGGTGTCGGTCCTGGCGACCTCGACCTCGCCGAGGTGTACGACCTGAGCTCGGCGTACGAGCTCGATTGGTACGAGCACATCGGCCTGTGTGCTCCAGGCGACGCGGCCAGGCTGCTGCGAGACGGCGACACCACCATCGGGGGGCGGATCCCGGTCAACACCTCCGGCGGCCTCGGCGCGTTCGGCGAGGCCATCCCCGCCCAGGCGATCGCGCAGGTCTGCGAGCTCACATGGCAGCTTCGCGGCGAGGCCGGCGCCCGGCAGGTGCACGACGCGCATGTCGGATTGAGCATCAACTACGGGATGTTCGGCCACGGAAGCTCCGTCGTCGTGCGGCGTTGAAGGCGCAGCCATGACGATCCTGGAGTCGATCGACGACTCGGGCGTGCTCGAGCTCACCATGGACAACCCGCCGGTGAACGCGCTCAACATCGCCGACACCCATCGCCTCGCCGACCTGCTCGACGGGGTCCGCCGGCGATCCGAGGTTCGTGTGGTCATCCTCACCGCAACGGGCCGGGGGTTCTGTGCCGGCGTCGACATCAAGGAGATGCAGGGGCTGGACGGCCACCAAGGCATTCTCGGTGTGAACGACGCCTGCTTCGAGGCCTTCCGGGCGGTGTACGAGTGTGCGGTTCCCGTCATCGTGGCGGTGAACGACTTCTGCCTCGGCACTGGTATCGGCCTGGCCGGCAACGCTGACGTCGTGGTCGCTGCGAGCGGTGCGGCCTTCGGGCTGCCCGAGGTCGACAACGGCGCCCTCGGTGCCCTCACCCACTTGAATCGTCTGGTGCCGGCGCAGCGGGCCCGGCACATGCTCTACACGTGCGAGACCGCAACCGCTGAGGAGCTGGCCGGCTACGGGACGGTGTTGGACGTCGTGCCCGCCGACGAGTTGATGGACCGTGCCCGCAGCATCGCCGCGGTCATCGCGTCCAAGCAGCCGGGCACGATCCGGGCGGCCAAGCGGTCGGCCAACGGCATCGACCCGGTGGACGTGCGGACCAGCTACCGCTACGAGCAGGGCTTCACGTTCGAACTCAACCTTGCCGGTGAAGGCGACCGAGCCCGCGACGAGTTCCTCCGCGGCGGACGACCCGACTGACAGCACCCCTGCGGCCTCATCTCCCCGGTGCGGCTGCCGATCGGACAGGTCATGGATGCCCGTTCGACCACATCGGCCGAGCCCGTTTTCTGGTGGTGGGAAGAAGACGAGTGCTCACGCATCGTGCTCCTCACGGAGGATCGCCTGATCCTGAGCGGGCCGCTGACCGAGACCGAGGTGGGTCGCCTCGAGCACGCCCGCCGTTCTGGTGGGCTCGACGGTGCCGACTTCGGCCCCGACGCGAGGAGTCTGGCAGTGGCCGACATCGCTCGCCTGCGGTTCCATCCCGACGGCCACCGGCTGGTGGTGACCAGTGGCGACGGCGACTGCACCATCGCACCGCCGCGCACGAGCGCCGGCGTCGCGTTGGGGCTCTTCGACTCGCTGGCGAAACGCGTGGCCCCCGGCCGCGAACCCGTGGACTCCGCGATCGACGGGCCGAGGACGGAGAGCGAACCCGCGCTGACCGCCGTGGGGGCCTTCGTGGTGATCGGGCTGGTCTGTCTGGGCCTGGCGGTCGCCGCCGATCAGGGCGAACCGGCCGGTCCGCTCGCCGGCTTCAGGTCCTCGCTGAACGAGGTGTTCGAGAGCTTCGGGTACCTGCCCGCCATGGTCGCGTTCGCTCTGGCCGGCGTGATCCAGATCATACGGATGCGACGGTCCTCGACCGCCGCCGACGCGCCGCCGGTCACCGAACGCACGCTCGAGCTCGTCGTCGACCCGCCGCCCGATCAGCCCGGTCACGACGCAGAGAACGCCGCGGCTGCTGACCCCCTGGCCGACATCGCGTCGCCGCCGTCGGATGCGGACGCGGTCGGGTCGTCGGGTGTTGATTCTGGTGCGATGAGCGGGTGGTCGTCGGATGCGGACGCGGTCGGCGGCTGGTCGTCGCCGTCGGATGCGGAGGCGGTCGCTGGGTGGTCGCCGCCCCCGGAGGGCGGAGGCTGGCGCGTTCGCTGGGTGGTCGCCACCGCCGTCGGACACGGCCGCGGTGGCCGGCTGGTCGTCGCCGTCGGATGCGGACGCGGTCGGGTCGTCGGGTGTTGATTCTGGTGCGGTGGGCGGGTGGTCGCCGCCGCTGGAGGGCGAGGCTGGCGCGGTCGATGCGTCTGAGCCGCTGGCCGACACGGAGGCCGGGTGGTCGCCGCCGCTGGAGGGCGAGGCTGGCGCGGTCGATGCGTCTGAGCCGCTGGCCGACACGGAGGCCGGCTGGTCGTCGCCGTCGGATGCGGACACCGCAGGCGACTCGGCAAGCGGTCGAGCGACCGACGCTGCGACCGGCCGTGCTGCACCGGGCGCGGACCAGCCGGAGCCCGCCGACCCCGCGGCCTCGATGGCCGCAGCTGCGGAGACGATGCCGACCGCTGATGTGTCCGGCGACGAGGACTTCTGGGACCGTGACTCCGGTGCGGATGAGGGGCCGTGGTGGGAGCGGTCGGAGCTGGGTCTGGTTCACGCGGACGATCCAGCGCTCGACGACCTCCTCCCCGGATCGAGCCCGGTCGGCGAGTCGGTGCCTGAGCCGCTCGCGCCGCCGTCGGCAGCCGAGCGGACGGGCCAGCCTGCGCCTGAGCCGGTGGTGTCGGTGACCGAGCCCGAGCGGACGGCCGAGCCCGAGCCGGTCGAGCCTGCGCCTGAGCCGGTCGAGCCTGCGCCTGCGCCGATGGTGTCGGTGACCGAGCCCGAGCGGACGGCCGAGCCCGAGCCGGTCGGCCGAGCCGACGGCCGCCTGAGCCGGTGCGCCTGCGCCGGTGGCCGCCGTCAGAACCTGCGCGGGCGGTCGAGCCTGCGCCTGCGCCGGTGGTGTCGGCGGCGGAGCCGGCGGACCCTCTGCCCGAGCCGTCAGAGGAGCTCGAGCCCGCGGCCCCGGGCGAAGACTCGCCGTTCGCGGAGATCCTCGGGCGCGAGGCGCCCCTTCCCGCATGGTCGAGCGCAGCCCAGCCCCGCGACGAGCGGGTCGGTCGCGAGCAACTCGAACGGAGTGTGCCTGCGTCCCTCGCCCCCGAGCTGGCCAGCGGAGACTGACGCTTCAGTCGGCCGCCGACGGCAGCGCGACATCCGAGGCCTCGGCCAACGCCAGGATCAGCCCCTGGGTGCCCAATCGGCCTCGGCCATCGGCCTGCATCGCCGAGTAGAGCCGGTGCGCGAGCTCCAGGCCCGGCAGATGGAGCCCCATGCGCTCTGCCTCGGCGAGCGCGATTCCCATGTCCTTGACGAAGTGCTCGATGTAGAACCCCGGCCCGAAGTTGCCATCGATGATCCGGGGCCCGAGATTCGACAACCCCCATGACCCGGCCGCTCCCGAGGCCACGGACTCCAAGACCGTGCTGGGGTCGAGCCCGGCCTGGTAGGCGTAGAGGAGGGCCTCACACACGCTGGTGATGCCCCCGGCAACCAGAGTCTGGTTGACCATCTTCGTGTGCTGGCCCGCGCCGGGCCCGCCCTGGAGGACGGTGGTGCTCCCGAGCACCTCCCAGAGCGGCCGCAGGGCCTCGACGGTGGCGGCGTCGCCACCCACCATGATCGACAGCCGGCCCTCGCGGGCGCCCACGTCGCCGCCGCTGACGGGGGCGTCGATGGCGGCCACGTCGCGCTGGGCGGCCGCCGCGGCGATCTCCACGGCCAGCGCCGGCTCCGACGTCGTCATGTCGACCAGCACCGAGCCGGCGGAGGCACCTTCGAGTGCGCCGTCGTCGCCGAGGATGACGTCGCGGACGTCTCGGGGGTAGCCGACGATCGAGAACGTCACGTCGGATGCGGCCGCGACCTCGCGCGGCGTGTCGGCCCAGGCCGCGCCCTTGGCGAGGGCACCATCGGCTGACGCGCGGGTGCGGGTGAACACGGTCAGGTGGTAGCCGGCGTCGAGCAGGTTGCCGGCCATGCTGGCGCCCATCACGCCCAGGCCGATCCAGCCGATCCGGGTGCGACCCGGTGCAACGTCGATCGTCATGGCGGCGACGGTATCGGACGGATACGGCGCGAGGCGGCTTCAGGACGCGAGGCTGCGGAGCACGTCCTCGGCGGCCCGGAGGCCTGCCATCCCGTGGATGCCCCCGCCGGGAGCCGACGACGCGCTGCACACGAACAGGTGCGGGTCCGAGGTGCGGTACGGGTGGAGCACTCGTGGACGGGCAACCAGCTGCCGGACCGTGTGGTCGCCCCCGGTGATGTCGCCGCCTCGGCAGTTTCGGTTGGCGGCCTCGAGATCGGCCGATGTCGTCACGTGACGCTCGACGATCAGGTCTCGGAACCCCGGTGCGAACCGCTCGATCTGGGCCTCGATGGCATCGACCCGGTCCACGGTCGACCCGTTGGGGACATGGGTGTAGGACCACAAGACGCGCTCACCTGACGGCCCCCGTCTGGTCGGGTCGACCACATCTTGTTGCGCCACCAGGACGAACGGGCGCTCCGGGTGCCGGCCGGCGACGACCTCGGCCTCCGCCGCCGCGGTCTCGTCGAACGTACCGCCGACGTGCACCGTGGCCGCCTCACCGGAGTGGGGATCGCTCCAGGGCACCGCGTCAGCGAGGACGTGGTCCACCTTGAACACCCCGGGCGCCCGACCGAAGCGGTCGATCGTGCGCCGGTAGCGCCTGGAGATGCGCTCCCCGGCGATGGAGGAGATCTGGGCCAGGTCCGTGTCGAACACCACGGCGCGGTGCGGTGGGAGATCGTCGAGCGACATCACTGCGTCACCGGTCCGAACCTCGCCGCCGGCCGCGGTGATGGCCGCGACGAGGGCCTCGGCCAGGCGAGCGGAGCCTCCTTCGACCACCGGCCAGCCGGCGGCGTGGGCGCTGGCCGCGAACAGCGTCGCGAACGCCGCGGTCAACGGGGCCTCCAGCGGACGGACGCCGTGTGCTGCGCAGCCCGCCAGCAGAGCACGGGCCTCGTCGGTACGGAACCGACCGGCGAGCTGGCGGCTGGACCACAGGCCGGTCAGCCCGAATCGAGCCAGGACGAGCGGGTGACGGGGCACATGCACCACGGGGCCCTGCACCTCCAACGTCAACGCATCCCAGTTGGTCACGAGTGACCGAACCAGTCGGCGATACCGCGTGGCGTCCACGCCGAGGGCGTCCGCGGTGCGGTCCAGGTCCCGGAACGAGGCCGCCGCTCGACCGCCGTCGAGCGGTTGGGTGTAGGCGACGTCGGGCTGCACCCAGCGGAGCCCGTGCTCCTCGAGCCCCAGCGCGGCGAACGCAGGGGAGCGCACACCGAAGGGCATCACCGCCGCGCCTCGATCACGGACCGCGCCCGCGATGGTGTCGCTGCGGAGGCCGCCGCCGACAGCCGGGGCCGCTTCGAGCACCAGGACCGATCGGCCAGCTCGGGCGATGGTTGCCGCCGCGGTCAGCCCGTTGGGGCCGGAACCGACGACGATGACGTCCCAGCGTTCCGTCATCGTGTCCGCGGGGCCGACATGGCCCGAGCCTACCGGGAGCGCTCGGCGGCACCCGGGTCCAGCGGTGCTCGCTGGACCGGACGCGACGCCGAGCGGGCGCTCAGGAGAACGCGGCGGCTGCCTCGTCGAACAACTCCGGGAGCAGCACGGCGTTCGGGACGTTCGCGGCCACCTGGTGGTGGCTGACCACGTCGCATTCGACGCGGTGGGTGAGGGCGACCTGGTCGCCCTCGATCGCGGCGACGGGCAGGTCGGCCCAGCTGCTGGTGAATCCGGACGCGTTGCGCACTCCGGACGTGTCCATCTGCAACATGCCGACCATCACGCGCTCGCCGATCGCCATCCTGCGGAGCATCTCCGCTCGGAGTCGCGGCTCGACAGCGGCGTGGATCACCGCGGTCACCGCGGCATAGGCCGCCCGATGGGCATGTTCGAGGTTGGTGGTCCGGGTTCCGCCGGGCAGGTCGATCGACAGCGGCTCGGATGCGCCGGCCCACAATGCGATCGTCCGTTCGATGCGGCTGCGGCCCACCAGGCGGCGCCGACGTCGGGCCGTGTAGGCAACGGCGGTGACCGCGTCGAGGGCGACCGTGTGGCCGTCCCAGTCGACGCGCCGGCCGTCTGCGCGCAGCATCCACGAGCGGCCCGATCGGCCGGGGACTCGCATCTCGACGGGAGCGATGAGGGCGGGTGTGGGGGAGAGCAGCGTCATGGTTCTGCTCCGAGGATCGGCACCCTGACGGATCGGTGGATGGGTCGATCAGACCCAAACGGCGGGCCGTTCAGCCCCACCTTCGGTCGGGTGGGTCGCCCGGCCCAGGTCGATCGTGCCGAAAGGTGACGGAGATGCGTGGCTGGGCCCGTCGGACCTTGGGTACCGAGTGTTCCCATCGGTGCTGGCAGGCGCCGCCCATGACCAGCACGTCGCCGCTGTGGAGCGGGATCGAGCGGCCTCGTCCGCCACCGCGAGGACGGAGTCGGAACACGCGGGAGCCGCCCAGCGACAGCACGGCGATCACCGGGTCCTTGACCCGCCGACCGATCCGGTCGCCATGCCAGGCGACCGAGTCCGAACCGTCCCGGTAGAGGTTGGCGCCCAGGTGGTCGAAGACCCGCCCGTAGCGTTCGGTGAACGCGGCAGCCATCGCGGTCAGCGCCGCCGGTACCCGGGGGTCGTCCGCATCGACGAAGGCGGTCAGGCGGGGGACTGCGACCATGCGGTCGTACATGGGGCGCTGCCCGTGCTCCCATGGGAGCACGGCGTGGCTGGCGGCGAACAGCTCGTCGGTGCCGTGGACGACATCGCGTCCCAGGTCGATCCAACTGTCGTCGTCCAGCGCGATTCGTTCCAGCCGGTCCAGTGGCTGGACGGCGGGGTGGGTGGCACCGAACAGGCTGCTCTGCCACGTGGCGGGGGGCGCGGTCACCGTGCTCATGCCCGAGAGCCTAGGGAATCGAACACATGTTCGCAAGCAGTGTTGCTTGGCTGCGGCGCCCAGTGTGGAAAGCTGCAGCCGTGCGACGAGCGGTGATCACCGGAGCAGGGCAGGGTCTGGGTCGGGCCATCGCATCGCGGCTCGCCATCGACGGGATGACGATCGTCGCCGTCGACGTGGACGGCCAGGCTGCTGAACGAACGGCGGCGGCCTGCGGAGGGGTGGCCCACGAGGCCGACGTTCGTGACCCCGACGCGATGGCGTCGGTCGCCGAGTCCGTCGGGCCGGTCGACTGCCTGATCAACAACGCCGGCATCTGGCGCAAGCGTTCCCTCGCCGAGTCGAGCATCGCCGAGCTCGGCGACGTGGTCGCCGTCAACCTGATGGGCGTCGTCAACACCACGCGGGCGTTCGCCGGCGCGCTCGCCGACGGAACGGATCCGTGCATCGTGAATCTGTCATCGGGCGCTGCGGCCTCGAACTCGCCGAACCTGGGGACGTATCCGGCCACCAAGGCCGCGGTCGAGAGCCTCACCCGCCAGTGGGCGATGGAACTCGCCCCTGTCCGGGTCAACGCCGTCGGCCCCGGGATGATCGTCACCGAGGGCACCGCCGAGAACTACGCGGGTCGCGCGGGGGAGATGCGGGCGCTCGCCGTGCCGCTGGGGCGCGTCGGGGAACCCGCCGATGTGGCCGACGTGGTCGGCTTCCTGGTCGGCCCCGACGCTCGGTACGTGTCAGGCCAGGTGATCTACGTCGACGGCGGCCTCAGCGCCGGCATGCGCGGGTGACGTCGGACTTCAGCGGTTGGCGAACCAGACCCAGGCGACAACCGCAACGACGGCGAAGAACGCCGCTGCCTTGAACGCGCTCTTGGCGACGCCCCAGAGGAAGCCCACGATGCCGACGATGCCGGCGATCACCAGGATCGCGGTCAGGGTCGGGTTGTCGCTGGCGGCTTCGACGAGGCCCTCGGGCACACGGTCCTGAAGCTCGTCCTGGAAGTGGGGCAGTGGCATGGTGCCAGTGTGGCCGATGGCCGGCGTGGCGTCGGCGCGCCCGGGTGGATGTCGCGGGGGCTCCGGTCCCGGCGTCTGGCCGATGGTCGGCGTGGCGTCGGCGCGCCCGGGTGGATGTCGCGGGGCTCCGGTTCGGTTCTGGCCGATGGTCGGCGTGGCGTCGGTGCGCCCGGGTGGATGTCGCGGGGGCTCCGGTCCCGGCGTCTGGCCGATGGTCGGCGTGGCGTCGGCGCGCCCGGGTGGATGTCGCGGGGCTCCGGTTCGGTTCTGGCCGATGGTCGGCGTGGGGATGGTCGACGCGGGTGCGGCCTGGTCAGTCGCGCCGATCGGCGCGGAACCGCTCGAGGGCAGCGTCGAGGTGGGCGCTGGTGACGAGCGCTGCCGTCTCGTCCTGGCGCAGCGCGATGAGCGCGGCTTCGCGGAGCACCCCGGTGAGGTCGGCGAACGACAGCCCCTCGGTCTGTTCCGCCACGGTCTCGAGAACGACGTCGTCGGCGAGGGGCACGTCGGTGATGCGCAGCAGCGCCAGCCGGCTGGGGGTCGGTGGCAGCCCGAGGTACAGATGGGTCTCGAAGCGGCCCGCGCGGAGCAGCGCCGGGTCGATCAGGTCCTTGCGGTTCGTGGCGGCGATCACCGACACCTGACCTCGGTCCGCCACGCCGTCGATCTCGGTCAACAGCGCGGCGACCACCGAGTCGGTGACGCTGTTCGTGCTGTTGCCGCGCACGGGGGCCAGCGCATCGAACTCGTCGAAGAAGATGATGGCCGGTGACGCCGCTCGGGCGCGGGCGAAGACGTCCCGGACGCCGCGCTCGGACTCGCCGACGAACTTGTCCAGCAGTTCCGCGCCCTTGACCGAGAAGAACGCCGCGCCCGCTTCGTTGGCCAGCGCCTTCACCACGAACGTCTTCCCGGTCCCCGGCGGACCATGGAGCAGGATGCCCTTCGGTGGATCGATGCCCAGGCGTTCGAATCGGGCGGGGTCCTGCATCGGCCAGACCACCGCCTCGATCAACCGCTGCTTGACGTCGTCGAGGTTGGCGACCTTCTCGAAGCCGAACGCCGTGACTTGCCCCATGGGGACGGCCCCGAGGGACGGCGGCGTGTCACGAATGGCTGCCGCCACCACGTCGGTGGTGAGCTCGGCACCGGTCCGGGCGATGGTGGCCGACGCGTGGAGGACGGCGGCCAGGATGTCGGCGCCGGAGAAGCCGGACGAGAGGGCGGCGAGACGGTCGACGTCCAGGGCGGCGCTCGGAACCTCGTGCAGCGCGGCGTCGAACAGCAGTCGGCGCCGGCGCAGGTCGGGCGGGGGGACGGCGAGCGACCGGGGGAGCAGGGGAGAGGTGGCGATGGACGGATCGATCTCGCCCAGGCTCTCGATGCCCAGGACACAGGCGACGCCCGACTTCGACGCCACCGCGTCCAGGAACCACCGGAAGATCGCGAGCGCCTGGGTGCGGAACGACGAGATGCTCGCGCCACCGATGACCGCTTCGATGCGGTCGACGAACACCACCTTCGGCCCCGGGGTGTCGTTGACCGCGGCGGCAAGCAGGTCCAGGAGCTTGTCGGGCTTGAAGACCAGGCTGGTGTCCACGTGCTCGACCGACGTGCCGGCCCGCCGCGCCGCCTCGTCGACCAGCTCGGCCTTGCCGCACCCGAGCGGACCGCTGAGGGTCACGCCCGCGACCTGCGGCATCCCCCAGCTCGTGGCGAGACCGCGCTCGGACGCCAGGAGGGAGAACCAGCCGGTCAACAGGTCGATCTCGGTGTCGAGGCCGGCGAGCAGGGCCTCGGCCGTGCGCGCCCGGGTCTCGGCGCCAGGGGCGTCGTCGTCGCCGGGGGTTCCGATCTGTGTGGGCGGACCGACCAGCACCACGTTGCCGGGTTCGACACCGGTGACCCTGATCTCGTGGACGTCGCCGTCGGCCTCGAACGTGAGGCGATCACCCGCGGTGATCACGCGTCCTTGGAGCGCGGTCACGACCTGTGCGGGAGGCAGTGGCAGGGTGTCGACGTCCACCCGGACCCCCTGGGACGGGATCGCGCGGACGACCTCTGCCGACGCGCCATGGGCGAGCCCACTGTTGGCGATGGCGATCGGTCCGATCCAGAGCGCGTTGCCGGGGACCTCGGCGGGTCGGACGACCACGTGGGTGCGTCCGACACGGACCACACCGCCGGAGGGCAGTCCCATGGCCCGGAGCAGGGTTCCGTCCGCCTCGGCGACGGGGTCGGTGCCTGGTCGGAGGGTGAAGCGCACCCGGCGAGACTACTGCCGCGGCGCCGCGCCGGCGGGTGAGCGGTGCTCCGTCGTCACCCCAGCAGCAGCTGGACGCACACCACCAATGCGGCCAACAGGCCACCGAACAACGCCAGTCCTCGCAGATGGACGCCCATGTCTCCTCCTCCGTCGGGGTCACCTGCCAAGACGCCCGAGGGGTCGCCGAAGTTTCGGATTCGGCGGATCGACATCGAACCGACACGTTCGCCGTCATTTCGCCACCCGGCGCCACGCGGGCCGGTGATGCAGTGCGCCGAGCGCGAATCGGCACGGCCGCGAGCGGTTCGTCCAGCCGGAGCGAGTCCGGCGTGGCGGCATCGCTGCACCACTAGGCTCGCCGGGTGAGCGAAGAGCAGCCGTTCGAGACCTTCCGGGAGATGTTGCACCTGGAGCCGCACGGACCCGACGTGTTCGTGGGGGAGTCGTGGCGATATCCCTGGGGGCGGGTCTACGGAGGCCAGGTCGTGGCCCAGGGGCTCGCAGCCGCGGTGGAGACGGTCGATCCGTCGTACCAACCGCACTCGTTGCACGCGTACTTCATCCGTGGCGGCACCAGCGACGAACCCATCCGCTACGAGGTCGACCGCATCCGCAACGGTCGATCGTTCGCCACCCGCCGCGTGGTCGCTCGCCAGTCCAACGGTGCGATCTTGAACCTGTCCGCCTCCTTCCACGTCGAGGAGGGCGACCTGGACGTCCAGACGCACCGGCTGCCCGACGGGATCCCCGGGCCGGACGAGCTTCCCGACGATTCGTGGGCACCGTTCATCTCGCGTCGGTCCGTGCCGGCGGACGCGCTCGACGGTCGCACCGCTGTCTGGATCCGGCTGGACGAGGACCTCACCGCGCTGCCGTCACCAGCCGCCCACATGATCGGCCTGGCGTACGCCAGCGACGATGTGCCGTACGACGCCGCGGCATCCGTGCATCCGGACCGTCCGCACGACCACGACCACGATCCCGACGGTCCGCACCTGTTCGTCGGGGCCAGTCTCGACCATTCGCTGTGGTTCCATCGGGCGGGTCGCTCGGATCAGTGGCAGCTCCACATCCTCCAGCCCGATGGCTACACCGGCAACCGCGGGCTGGCCACGGGGCAGATCTTCGCGCTCGACGGCACCCATGTGGCGACGGTCGCCCAGGAGATCGTCTTCCGTCGCAACGTCCACGTCTGAGGGCGTGGGGGTCGGGGCCGTTGCCGCGTTCGAGGTCGTCCGTCGCAACGTCCACGTCTGAGGGCGTGGGGGTCGGGGTCGTTCGCAACGCCGCGTTCGAGGTCGTCTTCCGTCGCAACGTCCACGTCTGAGGGCGTGGGGGTCGGGGCCGTTGCTGCGTTCGAGGTCGTGGTCCGTCGCAACGTCCACGTCTGAGGGCGTGGGGGTCGGGGCCGTTGCTGCGTTCGAGGTCGTGGTCCGTCGCAACGTCCACGTCTGAGGGCGACGTGGGTGGCTGCTGCGGCACCGGTCTCGCGGTCAGCCCAGGCTGTCGATGGTCACGGTGCCCGCGGCGCCGTCCACGGTGACGGTGGCCCCATCGGGGATGCGGCGGCTGGCATCGGCCACCGACGCCACGCACGGGATCCCGAGCTCGCGGCTGACGATGCTGGCGTGGCTGGCGATCGCGCCCACGTTGACCACCACGGCCCCAGCCGCGAGGAACAGGGGAGTCCACGACGGGTCGGTGTTCTGGGTCACGAGCACCTCACCAGGCTCCAACGCGGTCGGATCCGACGGATCGAGGATGACTCGGGCGCGCCCGGTGACGACCCCGGGGGCGCAGGCGACGCCCGTGAGCACCTGCCCGGGTTCGATCGCCTCGATCGGCAGGTCGGCCTTGCGCGGCCACTCCGACAGCGGAGGACACGTGGTGTTGACGATGAACGGTGGCTCGAGTGTGGCCAGCTTCGCGAAGTCCGCCTCGCGTTCGGCCACGGTGGCCGAGAACGAGGCGGGGTCCGCCAGGAAGTCGTCCATCTCGTCCTGGAGCAGCATGTAGATCTGCTTCACGTGCGCGAGGTGGCCGGCCGCGACCATCCGGCGACCGAGTTCGTCGAAACAGACGCGGATCTCGTGGATCGTGCGGATGTTGTTGCCCTTGCAGCGTTCCCGGGCAGCCAGCCACACCTCGCCGGCCTGCATCGCGGCAGCGAACATGCCCGCAGCTTCCTCATCGGCCGCGAAGATCTCGGTGAACTCCGCCGCCAGGCGGGCTCGCTCCGCGGCATTGCGCACGAAGGCGGCCTCGGGGTCGGCATCGTCGTTCTGCCTGCGCATCACATCGAGCTGCTTGAAGGCGAGCTCCGGCCTGGTCTCGTAGCTGTCCGCGCCCGGGTCCCACTCGTTCGGCCCCCGGGAGCCGTGCTCGTAGACGAAGTCGGCGAACGCGGCCTTGAACTCTGCGTTGGTGCGGTCGAGGACCGACGCGTCGGAGCCGGCGTCGAAGGCCGCGGTCAGCTCCTCGGACGCGCGGATCATGCGGGAGATCCTCCAGAGCTCGCGGCCGATGTCGGCCGAGTCCACGCCGCCGATGCCGGTCACGAGCTTGACCACGTCCTCGGCCCGGCCGAGCTCGCCCAGGAGCACCGCCAGGATGCCCGGTCCGTTCGAGGCGCCGAGCGAGGCCCAGACGTGCTGCTCGAACATCGCCACCACGTGTGGCTGCATGTCGCGGGCGCGAGCGACGAGCTCCTCGTTCGACAGCGAGCCGAGATCGGGGCGGCTGTCACGGAGCTGTTTGGCGAGCACCTTCTGGTCTTCGATCGGCTGGTGCTTCGACGTCGTCATCAAGTAGCCGCCCGTCTCCTCGAGGAGCGCGCTGTGGCGTGGGCTGTCATGCCAGTCCTCGGCCTGGTAGGGCGGGACGTCCGGGTGCGCGTCGAAGTAGGCGTCGTCGATGGCCTCGGGCGTGACGCCCGGCATGCGGACACCCATCATGCGGGCCTGGGTCAGCGAGTTGTAGAAGTAGCCGCCGAACGATCCGAACGTCTCGGGCGGGTCGCCGTATTCGTCGGGGTCGAAGACGCCATAGGACACGAAGCCGTCGCGGCAGCCCAGCACGACGCCCGACTCCCAGGCCCAGGTCCAGCCGAGGGGAGTGACGGGTTCGGCGAGCACCTCACCGGCGTTGGCGCGCGTGTAGTGCGGGAAACGGTCGGTCGGGGTGCGGTCGGTGATCCACGTGTCGCCGAGCATGCTGCCTCCTCGGTCCATGTCGAACGCGGCCTGCCGGGCCGCTGGTGCGGGCCGCAGCGTAGAGCATCCGACGCCACACCGCCGATCCGAACGGGTGTTCGGTTGTGGTGTTGCCGGTCGGGGATCAGCCCTCGTCGACCGAGTTGATGAACGGTGCCAGCAGGTCTCTGATCGACACCATGGCGAGCGTGTCCGGATCCTCGGGGTCGGTCACCACGACGTGGCGGATGACCGCATCCAGCATCAGCCGGGCCGCATCGAGCACGGTGTCGTCCGGGCTCAGGGTCCGGAGCTCGAGGCTCATGACGTCGACGGCCCATTCCGCGTCGGGATCGGCGCCGTTGGCCACCGCTCGGACGATGTCGCGTTCGGTGACCACGTGGTGCCGGCCGTCGCGACCCGTGACGACCACGGCGCTGCACGTCTTCGACATCATCAGTTCGGCGACCTCGCGGATCGACGAGCTGCCACGCGCCATGGTCGGGCGGCTGCGGGCGATGGAAGCCAGTGTGTCGCTGGTCAGGGGCCGGTCGTCGTCCTGCGTCATGTCCACGATGCTGCCCGATGTGGGGCGTCAGGTCACGTTTTCGTGGTTTCGCCGTCTCCTGCGACTTCCGGCACTACTTCCGGCACCACTTTACATAATCCACGATGCTGCCCGATGTGGGGCGTCAGGCCACGCTCTTGTGGTTTCGCCGTCTCCTGCGACCTCCGGCACCACTTTACATAACGTGTATTTCCGGCGATGCGGCGGTTCGTGGGTGGGGCTCGCCCACGTGGGAGACTCGTGCCGTGACTGGACTTCCCCCGGCCGGCTGGTACGACGATCCCGAGCAGCCGGAGCAGCTGCGGTACTGGTCCGGCTCGGCCTGGAGCGAGCATCGAGCTCCCAAGCAGCCCGCAGCACCGACGAGTTCGTCAGCGCTGTCGGACATCGGGAGCTGGCTCGGCCAGACCTTCGAGCTCCCCGTCCGTCGATGGCAGCCGATTCTGGCGTTGTCGCGCGAGTGTCGTCCTCGGTTGGTTGATCACGTTCCTGCTCGTGCAGACCTGGGACGACCTCTTCTACACCGATGGCGAATGGGTCGGGGTCACCGGCGCCAAGATCCTGACATCGGTGGCGATCGCGCTGGGCGGGCTGCTCGTGTCGATCGTCCTCTATCTGGCCCAGGTTCGGGTCGTGCACGACGCTCGTCTCGGTGTGCATCCATCGCTCGGCGCCGCGCTCGCCGCTGCGGTCCGTGCACTCCCTCGTACCATCGGCTGGGGCCTGGTCCTGATCCTCGCCATGATCGTCCTGATCGTGATCATCGCGATCCTCGGCGCGCTCGCTACTGCGCTCGCCGTCGTGGCCGCGATCGCGGCCTTCGTGGGGGCTGATCTGGGTGGGTGTGAAGCTGGCATTCCTGGCGCCGGCGCTCGTGGTGCCGGTCGACGGTCAGAATCCGCTGCGCGCCAGCGCCGAGGTCAGTCGCGACCGTTGGTGGTCGGTGTTCGGCCGGCTGCTCCTCCTGGGCGTGATCGTGGTCGGCATCTCGATCGGACTCGGGCTGGCCACCGCTCCCCTGACCGGATCCTTGGACGAGGCCGACTTCGAGGACGTGATCGTGACGCGCGACTCGCCAGGCGGTGGCGAGGAGCTCGTCCTCCTCGACGTCGGCGGCGTGATCGACGCGGCGAACCTGGACCGGTGTCGGGGGTCTCATCAGCGGCATCCCGACCGCGCTGACGGGTCTGATCAGCCTCTCAGGCGTCGCTGTCCTCTACGCCGAGACGCATCAACGGCGGCCCCACACGCCCACGCCGGGCTGAGCCCGGCGCCTGTCGGGTCACCTGCGTCGGAGACGCATCAATGGTGGCCGGCCCGGGTCTCAGGCCGGGATCGGCTGGGCCCGGTCCAGGTCGGCTTCGAGGTGCACCTGCGTGCCGTCGGGCAGGCGATCGTGGTGCC
>CBDHFJ010000033.1:0-5841 GCA_965262315.1 Acidimicrobiales bacterium
GTCCTGGAACGGGGAGCCGATGACGAGGTCGTCCTTGTGGGTGCCGTCGAAGTTGCCGATCCGCAGGCTCTCGCCGAGACGATCGCCGGCCTCGTCGACCGCGGCCGCGAGCGGGCCCTGGGTGATGGTGGTGGCCGACCCCGTGGCGAGCGGGCCCCCGTTGCTGCCCGGGATCACCAGCACCGAACCCGTGTCGCTCACCCCGTCGACGTCGTCGAACGGCATGCCGACCACGAGGTCGTCGGCCCCGCCGCCGACCACGTCACCGGCCGCGAGCGCATAGCCCAACTGGTCGCCGGCCTCGGCGGTGCCGATCGCGCCGCCGGTCCGGAGGATGCGGTACGCCCCCGCAGTGGTGATGCCGTCGGGGCTCCCAGGCAGGATGCCGATCGACCCGGCATCGGTCGCGCCTTCGTCGTCGAAGCGGGCACCGACCGCCAGGTCGTCGTGGCCGTCGTTGTCGAAGTCGCCGGCCGCCAGCGCTGAGCCGAACCAGTCACCGGTCCCGTCGGTGTCGAACCCCGCGGTGGACTGGAAGATGATCTGGCCGGCCTTCTCGATACCGCTCGGACGGCCGTCGAGAATGACGACCGCTCCCGACTCGGGGCGGGGGTTGCCCTTGCCGGGCACCCCGATCGCCAGGTCGTCGTCGCCGTCGTTGTCGAAGTCGCCGGCCGCGAGCGCCGCGCCGAAGCCGTCGCGCGCGTTCGCTTTGCCCGGGACCCGACCCCGCTGGGTCAGGTAGACCGAGTTGCTGGGATCGAGGCCGGTGGCCGAGCCGAACACGACGCCCACGCCGCCCGATGCGACCTGGCGGGCGACGTCCTCGCCCGGGGCGCCGATGGCGAGATCGTCGCGACCGTCGCCGTTGAAGTCGCCGCTGACCAGCACGGCGCCGAAGAAGTCACCGGCCTCGTTCTTGCCGGCCATCGGGCGCACCTGGCTGATGACCTGGCGACGGTTGCGGCCGAGGTTGGAGGAGCCGTAGACGACATGGACCACGCCAGCGAACTGCTTGCCGTTCCAGGACTCGGCCGGGGCGCCGATCGCCACGTCGTCGCGGCCGTCCCCGTCGAAATCGCCGTAGGCGATGGCTGCCCCGAACCTGTCGCGGGCCTCGACGGTCCCGCTGAGATCCGCCTGGTCCCACAGCCGGTCCCGGGCAGGGGCGAGCCCGTTGGCGCCGCCCCGGATCACGTTGACCACCCCGGCTTCGTTGACCTGGGCGATCGCCTCGTCGGGAAGGCCGACCACCAAGTCGTCGCTTCCGTCGCCGTTCAGATCACTGTCGGCGGCGGCCGGAGCGGTGACGACGAACGAGGCGAGCGTCGCGACGGCGAGCGTCGCGACCAGCATGCGCGGGCGGTGCATTGGAGGGAACTCCTCGAGCCGAGGCCAGGACCGGAACAGCCTAGACCGCGGCCCCCGGCCGCTCGGCGCGCCCCTCCCGAGTCAGGTCCGGGCGTGTGCGGGCATGTACTCGTCGCCGGGAACCGCCGCCGACCACAGCAGATAGCCGAGGTAGATGGCGAAGCCGCTGGCGACGAGCAGGAGCATCGTGAGATCTCGGCTGAGGCCCGTCTGGGCGAGTTCTTCGATCTGAACGCTGCCCAGGACTTCGGCGTCGACCGGCGGGCGGGACGGCAACTGGCCGGCCTCCACGATCTGCTCGAGCGACAGCTGGGTCAGGAGTGCGTCGACGGGGACGCCAGTGATCTTGGCCTCGCCGCCGACGGTGGTCGCGACCACGACCTGACAGCTGAGCTGGTCGTCCTCGGGCAGCACGCACGTGGCGCCGTTCACGCCGATCTCGGCGAGCTGCAACACGTAGGTGGTGGCGTAGCCGCCGTCCTCGATGGTGCCGAACACGTACCCGTCGGTGCCGGGTGCGATGCAGTCCGCAGCCGTGGGCACGATCGGATTGCCGTCGGCGTCGGCGTTGCCGCACAGGTAGACGGCTGCGGTGCCGCCGTCGAACTCGGTCATACCGGTCAGCGTCACGTCGACCTCGAACGTCTCGCCGAAGTCCTCGGTCGCTGCCACCTCGATCTGGCGAGGCAGGGTCTGCGCCGACACGGCGCTGGCCGACAGAATGCCGACCGCCACGGCCACGTAGAGTGCCGCGAAGAGAAGTCGACGCTTCTTCCTCGTCCGCAAGACCTTCACCATCGTGTCCATCCTTCGTGGGTCCAGGGCGGAAACGGAAGCTCCGTTCGCCCTCGTCAGCCGAGTGAAGCGCTCTGGAGACGGTCCGGTCAACGGCTCGATGACGAACGACTCAATGGCCCACCCCACGTCAGGACGCGGTGCCCAGCAACCGGCCACACACGGTGAGATCCGGCCACGCGGTGACGTGCACGGCAGGCCGGAAGTCCGCGGCGGTTTCGCCCATGGAGCCGTGGTGGTCACGGTCGCACAATGGCGCCATGACTCGTGTGAACTGGCGCCGACGGACGGCGATCTTGGTGTGTAGCACCGCCATGTTCCTGCTCGGACTCTCCGCCGGCGCAGGGGCGCAGGGCGGTGTCGACGAGACTGCCGCGGTCGAGGTGGTGGCCCTGCGTTTCGAACCCGTCGACCGGCTGGAGCGGTGGCTGGGCGGCGCAGTCCGCGGCGACGCCCATGTGACGGTCGCGAACACGACCGATCGCCTCGTCACCGTCGACGACGCCGCCGTCCTCTCCGACGGGCGGACCTACCTGTTGCCCCCACTCGAGCTCGAGCCCGGTCGGGTGATCACGGTCGCGACCCGGATCGACCTCGGTGGACTCAGCTTCGCCGAGCGAGACATCGTGGCGGTTGCCGGCACCAGCCAGGCCTCGATCGTCCACCGGGAGATCCCCTGGATCCTCGTGGGCATGGTCGGCTTCGCGGCGAACACGGCGCTGCTGGCGATTCGCGATCTGTTGCGGCGCCGGGTGCGCCGACAGCTCGTGGCCGTGGGTGCGTGACGCCACCCACGAGATGGTGATTCAGTAGGTCATCACCGCGTCGAGTGTCTTCGCGTGGGCCACCCACGCCTCGACCTCTGACAGCGACGGCGGGCGCCGCACGAGCCCGACCTTGCGGGCGCTGTTGACCTCGATCATCTTGGCGTGCAGGTTCGCGGGCTTGCGGGTGCGGAGCTCCTTCACCGTGTCGACGCCTGCATGCTCCAGCAGGTCCGAGTACTCCTCACCGACACCCTTGACACGCATCAGGTCAGCTCGGTTGCACCACTCGAGGATCAGCTTCTCCGGAATTCCCGAATCGGCCGCGAGCTGCTTGCGGCCCTTCTTGGTGCATCCGAGGTTCAGGAGGCCGACGGTGCCACGGATGCCTGCGGCCTTCAGCTGCTTTGCGTACTTGGGGCCGATGCCTTCGATGGTGGTGAGTGATGCCATGGGGGTTGCTCCTCGTGTCGAGCCCGCCGCTCTGTCCAGTCGGTCAACAGTGTGGCACCCCACAGACCCACGAGCGCGACAGCGGCGCCGACGACGGCATCGATCACGTAGTGGTTCGCCGTCAACACCACCGACCCCGCCATCAGCACCGGTGAGACCAGCGGGATGAACCGGATCGCACTGTGGCGGATCGCCTGGAACAACACCACCCCGACCAGCACGTTCCACCCAACGTGGAGGCTCGGCATCGCGGCGAACTGGTTCACGATCGACGGCGGCTGCAGATACTTGTACGACGTCGACAGGTCGGACACCGTGTCGCTGAACCCGTCGAGGAACCGCGGCGGCGCGACCGGATAGGTGACGAAGAACACCAGCCCGATGGCACCCGACACGATGATGGCGTTGCGGAACAGGACGTAGCCGCGCTTGTTGTAGCGGTAGAGCCACAGGAACGTCCCGATGATCACTGGCCAGTGCAGCCAGATGTACACCCAGTTGAAGAAGGTGACGACGGCCTCCGAGTCCAGAATCTGACGTTGCGCCCACGCCTCGATGTCCATCCCGATGCGCGCCTCGAAACTGAGCAGCGCCTCCGCGTTGTCGAACGCGGCGGCCTCGGCGTCCTTGGTCACCATGCGGACGCCGAAGTAGAAGATCGCGGCCAACGCGACCAGCACGAACTGGGCGGTGAAGCCCGCCCAGGCGTTACTGCGCCGCCGGTTGGCATCGATGTGCGGGTTGAAGGCATCGAGCACCCGTCGCCCGAAACCGACACCGCCGTCTGTCCTGGATTCGTCGTCGCTGACGGACACGCGCATCACCCCCCGCAAGGTCCGCAACGATTGGCCGTCCACCGTAACAAACGGCAGGCGGCCTTCGCAGCGTCAGTCGTCGAGCCAGACGTGGGCGCGGTCGAGCAGGAACTCGGACACGTCGTAGGCGCGCTCGAACACCGGGCTCAGGTGTTCCTGGCCCATGTAGACCCGGGACAGCGAGACCTCGGTGCGTGCGGTGATGTTGAGACTGCGCTCGGCCGAGTCGGTGACGCTCGGGAAGACGTCGACCGCTGACACCTCGAGCGGCAAGTCGGTGCCGCCGATGCCGGCGAGATCGGTGGCCAGCACCAGCAGGTCGGGCCCGTTGGGCAGCGGCGGCAGCGCCCAGGTGAGGATGAGCGGGAGTTTGTGGTCGTCCGGCGGCTCGTCGCCCTCGGGCATCTCCATCACCTGATCCTCGAACGCGAGCATGGTGCGAGGCTCCACGTCGAGGGACAGGTGGACGTCCAGCGGACCGCCACACGCGTGCGCGGGATGGAAGTCGACCTCCCAGGCCTGGCGCATCGTGTAGGTCTCCACGAAGTGCCGCTCGTCGTGGATGTGGAACCCGTGATCCGCGAGGTGGTCCTTGATGTCCGCGATGAAGGTCGCAATGTCCACGATGGCCACGGACGGCAGGATACCGTCGCCGCATGGAACCTGCCGCGCTGGTGGAGTTGTTCGAGGACGTCGCGACCGCCATCCGGGCAGGCCTCGACGAGCTGGTCGACTGGGGCCGGGCCGCCGGCCACGACAGCCAGTACGCACACGACGTGGTGGCGGACGAGATCGCCGTGCCGATGTTGCACGCCGCGGGCCTGGGCGTCGTGTCCGAAGAATCTCCGACACGAGACGCCGACCGGCCGATCGTGGCGGTCATCGACCCCATCGACGGCTCGACCAACGCGTCGATGGGCCTCCCCTGGTTCGCCACCTCGCTCTGTGCTGTCGACGCCGACGGCATGGTCGCCGGTCTCGTGGTCAACCAGGCGATCGGCGTCACCTGGACCGCAACCCGCGGCGGTGGCGCCTTCCGGGACGGCGCCCGGATCGCACCCTCGACCTGCACGTCGTTGGACGAAGCGATCGTCATCCTGAACGATCGACCACCTGCCGACCTCCGACCCCGGCAGTACCGGGTGTTGGGCGCGGCAGCGTTGGACATGTGTGCGGTGGCCGATGGCACGGCGGACGCCTTCGCCGACTACGGCACCGGCCTGAAGCCCTGGGACTACCTGGGCGCGTTGCTCGTCTGCCAGGAGGCGGGTGTCGCCGTCGGCTCGTTCTCGGGCGAGGAGCTGGTCTCGGCGTCCGCGGACGCTCGGCGCAGCCCGGTCGTGGCGTCGTCGCCATCGGTGCGCGACGCCATCGTCGCCATCGGCCGCTGATGTTCCACGCGGCCGCGCTGCGGGTCTTCGGCGCACTCCCCCGCCGCCTCCGGACCCGCATCATCCGCACGCTCTACCCGACGTTCACCGTCGGCGTCGGCGTCTGTTTCCTGCGCCCCGACGGCCGATTCTGTCTGGTCACCCACTCGTACTCGCGCGGCTGGGGGCTGCCCGGCGGCATGTTGGGCGGCGACGAGGTGGCGGCGGAAACGGCGGTGCGGGAGATGCGCGAGGAGCTCGGTGTGGACATCA
>CBDHFJ010000034.1:0-12270 GCA_965262315.1 Acidimicrobiales bacterium
CGGGCGCCACCCGCTACGGCATCGGCGACCTCGAAGCGCTGGCCCGCGACACCCACAAGTTCGAGGCTCGCTATCTCGACGGTCTGATCGGTCCGTACCCCGAGGCAAAGGACGTCTATGTCGCCAGGTCGCCGATCAACCACACCGACCGGCTGAGCGCACCGATGATCGTGCTCCAGGGCGGTGAGGACAAGGTCGTTCCGCCCAACCAGGCCGAGATGATGGTCGACGCACTCGCCGCCAAGGGCGTGCCCCACGCCTACGTGCTGTTCGAGTCCGAGGGCCACGGCTTCCGCGACGGCGACAACGTCGTCACCGCGTTGGAGTCCGAGTACTCCTTCTTCGCCCAGATCTTCGGCTTCGACCCCGCCGACGAGATCCCTCGCGTGGAGATCCGCCGTTAGCTACAGGACCGACTGAGTCTGGGTGGTCCTGGTCACGAGCTTCCCGTCGGCGCGGGTGATGTCGGTCTGGATCACGATGGTCTTGCGGCCGGCGTGCACGGGTGTCGAGGTCACGGTGATCTCGCCGTCGGTGGCGGCGCGCAGGAAGTTGGTCTTCGACTCGATCGTCGATGTCCCCGCGGCGCCGTCGGGAAGGTTGAGCGCGGCGCACATGGCGCCAACCGAGTCAGCGAGCGCCATCAGGTAGCCGCCGTGGAGGACCCCGCCGACCGTGCAGCGGTCCTCGGCCCAGTCGGCGTGGGCGGTCACGCCGGCGGCGTCGCCCGCCACCTCGCGCAGGCCGATCGCCGCAGCGAAGGGCATCGAGGCGTGGGCCAGGTCGGTCAGGTCGCTCATCGCTTCTTCGGGCCCTTCATGCGCTCGGCCATGTCGTCGGGGGCGCCGTAGGGGCGGCGTCGCTCGTTGATCAGCGCATCGTTGCGCGACATGCGGGTCGCGTCACGCAGCAGCAGCTTGTCGATGCGGTTCGTGCCCCACGAGTTGGCCACGATCTCGGCAGCCAGGGCGTCGACCTTCGCATCCAGCTCGTCGACCGGTACCGCGTGATCGACCAGCCCGATGTCGGCAGCTTCGGTACCGGTGATGCGGCGGCTGGTGAACATCAGCTCCTTCGCCATCGACAGCCCGACCCGTTCCGGTAGGCGCACCGAGAGGCCCCAGACCGGCACCAGGCCCCACTGGCCGTGGGTGTCGCCGAGCCTGGTGTCGTCGGCGGCGACGAGGATGTCGCAGGCCACCGCGAACTCCAGCCCCCCGGTGAAGCAGTGCCCCTTGATCTTCGCGATCGTCGGCTGCGGCAGCTGCTCCAGCGCATCGACCGTCTCCGGCTCGAAGTACGGCGATGGGGCCGGGGTGTGATCGGCGATGGCGTCGAGGTCGTGGCCGGCGCAGAACGAGCGCCCGGCGCCGGTGACGATCACGCAGCCGACGCCCTTGTCCTTGGCGATGGCGTCCACGTGATTCCGGAACGCCATGAACATCGCCGGATCGAGGGCGTTGAGCTTGTCGGGCTTGTTCAGGGTGAGCGTGGTCACCCCCTCGGGTGTGTCAGAACGCAGGACGAGGGCTTCAGCAGCCACCAGGGCTCCTTCAGAACATGTGGCGAGACGGTCGGTCGGCATCGTAGTTCGCCTGTCGCCGGGTGCATTTTCGCTGGTCAGGACCCTGGTCCCGGGGCGTCCGGAACTCTCCAGGAACCCTCCACGTGGTCTTCAAGACCTTCAGGGAGCGAATTCGTACGTTCATCTCACACGAACCAACGACCGGGGCCGCCGCCCCACGGAGCCACTGAAGGAGGCCAGGTCATGCCCCCCATCCCACCCACCAACCCCACCACGCAGACACCACGTCCCATTCGCCTCCTGGGCGTGTGGGCCCACCCCGATGACGAGGCCTACCTCAGTGCAGGGCTCATGGCCCGGGTCATCCAGAGCGGTGGCGAGGTGACCGTGCTCACGGCCACGCTCGGCGAGCTCGGGTTCCCGGACGACGACACGCGCTCGTTGGCCGACAAAGCCGCCCAGCGAGACGCCGAGATGCGCTCGGCGATGGCCGAGATCGGCGTGCGCGACGTCCGGTTCATGCGCTGGGCCGACGGCGCCGTCGCCGATGTCCCGATCCATCTGGCGACGCGGCGCATCGCTGCGGTGATCCACGACGTCCAACCGGACCTCATCGTGACGTTCGGGCCCGACGGTATCACCGGCCACCCGGACCACGTCGCCATCTCCCGAGCGGCCACGGCTGCCTGGCGCTCGACCGGCATCGGGTCGCTCCTCTACGCGACGAGCACCACGACCTGGTTGGCGGACTGGCGCGATCTGCACCAGCAGCTCGGCGTCTTCATGGGGGAGGAGCCGGCCGGCACCGACCCCGACGACCTGGCGCTGCACGTCGAGCTGAGCACGGCCGAGCTGACCCGCAAACGGCAGGTCCTGGCTCGCCACGCCAGCCAGACCGTCGGCATCGCCGAGGCCATGGGCGAGGACGTCTACCTCGCCTGGTCCAAGGACGAGTACTTCCGGGCGCCGACGGCGGCCGACCTGAACGCACTCAGCCCGAGCGCCATCCCCGAGGACGACTACCTGTGGTCCGAGGCATGGATCGAGCTGACCCGAGACCTGGCCGCCGCGGCCTGACCCGAAAGGAAATCACCATGTCCATCTCACCCGAGCGCTACGACGCCATCGTGGTCGGCGGCCGTGCCGCCGGTGCGGCGACGGCCATGCTGATGGCACGCCAGGGCCTCGACGTCCTCGTTGTCGACCGGGCCGGCTACGGCTCCGACACCCTGTCCACCCACGCCCTGCTGGCACCCGCGATCCACCTGCTGGATCGCTGGGGCCTGCTGGACGCGGTGGCCGCCAGCGGGACGCCCGCCATCGAGGCGACGAAGATGACCTACGGCGACAGCGCCGACGAGATCGAGTTCGATCTGTCCGGTCGTCCGCTCTACGCACCTCGCCGCACCGTGGTCGATCCGCTGCTCGCCGATGCCGCGGTGCTCGCCGGTGCCGACGTCCGCTTCGAGACGCCGGTCAAGGGCCTGCTGCGGGACATCAAGGGCAACGTCAACGGCGTGACCATCGAAACGAGCCACGGCGTCCAGGACGTTCGGGCATCGCTGGTCGTCGGTGCCGACGGCATCCGGTCGTTCGTCGCCCGCGAGGTCGAGGCGCCCATGACCTACCGGGGCGCCGAGGCCATGGCCTGCGTCATGGGTTACTTCGAGGGCATCGACCGGCCGAACGCCTACCACTGGCACCACACCACGACGGCTGCCGCCGGGTCGATTCCCACGAATGGCGATGGCTATGCCGTGTTCGGAGCGGTCTCCAAGGCGAAGTTCCGGGCCGAGGTCCGCGACGACGTCGATGCCGGCTTCCTGGCCGCGCTCGACGATGCCTCGCCGGACCTGGCCGACCGCGTCCGCAATGCGTCGGGTGCCAGCCGCCTCCGCAGCTGGCCGGGTGAGCGGTCGTACACCAAGCAGGCGGCCGGCCCCGGCTGGGCGCTGGTCGGCGATGCCGGCTCGTTCATCGACCCGATGACGGCGCACGGCATGTCGGCGGCGTTCCGCGACGCCCAGGCCGTGGCCGACGCCGCGGTGTGTGCGCTCGGCGACCCCGCCGGCGCGGCCGACACGTGGGCTGCCTTCGAGGCCGGGCGTGACGAGATCGCACATCCGATGATCGACGCCGTCGACCGCATCGTCGCCTTCAACGAGGACATCGAGGCCGTCCAGCAGGCGCACATCGCGCTCGCCAAGCTGGTCGGTCGCGAGGTCAAGCACATCGCCGGCCTGGATCACCACGACGATCCCTGTCTTCGGGCCGCGGCATGAGTGCTCTGGCAGCGCCGGCGGTTTCGCCGACCAATGAGCCGGCGCTGCCGTCGGCGACCCGTCTGGCGATCGGGGACACGCTCCCGTTGGCCGCAGCCGTCCTGCCGTTCGGCCTGGCCATCGGGGCGACGATCGCCGACAGCGAGCTGTGGGCGCCGGGAGCGCTCGCAGGAGCACTCCTCCTCATGGCGGGGGCGTCCCAGCTCGCGGTCGTCGGGTTGCTGAACAGCGGGGCCGGCATCGCGGTCGCAGTGGGCACGGCCCTGCTGATCAACGCTCGCTTCATCCTGTACGGCGCCGGTCTGGCCAGGTGGTTCCGTCAGGAACCGCTGTGGCGCCGGCTGCTGCTGGCCATCCCGCTGGTCGACCAGTCGTTCCTGCTCGGCCAGCAGCGGTTCGAGGGCGACGAGCCCGGGGCCGCGGACGGTGACTGGCGGCGGCGGTACTACCTCACCGTGTCGGCCATGCTGCTCGCGGTCTTCGTGCCCGGTCAGGTCGTCGGCTTCGCCGTCGGCTCGTCCTTGCCGAATGGCGCCGGCCTGTCGATGGCCGCGCCACTCGCGTTCGCTGGAATGCTGGCCATGGCGTGCAAGACCCTGCCCGCTGCCGTCGCGGCGACCAGCGGCGGCATCGCCGTGGTAGCGGTCGCCGGCCTGCCGAGCGGACTCTCACTTCCTGTGGCCGCGCTGATCGGCGTCGCCGCCGGCTCGATCGTCGAGGAGCGGTCATGAACGTGCTCGTCGCCATGGTGCTCGCCGGGCTGGGCACGTTCGCGTTGCGGTCGTCGATGGTGCTCCTGCAGGAGCGACTCGGCTCGATCGCGTGGCTCGAGCGTCGCCTGGCCCTGGTGGGGCCGGCAGTGCTCGGCGCGATCGTGACGTCATGGCTCGTCGTGGAGGACGGATCCCGGACCGTGCCGAACGCCGTCGAGGTCGCGGCGGTGGCGCTGGCGCTCGTCGTCGTGCGCCGGACCGGCAAGGTCGGCCTGGCGCTCGGTGCCGGCCTGCCCGTCTACTGGGCAGGTGCCCTCGCGGGCCTGACCTGATTCGCTAGCGGGCCAATGCCAGCTGGCGGCTGTGGGCCAGCAGCGTGCCGTCGGCCGTCCAGATCTCGCCGTCTTCCTCGACGAAGCCGTTCGCCCCGTAGCGGGTGGAGAACCGGATGAGCAGCCAGTCGCCCTCGTCCCAGGTCACATCGTCGAAGCGGGCACGGACGTGCACGCTGAGGTCGATCGTCGGTGCGCCGCCTTCGGGCATGGCCACCAGGAAGATGGGCGGCGGCATCGCATCGGCGACCTGGAAGATCAGCGGCCCGTCGAGCGGTCGATGGACCGCCGGCCGGAACCACCACGTCATCGTCAGGTTGCGATCGTCGCCGCCCTCGCCGAACGGGATGCCGTCGACGGTGCGGATGTCCCACTGCTGATGGAAAGGAAGGGGATCGGTGGTGCGGATCGCGCTCATGGGAAGGCAGTCGTCGGGCGGCGGCACCTGGGGCGGCTCCCAGCCACCGACCTCGATGCCCGCCATCGCGACGGCCCACGAACCGGTCCCCGCTGCGATCACGATGTCGTTCTGGATCAACTCCACGCGCCGGTAGGCGATGCTGCGGCCGTGGTGGAGCGTGGCGACCCGGAGCTCGGCCGGGCCCTCCTGGGGACGGCGGAGATAGTGGACCGTCATGCCCGCCATCTGGCGGGAGGGGTCGGCGATGTCGGCCTCGGCGGCGCTGACCAGCAGCGCCCCGATGTAGCCGCCGTTGGGGCCGGCCACGATCCAGTAGTCGCGGCTGATGTCGCACGTGTAGCGCCCGTCGGCGACCTTGGTGATCGCAATCGCGTCGTCGAAGCTCATGGGTGGGTCCTCCTGTCGCTCACGCGAGCACCTCGGCCAGGAGACGCCCGGCGGCCACGCCCGAGTTGAAGGCGCCCTCCACCTTGGGCCCCCCGAACGCATCGCCGGCGAAGGCGAGCGTGGCACCGTCGACCTCGGCGGTGAGGACACGCTCGGGGACCGGGGTGACCGGGCCGGCGTAGCGCCACTTCTTGAGCTGCGCCTCCAGCACCGTCGCGTCGCCCAGCCAGGGCTGCGCCCATTCGAGGAGCTCGGCCAACACCTCGTCCTCGGGGTCCTCGTAGCGGGCGAGGCTGTGATCGTGGTTGGCGTGGAACGTCACCGCCGCCTCGTCCGAGATGCCCTTGCGACGGTTGTCGGCGATGAACGTGAACCGTTCGGTCTCGGGCAGCTGGATGCCGCCCGGCTCACCGATGGCGGTGTCACCGTCGACGGTCGCCAGCAGGCCCAGGGTCGCGAAGTACCGGACGTCTCGCAGCCGCCGGTCCAGGTCGGAAGGAAGCTCGGTCCCGCCGGCGTCGAGCAGCGCCATCGTCTGGGGGACCGGCGAGGTGACGAGGCACGCCGGGGCCGCGGCCGTCCACCCGTCGGCCCGGACGAGGATGCGACCTGCGTCGGCCGAGACCGACTCGACCCGAACTCCGGTGGTGACGTCGAGGTCGGCGGCCAACCACTTCGCCAGCGCGTTCATACCGGTGGCGCCGGTGTATCGCGGGTAGCCGTCCGCCGGCTCGGAGAAGCCCCGGCACCACTCGTGCACCACACCGGCCTCGACCGCCTCGCCCACCACGGCGGCGAAGTCGTCGCCACGAACCGTGAAGAACTGGGCGCCGTGATCCAGTCGGGCGCCCCCGATGCGACGCGTTGCCAGGCGGCCGCCGACCGATCGGCCCTTGTCCACCAGGGCGACCTCCGAGCCGGCCCGGGCGAGCTCTCGGGCGGCGGCGAGCCCGGACAGGCCCGCCCCGACGATGACGACATCGAGCGTGCGTTCGGTCACACGGGCACGGTATCGGTGGATTTGCCGCGCAGGTCGAGCCGCTCGCCCGTAGATTGCGTCCCATGAGTCGGATTCTCGTCACCGAACGCATCGCGGAGAGCGGTCTCGACAAGCTCCGGGCAGGCGGCCACGAGGTCGATGTCCAGCTGGACCTCTCGCCCGATCAGCTCCTGGAGGCCATCCGTGGCGCCCATGCCCTGATCGTTCGCTCGGCCACCACGGTGTCGGCCGACGTGATCGCAGCCGGGGTCGGCCTGGTCGTCGTCGGCCGCGCCGGCATCGGTCTCGACAACGTCGACGTCGACGCTGCGACCCGCCACGGCGTGATGGTGGTGAACGCACCCCTCTCCAACACGATCTCGGCTGCCGAGCACACCATGGCCTTGCTGCTGTCTCAGGCACGCAACGTGCCCCAGGCCCATGCCGCCTTGAAGGACGGTCGCTGGGAACGCAGCCAGTGGACCGGCGTGGAGCTGGCGGACAAGACCCTCGGCATCATCGGACTCGGCCGCATCGGCAAGCTCGTCGCCGAACGGGCTGCCGCCTTCGGGATGCGTCTCGTGGGGTACGACCCCTTCGTCTCCGCCGATCGCGCCCGCCGCGTGGGGGTCGAGCTGGTGGAGCTCGACCAGTTGCTGGCCGAGGCGGACTTCGTGACCATCCACGTGGCCAAGACGCCCGAGACCGTGGGCCTGCTGAACGCCGAGCGCTTCGCGAAGGCCAAGCCCGGCCTCCGCATCGTCAACGTGGCCCGTGGCGGCATCGTCGACGAGGCCGATCTGGCCGAGGCCGTCCGGTCGGGCCAGGTGGCCGGCGCCGCACTCGACGTCTTCACCGAGGAACCCACCACGTCCTCCCCACTGTTCGATCTCCCCGAGGTCGTCGTCACCCCGCACCTGGGTGCCAGCACCCACGAGGCCCAGGACAAGGCCGGGGTGACGATCGCCGAGCAGGTGGCACTGGCGCTGGACGGCGACTTCGTTCCCTTCGCCGTGAACGTCTCCGCCAGCGAGGTGACCGAGACCGTCCGCCCGTTCCTCCCGCTCGCCGAACAGCTCGGCGGCCTCTTCGCCGGCCTCGCCCCGGAGCTGCCCGCCCAGCTCGACCTGGAGTTTGCGGGCGAGATCGGCGGCTACGACAACAAGATCACCGAGCTGTCGGTCATCCGCGGGTTGCTGGGCGCCATCAGTGACCAACCCGTGACCTACGTGAACGCCCTCGACGTCGCCAAGGATCGTGGCGTCAAGGTGCGCTCGATCACCACCACGTCGACCGCCGACTACGTGAATCTGGTGACGATCCGTGGCGGTGGCCGCTCGGTTGCCGGCACGCTCGGGGGCAGCAAGGGCGAGCCCCGCATCGTGATGGTCGACGACCACGCGGTCGACCTCCCACCGGCCCAGCACATGATCGTCCTGCGCAACGATGATCGGCCCGGCGTCATCGGTCGGGTGGGCACGGTCCTCGGCGAGGAGCGCATCAACATCGCCGACATGAACGTGGGCCGCAGCCCCGAGGGGATGGGGGCACTCATGGTGATCAGCACCTCCGGCGTGATCACCGACGTTGCCGTGGAGCGCCTGCGAAACGCCGACGGCGTCTCCGAGGTCGCCGTGGTGGAGTTGCCTCAGCTCGGCTGAACCGCCGGGTCAGGCCCGCGAGGCTCGGTAGCCGTCGGCCTCGGCATCCTCGACGGCCGCGTAGCAGCGGTCGGCGTTGGTGCGGTCGTAGACCAGGCCGCCCGGGACGTGGTAGATGCCGCTGCGCAGCTTCACCTTGACCGGATGGCTGAGGGGGCAGCTCCCGTCGGATTCGGGAGCGACCCAGTCGCCGGCAGGCGGGGGAGCCGCCGCGCCGTCGCTGGGCTCGTGGACGAGCGAGTCCGGGTCGGCGACCACCCGCAGCGGCGGCCACTCTGGTTCGCCGGCGGGGTTCTCCTCGCCGTCTCGACTCCGGAACCAGACGGCGACGATCGCCCCCAGGGTTCCCACGACGGCCGCTTTGCCGAGTCGACGCAGAAGCGTTCGCATGCAAACGATGGTACCGGCCCCGCTGTTGCGCGGGGCCGGATCCAACGTCCGGGCAGCCGTCAGCCCAGGGTGATCGTGGAGGTGGTCGTGAGGTCGTCCAGGGCGTTCGCCTGGAGCTGGGCGATGCTCAGCGTCCACAGGGTGTCGCCGATCACGAGGCTGCGCTGGATCTGGCGCCGCCAGTCACCGCCGTCGGACCAGCAGAGCTCGATCCGATCCTCGGGGCCGGGCTCGCCGCCGGCCAGGTCGTCGATGAAGGCGGTCATCACGTCTTCGGCACCCCAGTACTGGAGCTCTTCCAACGGGATCACGTCGCAGTACCAGCTGCCGTAGCCGCCCAGGTCGTCGGCGCCGCAGTACTGGACACGGGCGCCGCCCTCCTGACCGATCCAGAAGAGCTCGTTCTCCTCGCCCAGGGCGGTGGTGTCGACGGGCTCGCAGTCGCTGGTGGGATCGGTCTGGGGCTCCTCGTGGCTGATGGTCCCGACCTCGGTGATGGTCCCGTCGTCGATCCGCAGCAACACGGCGCCGCTCTCGCCGACCCAGGACTGGGTGGGCACGATGGCCAGCTTGCGGTCGGCCAGCCACTGGAAGGCCCGGTGGTCCCACTCGGCGGGGGAGTTGGTGTCACGCATGGTCCAGGTGGCCACCTCGGTGGGGTTCGCCGGGTCGCTGACCTGGAACAGGCTGACCTTGAGGCCGATCGTGCGGCCCTCCTCGGTGGCGTCCTGCCCGATGCCGAGTACGAAGTCCTCGTCGATCGGGTGCAGGTAGGTGGAGAAGCCGGGGATCTTCAGCTCGCCGCTCACGGTCGGGTTGGTCGGGTCGGAGAGATCGAGCACGTAGAAGGGATCGATCTGGCGGAACGTCACGGCGAAGCCGACGTCGTCGAGCAGCCGGGCCGAGTACAGGGTCTCGCCCTTGCCGAGCCCGCCGACCTGGCCCACCGGGACCATGACGTCGCCGTCCTCGGCCAGGACCGTCAGGCCGGTCTCGCTGAGGTCCCGATCGTTCCAGGGGGAGCCCTCGGTGGTGATGATCCGGAGGTAGCCGTCGTGCTCGTCCATCGAGAACTGGTTGAGCAGGCTGCCGTCGACCATGCCCGAGGCCACGTAGGTTGCCGGCTCGTCCGGGCTGATCGAGAAGGCGTGGATGTCGGTGGTGTAGTTCTCGGACCACACGGCGATGTCGCCGTCGATCACCTCTTCGCCGGCCCACTGGGTGGTGGCGACGTAGAAGCGATCGGTGGACGAGTAGATCGTCTGGCCGCTGGCGAGGACGCCGGCGCCCGAGCCGTTGTCGAGGCCGCCGTCGAGGTCGAAGCTCAGGACCGACACCACGTCGAAGCCGCTGAAGTCGGCCGGGCGGTGCAGACGGTCGCAGGCCAGCAACGGGCCACCGGTGGTCTCGCCGTCGACGGTCAGGGAGTACTCGGGAATCCAGTCCTCGATCACGGTCTCGTCGATCAGCTCACGGTTGAAGCGCTCGGCGCGGTCCTCTCCGGACTGGCTGGACGGGTAGACCCAGGGGAGCTGGCTGGGCGGGCTGGAGAGCGCCATGCGGACGGTGTCGCCGACCCGGCGTGCGCTCAGGTAGCTGCCTTCGATGCGCATGGTCCCGGTGATCTCGAGGTTCGACGGGTCCGAGATGTCGATCTCGATGATGGAGGCCGCCGGCCCGTACCAATCCGGCTCGGGGGCGACGCTGTCGGCGAACTCGGCCTCGGCGTCGTCGATGTCCACGGCGGTGTCGGTCAGCGGGAGGGGCTCGGGGACCGGGCCGCCCCAGTAGCCGCCGTCGTTGGTGAACAGGAATGCCCGGTCGCCCTGGAAGAACATCTCGTGGCCCCAGCCGTCGCCGATCCGGATGGTGTCGGTCTTGACGGGGTCGCCGGAGGACACGTCCACGTAGGTGAGCTGCTGCTCCTGGACGACGAGAATGCGATCGCCGTCGGTCTTGACGATGTCGGGCTCGTCGACGCCGAGCTCCTGCACGTTCGTGCCCGTGAAGTCGCCGCCGCCACCGCCGTCGCCGGATTCGCTCGCGGCGTCGTCGAGGTCGCCCGAGACCTTCTCGAAGTTCTCGCTGGTCGGCGCGGACTGGGGTGCCGCGATCTCACCGCCATCGTCGCCCCCGGTCGCCGCTCCGTCGAAGGCTTCGGCCGCCTCTTCCTCGACCTCGAAGGCGATGTCGTCCTCCAGGAAGAACCGGTCCTCCCAGAAACCCCAGCCCCCGGTGTCGAGGCCGTAGGGGCCGACGCGTTCACGGGCCTCGGCCTTGAGGTGGTCGAGGAGCTCGGTGCAGTCCGCGAACGGCGTGAGCGCCGCCAGCAGGCGAATGTCCTCGCTGTCGAGTTCGACGATCGAGTCCACGTCGCGGGGCGTCACGGTGGGCGACGCGATCGGATCCGTGTCGCCGCCGCTGGAGCACGCCCCGGCGATCAGCGCCAGGGCCAGGAGCGTGGAGGAGGTTTTCCGCATGGTTCTTCCTTCGGAGGGGATGCTCGTGAAGTTGAGACGGCGCCGCCCCCGCTCCTGGTTCCCCGGTTTCGAAGATTCTTTCGCGCCGCGGGGTCCGGGGTGCCGACCACTAGGGTCTCGGCCGTGCGTGTCGCCGCGGTCGGAACCGTGATCACCCTCGTCCTCACCGCCTGCACGTCGCAGTCGACACTGGTACTCGGTCCCACCGAGAGCACGGTGACACCGGTGCCCACGGCGACGGCCATCCCGGCGCCCACGTCCACGCCGGCCCCCACGTCCACGCCGGCGCCGACCCCGACGCCCACACCCACCCCTGAGCCACAGGGGTTGATCACCGAGACGGGGGTGCCGGTCCAGATCCTGTCGTCGCTCGGCGACGAGCGGTTCGTGATGACGCCGTGTGGCCGGATCGGGACCGTCGTGGGCGGCGAGCCGCTGTTCGACATCCAGGTGGTGCTCGATCCGGGCCACGGCGGCCCCATCGACACCGGCGCGGTCGGCCCCAACGGCCTGGTGGAGCGCGACCTGAACATGGACCTGTCGCTGCTCACCCAGACCGAGCTCGAGTCCAGGGGGATCACCGTGGCGCTGACCCGCACCCGGGACTACGCCACGATCCTGGCCACCCGAGCGGCGTTCGCCGATGCCCTCGGCGCGGACCTCATGGTGTCGATCCATCACAACGCACCGTCCGGGGTCCCCTCGGAGCTGCCCGGGACCGAGATCTTCGTCCAGAGCGACTCGCCCGAGTCCCGCCGCCTGGGCGAGGTCCTCTACGCCACGGTGGTGGACGCCCTGGCGACGGCCGAGGGGGTGGCGTGGACGACGGCCGGAGACGCAGGCGTGCTGCGGGTGCTGGCCACCGACGGCGACGACGCGTACGGCATGATCCGTCGCCCGGCCACGCCGACGGCACTGATCGAGTTGGGCTACCTGTCCAACGCCAGCGAGGCCGCCTACTTCGCCACGCCCGAGTACCTCGCGCTCGCTTCCGTCGCGCTGGCCGACGCCATCGAGGCCTACCTCGAGACCGATGACGTCGGCCGGGGGTGGGTGGAGGAGCCCCGCGTGTTCGATCCGCAGCTGGCTCCCGGCCAGGA
>CBDHFJ010000035.1:0-12130 GCA_965262315.1 Acidimicrobiales bacterium
CCGGCCGATCGTGCGCAGCTCACCGATGCTGGCCCGGTTCTTCTCGGTGGCGGCTCGCAGCAGCTCAGCCGCGCCGTCGGGGTCGGTCTCGATCTTGCTGGCCGCGAGGCCGAGGTCGATGCCCATGGCCACCAGGTGCTGCTGCACCCCGTCGTGGAGGTTGCGCTCGATGCGGCGGCGCTCGGTGGCGACGGCGGACAGGATCTCGTCCCGGTTGGCCGACAGCTCGTCGACCCGCTCCTGCATGACGGCCACCTCGTCGCGGCCGAGCAGCGCCCGGGTGTAGCCGACACCGAGCCGCCCGAACAGCAGCGCCGTGCGGGGACCGAGCCCGACCAGCAGCACACCGGCGAGCACCGACACGATCAACCCGACCGGCCCGGCCCCGATGGCCCAGCCCCACACCGGGAAGCTGACCAGGTACAGCGAAGCGCCCCAACCGACCAGCGTCAGGGCGAACAGGACCCAGTACACGAAGATCGCGGACAGGAAGTACGCGAGCGCCCGCCACCGGACCGGGTCGGAGAACCGTTCCCGCCAGGCGATCCACGACCGCCCTCGCACCGGCTCGGGCGCCGCGATGTCCGCGCCCAACCACCGGGCCCGCCGTCGCTCGACCCCACCGAACCGCACCAGGGCGGCGAGGAGGCCGACGACGACGGGGATGCCGACGACGAGGATCGTGAGCGGGATGGACACGACCACGACCACCGTGGCCACCACGAACCAGGCGATGGCGACGAACGCCGAGGCCAGGAGGTAGCCGGTGGCCACCCATGGCTCGCGTGCCGTGACGGGTCCGAACCACCAGCGGGCGAGCTGACCGAGGTTCCGCTCCCGGGGTGCGGGGTCGAGCCGTGCGTCCACGGGAAGAGTCTCCCAGACCATCGGGATCACGCCGAGCCGCGCAGGACGACGGCGGCCGGAACCCGGGTCGCCTGCCGAGCCGCGCTCAGCGCCAGCAGGGTGAGCACCACCAGTGCACCGGCCACCGCGGGGACCACGGCACCTTCGGCGAAGTCGGTGCCGATGTCGACGGCGCTCGACGCCTCGAACCCGGCGATGATGCCGATGGCACCACCCCAGCCGGCGACGACCCCCAGGGCCGCGCCCAGCACCCCCAGCGGGAGCAGTTCGGTCACCAGGCTGCGGCGGACGTCCGCCCGCCGGCCACCGATCGCCACCAGCGTGGCGGTCTCGTGCCGGCGTTCGTGCAGGCTGACCGCCAGGAGCGACATCACGCCGAGCACGGTGACCCCGGCGACGATGCCACCGATCGCCATGAAGATGCCGACGATGGCGTCTCGAGCCGCCTGGTCCTCGGCGCTCATGTCGGCCACCGAGGTGGTGTCGGCGGCGATGCCGAGGTCCGGAGCGGTGGCCGCGGTGGAGTACACGGTGTTGACGAACCCCGTGCGGCCCAGATCGGCGGCCAGGACGTCGCGGGTGACGTAGACGTCACGGGCGCGGGAACGGTGGAGCCCGACGATCTCGTGGTCGATCACGCCCGAGGCCAGCTCGACCTCGATGGTGCCGCCCAGATCGAGGCCCTGGTGCTCGGCGAAGCCTTGCGACACCACCACGCCAGGGCGATCGTCGATCCAACGACCGGCTTCGACCGTACGGTCGAGCATGACGGTGTGCGGGTCGAGCCCGTGGACCTCGACCTCCCAGTCGTTGACCTCGCCGAACACGATGATGGCCGGCTCGCCCAGGGCGTCGGCTTCGTCGACATCCAGCGGGAGGCCGGGAGCGTGAGCGATCGCGCGGGTCTCCCACTCCCAGGGCTCGAGCTCCGCGCTGTTGAACGCGGTGACCGAGGTGGCGAGGCTGGCGACGACGATCACCGCGCCCACGCCGGAGGCCACCTGGACGACCGTGGACACCGAACGGGCTCGGCGCCGGAGGGTGTTGCGCAGCGCCAGACGCTCGAACAGGCCGCCGGTGCGCAGGCGGGAGACCCACCGGTCACCGAGGCGTCGGCCCCAGGCATCGCCCATGCGATCCCGCAGCGCTTCGGCCAGGGGCAGCTTGGTGACGCGCCGGGCTGCTCGGCCCGAGACCAGCCAGGCCCCGCCGATGGCGAAGGCGGCGCTGGCGGCCGCCACGATCGGCGACCACCCGAGGTCCGGGGTCACGCCGACGAAGCGTTCCAGGACCATGCGCGCCACCAGGTTGGCGACGACGAGGCCCAGCGGGATCCCGACGATCAGACCGGCACCGGCGACGCCCAGCGACAACCGACGCAGGCGGCGACGCAGCGGGCGACGCCGGGAGCCGAGGGCTCGCATGACCGCGACCTCGCGGGTGCGTTCGGTGATGAGCGTCGACGACGTGGTCGCCAGCAGCGTGAGGGCCACGACGCCGGCGACGATGCCGAGCAGGCCGATCATGGTCGAGATCTGGACCAGGTCCTCCTCGATCGGGTGGGTGCCGTCGGGCACGACCGCCGGGAAGTTCGCGAACCGGTCGGAGCCGATCTGGGCGCGCAGCGCCTCGACCGTGGCGTCCAGGTTGGCCTGGGTCGGGTCCTCGTGGCGCAGCAACAACCGTGCGGTGTCGTCACCGATCAGCGAGGCCGCGGTGTCCGTGGTGGTGTACGCCGTATCGCTGAACGACCACCAGGCGGTGGTACCGATCCCGACGACGGTCAGGTCCTGACCGTCGAGGGCCACGACCTCACCGATGGCGGCAACGCCGTCGGAGACGACGACCTCACCATCGGCGGGCAGCCGGCCCTCGATCGGTCGGAGCAGGTTGGTGTTCTGGGCATCGGGGTCGAACCCCACGATGCGGAGTTGGTCGTCGGAGGTGTCGACGGTGCCGACCAGTCGTTCCTCGACGGCGGTGACGCCCGGAAGATCGAGGGCCGCGGTGTCGACGTCGCCGGTGACATCGACCGCCACGTGGGCCAGCCGGTCGTCGGCGGCCAGGTCGCGCAGCGTGCCGGCGGCGACGCCGGGCACGGCGAAGACGCCGATGGCACCCACGGCGAGGGCGATCGCCACCATGGAGGCGATCAGACGGGCCGGAGCCCGCCGCACGGTGCGGAGCAGGCCGATCATCGGAGGCCTCCCATCCACTGGGTGGAGATGCGGCCGTCGACCATCTGGATGACCCGGTCGGCGGCGTCGGCCAGGTCGAGGTCGTGGGTGATGAACACGACGGTGGTGCCGCGGTCCCGCGCCGACAGCAGCAGCTCGAAGACCGCCCGCCCGGTGGCCTGGTCGAGGCTGCCGGTGGGCTCGTCGGCCACCAGGATGCGGGGCTCGACGGCCAGGGCTCGGGCGATGCCCACCCGCTGCTGCTCGCCCCCGGAGAGCTGTGACGGCAGCCGGTCGATCCGGGCGCTCAGCCCGACCGCAGCCAGGTGCTCCCGGGCGACACCGCGGCGCCCCCGGCGACGGCCCGAGAGCTTCAGCGCCAGCTCGACGTTTTCGGCGGCGGTGAGGGTGGGCAGCAGGTGGAAGTCCTGGAACACGATGCCGACGTTGCGGGCCCGCCAGCGGGCGAGGGCATCGTCGCGCAGCCGATCGAGGCGCTCGCCGCCGGCCACCAACGAGCCGGCGGTCGGGCGGTCGATCCCGGCGAGGATGGAGCCGAGGGTGGACTTGCCGCTGCCGGACGGACCGACGATGGCCACGATCTCCGCCGCGCCGAGGTCGAGATCGACGCGGTCGACGGCGGTCTGGGCCGCGTCGCCGCGACCCCAGACCCGGGTGATGTCGCGGGCGGCCAGCACGGTCTCGCGGGGCGCGGGAGCGACGGTGGGCGCCGCTGCGACGGAGGGATGGAGGGTGGGTGTCTGCATGTCCTGATCGTCCGATTTCCGCTTCCCAGCGGAAATCCAGCCCCCCGGCGTCCCCACGGTGGGGTTTCCCCCACCACCGCGCTGCTGCGCGTCGGTGGGACCTTGGTCCGTTGGACGGATCGGTGCAGAGGTCCACGATGGGGGGCATGCGTCGGTTCGGTCATTCCGCTCGCCAGCAACTGGGGCTGGACGAAGTGCCGGAGACGCTCTGGGTCGTGCACAGCCCCGCCACCCGCGTCATGTGCGAGGACGCCGACGGCCCACACCTGCGCATCGACGACCATTTCGACTGGTTGCTGGCGCTGGGTGAGGACGAGCTCGGACTGTTCCGCCTACGCGGGCCCCGGCTGGTGGTCGACGACCTCGTGTTCCGGTCGCCCTACGACCCGTTGGACGTGGAGATCGTCGACGTCGAGGGGTACGCGCCCCGCCGCGTGTTCACCATCTCGGAGACGCCGGGGCCGTGGTTCGCAGTCTCCGCGCCCTTGGCGCGTCGTCGCCGGTCGAGCGTCGAGGCGTTCACCGACGTGTTGTGCAGTCGGTGCGCCGAACTGCCCACCGAGCGCTGAGGGTCAGGCGGTCTCGGCGGACGCGGCGTCGTGGAGCCCGAGGTCGGCGATCGACTTCTCGCGCATCTCCACCTTGCGGACCTTGCCGGTGACCGTCATGGGGAACTCGCTGGTGAAGTGGATGTAGCGCGGGACCTTGAAGTGGGCGATCTTGCCGCGGCAGAACTCCTTGAGCTCGTCCTCGGTGAGGTCGTGGCCGGGCGCCAGCTGCACCCACGCCATGATCTCCTCGCCGTACTTCACGTCGGGTACGCCGATGACCTGGGCATCGGCGATGGCCGGGTGGGTGTAGAGGAACTCCTCGATCTCGCGGGGATAGATGTTCTCGCCACCCCGGATGATCATGTCCTTGATGCGGCCGACGATGTTGACGTAGCCGTCGTCGTCCATCGTGGCCAGGTCGCCCGAGTGCATCCAGCCGTCGGCGTCGATGGCGTCGGCGGTCTTCTCGGGCTCCTCCCAGTAGCCGAGCATGACGTGGAAGCCCCGGGTGCAGTACTCGCCGTCCTCGCCGCGCTGGACGGTCTCGCCCGTGTCGGGGTCGACGATCTTCGACTCCACGTGTGGGAGGACCCGGCCGACCGTGGTGACCCGATGCTCGACCGAGTCGGTGGTGATGGTCTGGGTGGACACCGGCGAGGTCTCGGTCTGGCCGTACGCGATGGTCACCTCGGTCATGTGCATCTTGTCGATGACGTTGCGCATGACCTCGATGGGGCACGGTGATCCGGCCATGATCCCGGTGCGCAGCGACGTGAGATCGAGGGTGTCGAGATCCTCGTGGCCGAGCTCGGCGACGAACATCGTGGGCACGCCGTAGAGCACGGTGCAGCGCTCGTCCTGCACGGTGTGCAGCACCGCACCGGGGTCGAACGTGGGGCACGGGATCACCATGGTGGCGCCGTAGACCGAGCACGCCAGGTTGCCCATGACCATCCCGAAGCAGTGGTAGAAGGGCACGGGGATGCAGAGCCGCTCGGTGTGGGTGAAGGCCTGCGCCGCGCCGACGAGCAGGGCGTCGTTGAGGATGCTGCGGTGGCTGAGGGTGGCGCCCTTGGGGAAGCCGGTGGTGCCCGACGTGTACTGGATGTTGATGGGGTCGTTGGTGTCGAGGGTCGCAGCCCGGGCGACGAGGTCGTCGTCGGACACCGATTCGCCGGCGGCGATCAGGTCGGCCCAGTCGTCGGTGTCGAAGTACACCACCATCTCGAGATCGGGCAGGTTGGGCCGGACCTCGGTGACCATGTCTCGGTACGCGGAGGTCAGGTACTCGGTCCTGGTCACGAGCATCTTGCAGCCCGACTGACGCAGCGCGTACTCGAGCTCGCTGGTGCGGTACGCGGGGTTCACGTTGACCTGGATCGCCCCGATCTTGGCGGTGGCGTACTGGATGTAGGTCCACTCGGCGAAGTTGGGCGACCACATGCCGACCCGGTCGCCCTTCTCGATCCCCTTGGCGAGCAGGCCCTTGGCCACCTGGTTGACCGTGGCGTCGAACTCGGCCCAGGTCTGGCGGATGCCCTGGTGGGCGACGACGAACGCCTCCCGGTCGGGGTACCGCGCAACGGTGGCCTCGAGATTCTCACCGATCGTCTGCTCCAGCAGCTCGACGTCGGTTGCCCCCTGATCGATCGCGAGTGTCATGGTCCCCCCTCGGACGACGGCTCGTCAGCCCGGTTGTAGCAGGAGCGGGCCTACTCGGGAAGCAGCACCGGGTGGCGTTCGGCCCAGACGTCGCCGGGGCCGGGGTTGGCGGGGTCGGTCTCCCCGCCGAAGTGAGTCATGATCCCCCACACGGCGTTGAGCGCCGTCTGCACCGCACCTTCGGCCCAGCCCGGGGTCCAGGACACGTCGTCGCCGGCGAGGAACATGCCCCGATGGGCCTCGTCCATGTCGGCCTGCACGAAGTGGCCGTACATGCGGTTGTTGTAGCGATAGTGACCCGGCAGGGCGCCCTTGAAGGCCCCGAGGAAGTTGGGGTCGGTCTCCCACGAGACGGTGATGGGCTCGCCGATCACGTGGCTGTTGATGTCGAGGTCGGGATAGATCTTGGCCAGGGTGTCGAGGGCGAGGCGGGCCCGCTCGGCCGCGGACTTGGGGAGCACCTTCATGGCATCGCTCATCCACGCATACGTGAGACAGATGACGGCTGGCTGGTCGGGGCCGTTGTCGAACAGGTAGGTGCCGCGGGTGTTGCGGTCGGTGAGCGTCATCGACATCACGTCCCGACCCTCGGCGTCCTTGTCCTTCCAGAACGGCCGGTCGACCATCACGAAGGTCTTCGAGGACTGCATGTAGCGGGTGCGGTCGAGCGCCATCCAGTGCTTCTGGGAGAACAGGCCCTCCTCGACGTCGATGTTGGTGGTGAGCAACCAGCTCTGTGTGGTCACCAGCACGGCGGGGTAGCGACGCTCGACCCCGTTGACGTCGAGCACCGCGAGGTCGCCGCCGTCTGCTCGATGAATGGCGGCGACACCTGGCCGGGGCGCCCCCGAGTGCAGGCTGTCGAGCGACGTGCCCGCCGGGTGGTGGGTGGGGTCGTCGACGGCGTGCCCCCACAGGCGACGGACGAGCTGCTCGGCGCCGCCGACGATGAGGCGCTGGTCCTCGTCGAACCGGCACAGGACGACCCGCAGGATCTCGAGCATCGAGTTGGGGAAGTCGCTGTCCCAGCCCCCGGTGCCGAACCCGACCTGGCCGAAGACCTCTCTGTGGCGGAACGACAGGCGCTGGAACGGATCGGAGCTGGCGACGAAGTCGTAGAAGGTGCGGTCGTCCCACTGGTCGACCAGCCTTGCCCAACGTCGGTGCACCTCGGCGTGGTCCTTGGCTCGCATCGCGGCCTGCAGCCCGCTGAAGTCGGCGTGCGACTCGAGGGCTTCGTCCCAGGCCGCGGCGACCTCTCGGAACAGCTCGGGCAGGTCGTCGAGCGACTCGGCGTAGTGGGTGACGCCCTCCAGATCGACCCTGGTGGTGGGGGCTGCGGGCGTCAACGGATTGGGGAACGGCCGGGTCTCGAGCCCCACCAGGTCGGCGTAGTGGAAGAACGCTCGTCCCGAGATCGGGAATCGCATGCCGCCCAGCTCGGCGATCACGTCGTCGGCCGCGCCGAATCGCTGCGAGCGCAGGCGTCCACCCATGCGGCCCGCCTCGTAGACGACGGGTCGGAGGCCGATCCGCATGAGCTCGTAGGCGGCGACCACGCCTGAGATACCGGCGCCGACGACGGCGACCTCGCTCCCTTGGGCCGCGTCCGGGACCGAACCCAGCCCCGCCGGGTGCGCCAGGTGGTCGTCGTAGGCGAATGGGAAGTCGGGCCCGAACGCCGTCAACGTGGGTTCCGTCATCCGGGCGAGGCTAACCGGCCGCTGCCAGACTCTGGGCGTGAACCGCTACGACGCGCTCATCGCCCGTGCCCGGGCCGGTGAGTCGATCCTCATCGACGGCGCCACCGGCTCCGAGGTCCTTCGTCGGGGCGCCCCTCGACTGGCCAACGGCTGGAGTGGTGGCAGCGTCACCACCCACCCCGAGCTCGTCCGCCAGGTGCACCTCGACTACCTGGAGATCGGCGCCGAGCTGCTGGCGTCGAACACGTTCGCCACCGGCAGGAACATCCTCGAAGACGGCGGCGTCGCCGATCAGTTCGAGGCGGTCAACCGACGTGCCGTCGAACTCGCCGTGGAAGCCCGCGACGAGGCCGGGGCCGACGGCGTGCTGGTGGCCGGCGGCATCAGCAATTGGAGCTTCGTCGACCGCCGGCCGTCGCCGGAGACCCTGCATCGCAACACGGTCGAGCAGGCCACCATCATGCGAGACGCCGGCGCCGACCTCATCAGCCTGGAGATGATGGTCGACATCGAACGCATGACCACGACGTTGAACGCGGTCTCCGAGGTCGGACTCCCGATCTGGGTGGGCTTCAGCGTCGGACCCGAAGAGGGGCACTCGCTCTCGGAGCTCGGCGACCCGGTACCGCTGCGGTACGGCGACCTCGTCACTGACGCGGTCGACGTGGCCGCCGGCTACGAGCTGGTGGACGCCATGTTCTTGATGCACTCCGACGTCCGGCTCACCGAGGCAGGCGTGCATGCCATTCGTTCGGCGTGGGATGGACCGCTGGGCGCGTACGCACACGCGGCGATGGTGGTCGACGGCGACTTCCACCACGAGGATGTGATCACGCCCGAGGCCTACGCCTCCTACGTGCCGGCGTGGCAGGCCGCAGGCGCAACCATCATCGGTGGCTGTTGCGGGATCGGCCCGGAGCACATGCGGCTCGTCGCCGAGCTGGTTCGCTAGCTGACCGTCAGGCGTCGAGGACGGGGACGCCGGCCATGGCGTCCGCGATGGCGTCGTCGCTGAGGTCGAAGTCGACCATCTGGCCCGAGAGGAAGTGCTCGTAGGCCGCCAGATCGAGGTGCCCGTGACCGCAGAGCGCGGTGAGGATGACCTTCTCTTCCCCCGACTCCTTGGCCGCCATCGCCTCGCGGATCGCTGCCGCGATGGCGTGTGTGGGCTCGGGCGCGGGCACGATGCCTTCGGTCCGGGCGAACTGGAGCGCCGAGGTGAAGCACTCGGTCTGCGGAATGGCGATCGCCTCTGCCAGGCCCAGCTCGTAGATGTGCGAGACCAGCGGTGACATCCCGTGGTAGCGCAGACCACCAGCGTGGATCGGATCCGGGATGAAGGAGTGCCCCAAGGTGTGCATCTTCATGAGCGGGGTCATCTGCCCGGTATCGCCGAAGTCGTAGCGGTACTCACCCTTGGTGAGCGATGGGCACGCAGCCGGCTCGACGCAGCGAATGGTCGGGTTCATGTTGCCGGCCATCTTCTCCCGCAGGAACGGGAACGCCAGACCACCGAAGTTCGACCCGCCGCCGGTGCAGCCCACCAGCACGTCGGGTGTCTCGCCGACCATGGCGAGCTGGCGAAGCGCTTCCTCGCCGATCACCGTCTGGTGCAACAGCACGTGGTTGAGCACCGAACCGAGGGCGTAGCGGATGTTCGGGTCGGCGGCCGCGACGGCAACGGCCTCGGAGATGGCGATCCCCAGCGAGCCGTTGTGGTCGGGATCCTCGGCGAGCAGCGCGCGTCCGAACTCGGTGACGTCGGACGGACTCGGGTGCACCGTGGCCCCCCAGACCTCCATCATCGCCTTGCGGTACGGCTTCTGGCGGTACGACGCGGCGACCTGCCAGACCTCGCACTCGATGCCGTACTGCGCGCATGCGAACGACAGCGCACTCCCCCACTGGCCGGCGCCGGTCTCGGTGGTCAGCTTCGTGACGCCCTCCTGGGCGTTGTAGTACGCCTGCGGCACGGCGGTGTTGGGCTTGTGCGAACCGGCCGGGCTGACGCCCTCGTACTTGTAGAAGATCTTCGCCGGCGTATCGAGGGCCTGTTCCAGTCGACGGGCCCGGAACAACGGGCTCGGCCGCCACAGCCGCAGCACGTCCATCACGCCGCCGGGGATGTCGATGTAGGACTCGGTCGACACCTCCTGCATGATCAGCTCCATCGGGAACAGCGGCGCCAGATCGTCGGGGCCGGCGGGCTCGAGCGTCCCCGGGTGCAGCGGGGGCGGAGGAGGTGCGGGCAGGTCGGGGATGACGTTGTACCACTGCGTCGGCATCTCCGAGTCCGGCAGCGTCACCCGGTAGTAGTCGTCAGCCATGGCTCCCCCTGATCGTTCGTGTGGTGGTGGGTGCCCGGAGCCTAGACGGGGGCCTGCGAGCCGGTCTTCGGGGACGGTGCACACACGCAGAAGTGCCGAGATCGAGCAGTGGTACTACGTGTTGCTTCGGGACTCGAAGTTCAGGATCACGGCTCCAAGGTTTGCTGCGTATGCGGCCAAGTCTTCGGTCGTCGGGTCTCCGTCGATCTTGGATCCCATGGCTCGGGCTCCGCGTTTGGGGCCAAGGGTGTCCAGTAGTTCGCGCATTCTCTGGCCGACGATGTTGGGGTCGTTCACGACGGTTGCGGTGTAGGGCTGGCGATCGCCGTCGAGCACGAGTTCGACTGGGCCACCGTTGATGAAGTTGTGTTTGTAGCCGGCTTGGGTGATGGAGAAGAGCTGGCCGTGGTGTTCGTGTCGGCCGATCGGGGTGGAGTAGGCGGTCCCGGTCTTGTGTCCGGTCCAGTGCAGCACCATGAGCTGATCAGTTGGGCCCCAGCCTTTGTTGAGGGCGAACGTCACGGCGGCGTTCATGACCTTCATGATCAGCGGGCCGGGGGTTGAGCGTGTGATCGTTGCCATTGTCTGTGCTCCGTTCGGGCTGGGTTGGGGGGTGGGTTGTGGTTCTCAACGCAGGGCTTGGCCGTGGTGCTGGCCGGTGCTGCCGGGGCGGGCTGTTGGGTCGTGCCGACTGGATTCGGCGCGACATGAAGAGCGCAAGCACGACGGCTCCGAGCTCGATGATGAGCACGAACCAGGTTGCGTTGGAGGGAGCGCCGTGGTCAGCGATTGAGATCAGTCGTCCGATGCCACCGAGAGAGATGGCGGCGGTTACGAACACCAGTGCCATTGTTCGTCGTTCGATCTCGGCGATGGCCCACAGTGCGAGCAGCGCGACGCCGAGGTAGATGCCGCCGAAGTACCGGTAGGTGCTGTCGAGAGCCGCGTCGACCTCGTCGGCGTCGACGAAGCGTTCGGTTCCCAGGCCCAGCGCGACGGTTGCTGACACCAACGGGATCAGGGTCAGCACGAGGAAGATGCCCTGCCAAACGCGTCGTCTCGGGAGGTAGCGTTCCCTCTTCGAATATGAACGTTCGGTCATGTTCATGGTTGAAGAATACGACCGAGCGGTCATGTTGACAACTCGTCGATAGACTCACGTGGTGCCTGATGCCAGATCCGGTCTCGCTCGAGCCCCCCAGCAAGCGCGAAGCCGCCGCGTCGTCAAGCGACTGCTCAAGGCGGCCGAGGCCGCGTTCGCCGAGCAGGGCTACGACCGAGCAAGCGTCCGCGCCATCGCGGAGTCAGCTGGCGTGCCCAAGGGCAGCGTCTATCAGTTCTTCACCAGCAAGGAAGGCCTCCTCGAAGCGGTTGAAGCCGATCTGATCCTCGAACTCGGTCAAGCCTTTGACGGGCTCACCGTCGCTCACCAAAGACCACCGACCGGCAACGCAGACCTGCAGGCGATCGTCGACGACGTGATCAGAGAAATCCTCGCACTCGCCGCCCGGCGTCACGTGTTCGCAACCCTCTTCTCTGGACAAGCCGTCACCGGACCGCTCGCTGCCGCCGGCGGACGCGTCCGCGAATCCTGCCAAGCCCAGATCGAAGCCATCGTTGGCGAAGGCGAACCACCGCCCCCAATCGAAGCCGTCCACGTCGCAATCGTGTGCACCGAGATCGTCCGAGGCCTGCTCCCGCGAGTTGTCGACGCCGACGGCACCGTCGATCCAGTGCTCGCATCAGAGCTCTCATTCGCAATCGCGGGCTACCTGGCATCAGTCAAGCAACGCTCGCACTCGCCCTAGCACAGCCCACGCGAGCCGCGCGGCGACATCCACGGGTCCCGTTTCGATCCAGACCGCTCAGCAGATCGAACACCCACCGCTTGCGGATCCACGCATATCCGGCAATACCGAGCGGCAGGACGTATCCCAGATGTGTCGAATGCGTTCGCGTCGGAGCGGCCCCTGGTGGGGCTGCTCCGTGCTGGGTGGGGGCGTGTTGGGGTTGGTCGATGGTGGTGCCGTCGGGGCGGGTGGTGGTCCAGGTGCCGTCGGGGTTGCGGCGGGTGGT
>CBDHFJ010000036.1:0-5098 GCA_965262315.1 Acidimicrobiales bacterium
GACAGCGGCGAGGCGGATCTCGCGTACGTGTCTGCGGCGTACGGCGGTGTGCCATCGCTCACTGTCCCGTCGGCCGTGGAGGTGCACTTCGCACTGCGGGTCACGTCGCCCGCGCTCGACTCGGTGGAGGAGCGACGGGCGGTCGTGGACGCCGTCAGTCGGACGACCGTCAGCGAGGGCGCGTTCGGGTCCGGGGCGGGCGCCATCGGGCGCCTGGTCCCGGAGGCGATGGCCTGTGCCGCGCCGTGTGGGGGGCAGCTGCCCGCCGATCCGCCGGCAACCGGTCCACTCCGCATCGCGTACGTGGCGGACGCCAATGACCGCGAGCGGGTGCTGGCCGAGCTGGTGGCCGCAGAGTTGACGGCAGCCGGTTTCGTGGCAGAGCCGATCGGGCTCTCGCTCGACGATTTCGTCTCGGGTGTCACCGCTGGTGACTACGACCTCGTGCGGACCGGTTGGGTCGGCCTGTACCCGTCGGCCGCCAGCCAGCTCGAGCCCTATCGGTCGACCAGCGCCGACAACGTCTCGGGCTACGCGTCGGCGGCGTTCGACGAGGCGTTCGCGGCTGCCCGCTCGGGTGGCACGGTCTCGCTCTACGACGCAGCGCGCCAAGAGCTCGAGGACGCCGCGGTCGTGCTTCCGATCGCCCGGCTCCGGACTCGGCTGCTGGTGTCGGAGCGGGTCGCCGCCATCACCTTGCGCCACGACGGCAGCATCGATCTCGACTCGCTCCGCGTGGCGGACTGACGCACCGGCGGGCGTCAGCGCAGCGAGTGCACGATGCGCTCGCCGCCCTGGTTCACCACGACGGGAGCATCGATCTCGACTCGCTCGGCCTGGCGGACTGACGCCCTGGCGGGGGTCAGCGCAGCGAGTGCACGATGCGCTCGCCGCCCTGGTTCACCACGACGAGGTCGCCGTTGACGGCCGCTGCATCGGGTCCGAAGACGAACTCCTGTTCGTCGAGCTGGAGGCTCAACCACCGGCGGCCGTCGATGGTGGCGACGAGCCACATCTCGGGTGGGCCGTCGTCCATCGGCGAGGCCTCCTCGATGGCGCGGTACGCCTCGTTGAAGGCCTCGCCCTCGACCTCCCACGGCACGCTGACGATGAGGTCGCCGGTCTCGGGGTCGACGTAGTCCGTCGCGCCATCACCGTGCACCGCCCACGCGGGACCCTCGGAGTACAGCGCCTCGATTGCCTCGGTGTCGCCGCTCTCTTCGAGGGCCCGGATCTCCTCGTCGGTGGGGAAGGTGTGGGTGCCCTCGAGCACCGTGGCCCCGCTGGCGAGGTCCACGATCAACACGCTCGCATCGTTGGGACCTGAGTGCAGCGTGATCTCGAACCCCTCGTGCTGGTAGGTCACCACCGGCTCCTCGAACATCGCCGGGTGCTCGTGAATGAACGCCACGGTGGCGACACCGGGTGACGCCGAGCTGCCGCGGAGGTGGAACGAGGTCTGCTCCTGGTCGGGGAGGCCGGTGGTGTCCACGGTCTCCCAGGTCCCACCGCCGTCGGTGGTGACGACGATGGCCGGACCCGACTGGCGCCAGACCTGGGCCACGTAGCCGCCCTCGATGGGGGCCAGCATGTTGACGTCACCCACCAGGGTGGCCGGCATCGGCGACCAGGTGGTGCCGTCGACCGACCGGAGGATGGAGCTGCCGCCGGTGTCACCGTGGCCCACCAGGACGAATTCCGTTCCGTTGGACGCCAGCGTGCTCACCCACTGGATGTTGTCGACTTCCGAGCGGATCGGCTCGCCACCCCACGGCGTGAACCACGTTTCGATGCGCTGGTCCTCCTGCATCAGCTGGGGCCCGATGGCCGGGTCGATGCCGAGGTCGTCCCAGGTGAACAGCTGACGCTCACCACCGTCCGGGTCGAACTCGACACCTTCGTCGGTGACGCCGATGCCGTACCCGTTCTCGAACTCGAGGAGGTCGACGGGCAGGAGTTGCTCGGGCTCGAAGAACGTGAAGCTCGACCGCACGGCGACCCAACCGGCGTCGCCGGCGGCGATGGCGTCGACCTGGCTCTGGGCGGTCATGTAGTCGGGCAGGTCGGTGGGGATGTCGAGCGCCGGCAGGCGGACCTGTCGCCAGGCGACCAGATCCTGGGTCTCCAGCACGACGCTGTCCGCGGGTGGGCCGTCGTCGTTCCAGGTGGCGAAGGAGAGCACGAGTCGTTGGCCGACGACCGCCGTGGACGAGATGTACCCCTCGCCGAGGTCGTCAGGCAGGGCGGCCGGCACCGATTGCCAGTCGACCCCGTCGGTGGAGGTCGCCGCCTCGATCGACATCGGACGGCCCGGCGCACCATGGTGGACGATCAGCTCCAGGAAACCGTCGCCCCAGGCGAACAGCAGCGGCTCGCCCGGGAAGTCGTATGGCTCGGGTTCCGGTGGCGCCTGGTCGGGCGCTGCGGTGGGCTCGCTGGCCCCAGCGTCTGCCGCGGCGCTGACGTTCTCGCCGGCCACGTCGGTGTCGGTGACGATCGACTCCTGTGGTGTGTCGTCGTCGGCGGCGAGCCACACGGCTCCGCCGATGCCGAGCGCGAGGACGGCGATGATGATGGCGATTCGTGCCTTCACGGGATTCCCCTTTCCCTGGCGGTGGCGGCGTGGCCGCCCTCTCACTTGATCAGACGCCCGGGGTTGGTGTCACGTTCCCTGCCTGGAGCGCGGGCTACGGGCGGTCGGCGGCCAGGTCCTGCGCGTACCCCTGCGCGAGCATGTCGTCGACCCCGGGACCGGCCTCGGCGCCGAGTCCGGCGTGGGCGGCGAGGATCGTCCCGCTGCTGGGTACGTCGGTCTCGCCGCCCCACGACGAGGGGTCCCACAGCCCGGCTCGGCGGACGCACTTGGCGCAATGCAGGAACACCGAGGTGGGTTCGACACAGATGACCGATGCGGGGCGCCGGTAGGCGGGTGTGAAGCGATCGCACAGGTCGTCGTCGACGCTGACCCAGGCGCGGCCGTTGACGCGAAGTGTCTCGCCTCGCTCGGGCACCAGGAACAGCAGCCCGACGTTGGGGTTCTCGATGATGTTGCGGATGGAGTCGAGCCGGTTGTTGCCGTTGAGGTCTGGGATCAGGAGCTGGTTGGGGGCGGCCACGTGGACGAACCCGGCGTCGCCGCCCTTGGGCGAGACGTCGCCTTCGCCGGCGGTGTTGCTGGTGCCGATGAGACAGAAGGTGCTCGCGGCGATGAACGCGGCCGCGACCTCGTCGATGTGGTCGATGTCCTTGTCCAGCACCACCTGGTGCGGGTCCCGGTAGTGATCGCCCAGCTGGGCGACATCGGTCAGAACGTTGGGGAACGGGCTCGCACTCATGGCGCGAGCGTAGTGAAGCCCCTCGGAGCCGTCAGCCCTGGGCCAGCAGTTCGGACAGGCGCCGGTCGACGGTGGCCCGGGCCCCGAGGTTCTCGATGACCCAGGCTGCGACGCGACAGGCGAACTCCGCGGCGTCGATCTCGGAGGCGCCGCGAAGGCGCTTGGCGAGGTAGGCCCCGGCGAAGGAGTCGCCGGCCCCGGTGGCATCGACCAGGTTGTTGGTGGCCGGCGGGACCTTGACCGGGCCGTCGTCGGACAACAGGAGTGCTCCTTCGGCGTCGAGCTTCAGCACGATGCGGGCGCCCGGGTACAGCTCGGCCAGGCGGTGGGCGATGGCCTCGGGCTCGCGCTCGCCGGTCAGGACCGCCCCCTCTTCCTTGTTGGGGAGGAGCAGGTCGATGCCCAGGTCGCTGGTGACGGCGAGGAACTCGTCGACGCCCATCTCGCCGATGAGCTGGAACGAGCTTGGGTCGAACGAGATCGTGGCCCCGCCGTCCTTGGCGATACGTGCCGCCTCTCGGGCCGCGGCCCGAGGAGGGTCGACGAAGAACGACCAGGCCGTGAGGTGCAGGTGCGGGGTCACCGCCAGGAGGTCGCGTGGGAGCTCCGACGGCAGCAGGAAGTGGTCGGCGCCATGGCCCGAGACCATGGATCGCTCGCCGGTGTGGTCGACGAAGACGCCCACCGAGCCGGTGAGGTGGCTCTCGGTGACGATCATGTGATCGGCCACGCCCTCGTCGGCCAGGTTCTCGTGGGCCATCTCGCCGAGGCGGTCGGTGCCGACCTTGCCGACGAAGTGGGCGTCCAGCCCGCAGCGGGCGGCCCAGACGGCGACGTTGGCGGCACTGCCGCCGGGCAGCAGCATCACTTCGCCGAAGGTGTCGCCGCCGCGCTGGAGTTCGGTGTTCGTGCGGATCAGAACGTCCCAGGCGAAGTCGCCGACGCTCGTCAGTTCGATGGTCACGGCATCACGCTATCGGTGGTCTCGGGGTCAGCTGACTGCGGTGGGAAGGCCGGGCAGACCGTCGATGCTGGTGGCGTTCTTCTCCGCCTGGTACGCAGCGATTTCGTCGGCGCTCTTGTCGGACGCCCAGGCGGTGAGGGTGCGGCGGTCGCCCTTCAGCTCCATCAGCGGCACGCCGAACCCGCACGAGTCCTGGATCCGATCGACGTCGATCCGGATGATCGACCGGACCCCGGGTGCGTCGGGGAACCGGGCGGCCAGGTCGGCGAAGCGGTCGTCAGCGGGGAGGACCGCCTCGCCCGTCCCCGAGAAGCGCACGATGTTCGGCTTGCCGGTGAAGGCACAGAACATGAGGGTGATGCGGCCGTTGTCCCGGAGGTGGGCGATGGTCTCGATCCCGCTGCCGGTGCGGTCGAGATAGGCCACCTCGTGCGGGCCGAGCACCACCACGGGCTCGAGGCCTTTCGGGGACACGTTGACGTGACCGCCCTCGCTCGGCGCGGTGGCCACGAAGAAGACCGGCTGGGATTCGGCGAAGGCCTTGAGATCGTCGGTGATCGACTCATGCATGTTGCCCATGGGTTCATCTTCGCAGCTGGTCGGGGCCGCAGCAGGGGAGTTGCGGCGCCGCTGAACTCGGTTGCGGCAGCGCACGCAGCCCCCGCTACACTCGTCGTTCGCTGTCAGCGGCACCTGTGGCCGAGGACAGGCCACGTCGGAGTGGCGGAATTGGCAGACGCGCCAGCTTGAGGGGCTGGTGCCCTTAGGGGCGTGGGGGTTCAAGTCCCCCCTCCGACAC
>CBDHFJ010000037.1:0-9237 GCA_965262315.1 Acidimicrobiales bacterium
GGGTCGACTCGGACGACCGCTGGGCCTGCGTCGAGGCGCGAAGCGCCGCCGGCGAGCCTTGGAGCCGCATCGGGTGCCTCGATCTGAGCTGACCCGCAGAGATCGAGGTGCACCCCCGCACCTGCGTGGGCGGCGAGGACGAGGTTGGCGCCGAGCTCGTCTCCGAGCAACGCCGCGGCCGACGCGGACGGCAACTGGAACCGCGTGGGTTGCCGGGAACTCGGCTGAGCCCAGCCGCCCGGCAACACCTCAGAGGTCGACGCCGATGGCGCTGTAGGCGGCCTGCAGGATGCCGGCACCGCGCGGGTCGCCAACCAACGCCGAGGCCATCTTGTTCATCATGTAGGCCACGGTGAGGTTGCGGTCGACGTCGTTGACGATGATCGAACCGCCCCATCCGCCCCAGAAGCAGATGCGGCCTTCGGGGATGAAGCTCCAGTCCGCCATGTACACGCTGTAGCCCAACCCGAACGCCACCTCGGTCCCCAGAACCTGATCGACACCGCGAACCTGCTCCTCGAAGATGGAGTCGATGGTGTCCTGACCGAGCAGGCGGACGCCGTTGTAGGTACCCCCGTGGGTCACCGCCGCCTGTGCCGTCGCCACCGACCGGGCGTTGCCGTGACCGTTGGCCGCGCCGATCTCGGCCCGACGCCACGCCTCGGTGTGACTCATCGAAGCATCGACCATCGGGTTGGCGAACGTCTTCATCGCCACGCTCTCAGGGTCGACGCCCTCCACCATCTCGAGCGGTGGCGGCGGGATCACCGGCGCCACCCGGGCGTCGTGTTCGGCGGGCAGGCCGATGTGGAAGTCGGCGCCCAGGGGCTCGGCCACCTGGGTGCGAAAGAAGTTCCCGAGACTCATCCCGCTGATGCGTTCGACCACGGCGCCCACCAGATGGCCCTGGTTGAGTGCGTGATACCCCGATGCCGTGCCGGGCTCCCACCACGGTGCTTGCTCGGCCAGGAGCGCGGTGGACTTCTCGAGGTCGCAGATGTCGTCACCGGTGACCGGCTCGGCCCACCCCGACACGCCCGAGCTGTGCGACATGAGATGACGCACCTCCACGGCTTCCTTCCCGTTGGCCGCGAACTCGGGCCAGTACGTGGCGACCGGCGCGTGGAAGTCCAGCTCCCCCCGGTCGGCCAACATCAATGCGCTCAGGAAGGTCATGGTCTTCGTGGTCGACCAGACATTGGTGATGGTGTCGGCCTCCCATGGCGTCGTCTTTGCCTCGTCGGCCCAGCCGCCCCACAGGTCGACCACCATCTCGCCCTCGTGAATGACCGCCACGGACGCGCCGACGTCGGTGCCGGCATCGATGCTTGCCGAGACCAGGTCAGCGATGGCCGCGAAGCGGTCGTCGGCGGTGCCGTGGATGTCTGCCATGGGGTGATGCTCCTCGAAGTCGTGCCCGAGCCGGACCGGTCGTGAGCCAGAAGGCCGGGCGATCAGGCGGCACCTTAGGGCAGACCCGATCCGCCATGTCCGGTGTCGCGCCGACCCGTCGTGGTCACGCGGGGACGATCCGGATGTCGGTCCCACAGATCCGGTGGTCGGCGGCGACGGAGCCGGCCGCTGCGAGGTCGATGGCTGCCACGCCCTCGCCCCGCTGGCCCGCCGGCACGAACCGGATCTGGCCCTCGTCGAAGACGAGCACCGTCGGCTCGATCAGCCGGCCGCCCACCACCTCGGCCCATCGGGCCGCCATCGCGGGTGGCTCGGCGGCCTCGATCTCCACCGCGACGATGTCGGTGACCGTGCCCGTCCGGACGTGGTCGCGCCAGGCGGGGCCGGCCCACGGCCAGTCGTCCCACTGGTCGGCTTCGTCGACCGAGACGATGGCGCCGCCGACGTCCCTGGGATGGAAGTGAATGCCGGTGATGCCATCGGCGGTGGCTTCGAAGACCTCCCTGGCTCCGGCGGTTGCGGCGCGACGGCGGACCGCGTCGAGATCGTCGGTTTGAAAGATCACCATGTAACCGGTGTCGCCGCCTCGCTTGTCCAGCAAGCGCCCCGCCGTGGTGCCGTCCTCGTGCGGTGACACCACCTCGAGAAGCTTGTCGCCGACCGGATACAGGGCGTTCGTCAGGCCGAAGTGGCCGACCCCCGGGTCACGAAAGGCGAGCTCGACGCCCAGCTCGGCCTCGATCTCGGATTCGACGGCACCGAGGTCGGTGGCCACCAGCGCCACCTGACGCAGTCTGATCTTCATGACCAGATTCTGACGCACCGCCCGCCACCGTGCAGCGCCTCGACCCGTGAGGCAGGATGCCGCCATGGCGTTCTCACCCGAGATCCACCCGATCACCGAGACCGACGACGAGCTCCGGGCCATCCTGGCCGACCCGGCCATCGAGTTGCCGCCGCTGCTGCCGGCACTGGCCTACACCCTCGACGACGCGAGCCTGCTCGACCCCGGCCTCCATCTCGACAACGCCAAGTTGTTGGAGGAGCAGGGCGGCTGGACCCCCGAACAGCAGGAGCGCTGCCGCGAGCTCGCGCTGGGAGCACTGATGCGCCTCCGCGACAACGGCGCCCCGCCCGCGCCGGCGGACGACCTCGTCGCGGACATCATGAACTGGACGGCGGGCGTCGAGCTGGAGGGCTCGTACGTCCCGATGCTCACCGAGGAGCTGGCACCCGCTGATCGCGATCTGCGTGCCACCCAATGGCACGTCGACGACCTCGCCCCCGATCGCGACTTCACCGTTGCGATCATCGGCGCCGGCATGTCCGGGATCCTCGCGGCCCACCGCTTCACGCAGGCCGGCGTGCCGGTGGTGATCGTCGAGAAGAACGCCTCCATCGGCGGTACCTGGCACGAGAACACCTACCCCGGGTGCCGCGTCGACGTCTCGAACCACGTCTACTGCTACTCGTTCATGCAGAAACACGACTGGCCTCAGTACCACTCGGCCCAATCGGATCTCCTCGAGTACTTCAATGCCTGCGCCGACCACTTCGGCATCCGCGAGCTCATCCGCTTCTCCACCGAGGTGTCGTCGGTGGTCTGGAACGAGGACTCCGCCACCTGGTCGTTGGAGGTCACCGGCCCCGACGGCGAGGACACCATCGTCGCCAACGCCGTCGTGTCCGCCGTCGGCCAGCTGAACCGACCGCAGCTCCCGTCGATCCCCGGACGGGAGTCCTTCGGAGGACCCACCTGGCATTCGGCGCGCTGGAACCACGACGTCGACCTCTCCGGCAAGCGGGTCGGGGTGATCGGCACGGGGTGCAGCGCGATGCAGTTCATTCCGCACGTGGCCGACGCCGCGGGCCACACCACGGTGTTCCAGCGGACCCCCAACTGGCTGATGCCGCGGCCGCAGTACACCAACGACCTCGCCGACAGCCTGATGTGGGCCTTCACCCACATCCCCCACTTCCACAACTGGTTCCGGCTCCGTCTCTTCTGGCGCAGCCACGAAGGCTTGTTGCCCAGGCTCGAGGTCGACCCGGACTGGCCCGAAGACACCGAGGTGTCCATCAGCGAGAGCAACGACGAGCTCCGGCAGATGCTGACCCTCTACCTCCAGGCCGAGTTCGGCGACCGCCCCGACCTGCTCGACAAGGTCATCCCCCGCTACACGATGGGCGCCAAACGATTCGTGGTCGACAACGGCGTCTGGGCCAGGACCCTCAAGCGCGATGACGTCATCCTGTGCACCGACGGCATCGAACGGATCACACCTGCCGGGGTGGTGACCACCGACGGCGTCGAGCACGAGTTCGACGTCTTGATCTACGGCACCGGCTTCCAGGCTTCGTCGTTTCTGACGCCCATGAAGGTGGTGGGCCGTGGAGGACTCGATCTCCACGACTCGTGGGACGGCGACGCACGCGCCTACCTGGGCGTGGTCAGCCCCGGTTTCCCGAACTTCTTCTACATGTATGGGCCAAACACCAACATCGTCATCAACGGCAGCATCATCTACTTCTCCGAATGCGAGGCCCACTACATCACCCAGTTCGTCCGCCATCTCCTCGAGACCGGCGCTGCGGCCATGGACGTCCACCAGGCGGTCCACGACCGCTACAACGACTGGATCGACGAGGGCAACCGCAAGATGGCGTGGGGGGTGTCGGGCGTGAGCAGCTGGTACAAGACGAACGGCGGGCGGGTGGCCCAGAACTGGCCGTACTCGCTCCTGGAGTACTGGGACCAGACCCGCGAGGTCGACCCGACCGACTACGAGGTGATCTCGTGAGCCGACTCCAGGGCAAGACCGCGATCGTCACCGGCGGCGCGTCCGGCATCGGCGAGGCCACCGTGCGCCGGTTCGTGGCCGAGGGCGCCAAGGTCACCGTCGCCGATCGGGACGAAGAGCGCGGCGCCGCGCTGGCCGGCGAGCTCGGCGCCGACGTCCTGTTCGTCGCCACCGACGTCTCGGTCGAACAGGACATCGCCGAGATGGTCGCCCACACCATCGACGAGTTCGGCCAGGTGGACTGCCTGTTCAACAACGCCGGGTTCGGCGGGGCGCTGGGGCCGATCGCCGAGATCTCCGTCGAGGACTTCGACCTCACCTTCGACGTCCTGGTGAAGAGCGTGTTCCTCGGCATGAAGCACGTGGCCACGCACATGATGGAGCGCGGTTCGGGCAGCATCATCAACACCGCCTCCATCGCCGGTGTCCGCGCGGGCTACGGCCCGATCCTCTACTCCACCGCCAAGGCCGCGGTGGCCACGATGTCGCAGAACGCGGCGATGGAGTTCGGCAGCGCCGGCGTGCGGGTGAACGCGATCTGCCCGGGTGCGGTCGCCACCCCGCTGCTCGCGGGCAACCCCGGGGCCTCCGCGGCCGACATCTCCAGGGCCGGTCAGGGCTTCGAGTCGATGACGCCGATCGGACACGTGGCCGACCCGTCGGAGCTCGCCTCGGTGGCGCTGTTCCTCGCCAGCGACGACTCCTCGTTCGTGACCGGGCAGGCGCTCATCGTCGACGGTGGCGTCGTGGCCGGTATCCCGTACGAGAGCCAACCCGAGCTCTTCCGCGTGTCGCGCCCGATCCGCCACCACCGCCCCACCGGCCGCTGACCCCTCGCCAACCGTTGCAGGTCCCAGAGACCGTTCCCGGTACACCACCCTCGGTGACCCAACCAAGCAGCGTGTCGCCGAGCATCCGGGGAGGATCGTCACCCTGGGTGAGCAACCTGTAACGGTCTCAGAGACCGTTACAGGTCCGATGAGCGGCGGGGCCACCGGGCGCTACGGTTGCGGCCCGTGACCGAACCGATCCATCTCGCCACCACAGAGTCCGGCACGGGCTCCCCCACCATCGTCTTCACCCATGGCTGGGCCGACGACCGCACCGTCTGGGACGGCGTGCTCGCCGAGATCGGCGACGACGCGCGCTGCATCTCCTGGGACCTGCGGGCCCACGGCGAGAGCGACGTCCCCCCACCCGGCAACTACACCCGCGACCACGCCCTCGCCGACCTCGAACGCATCGTCGCCGACGCGGGCACCCCGGTGGTCCTGGCCGGCCACTCGCTGGGCGGCTACCTGGCGCTCGCCTATGCGCTCCGTCACCCGGACCACGTCGCCGGCCTCGTGCTGGTGGCGGCCGGCCCCGGCTTCCGCAACCCCGACGCTCGCGAACAGTGGAACGACAACGTCGACGCCTCCGCCGCCAAACTCGGCGTGCCCGAAGGCAGCGAGGTCATCTCCAAGCACGTGGACTCGTGGGTCATCGACTCGCTGAGCGACATCACCGCGCCAGCCATCGTGCTCGTCGGCGAGTACGACAAGCGGTTCCAGGCATCGGCCGCCGTGTTCGAGAAGAACCTCGACGTCCGTGCCAACGAGCTGATCGCCGACGCCGGCCACGGCGTCCACCGCAAGAAGCCGGTCGAGGTCGCGGCCGCCATCAAGGCGTTCCTCACCGAGCTGGACTGACGTGAACGACGAGCCGTTCGGGTTCGACGAGACGCCGTTCCTCGAGCCCTCACCGGAAGAGGACGCCTGGGAGGCCTACCTCGGGTTCGCGCTCGAACACCTCGGCGCCGACGGCAGCACCGGCCTCACCAACAAGCAGCTGGCCGTGGTCGAGGACGCCCTCGGACACGAACTGCCCTTCGAGCTGGGCCTGCTGTTGGTCATGGGGGTCCCCGACGACGAACGCTGGTACGACTGGCGCGACGATCCCGCCGACCAGCTGGCGCAATGGGACGCATGGGTGCTCGAAGGGATCGTGTTCGACATCCGCGAGAACGACTTCTGGTCGCCGACCTTCGGGCCTCGACCCGACGACCTCGACGAGCGGGTGGCCGTCGCCGAGACCGCGTTCTCGCGTCTGCCCCGGCTGTTTCCCATCGGTGGACACCGGGCCATGCCGGTGACCGTGCCCCACGGGTTCGACTCCGCGAGCGGCAATCCGGTGCTGTCCGTCGTGCAGACCGATGTGATCCAGTACGCCTCGGACCTCGCCGACTGGCTCCACAAGGACTTCGGTGTCCCGCTGCCCCTGTGGGAACCCACCGGCGAACGGCGCTTCCCCTTCTGGTCCGAGTCCTGACCCCGCTCACTCCCCAGCGGGTGGGCACGGCCGGTAGAGGCTGGTGACCAAACGGTCCTTCTCCAACGAGAAGAACCCGAGCTCCTGCGCCAGGGGACACCACGCCAGGTCGCCCACGTACTCCACGTGGAAGACGGCCTTGCCCGCCTCGATGAACGGCACCAGCCGTTCGCACTCGTTGAACTCCATGCACCGCTCGTTGAGTGTCCAGTCGTAGAACCTGATGACGTCGGGGACCAGTTCCACCGCGTTCTTCAGCCCGATCGACAAGCCCCGCGCGTGCGCCTGGACCGCGAGCCACCGCAGGTAGGTGACCTGATCGTCGGCGGTGATGTCGAACCCGGAGTCGTTGATGAACGCGTCGACGTTGTCGGGTTCGACACCATCGCAGCCCTTCGCCGCCGCCAGATCCATGCGTTCCCGCATGATCGGGCCGATCAGATCCAGCCGACGAACGTCCAGCCACAACTCGCCCGGCCACCCGTTGCCGTTGCCCAACAGCTCGGCTGGGAAGCGATCGGCGTCGGGTCGCCACTCCTCGAACGAACCGGCGCTCATGTAGCAGATCACCTTGATGCCACGGCCCTGCAACTCGCGGATCACCGTGCGCGGCGTGTCGAACAGGTCGATGTCGTACATGTCGACGTCGAAGCTGGTGTCGATCTCGTCGATGAGCTGCCACTGGAACGTGGTCCCGGGCGCGGGCACCCACGGCTCCGGAATCGGGGTCGGTGTGGGGGTGGGGGCGGGAGTCGGTGTGACCGTGGGCGTCGGGGTCGGACCCGGGGTGGGGGTGGCCGTCGGTGTGGGCGTCGGGGCCGGGGTCGACGGAACGGTCGGTGAGGGATCGGCAGGCGCGGTCTCGACCGACGACGCGGTCGAGCATGCCGCCACGAGCGCGAGAAGGGCGAATGGGAGCCACCGCAACCGACGCATCATCGGTTCGTGGCGACCACCAGGACGGGTGCGTGTTCACCGGTGGCGGCGAACGAGAGGAACCCGTCGGCGGCGCGGATGACCAGTCCCGCCCCGTCACCCAGCTGTTCGGCGAGCGCCGACACGTCCGCGTGGCCGACGGGGCCGGGCGCCAGGTCGGCTTCGACACACGCGTCGCCGGGCTGGCCCCCCAGGTTTCCCCAGGTGGCGTCCGCGGGGCTCCAGGGAGCGACCGCACAGACCTCGACCGAGCCGGCCGCGCCGCGGAGGTCGGACACCACGAGCCCGATGACGTCGGCTTCGCCCAGGTCGTCGAGCTCGAAGGCCACCAGCGTCTCGGTGGCGGTGGCCCCGCCGGCGATCGTGGCTCGGTCACCGTCGCCGGTGTGGTCGGGGCGCGCCTCGTCGATGGTGACCACCGCGCTTGCCGCGACCGCGCGCGCGGCGTCGACTGCAGCCCGCCTGAGCTCGACCGGCGTGCCCGGCTCGAGCACCACGGACCGGACGAGCTGGCCGCCGTGGGGCCGCCCGCCTTCCACGCCGGTCACCTCGAGCGCGATGGCACGTTCGCTGGTGATGGTGACGGTGCCGGTCTCGACATCGAGCTCGGCGCCGACCAGGCCGTCCTGGACGGCGACACCCGCCTCGGCCATGTCGGCGATCTCGTGGAAACGCGGGGAGTCGATCGGGAGCACCATGTAGTCCTCGTATCGGCCCACGATGGCCTCGATCCAGTCCTCGAGCAACGTGGCCGACTCGCCGTCGTAGATGCCGATGTTGGTGATGTGGAAGTAGTGCGGCCACCGGCGGCCGGACAGCAGCCGCAGCAGGGCACGGTCGGCCTCGGCCTCGACGATCTCGTCATAGGTGCGCGGCTCGCAGACCGCCCCCGGAGTCGTGCACGGATCGAGGCCCTGGGCGAGGTAGTTCTCGTTGAAGAGGAAGTTGTACTCCGCCGTGAGCTGCTCGGGGGTCTGCGCGTCGAAGAAGACGTTCGCGGGCCAGCGAGGCAGGATCATCACGTCGCGTTGGGGGACGAAGGCATCGCGGTTCTGCCCGGGCCGGGACTGATCCGACGCCGTGAAGCGCACCCCGAGCTCCTCCATGGCATCGAGGAGCGCGGGGTTTGCCCCCTCGGGAAAGACGATGTCATCGCTGGTGTCCGCGAACGTGCCCTGGTCCTCGGACAGCCCGGAGTGCTGGCCGGTGACCAGGGTGTCCAGGTTGTCGTGATAGCCGGGCAGCCCGAGGTCGATCCACGCCTGACGGTTCCGGGCGATCTCGAACAGCGCCTCGGGGTTGCCGGTGCCGTTGCTCGCGTCGAGATCCCGGTGGGTGAAGGTGTGGTTCATGAACGACAGATCGTCCTGGCTGGCCAGCGTCTGATCGGTCAACGGGTCGGGCAGGGTGGGGGCCGTTCCGTGGTACAACACGGCCCCGCTCCCGCCCTCGCGTGACGGCGACGTCACCGAGCCGCGGTCGATCTCGACCAGCACACCGTGATTGGTCGCCCCGCCCTCCCACCAGTCGATGAGCGTCCGGGATCTCGATGGGGTCCGTGGTGGCGGCGAGCTCGAACGACAGGCACAACGACTCCTCGACCACCGGCGAACCGGACGTCCAGGGCACGCCGACCCCGGCGTCGGACCACGTCACGGTGGCCTCGTCGAAGGACTCGACCAGCGGACACACCGACCCGGCGACCGGACCGCTGTCGGTGCGGGCGAGACGGAGAACGGTGCCGGCGTCGGTCTCGGGCGGACGAGCCTCGAACCGG
>CBDHFJ010000038.1:0-13349 GCA_965262315.1 Acidimicrobiales bacterium
CGAGCGGTCGTCGACGAGCCGTCGGGCACCGGCGGTCCCGTCGCGCTCGCGCCCGGGGTTCCGGCTGCGTGGTGGGGTGCCTCGATGGAGGTGCACGCGGCGCCGGTCACGGGTGGATCGGTCTCGTTCGGCCTGCGGTGGCACGGCGAGCGCCCGGCGGCGCTGTGGGACGTCGAGACCGCGGCCCCGGTCACGGTGTTCGCGCCCTCGCTGGATCCCGACTGGTCAGACGACCGTCCTCGGGCCGAGGCATTGTTGGGGCCCACCCCCGGCCTCCAGACCGAGGAGGCGCCCCGGCGGGCCGAGGCGGATCAGGGCCTGATCATCGACACCGACGACGACACCGAGCCCGACTCCTTCACCTGATCCCGCTCCTGACGACGTTGCTCGGGCCCGATCTGTCCGGCTGCGTCCTTCGCCAGGATCGAGCCGGCGGAGCGGATCGACAGGATCGATCCGGCTGATCCGACGGACAGGATGCTGCCCGCGATGGAGAGGATCGAGCCGATGGAGATGCTGCCCGCGGAGCCGATGGAGAGGATCGAGCCGGCGGACCCGATCGAGAGGATGCTGCCCGTGGAGGCGATCGACAGGATCGACCCCGACGACGCGATCGACAGGATCGACCGGTACGACAAGATGCTCCGCCGCGACTGCCACGACAGCATCCGGGTGGCTCCGTGGGGACGGTTCATGGGAAGAGCGTAGGCCAGCGCCTCAGCACCCGACCTGTCGCCGTCGAGGGTGAGCGCTGAGCTGACTGGCTTGTCAGGACCTGGCCTGACGCCGGTCTTCACGCTGCCTGTTCGTGGCGAGTGTGGTGGCAGGGGGCGCAGCGGAGTTTGAGTTCGTCGACGTTGGTGTGGCCGGTGTGTTCGTAGGCGGGGTCGTGGTCGTATTCGAGGAGGTGTGGGCTGCCGCAGTCGATGCACACCCTGTCTCGTTCCTTCACCACGCGCTTCTGGCGTGCGGTGGGGTGGCGCTGGCGGCCGGACGCGTTGATGGGGCGGCGTTCGGCGTCGTGGATGAGCACTCGGAGGAAGGCGCCGGGTGCGATGCGTTCGATGACGGTGTCGGGGATGGGGGTGCCGTCGTCGGTGGTGCAGCCGTCGCCTCGGACGTGCAGCACGATTTCGGTCTGGAGTGCGCCGATGCCGTCGGTGAGGGCGGTTTCGAGGGCGTCGGCGTGTTGTTGGGCGAGGCTGGGCCATGCACCGGACGCGTCCGCCCGTGGTCTGGAGCGCATGACGAGGGTGGTGAGGAGGCTGATGAGGGTGGCGGCGATGTGTGGCGGCAGCCGCAGGGTGAACACGACCATGCCGTCGGCTTCGGTGCGCCACGTGACCGAGCGGTGCCGCCGCTGGTGGGCTTCGAGCTGCTCCGGCGTCGAGTTGCGGGTGACCCAGAATGCGAGGGCGCGGTTGAGTTGGCCGGCTGGGTGGCGCATTGCCAGGTCGAGGAGCTCGGTCTCGTTGGTGACGGTCGCGAAGCGGGTGAGGGCGCGGGCCTTGGCGTAGGAGATGCGGCCGTCGGCGAAGGCGCGGTCGATGCCGGGGAGGCCGCGGACGCGTCGCCCGACCCGGATCCATTCGCGGGCCGTGCAGACTTCGACGTCGGCGATGGCCGCGAGGTGGTGGGCGGCGGTGGGTGCGCCGGCGAGGGCCCATTCGTCGGAGTCGGCGACGGCCGCGGACGCGTGGACCAGCTCGTATTGACTGCGGCTGAGCGTCTCGGAGATGGCCCGGAACGCGTCGGCCAGGGGTGTGTGAATCGCCATGAGTGCTCCCTGTGTGGTGGAGCGGATGGGAGGCCAATCTCGGTTGGCGAGCCGCCGGGCTTCTCCTCGTCCCTGGCGCCTGAGTCGCCCGGCTCGAGGGACGACCGTGGAGAGCGAAGCGGTCCCTCGAGCGTACTGACGGGGTGTGACAAGTTCCCGAGCGCCGGCCGGGTCGGTGTGGAAGTTGTCGCCCGGACGCGTCCGCGGTCGGGCTCCGGGACCGGTCCAGGATTCTTTGTGAGGGGTTCGTGCACCGAAGGTGGTGGCGGATTCAGCTTGGGATCAGGGGGTGGCAGCGGTGCTCGCACGAACCCCTCACAAATCGTGAGGCGCAGCTTCGGTGTCGTTGCAATGCCTGCGATCGTCGACGCGTCCGCTGGCGGGTCGAACCTCCAACGGTCTGGCCCTCGGAGGATCTGCACGATCCTCGCCGGGCTTTCGGCTCCGGCGCCAGGCCGTCCACCAGCTCTTCGTCTGACGCCGCACTCCGCCCGCTAACGTCCGGCTCGTGGGCACGGCACCGAAGCTGCGGCGGGCGATCAAGGCGAAGTCACCGGGGCTCACGCGGGAGCGGGCGTTGTGGGCCGACGGCCACGACGTCGTGGTCGGTATCGACGAAGTGGGGAAAGGCGCCTGGGCCGGGCCGCTCACGCTCGGCGCGGTCGTCGTCCCGAAGGACCGACGGGTCTACAAGATTCGCGACTCCAAAATGCTGACCGAGGCCGAACGTGAGGCGTTGTTCGATCGGGTGGTCGACTGGGCCGACGCCTGGGCGGTCGGCCACGCCAGCGCAGAAGAGTGCGACGAGCTGGGCATGTCCGCAGCGCAGCGACTGGCGGCATCTCGCGCCCTCGACGGCCTGGGTGTCGCCGCCGACCACGTCCTCATCGACGGCAACTGGGACTTCATCGGCAACGGGGCCACGACCAAGATCGTCAAAGGCGACGCCACGTGCCTGTCGATCGCGGCGGCGTCGATCGTCGCCAAGGTCACCCGGGACCGGCTGATGCGTGAGCAGGCGCGACGCCACCCGGCATACGTCTTCGACCAGAACAAGGGCTACCCGTGCCCGCGGCACAAGGCGGCGTTGCAGACCATGGGGCCCAGCGCCATCCACCGCCGGTCGTGGGCCTTCATGGACAGCCTGCCCTTCACCTGCTTCGAACGCCACCACCGCCACGACCCCCAGCAGGCGCTGTTCTGACGCGGCGGGTCCCGACTGCCGGTGTCGGCAGGCGAGTGGGTACGGTTCGGGCATGGCTCGACTTGGGTTGCATCGCAGCGTGGTGCCGCTGGTGCCGCTCCTGATCTGGACGCTGTTCGTGTGGTCGTCGCGTATCCGCAACGTGTGGACCGACGAGGACCTGACCACGGGCGGCCAGGTGTTGCGGACCGGCTACGCCGTGGTCTTCCTCGCCTTCGGCATCGCCATGGTGGCGCTGGTCTGGCGGGGCCGTCCCGATCCGCTGTCGCCGGTCGCACAACGGGTGCTGGCCGTCTTCCTCGCGTGGACCGTCGTGTTCTGGCTGATCCGTGGCATCGGCATCATCGTCGACGACCACACCGCGTCGTTCACCGTGATCCACACGGTGCTGATGGTGATCTCCATCGGGCTCGCTGCGTGGGCGGCCACGGCCATCGAACGGGGCTCCATCTCGTCGTCGCCCGCAGCGGCCCGGTAACCTCTGAGTCGCTATGGGTCAGCCAGTCACCGTCGTCCAGAAGCCCTCGTCCAAACCCGGCGTGGTTCGATTCGAGATCAACCGCTCCATCACCGGCATGGGCCACGAGCGCTACCGCGCCGACCAGGAAGTCTCGGGTGACCGTCCGCCGGACCGTCTCGCCCGCACCCTGATCGAAGAGGGCGGCGTCCAGGGTGTCCACATCAACTCCAACGTCATCACCGTCGACCTCGGTCGAGCCGGTGACCCCGGTGGCCTGCGTGAGCTGATCGAGAACATGTTCATCTACTACGCCCCCGGCGTCGAAGTCCCCGCCTTCGTCACCGACGACGGAGACGGCGAGTAGAGCCTCCGGCCTTGCCAGTGTCGAACATGTGTTCGATACTGGGATCATGGGAGCAGGGGCCGGCCCGATGCGGGCCGTTCGGGCGACGTCCACGTCGCGGGCTCGGCCGACCGCCGAGGCGCTGACCGCGCTCGATGACGCCGCCGTCCGCGTGGTGCCCACCGTCCTGGCCAAGGACCGCTGTCTCGAGGTGGTGTCGGCGCTGCACGAGGTGTTCCCCGACGGTCTTCGTCGCGGCTCCACCGTGGGTGTCCGCGGCCTCGGGTCGACCTCGTTGGCATTGGCAACCGTCGCCGGCGCCGTTCGCTCCGGTTCCTGGTTGGCGGCGCTGGGGTGTGGTGAGCTGGGCCTGGTCGCCGCCGAACAGGCGGGCATTCCGCTGCATCGGGTGGTCTTGGTCGACCTGCCGCAGCGGTCCTCGTGGGGTTCGGTGGCGGCGGCGTTGGTCGATGCCTTCGACGTGGTGCTGCTCTCGGGCTCCTATCCGGTTCGGGCCACCGACGCTCGTCGGCTGGCCTCACGATCCCGTGAGCGGGGTGGGGTGATCGTCGACATCGGCGGGGTGTGGCCCGAAGCTCCCGACGTGACGGTCGAGGTGGTCGAGCAGCACTGGCGGGGCCTGGGGGAGGGGCACGGGGTCCTCGAGGCCCGGGAGGTGGTGGTCGAGGTGTCGGGACGCCGCGGTGTCCGCCCACGTCGGGTCCCCCTGTGGCTGCCCAGCCCCGACCTGGCCCCCGCGGCTGTCGAGGCCGACCGTCACGCCGGCGCCGACATCGCCCACCTGGTGGAGGACGAGCCCGCTGGTGCTGAGCAGTCAGATGCGGACGTGCTCCCACTTCGCTCAACTGCATGAGCGCGAACGGGCTCGGGCGAGCCCCTGAGGGACGAAGGGGCGGGTCAGCGCCCCCGGCGCAGCCGCAGCGGAACAAGCGTTCCGATGCGGATCGAAGCAGCCGCAGCCGCAGCGTTCCGTTGCGGTTCGTGACCGTCTGGTGTGTCGACTGGCCGGTGGTGGTGTTCGGTCGGGAACCCGGGCATCCCATTGCGGTGTTGCACGCCAATCGGGTGGTGGCGTGTTCGGCCGCCGCTCGTCGGCACGGGGTGGCGCGTGGGCTGCGGCGACGGGAGTCGCAGGGCCGGTGTCCCGGCCTCGAAGTGGTCGAGCGCGACCCCATGCTGGAGGCCCGTGCGTTCGAGGGGGTGGTGCGGGCACTCGATGACCTGACGCCTCGGGTGGAGATCGTACGACCGGGGTTGGTGGTGTTCCCGGCCCTGGGGCCGTCCCGATATTTCGGGGGCGACGAGGCGATGGCGCAACGCTGTCAGCGGCTGGTCGCGGACGTGCTGGCCGGGGTGGGCGAGGTGCGCGTGGGGGTCGCCGGCAGCATGTTCGCCGCGGCGTTGGCGGCTCGTCAGGCCACCGCCGACCAGCCACATCTGGTGGAACCCGAGGACACCGCCGACTTCCTGGCCCCGTTCCCCATCCGGTCGTTGGAACGGCCCGAGCTCACCAGCGTGCTGGCCCGACTGGGTCTGACCACCCTCGGGCTGTTCGCGGCGCTCGACCCCGCGGACGTGCTGGGTCGCTTCGGGGCCGAGGGGGCGGTGGCGCACCGACTGGCTCGTGGTCTCGACGACCGGCCGGTCGCCATGGACGACCCGCCCCAGGACATGGAGGTCGCGTCCGAGCTCGACCCGCCGGTGGAGCGGGTCGACCAGGCGGCGTTCGTGGGCAAGGTGCTGGGCGACCAGTTCCTGGCGCGTCTCCAGGCCCGGGGTGCCACGTGCACGACCATCGTGGTCAGCGCCGAGACCGAGCACGGCGAAGAGCTGGTGCGGATGTGGCGCCACGAGGGGGCGCTCACCGCGGCCGCGGTCGCCGATCGGGTCCGATGGCAGCTCGACGGCTGGCTGAACGGGTCGAGTGCGGCCCGGCCCACCGGCGGCTTGACCCGGTTGGCGGTGGCGCCCGATGTCGTGCTGCCGGCCGGTGGCCGCCAGCTCGGATTCTGGGGCGGCCAGACCGAGGCGGCCGAACGGGCCGCCCGGGTGGTGGCCCGGGTCCAGGGCATCCTCGGACCCACGGCGGTCACCGCACCCGAACGGCGTGGCGGTCGTTCGCCTGCCGAACAGGTCATCGCCGTGCCCGCCGACACGGTCGACCTCGACCGGGACCACATCGACGGCGTTGCAGTGGACGCTCCCTGGCCCGGGTCCGTGCCCGGTCCCTCGCCGGCCCGGCTGCACCGTCCGCCGCTGCCGGCACAGGTACTCGACGCCGACGGCGACGAGGTCCGGGTGGACGGCCGAGCCCAGATCTCGGCGGCTCCTGCCACCCTGGTGGTGGACCGCGGTCCTGCCGAGCCGGTGGGGCAGTGGGCCGGCCCCTGGCCGGCCGACGAACGATGGTGGGACTCCGAACGCCATCGCCGCCGGGCCCGACTCCAGGTGGTGGGGGCGTCGGGTGGCGCCCGGCTGCTGCTGCTCGAAGGTGGGCGTTGGTGGGTGGAAGCCACCTACGATTGACCCGCCATCGCCGCCCCACCCAGGAGTCCCCATGACGATCGCGCGAGTCACCGAGGTCATCTCGTCGTCCCCGCACAGCTTCGACGACGCCGTCCGCGTGGGTGTGGAACGGGCCTCGCGCACGCTCCAGAACGTCAAGGGCGCCTGGGTGCAGGACCAGAAGGTCACCGTCGAGAACGGCATGATCAGCGAGTACCGGGTGACCCTGAAGATCACCTTCGTGCTGAACGAGTAGCGGCGTGCACCGCCACGAACTCCGCGTCCGGTTCTGCGAGCTCGACCCCTACGGTCACGTCAACCACTCGATCTACGTCCAGTACTTCGAGGCCGGCCGAGTCGAGGCTCTCGACTCGGTGGGCATGGGACTGCACGTGCTCCAGCGGGATCTCGGCCTCTCTGTCGTGGTCGCCGACATCGCCACCCGTTTCCTCGCGTCGGCGGTGCTGGGCGACACCCTCGTGGTCGAGAGCGGCCTTTCCAGGGTGGGCCGGGTCAAGGCCACCTGGCTGCAGCGGGTCGTGCGCGGCGACGAGGTCGTGGCCACCCAGCGGATGACCTCGGGGTGCCTGGGCATCGAGGGTCGTCCCACCCGGTTCCCCGCCGAGCTCGTCACCGCGCTCGAGCCGTTTCGCGTCGACGACGACTGGCTCTGACGTCGGCCTACTCCGAGGGCGCGGGCCGCGCGTCGGCGGGTGCGGGTGCTGCCGCCGGCGGCCGGTAGCCGGGCGGGAACCCGCTCTGGAGCGGCGGCGCCAGCTCCAAGCCCGACGATCCCCCCTCGCTGGCCAGACTGCGACCGAGTGTGGCCACCACGCCGGCGGCACCGCCACCGCACGGCAACATGATGTTGTCGAGGTAGACGCCCTCGGTGCGGTTGTAGGCGCCGTCCACGGTCTGGAAGTCGAACTCGAAGTTGACGGGATTCGCGAGGTTGACCCCGGGCGGAGTGCCGACGGGCACGTTGACCTCCACCCACTGTCCCTGCGTGGTGTACATGTCCCACTGCGCACCCGAGTTCTCGGGGTGGTCCTGCAAGGTGAAGCCCGGCTGGTGCTTGTTCCAGAGCTCCACCCTGGTCCCGCCCTGCACGATGAACAGTCGGAAGCGGTCGTACTGGGTCGCGCTCTCGATGGCGAGGCGGACCTGGAAACAGATCACGTCGGTGGAAGCGGCAGCGGTGCTCGGCGAGGTGATCGTGCTCCGGGACGTCTGCGAGCCGCGGCGGTAGCTGGGTTGGCCGACGATGGGGTGGAGGCTGTCGGACGTGCCGGCTCGGCCGAACCACAGGGAATAGGCACCGCTGAAGCTGTGGAGGCCGGAGACCTGCCAGCGAGCCGAGCCGGCCCCGTTCTCGGTCCAGCCCTGGAGGGTCCCGTCGTCGAAGTTGTATTCGGTGTAGCAACCCGATTGGGCCATCGCTGAGGCCCGGTCGGTGGCGACGACCTGCGGGGCGACCCAGGCGACCGCGGACGTCGCTGCCAGCCGACGCAGCGCGGTCCGTCGGTCCATGCCACCCGATCGCGCGTCAGTGCCGGACCCCGTGGGGGTCGCGCAAGGTCCGCGTTCGGTTCGAGAGGCGCGAGCCTCGTCGTTCGGCTGTCCCATGTGTGTCGTCCCAGGCGACCGAGTCCGCCGCACCCCCGGTCGGACGGGAAAACGGCAGGTCGGAGCCCCCGTTCCATCGGCACGTGGCCACCCGAGATGAGCAGACACGCCGCTCGGAGGTGGGTCGAACGACCCAGGGATCCAGACCCACCCCTGGGTCGCTTGGGCCATCGCTGCGTCTGATCATGGACGCGGCCCGATTGGCACGGTCGGGTCGGTGGCGTGCGCCAGACTGGACGCCGTGTCGGATGCGGGGCCCTCGAGTGGCAGGACGATGACGCCGGTCGAGCGGACGGCGACCGAACGGTGGTTCGTGCAACGAGGACTCCCGCATGCCATCGAGGACTACTCGGCAACCGAGGACGTGCTGACCCGAGCAGCCCCGTTTCTCACCGCCGTCTTCTTCCTCGAGGTCTTCGCCTCCTTCGACGACCGCTTCCAGGGCTGGCGCCAGGCACTGGCCTTCGCGGCGGCCGTCGCCATCCTCGTCGGTGCGGTGGCTGCGGTGAACCGGCTCCGCGGTCGGCTCGCCTTCCAGCTGCCGGACCAGGTCGGGGTCATCGAGCTCGGACTGTTCGTGTTCGTACCCGCCGTGCTTCCGGTGCTCTTCTCCGACGAGCCCGGCACGCGGTTCCTGGTCCTCGTCGCGATCAACGTGGTGATCCTGGCGCTCACGTACGTGGCGACCAGCTACGGCCTGGTGCCCATGATCGGATTCGGCGCCCGACAACTGACCCTGCGCATCGGCGGGTTGGGCCAGCTGGTCGCCCGCGGGCTTCCGCTGCTGCTCCTGTTCACCACCTTCGTCTTCCTGAACGCCGAGATGTGGCAGGTGGCGAGCGACTTCGACGCGGTGTTCTACGGCATCTCGCTGGGATTCCTGGTGCTGACGGCGGTGGGGTTCGTGGCGTTGCGGGCACCGCGGGTGGTCGCCGAACTGGAGCAGTTCGACTCCTGGGGTCACGTGTGTCGGTATGCCGCCCGGACCGACGCCCCGATCCGGGGGCGAGCGCCGTCGGACCCCGACGCCGCGGTCTCCATCCCGCCGCTGGAGCGAACCGACCGTGTCAACCTGTCGTTGCTGGTGATCATCGCCCAGATGGTGCAGGTGGTCCTGGTGGCGTTGGTGATCGGCCTGTTCTACGTGGGCTTCGGGCTCCTGGCGGTGCGCCGGGCCACGATCGGACAGTGGACGACCAGCGAGGTCGACCCGCTGGCCACGGTGGACTTGTTCGGAGCGGAGGTGGTGGTGACCTGGGAGCACTTCGCGGTTGCCGGCTTCATCGCGGTCTTCTCGGGCCTTCAGTTCGCGGTGGCGATGCTCACCGACGCCACCTACCGCGAAGAGTTCTACGAGGACGTCACCAGCGAGATCCGCGAGACCCTCGCCGTCCGTGCCCTCTACCACGACGGCCTTGCTGATCGAACACCTGTTCGGTAGGGTTCGTCATCCCTATGGGATGGCGCAACCCCCCGATGCCGTGGTCGGAGATGGAACGGCGACTCTCTGGGCGGCGCGCGCCCAGCGGCCACGAGGACACCTTCGCCCCCGGTGACGGTGGCGACAGCCCCGCCTGGTCCCGCAAACGCACGCCGTACGAGGCCCCCGAGATCCGACGGTTGGCGGTGGGGCCGGCCTACGCCGAGCTGCACTGCCACTCCCATTTCAGTTTCCTCGACGGAGCCTCGAGCCCGGAGGAACTGGTCGAGGAGTCGGTTCGGCTGGGCCTGCGGGCACTGGCGCTGACCGACCACAACGGTTTCTACGGAGTGGTGCGGTTCGCTGAGGCGGCCCGGGAGTTCGGCCTCCCCACGATCTTCGGGTCCGAACTCACGCTCCAGGCCCCGATGCTGGACACCTCGGACCTCGGCCATCGCCATCTGGTGATCCTGGCGCGCAACCCCCAGGGGTACGCGTTGTTGGGGCGGGCCATCTCCGCCGCCCAGATGGCAGGGGAGAAGGGGGCGCCCCGGATCACGATGGAGGAGCTGGCCGAGATCGGGAGCATGCGTGGCGGTGGGCACTGGCAGGTCCTCACCGGCTGTCGGCAGGGGGCGGTGCCCCATGCGCTCGAACACGACGGGCCCGCCGCCGCCCGCCGGGAGCTGGACGTCCTGGTCGATGCCTTCGGTCGGGACCGGGTCACCGTCGAGCTCTGGGACCACGCCCACCCGCTGGACTCGGTGCGCAACGACGCGCTGGCTCGGCTTGCCGTCGACGTCGGGGTCGACCTGGTCGCCACCAACAACGTGCACTATCACGCGCCGGCACGGCGTCGGCTGGCCACGGCCATGGCCGCGGTGGGTGCCCGGTCATCGCTCGACGAGGTCGACGGCCACCTCCCCGCCGCCGCCACCGCCCATCTCCGGTCCGGCGTGGAACAGGCCCGCCGGTTCGCCCGGTACCCCGGCGTCGTCGAACGTGCCGGCGAGCTGGGACTGGAATGTGCGTTCGACCTCCAGCTGGTGGCCCCTGAGCTGCCCCCGTACCCGTGTGGCGAGGGTCATGACGAGATGTCGTGGCTGCGCCACATCACCGAGGAGGGGGCCCGGCGCCGGTACGGCTCCCGCGGCGCCGAGACCGTCCCCGGTGCCTGGGAACAGATCGACCGCGAGCTCGACGTCATCGCCCACCTGAACTTCCCGGGCTACTTCCTGATCGTGTGGGACATCGTCGAGTTCTGTCGCCGCAGCGACATCCTCTGTCAGGGGCGGGGATCGGCCGCCAACTCGGCGGTCTGTTACGCCCTGGGCATCACCAACGCCGATGCGGTGTCGCTGGGGCTGTTGTTCGAGCGCTTCCTCTCCGCGGCCCGCGACGGCCCACCCGACATCGACATCGACATCGAGAGCGGGCGGCGCGAAGAGGTCATCCAGTACGTCTATGACCGCTACGGCCGCCAGTACGCGGCCCAGGTCTGCAACGTGATCACGTATCGGGCCCGGTCCGCGGTGCGCGACATGGCCAAGGCGCTCGGGTACGCCACGGGCCAACAGGACGCCTTCGCCAAGGGCATCGACCGCTGGGGTGGGCTGCGTGAACAGGTCACTCGCACTCCGCCCTCCGAAGCGCCGGCCGGACCCACCAGCCGCCCCGCACCCGAACCGGCGGGGGAACCGCCGTCGTTGCCTGACGACGTCCTGGCGTTGGCCGTCGAGCTCGAACACGCCCCCCGGCACCTGGGGATCCACTCCGGCGGCATGGTCCTGTGTGATCGACCGATCGTCGAGGTCTGTCCGGTGGAGTGGGCCCGCATGGAGGACCGCAGCGTCCTCCAGTGGGACAAGGACGACTGTGCTGCGGCGGGACTGGTCAAGTTCGACTTGTTGGGGCTGGGGATGTTGACCGCCATCCACGAGGCTCTCGATCTGATCGAGGCCCACGACGGCACCACCATCGACATCGCCACCCTGCCTCAGGACCCCGCCGTCTACGACATGATGTGCCGCGCCGACACCATCGGGGTCTTCCAGATCGAATCCCGGGCTCAGATGGCCACCCTGCCACGTCTCAAGCCCCGATGTTTCTACGACCTGGTGGTCGAGGTGGCCCTGATCCGCCCGGGTCCCATCCAGGGCGGATCCGTGCATCCCTACATCCGTCGCCGCAACGGTGAGGAGCCCGTCACCTACCTGCATCCGTTGCTCGAACCCGCCTTGGCAAAGACGCTCGGCATCCCCCTGTTCCAGGAGCAGCTCATGCAGATGGCAATCGACGTCGCCGGCTTCACCGCCGCCGATGCCGATCAGCTTCGCCAGGCGATGGGCTCCAAGCGCAGCCAGGAGCGCATGGAGCGTCTGCGGTCACGTCTGTACGACGGCATGGCCCAGCGCGGGATCGTCGGCGACACCGCTGATGCCATCTGGGAGAAGCTGGCCGCCTTCGCCAACTTCGGGTTCCCCGAGAGTCACTCGGTGAGCTTCGCCTACCTGGTGTACATCTCGGCCTGGCTGAAGCATCACCACCCCGCGGCCTTCTGTGCGGCGCTGTTGAACGCCCAGCCGATGGGGTTCTACTCGCCACATTCGTTGGTGCAGGACGCTCGACGCCACGGGGTGCACGTGGCGGGGCCAGACATCAACACCTCCGAGGCCAAGGCCACGCTGTTCGCGCACGAGACCGGGCCGGCGGTACGAGTGGGGTTGGAATACGTCCGCCATGTGGGGGAGGAGCTGGCGGTCGACATCGAGGCCGGCCAGCCCTACACCTCCATCGAGGACCTGCGTCGGCGCCTCGGGCTGAAGCAGAACGTCCTCGAGGCCTTCGCAACCGCCGGCGCGTTCGATGGGTTCGGGATCGCCCGACGGCAGGCCATCTGGGAGGCGGGTGCGCTCGCGCACACCGGACCCGAGCGACTGCCAGGCATCGTCACCGGTGTCGAGGCCCCACAGCTGCCGGGTATGTCCGACCAGGAGTTGGCCGTCGCCGACTTCTGGGCCACCTCCATCGCGGTGGACGGCCACCCCACGGTCTTCGTGCGCGAGTACCTGGACGGGTTGGGCGTGGTGCCGTCGTCGGGGCTGGCGTCCCATCCCGAAGACCGGGTGCTGGTTGGTGGTGTCGTGACCCACCGGCAACGTCCGGCCACCGCCGGTGGCACCACCTTCATCAACCTCGAGGACGAGACCGGGCTGATCAACATCGTGGTGTCCAAGGGATGCTGGATTCGCCATCGGACGGTGGCGGCCGGCGCGTCGGCGCTCATGGTGCACGGACGGCTGGAACGTCACGAAGGGGTGGTGAACGTCATCGCCGAGCGGATCGAACGCCTCCAGGTCCCGGCGACCGTGGGTTCGCGCGACTTCCGCTGAGGCCAAAAACACCAGGTGCCCGACCCCGGGGAGGGTCGGGCACCTGGGTGGGCGGTTCTACGCCGACTCAGTCGTCGTCGTCATCGTCGTCGTCATCGTCGTCGTCGTCGTCGTCATCATCGTCATCGTCATCGTCGTCATCATCGTCATCATCATCCGAGTCGTCGTCGTGCTCGTCGGAGTCGTCGTCGTCATCATGATCGTCGTCGTCGTCGTCGTCATCGTCGTCGTCGTTGCGGGCGGCGTCGTCGGAGTCCTTGTCGTCCGAGTCGTCGTCGGAGTCCTTGTCGTCCGAGTCGTCGTCGGAGTCGTCGGAGTCGTCGTCCGAGTCGGAGTCGTCCGAGTCGTCGTCCGAGTCGGAGTCGTCGGAGTCGTCGTGCTCGTCGGAGTCGTCGTATGAGTCCGAGTCGTCGTCGGAGTCGGAGTCGTCGTCGAGGCTCGGGATCAACTCGCCGTTGTCACCGACGTAGAACTCTTCCTCTTCCTCGGTTCGCCGATCGCGGATGCGGATCTCCAGCCGGCCGTCATCCACCTCTGCCCGGAAGTCGACTCGGGCCGCGCCGTTGCGGAAGTTCACCTCGGCCTCGAGCGGGTCGTCCGA
>CBDHFJ010000039.1:0-7568 GCA_965262315.1 Acidimicrobiales bacterium
GGCTGGCTGGCAGTCAACCTCCCGCGCGAGGAGGACCTGGAAGCCGTCCCGGCGCTGTTGGGCGAGGACCCGTGCGGCGACGCCTGGGCCCAGCTGGGTGCGGGGCTCGGCGGCCGCCGCGTCACCGAGATCGTGGAGACCGCGGCGCTCCTGGGTTTGCCCGTGGCGGCAGTCCCGAGCGGCTGGCGCACGGATGAACAGCGCGATGCCCGCGCGTCGCCCGACCGGGCACGCGGCGTCGTCACCTCGGCGGTGCAACCGCGGCGCTGGCCGGACCGGCCCACGGTCGTCGACCTGAGCTCGTTGTGGGCGGGCCCGCTGGCAGGTGCTCACCTCGCCCGGGCGGGCGCTCGGGTCTTGAAGGTGGAGAGCGTCCATCGACCCGATGGTGCGCGCGCAGGCACGCCGGCCTTCTGGCGCCACCTGAACCGCGGGAAGGAACTCGTGGAGATCGACTTCCGCACCGACGACGGACGCGCGGAGCTGCGCGATCTCATCGCCGGCGCCGATGTGGTGATCGAGGCGTCGCGCCCGCGCGCCCTCCTCTCGATGGGCGTGGACGCCGCTGTGGAGGTCGCACGCGGGTGTACCTGGTGCAGCATCACCGGCTACGGGCGTGTCGGGCCGTGGGCGAACCGGGTGGCATTCGGCGACGATGCCGCAGCCGCAGGTGGGCTGGTCACCTTCACCGACGCCGGCCCCTGGTTCATCGGCGACGCTGCGGCCGACCCGGTCAGCGGCGTGGCTGCTGCCGCTGGGGTCCTGGCACGGTGGGCCTCGGCGACGTCCGGCATGGTCGACGTCGCCATGCGCGACGCCGTGGCGCACCTGACCGGCGGTGTCCCGGTTGCCTCCGAGTGAGGCTGAACGGTCCACCACAGACGATGACAGGGCCACCTTTCACCGCGCCTGTGGGGGACCGTATGCCCAGGTCAGAGGCTGTTTTGAGCCGATAGGATGGGGTCATGCCCACCGAGCCACACCATCACGAGGACCATCGCAATCTCCAGGGCGGCGCCGCTCGCGCCGCGGTGTTCGGCGTCAGTGACGGCCTGGTCTCGAACGTCTCGTTGATCCTGGGCATGGCCGGCGCGGACAGCTCTCAGGGCCTCGTCCGGGTCGCGGGGCTCGCCGGCCTGGTCGCTGGTGCGGTCTCGATGGCCGCCGGCGAGTACGTCTCCATGCAGGCGCAGCGAGAGCTCCTCGAACGCGAGCTGGCCATCGAGCGCCACGAGCTGGCGACCAACCCCCAACGCGAGACCGCTGAGCTCGCCGCCATCTATCGCTCCCGTGGCGTGGACGGCGATCTCGCTCGCGAACTCGCCGAGGGGATCATGGAAGATCCCGAGCGGGCCCTCGAGGTCCACGCCCGCGAGGAGATGGGTATCGACCCCGGCGAGCTGGGCAACCCGATGGAAGCCGCCATGAGCTCGTTCCTCGCATTCGCGGTGGGAGCGCTCCTGCCGCTCCTGCCATGGTTCTTCGGCGGCGGGGCCGCCGCCGTCATCGCGTCGGTCGTGCTCGGGCTCGCCGGAGCGCTCGCCGTCGGTGTCGCCTTGGGCGTGGCCACGGGCCGCTCCAAGACGCGCGCGGCGACCCGACAGGTCGTGATCGCGGCCGGAGCCGCGGCGATCACCTACGTCATCGGCGCCGCCGTCGGAGCCGAGGTCGGCTGACCGGTTGTGTGGCCGGCCACGGCACGCGGTTACTGTGCACGCCGTGGCAGCGGAGACCGAAGTGGGCGACGAGGGCGTTCGCACCGTGGACGGGCGGACGCCCGGCCGTCGGGGTCGGGAGACCCGCCGGCGACTGCTTGAGGTCACCGCGGAACGACTTCGGACCGGGTCGTACCGAGACCTGGCCGTGGTCGACATCGCCCGTGAGGTCGGGGTCAGCCCGGCCACCTTCTACCAGTACTTCGCCGACGTGGAGATGGCGATCTTCTTCATCGCCGACCACATCGCGGAAGAAGGGCGGGCTCGACTGACGGCGCTCGTCCGGGAGATCGATCTCGACACCACCGAGGGAGCGGCCGCACTGGCCGAAGGGTTCCTCGACCTGTGGCGCGAGTACGACGCCATCTTCCGGGTGCTCGACCTCGGCGCGGCCGAGCGTGACACTCGATTCCAGGCCCGGCGTACCCAGCTCCTCGCAGGCCCCACCGACGCCCTTCGTGATGCGGTCGCCGCCCAGCAGGCGTCCGGCGCCCTGGGCCACCAGATCGACCCCGCAGCCGTTGCCGCCACCCTGACGTCGATGTTGTCCCACGTCGCGGCGCACCGGCCCGGCCTGCGTGACTGGGGCGTCGCACAAGAGGATCTCGTCGCCGCCATGGCCCGGATCGTGTCGTTGTCGCTTCGCGACGAGATCAGCTGACCCCGAGGGGTCGAGATCAGTCGTCCTCGCCGTTGGTGTTGAGGACCACGTCGGTCTCTGCCTCGTCGCGCAGGGGCGGGACGACGAGCTGGCCGAGGCGCTCGGCGTTCACCGTGCCATCGGGCAGGCCCAGGAGTCCGAGGCGTTCGTACTCCCGCTCCTCGCCGAAATGCACGCCCCAACCATCGCGGGGATCGATGGTCTCGGGGTCGTAGGCCGCTTCGGGCAACGCCAGGGTGAGGATGTAGTCCCGGGCGAAGCCGGTCACGTTCGCCAGATAGACCAGGGAGCGGTTGTAGGACCAGAGGCTGCGGGCGATCTGGTCGTCGTCGGCGAGATCGCTGGACGCGCACAGGTACCCGGCGGCGCTCAGCGCGGCGTCGTACAGATTGTGGGGGTCGGCGAAGCCGTCGCCGGTGGCGTCGAGGGCGTAGCCGGCCCACGTGCCTGGGATGAACTGGAAGGGCCCCACGGCGGCGTCGTACTCGTCGTTCCCGTCGAGGAAGCCACCGTCGGTGTCCTGGATGACCGCGGTGCCCTCGAGGCTCCCGTCGAGGAGCGGTCCGAGGATCAGATTGTCGACGACCTGGCCGTCGGCTTGGACCCGGGCCCCGCCGAAGGTGGCGTGCGCGGACTCGACCTTGGCGATGCCGGCCAGAATCTCCCACCGCACCACGCAGGTGGGGTAGCGCTCACCGATGTTGTCGGCCGCCTGCACGTAGGCGTCGAGGGTCACGAGCGAAACGCCGATGCCGGGGGCGGTCGCCAGCAGGCGTTCCCGCTGGACGTCGCCGATCGACTGCGGCATGCCCTCTTCGATCTCGATCCGTCGGGTCGTCAGCTCGACGATCTCGCCGTTGAGCAGGTCGATGGCCGCGGTGAGCGTGGTGATCTGGCCCTCGAGCGCCTCCTGTGCGGCGGCGGTCTCGTCGATCGAGGCCTGGACCTCGGCCAGGCGCGTCCGTTGCGCGGCCAGTCGGGTCTCGAGCAGGTCGCGCTGGGCGAAGAGCTCGTCGATGGTGGCGCCGACCTGGATCTCGAGTTCCTGCTGGTCGTTGTAGTTCCCGACGTCGTCGAGCACGCCCACCCCGGCGGGGTCATCGGACAGGTACATCCCGACGGCGGCGTCTTGGATGGTTCCGAGCACCACCTCGAGGTTGGCCTCGATGCTGGCGATGGTGGCCTCGACGCTCTCGGCCTCTGCGGCGAGGATCTCGAGATTGGCCGAGACCACCTCGATCTCGCGCTCGAGCAGGCGCCGTTGCGCAGTGGAGTCGGCAGCGGCGCCGGCCAGCACCGTGGTGGTCTCGCGGACCTCGATCAGCTCGTCGAGCAGTTCGAACAGGGCGGTGCGGGCCGCGTCGGCGGTGGGGCTGGTCACTGCGACCAGGCTGAGCCGGGGGTGGGTGGAGGTCACCGAGTACCAGGTGTCGATGAAGCCCACGGTGGTGAGGGCCGCGTGGAGTTCGAGGTCCACCGCCGCCGGCGCCGGTGACACGAGGTCGGCCAGGCTGACCTGCGGCGGTGCACAGGCCTCCGGGTTCGAGGCGCCGCCCTCCCGGTCCTCGTCGTCGGTCTGCGCCGGGTCACCCTCGCCGACCTGGTCCGGAGGAGCGTCGTCGGCCCCCTGGCCGCGCTCCCCGCCGTTGCCGGCGCCGCAGTCGTCGGTGTCGTCGGTGTCGGTCTCGTCCGTGGCGTCGTCGGCCCGCTCCTGGCGGCCCTCCTGCGGCGCGGGGGCGTCGTCCTGGGCCACGGCGACCGGCGCGATCGTGGCGGACAACAGCAGCGCGGCGATGAGCGCGATCGGGAGTCGGGGGCGGACCGACCGAGCCGTCATCATGGTGTTGTCGGCGCGGTGGACGGCCGAGTTGAGCATCGGGCGCGCCGAACCGGCCGCTCGTGGGCCGTTGGGCCGATCCACGGGCTCGGTGCCCGGCGATCCGTGGTGCACGTGTGACGTCCGAATGTTGCGATCGTGTTGCGATCGGTGCGCAACGGGGACACGCTACACGTGTCTGCCGCCGCCCGGATGTTCACGGAGGGGTGACCCGGTGAACACGAAGAGAATCCTCGCACCTGCTCCGGCCGAATGCCAGCGGGGTCAGTTCAGCTTGGGGTCGTGCGGGTAGTTGGCCAGCCAGGCCATGGGGCCACGTTGGCGTGCCAGCACCATCGACCACAGCTCGTCCGGGTCGGACATGAACACGTCGTTGGGGTCGGCGTCGACCACGAACCAGGCGTCGACCGCCAGCTCCGACTCGAGCTGGCGTGGTCCCCAGCCGCTGTAGCCGGCGAACACGCGGATCTGGTCGATGTCGAGGCCCAACTCGTCCGGCGAATGGTTGAGATCGATGGTGCCCACGTTGCCGACGACGGTGTTGAACGACTCGGCCTCGCCGCCGAGGACCGCGCCCAGGCAGATCACCGACTCCGGCGACACCGGACCGCCCAGGAAGAACCGGTGGGGCCGGGCGGTGAGCGAACCCCACTGGGGGATCATCTCCGCGACCTCGGTCTGCGTCGGATTGTTCAGCGCGAGGCCCAGCGCCGAGCCTTCGTCGTGTTCGAGCATCAGAATGACCGAGCGCTCGAAGTTGGGGTCGCCGATCAGCGGGCTGGCGACGAGCAGCCGTCCGGCAGTGGAGACCATCGGGCTCACCCCGCCAGCTCGCCCACCACGAAGTCGAGGCTCGACGTCAGGGCTTCGATGTCGGCGTGCTCGACGCCGGGGAACATCGAGACACGGAGCTGGTTCCGACCGAGTTTGCGGTAGCCGCCGATGTCGAGGATGCCGTTCGCGGCACAGGCCGCCACCACGTCCTCTGCCGCGACCCGGTCGTCGAGGTCGATGGTGCCGACGATGCTCGATCGCAGCGCGGGGTCGGTCACGTACGGGGTGGCGTACTCGGACGCTGCCGCCCATCCGTACAGCGTGGCGGCCATGGCATCGGAACGGCCCGCCGCCCACTCCAGCCCACCGTTGGCGTTGAACCACTCGATCTGGTGCACCGCGAGGAACACGGTGGCGAGCGCAGGCGTGTTGTAGGTCTGGTTCTTGCGGCTGTTCTCGAGTGCGATACCGAGGTCGATGCTGGCGGGTCGCCAGCGGTCGGTGGCGGCGATCTCCTCGATCCGCTCGACGGCCGCCGGGGAGCAGGCGGCGATCCAGAGCCCCCCGTCGGAGCCGAGGCACTTCTGGGGAGCGAAGTAGTAGCAGTCCACCTCGGTGGGATCCCAGCGGAGGCCGCCTGCCGCGGAGGTCGCGTCGACGGCGACGAGTCCGTCCGCAGCGGTGGTGCCTTCGGGGCGACGCAGGGTCGTGGCCACGCCGGTCGACGTCTCGTTGTGGGTCAGTGCGTAGAGATCCACGTCGGACGCCTTGGCCTCGGGGGCCGAACCGGCCTCGGACTCGATGACCTCGGCGCCATCGAGGTGCGGTGCGGTCTGCACCGCCTTGGCGAACTTGGAGGAGAACTCGCCGAAGACGAGATGCTGGCTGCGCTCGCGCACCAGACCGAAGGTCGCCGCATCCCAGAACACGGTGGTTCCACCGTTGCCGAGGACGATCTCCCAGCCGTCGGGCAGGGAGAAGAGTTCGGTCAGGCCGTCGCGCAGCCGGCCGACCATGTCCTTCACGCGGTTCTGGCGATGGCTGGTGCCGAGATAGTCGCCGGCCTGGGCGGCGAGCGCGTCGACGGCCTCCTGGCGCACGATCGACGGCCCCACACAGAAGCGGCCGTCGGCGGGGAGGAGGTCCGAGGGAATGCGGATGTCCGCGGGCGAAGTCATGCCTCGAACGGTAGCCCTGCCCACCCCCACCGCGACGTGAATAGCGCCGGCAAACAGCAGGGTGGAAACGGGCGACTGTGCAACCATGATGGGCGGTCCGAACCAAGCAGTCCCCGCCCCGGAGGCAGTCCCGTGTCCAGCGAATCCCGAGTGTCCCGTCGTGTTGGTGCCATCGCACCGTCGGCCACCCTGGCGGTCACCAACAAGGCCAAGGCGCTGCGTGCCGCGGGCGAGCCGGTGATCGGGTTCGGGGCAGGCGAGCCCGACTTCGCCACACCGGACCACATCGTCCAGGCCGCCATCGAAGCCTGCTCGGACCCGGTGAACCACCGCTACGGTCCGGCCGGTGGCATGCCGGTGCTCAAGGAGGCGATCGCCGAGAAGACCAAGCGTGATTCGGGCTACGAGGTCAGTCCGGACCAGGTCGTGGTGACCAACGGCGGCAAGCACGCGGTCTACAACACGATGCAGGTCCTGCTCGATGCGGGCGACGAGGTCCTGCTGCCGGCGCCCTACTGGACGACCTATCCCGAGCCGGTCGGCCTGGCGGGTGCGGTCACCACGGTGCTGCCGACCGACGAGCGCACCGGCTTCCAGGTCACGCTGAACCAACTCGACGCGGCCAAGTCCTCGAGGACCAAGGCCTTGATCTTCGTCTCGCCGTCCAACCCGACCGGTGCCGTCTACCCGCGCGAGGAGATCGAGGCGATCGGCCGCTGGGCTGCCGAGAACGACGTCTGGATCATCACCGACGAGATCTACGAGCATCTCGTCTACGGCGACAACGAGCACCACTCGCTGCCCACGCTGGTTCCCGAGATCGCTGATCGCTGCATCGTCCTCAACGGCGTGGCCAAGACCTACGCCATGACCGGCTGGCGGGTCGGCTGGATCATCGCCCCGCCCGACATCGCCAAGGCCGCCAGCACGCTCCAGAGCCACCAGACCTCCAATGTCGCCAACGTGGCCCAGGTCGCGGCCCACGCCGCGGTGGCGGGCCCGCTCGACGCGGTGCACGAGATGCGGGAGGCGTTCGACCGTCGCCGCAAGGTGATGCACTCGATGCTCGACGGCATCGACGGCGTGACGTGTCCCGAGCCCCAGGGTGCGTTCTACGCGTTCCCCAGCTTCAAGGACGTCCTCGGCCGAGAGATCGGCGGCGCCACGCCGCAGACCACGCTGGAGTTGGCCGACATCATGCTCGAGCAGGCCAAGGTCGCCATCGTGCCGGGCGAGGCCTTCGGCGCTCCCGGCTACGCCCGTCTGTCGTTCGCCCTCGGTGACGACGACCTGGGCGAAGGCGTGCAGCGCATCGCTGATCTCATTCAGGGCTGAGGCAGCCGTGGCCGAGACGCTCCCGTACGGAAGCTGGCCGTCGCCCATCACGGCGCGGTCCCTGGTGC
>CBDHFJ010000040.1:0-31703 GCA_965262315.1 Acidimicrobiales bacterium
GTGCCGACAACGTGCCGAGCACACGGGAGAACACGGGTCGCGGGAGGGGTTCAGCGGTGATCACCTCGCCGGCGCGCAAACTCGCTTGCTTCTTGCTCGGTTCGCACGGAACATCGGGTCATGCGTGACGTGAAGGTGTTCGTCGATCCGAGCCAGGCCTTCGGCCTGGGCTCCGTCGCGCTCTCGGGCGACCGAGCCTGACCCCTTCCCACCCGTCGGAGCCCTGGGAAGGGGTCCGACAAGGATCCACCCATCCACGCGCGTCCGCATGGCGCGAAGGGCTCCGAGTCGCAGCTGCCGAGCTGCGTCACCGATTCGTCGGTGGGTTCGCCCGCCGTGCACAAGGAGCAGAACGCAATGGCCAAGCAGGCCTTCGTGCGGACCAAGCCGCACATCAACATCGGCACCATGGGTCACGTCGACCACGGCAAGACCACACTGACTGCTGCCATCACCGCGGTGCTGGCGAAGTCGGGTGGAGCGACGGCGGCGGTGGCATTCGACGAGATCGATCGGGCTCCCGAGGAGAAGACCCGCGGGATCACGATCAACATCTCCCACGTCGAATACGAGACCGCCGGGCGGCACTACGCCCACATCGACATGCCCGGCCACGCCGACTTCGTGAAGAACATGATCACCGGAGCAGCACAGGTGGACGGCGCGATCCTCGTCGTGTCGGGCGCCGACGGCGCCGCGCCCCAGACGCGAGAGCACGTGATCCTGGCTCGCCAGGTCGGGGTGGAGCACCTGGTCGTCGCGATCAACAAGGCCGACATCGCGGACCCCGAGTTGCTCGAGCTCGTCGAGCTCGAGACGCGGGAGCTGCTGACGGCCTACGGCTACGACGGCGACGCCGTGCCCGTCATCGCGGTCTCCGCGCTGGGTGCCCTCGACGGAGCCGCGCAGTGGGAGGCGGCGATTGCCGAGCTCCTCGACGCCGTGGATCGGACCATTCCTGAGCCGACGCGCTCGACGGATGCGCCGTTCCTGCTGGCGGTCGAGGGCGTGCAGTCCATCACCGGCCGCGGCACGGTCGTGACCGGCATGGTCACCCGCGGGCGGCTCGGTGTCGGTGACTCGGTCGAGGTCGTGGGTCTTCGCGACCCGGTCCAGGCCGTGGTCACCGGGATCGAATCATTCCGGCGGACCATGACCGACGCCGAAGCCGGCGACAACGTCGGCGTCCTGCTTCGCGGTGTCGACAAGGATGCCATCGAGCGCGGCATGGTCGTGTGCGAGCCGGGCTCGATCGCGCCACGCCGGCGGTTCACCGCCAACCTCTACTCGTTGAGTGCCGAGGAGGGCGGTCGCCGGCGCCCGTTCGCCAGCGGCTACGCGCCCCAGTTCTTCTTCCTCACGGCAGGAGTCACGGGCACGATCACCGTCGCGGACGGGGGACCGGTCCAGCCCGGGCAGCACGCCGAGATCGACGTCGAACTCCAGCGCCCTGCAGCGCTGGACGTGGGCCTCGACTTCGCCGTGCGTGAAGGCAACCGGACCATCGGGGCCGGCACGATCACCGCCGTCGCCGACTGAAGACGGGTGGGAGGAGTCGTCCTCCCACCCGTTCGGTCGACCCATCCGGACCGAACCTGGCCGCAAGCGGAGTCGCCGAGCACGTCGACGCCAGGCGATAGGCCGAAGAACCCGAAGGGTTCGGGGTGGAGCTGGCGGGAATCGAACCCGCGACCCCCTGCTTGCAAAGCACGCTGAGGGCGCGTCGCTGACCTGCGGGTTCGCGTGAAAGCGCTGGTCAGGACTGGTTTCGATGTCTCCGGTCGTGACCGCAGATCTCCGCTGTTCTCCGCCGCTACGCGCGCGATACGCGCGCAAGATCCCTCGCGAGGTCAGGAATAGCCGCGGCCTCACCGTTCAGGTAGATGAAGTTCTGTGGGGCAGAGGTGAGCCCGAGAGTGGAGAGAGACACCGGAGTGTCGAGCTTCCTGGTTTCCCCGAGGACTATTGCGGAAGCGTCTTGAGCGCCGGCGAAGTACGTGCGGAACTGGTCGCGTGATACCCCGGCGCACCTTCCCCAGGCGGTCCAGAGAGCGGAGGGTGATCTCGTCTCAACTCTCTCGACTCGAGCCCAGCCGACGATGGCGCTCACGGGCGCAGTCTCATACAGCACAACGTGGGACACGTGACGCTTGGGCGGTTGGCGGCGGAGCTCGACGGTCTTGGTGCCCCGCAGGATCGCTTGTGCGAACTCGGCGTGGACAGAGAGCAGAGCTACAGCCCGATCCTGGCTAGAAGCCATTCCTGCGCTTCCGGCAGGGTGCGGCTGATCGTTTGTGGTGCACCACGCAAGGCCCCTGCGTCAATGAGCTCGTGGATCGAGATCGGGTCCTCTAGAGACCGATCCTGCCTGAACAGGATTCCTACCACATCTCGCTGCGCCAACGCGTGAACCTCGTCAGCCGAGTAGACAGTGCGCCCACCGACGAACCGGTTGATCTCGACAGGATCGTCTGAAACCAAGATCCGCTCAGCGATCCCAACTGTCGTCACGGCTCGGGCGTCTGTGGACCTATAGAAGAGGAGAACATCGCCGGGCCGTAGGGAGCGGATCTGGCCATTTGAGAGGTATGCCTTTCGGATAGCGTTGCCGAACGGCCCTGGCCCGACGATTGCCTGCTGTGTCTCGAGTTCTGGGAAGAGCATCCTGTGGAACTCCGGCCTGATGGGGATGATGGCCATCGGCGAATCGGGAGCCTTGAGGGCCGGGGGCCCAAATCGAACGTGATGCTCGAGCGCCGTCAGAGAGCGCTCAGTGTTGCTGGCCGGCACGAATCGTTTGACCAGCACGAGTTCGCCCAGCGGGCTCCTGTGCTCAGTGCCAACGAATCCGAACTGCTCGAGCAGTGAGATCAGATTCTCGTGCTTCTCGAAGACGGTGACCCATGCCGCGTCGAATCCATTGCCCGCGCAGTAGTGGAACAGGGCCTTGAGTAGGAGCTCGCCATAGCGATTCCCGGTGTGTCGATCAGAGACTTTGAAAGTGGAAACCTTCAGCGGGTGCGCCCCCAACTCGAACTCGTGGTCGTTTGGCTTGACGATGCAGAAGGCAGCGCACGAGCCGTCGCTGTCACGAATGGTGAAGGCTGAACGGCCCTGTCTCTTGACACGAGCCAACCAGTCGTCGAAGTCGGGGGCGTAGTCGACGCGAAGCGAGTCAAGAATCGGATCCTCAGCGTCGATCGTGTGCACCGGCTCGAAGCTGACGAGCGGCGGGCTAGGGGGTAGCCGGTGGGTCAGGCTCGCAAGAAGCGCGATCGCATCAACCGTCGTCAGCACGCGGTCCGACAGGTCAAGCCGAGCAGCTTTCCGATGGATTCCGCCGTCCTCGGTGACCAGATAGTCAACAGCGTCCCGATGAACCGCGGCGAGCAGCCGATTGTCAACCCACTCGTTGGACCCGACGTCGGAGGCGCCGACGATCGCCGTGAAGTTCGCATCCAGCGCGGGTGGATGAGTGAGTCTCGGATACTTCTGGATCAACCGTTCGCGCGTCTGGCGGCGCCCCTCGTCACGATCCCGCCGAATGTCGTGTATGGAGTCGGGGTGGTGGAGAACGGTGAAACCACCCGCGTTGCACTGAGCGACGAAGTCAGCGGCGTTGTCCGTCCCCGGTTCGACGCCCGCCGGAGACACCGGTTCGAGGGGTATCAGAATGTTGGTGTCGATGAGGAAGCGCATGGTTCCAGCCGAAGATCCATTGATCTATCGGCACAACTTGGGATGATGCCAGTCCCTCGCCGATGCGTGCCTTTGTGCAGCGGGTTGGGGCGGGCCATCTCACCGATCGGGGACGCTCGATGCGTGCCGAGCTTCCGATCAGCTCTCAGTCTTCGGCCAGGCGCCGGAGGATGTTCGCGAGCTGGATCACCGAGTCTGCGGCGATGCCCGCGTCTCTGCGAGACGGGGTGCTCCGATGCTTCACGGCTTGCGCTAGCTCGACAACGGACCGGGCGACCTTTCGGATCTCTGCGTTTGTGGGACCCTGAGCAGTTCGCTCTATGACTCGGTCGAACCGTTGCTTCGTGCTCGTGACCGGAGGCATCTCCTCACCTTCATCCAGGTCCCGAGCTGGGTCGAACACGACGTCGCTCAGCCTCTCGAGGACGGCGACGCAGTCGTTGCCGACGTTCCGATAGTCCTGTTGACTGCGAGCCACTTGGAAGTGTCGCCGGAGCTCGTTGATCTCGTCATCGACCTTCGACCACCCCGTTCCAGGGTGGCTAGTGACGGGTCGCGCAAGTGTCGAGACAATCTCGCCGTCCTCAAGTCGTGCTAGGTGAAGGTGCGCTGGTTCGAACAGTTCGTTCAGGATGTTCCGCCTTGTCTGCCAACTCCCGTAGCCGTCGTTGGCTACCCAATGCGAGCGAAAGGTCCGGTAGTCGCTGAACGGGAGGTTCAGGCTGATCCCGACCCGCTCGAGGAGACGCCGGCTTGTTCGAAGAATGAGGCGGATCTCATCTTCGCTGGTCCGCTGGCTGCCATCGGTTCCGTACGCCTCCAGTTCGTCATGGGCCAGCCGAAGCAAGGCAACACCCACCTCGACGTCGGATCGCTCAGCGTCGCCCACAGTCCGGAGCCGGTTCAGTAGGTCGTGGTCCAGAACGCTGGCACTCGTAGGGTCGAATTCGCTATCTCGGAAGAAGTCCTCCGGCGTCACGAGGGAGCCTCCCCTGCGAGTGGGACGGCTGAGATGCGGTAAGACCCCGGGCTATGCCTACGCACGATGAGCGCCAGGTGGCCGCATGTGTCAACTCTCGATGATCTCGAACACACGTCGGTTCCAGTAGAGGCGGTCGTATCTCGCATCGCTGTATGGCTCGAGCAGGCCGAGCTCACAGAGCCGGCTGATGGCGTTCCGGTTCGCTTGGTTGGACTTTCCATAGCGTGCTTGCGCTGCGGCGACGGTGAGGATCGGGAAGGCGATCAGGTCGTCAGCGATCTCGATTGCGAGCCGAGCGCGTGGCAGTGCGTCTCGGGCCTGAGCGGACAGTTCGTCCTGGAGTGCGAGCAGCCCCATGACTCGTCTGTGTGCGTCCTCCGCTGACGCGGCGACAGCCTGAGCGAAGAAGCCGATCCAAGGCGCCCATTCGCCCGTGACGCTCACCTGCAGGAGATGGTCGCGGTACTCGGTGGCGTGGTCCTTCAGCCAGTCCGAGACGGACAACACGGGTGTCTTCAGGGCGCCATCGATCAGGATCTGGAGCACGGATACGAGACGGCCGACGCGACCGTTGCCGTCGGTGTACGGATGGATCGTCTCGAACTGATAGTGGGCGAGTGCAACCCGAACGAGGAGTTGTAGCGAGTCTCGGAGCGACTCGTCGTTAATCCAGTCGAGCCAGTCGTCGAGGAGCAATGTCAGCTGATCGCCGGGCGGCGGTGGGATGAATCGGGCCTCGGTGATCGGACGATTCTTGGCTCCGATGAACACCTGGCGCTCGCGGAGGGCTCCAGCCTCCGGGCCGTCGCTCTCCGTGCCTCGGACGATCTCGGCTTGGAGGCTGGAGAGGAAGGGGACTGTGATCGGACGCTCCTCCACCCAGTCGAAGGCGGCGTCTGCAGCACGTGTGTAGTTCATGACCTCGCGCACGTTTGGCGGGATGCTCGGGTCCGCTTCGTCGATTGACACCGCCTCGGCTGCGAAGAGGTCGGTCAGGTTGGCGAACGTTCCTTCGAGCGCAGAGGTGCCGATGGCCTCTCGCCGCGTGGCGACCCGGGTCACGAGTTGAGGGTTTGGGATGATGCTTGCCGCGGCATCGAGTCGTCCGAGTGCTGCCATGGCTTCGGACAAGGCCATCCAGACATCGCCGGGCAGATCCAGTTGTCGAGGCAGTGGCGTTGGGACGAACGCTCCGAGCTCGTACGGCGCGTTGAACCGGTTGTCTGTTCCTCGGATGACGACCGTTGAGCCGATCGGCGACTGTGAGAGGTCAGTGGCCACAACTTGGATTCTATTCACGGCTTTCCAAGTTTCGCGCGCGAAACTTGGAATTACAGGCGTGCAATCCAAGTCTGGGGTGCGGTGGTGAGCGCCCGGGCTCGCGTGTCCCAATCGGCCGCTGGTGGGGGCCACAGATGAGGCATGACCCTAGGCAGCTCTCGGGAGGTGGCTCTGCGGCGCTCTGCTCGTCGACCTTGGGCCGCGCCTGAACAAAGGCGAGTTGCTCGGTGGTTGTCCCAGAGTCCCGACGTCATCCCCCACAGGTACTCGGCATGGGCAGGGGACTGATACCGCCGAATCTCGGGAGCGAGCCCGGTTCGCTGATCGACACCGCAGCGGTCGCCGTGCGGCTCGGCGTCACGGAGCGGTTCGTACGCCGTCTCGTTGATGAGCGCCGGATCCCGTTCCTGAAGATCGGCAAGTTCGTCCGCTTCGATCCCGACGAGATCGGCGAGTGGATCGACGAACAGCGCGTCGCACCGCGATGACGCACGAACCCGGCTCCCTGACCGACCCCATGACGCAGGCCTGCCAAAGCCGGAAGCAGCCGCCCAGAACCGAGTCCTGACCTCATGCGCCCCCGAACCATCTCTCCACCGCCATCACCAAGAGCGACAGACGGGTGCACTGATCTCGCGGAGAGATGCCCGTGCGGGACGGAGAGATGGTCGTGACGGCGCGGGTGACGACGCTGAAAGGCGCCGAGGCGGGGGCGTACTACGTGGAGGCGTTGCCGTCGTATTACCTCGACGCTGACGAACCCCGGGGGCGTTGGCATGGTCGTGGCGCCGAGCTGCTCGGTCTGGTGGGCGAGGTCCGGGATGAGGACTTCCTCGACGTGATGGCCGGTGTTCATCCCGGGTCGGGTGGACTGCTGCTGGGTCGTGGTCATGGGGAGTCGTCGGTGCGGGGGTTCGACATCACGGCGAATGCGCCGAAGTCGGTGTCGGTGTTGTTCGCCGTTGGCGACGACTGGGTCCGCTACGAGGCCCTGGCCGCTCACGACGCCGCGGTCGCTGCGGTCGTGCGTTGGATCGAAGCGCACGCGCACACGCGGTTCCGCATCAGCGGCGAAGTTGCCGTTGTTGATGCTGAGGGGATCGTGGCGGCGACGTTCCGGCAGCACACGTCGCGGGCGCTGGACCCGCACCTGCATACCCACATCGTGTTCGCCAACCGTGTCCGCTCCCCCGATGGCCGGTGGCTGGCCCTCGATGCGCGGACATTGAAGCTTGATCAGCGCACGTTGTCGGCGATCTATCACGCCACGCTGCGGGCCGAACTGGTCGGGCGCCTGGGGGTGAGGTGGGAGCCGGTGGTGAACGGGATCGCGGAGATCGACGGCATCGACAAGGTCGTGCTCGAGGAATTCTCCACCCGCACGACCGACGTCGCCGGCCGCCTGGACGAGAAGCTCGATCGCTTCATCGACACCTTCGAGCGGGACCCGACGCCCCGGGAGCGGTGGCAGCTCGAGCGAGAAGCCGTCGTGGACTCCCGCCCGGCCAAGGCCCACGGCGTCGATGGCGTTGCGCTCCACCAGGAGTGGCGTAGCCAGCTGGAAACCATGGGGCTCGACCCCGAACAGATCATCGATGATGCCGTCCGCCCAACGTCTGCTCGGCAGCTGACCGCCAAGGTCGAGAAGTCGATGATCGACCAGGCACTCGATGCGTTGGCTGAGAAGCAGTCGAGCTGGCGACCAGCCGAGATCACCCGCGAACTCGCCGCGGTCCTGCCGCCGGAACTGAACATCGATCCGGCACGGATCCCTGGCCTGTTGGACCGGCTCACAGACCGAGCCATCGACGGGCGCTGTGTCGACATCTCCCGCCCGATCCCCGACGGAGTCCGGTTGCGCCGTGATGGCCGGCCGGTCACCGAGGCCGCGACGGACCGGGCGCTGACTACGCCGGAGATCCTCGAACAGGAGCACGACCTGGCCGCGTGGGCTGAACGCCGAATCTCACACGGCTCCGCCGACTCGGCCGAGGCTCCTCGGCGAGCCGAGGTGCCGCTGAGTGTCGCCCAGGCCGAGACCGCAGCAGCGGTGGCCGGCGATGCGCATGTCGTGCTGGTCGTGGGCCCGGCCGGGACCGGGAAGACCACTGCGCTCAAGCCCGCGATCGAGCAACTCCATGCCGAGGGCCGGGCCGTGTTCGGTGTCGCACCATCTGCCGTCGCCGCTGAAGTCCTGGCAGCCGAGACGGGCGCGGCTGCGGACACGATCGACAAGCTGCTGTTCGAGCACTCCGCCGATCGGCCGCCAGCGCACAGTTACGACCTGCCAAGCGGCGCGACCGTGATCGTCGATGAGGCGGGCATGGTCTCAACCGACAAGCTCCACCGACTCGCCACCCTCGCCGACGACCGGGCCTGGCGGGTCGTGCTTGTTGGTGACCCGCTGCAGTTCTCCGCTGTCGGTCGGGGCGGGATGTTTGAGTACCTCACTGACACCTGCGGCGCCATCGAACTCGACCAGGTCCACCGGTTCAGCAACGACTGGGAACGCGCCGCCTCCCTCCTGCTCCGCCGCGGCGACCCGTGCGTGGCCGAGGTCTACGACGCGCACGGGAGGCTCCACGGCGGCACCGCCAGCCGCATGCACCGCGACGCCCTCGACACCTGGTGGGCCGCCCGCCAAGCCCGCGAGGACGTGTTGCTGTGCGCACCCACCACCGACACCGTCACCGCACTCAACCGGTCCGCACAGCAGCGGCGTCTCGACGCGGGCGAGCTCGACACCCAGTGGCGCCTGCCCATCGGAGAGCAGCATCTGTACGTGGGTGATGAGATCGTGACCCGCCGCAACCAACGGCGGCTCCTCACCGACCAGCACCACATGGTCCGCAACCGCGACCAATGGACCATCACCGTCCTGCATCACAACGGCGACATCACCGCCACCGGAGCCACCGGGACCGTCCGGCTCCCCGTCGACTACGTCGCCGAACACGTCGAGTTGGGCTACGCCCAGACCAGCCACGCCGCCCAAGGCCGCACCGTCGACCGATCCATCCTCGTCCTCGACCAACCCACCGACGTCCGAGGCATCTACGTTCCCCTCACACGGGGACGCCACCACAACGACGCCTACATCACCACCACCGGCGAACACACCGCGCTCGACGTCTTCGCAGACGCCATCACCCGGAGCTGGATCGACCAACCCGCCATCGCCCGCCAAGCCGAACTCGCCGGCACCCCGCAGCCACGGCCCGGCACGCTCGAGGCCGCTGAGCTCCGGACCCTGTTGGACCAACAAGCCGAGATCAGCGAGTTCCTCGGCGAGCTGCGGAACGATCTGCGAGTGCTTCCTCGCCTGGTCGACACCGAACGCAGCCGCCTCCTATCGGCCACCGCGGAGCGCGACCGAGACGCCACCAAACTCGCCGCCGCCGGAGCCACCGTCGCCGCCCTCGACCGCCCACTCCTACGCCGGCGCCACCGCGACGAGATCATCTACGCCAAACGAGACATCCAAGCCCTCCCGATCGACATCGCCCACCACAACCACGCCATCGACCGACACACCGACGCCCTCGCCAGCCTCGAACCACAGCTCGCCGACGCCGAACACCGCGACGAGCGCCGACCCCGACTCCAGAACCGCCTGTCCGACATCGACAACCGACTCAGCGACGACCGACGCATCCGCGCCCGACACCTCCGACGCAAACCACCCCAACGCATCACCGACACCATCGGCACCCGCCCCACCAAAGGCGACCGGATCGAGGCCTGGGACACCGCCGCCGGCTACCTCGACCAACACCAAACCGCCCACAACCTCACCACCGGCCTCGGCCCCACCCGAGGCCCAGGCATCACCCGCGCTTTCCACCACAGCAGAGGACTCGCCGCCACCCACATCAAGAACACCGACCACCAACGCAACCTCGAACAAGCCATCACCAGAAACCGCGTCATGCGGATCCGATGAGTGAGCGGGTACGTCGGTCGACCTGCGAATGAGGCGTCGCCGGGCGCTCGATAGGTGTCGGTGTTGCCGGTCTGGCTCGTGTCGTAGGTCCGAACAGCACTACCGACGGTCGGACCCTCCGGTCGGGATTCGGGGCGGCTGGTGTTGCGGCTCGCACGATGGTGCTGCAGAGTCGTCTGCGGCTCTGCAGGTGTACCTCGCTCTGACCCGCAGGGAGGCATCGCCCCGGCAACAGAGCCCGCGACATCTCGTCGGTGCCGGACACATAGTGTGAAAGGGGGGCGGTGCGGCGGAGCGATCACATGGGGAGGTTGAGCGCAGGTGCTTAGCATCGCTGTCGACGGTGGCCTAAACGAGACTGCTACAAGCTCCATGCTGGCGAGTCTTGAGATACTCAAGGTCGGCGCGACGCTGTGGAGTGCGTCGGCCCCCATTCCGATGGGCACGGACGCAGTCCTCACGTCGGCCTCAAGGGCTGCCGACATCGACGCTGTGATCGAAGGTAACGGCCACCGTCCTCGCCTGATAGCGCTCGCGGCAGACACCTCGCCGATGGAGATCCGTCGGCTTCTCTTGGCCGGGGTCGTCAGCGTGATACCTGCGAATGGCTTTACTCCGCTCGCTCAAGCTTTCGCGGTGGTCGCTGCAGCTTCGGGGGCCGTTGCTGGAATCCCACAGCACGAAGCCCACTCAATCGCCGCGCGCCTTGAGGAGCCGCCACGTGGTCTAGCGGCGGACGAAGCCTACTTCCTCGGCTTGGTAGCGACCCGGACAATCGAGGCAGCCGGCGAGATTGCGGGCCTGTCGCGCCGGCAGGCACAACGGTACTTCACGCGTCTCCGCTCAGATCTGGGCCTCCGTGACCATGCTGCCGCCTCGGTCAAGGCCGCCCGCTGGGGGCTGATAGACGGCCAAGGTCAGCCGACCACTCGGCCTGGGAGTGAGTGACTTGGTGCCCGGCCGCCGTGGCACAGCGGAGCGGTGCTCAACGGTCCGAATCCGGCGCTTCGAGCCCGATCCTGGCATTGAACGCCCGCCGGAACTCGTTCAGCGTTGAGGACGTCATATCCGTCAAAGGTCGACTAGTCCACGCGGCCTATATACGAGAAGGAGATGCAATGCGACTAGGATCATCCACACGCCGACGGCTCGCACCGGCAGCGATGGCGGCCGTGTTAGCGGTTGTGGTGCTGGCAGGCGCAGCCTTAGCGCACGCTGGCGACAACATATACCCCACGGCGAATCTCTTCGGTGGAAATTCCAACTGCAAAGACAACGGACAAGAGTTCTGCAAAACCGACAATACGTCCCTCAGATACAACTTGAACACCCTAGGCGGGACGGTCCGAGACAACACCGAGGACACTCTTCAGGACTCCTACGACTTCACAGATCTGAACGCATCAGTTCAGAACCCCATCGTGTGGTCGGGCTGCTGCGAGACGGACATCGTCTACTTCAACGTCGACCCGCCCGGGACACTCCTCGGGATCACATTCTGTGAAGACGACGGGTCCGGGAGCAAATGTGACCAACACTATGTGTACATCGATCAGCCAGTCGTAAGCACCTTCAACAACACCAAGGAGCAGTCGGTGGCCTGTCATGAGACCGGCCATGCGGTCGGTCTCGCCCACGGCGACAATGCGGATCCGCTGCTCAACTTCGACGACCCGCTGCTCGACTGTATGAGGAACGGCAATGTGTTCGAGCAGACGCTAGGCGGCCACAACATCGGCCAGATCAATGGAGCGTACTGATGAAAGAACTCCTTCGGACTAAGACCCCACGCGCCGCAGCTACGACCATCGTTGTTGGCGTCCTCCTTGCTGCGGGCTGCAGCTCCGCACCCCAAGGCCGAACTGAAGTCCTCGCGACCGGACGCTCAGCTCTCCCTGCTGAGTCCTCCGTTGACCTCGTGAGCTTCGGTGACGCCGCTGCGGTTGTAACCGTCGTATCCGAGGCTTCTGAGCCATCCGAGCTTGTCGAGGGCCAGACGAGCTGGACCGAGCAGCGGACCGTCACCGCTGTCGTCGAAGAAGTGGTATGGCGGGCGACAGACTCACCTGCGATTGACATCCAGGACAAGCTCCGTCTCCAAGCTCAAGGCTCACTTCACACTGAGGACGGCGCTCTCCTGCCAATTCGCCTCGAAGGATCGACACGGCTCGAGGTGGGTGGGTCCTACCTCGTAATGCTGGTCCATGACTACGCAGGCCTCGGCAGCGGCTGGCAGGTCTATGATCCCTCGACCGTCGTTGGAGTCGTGGACGGCGTCCTTGACGATCAGGCGCACGGCGAGCACTCGGCTCCGCTTGAGTTTCTGGGATCGACAGTCCTGGACGCGAGGGTGGCGCTCAGCGATGCCAAGCCCGAAGCCGCGGAGTGGTCAGCCTTGCCGGCCCTCCGACAGGCCGAAGCCGCAGGGCTCGAGCAACAGCTAGACGAGCTCGAGGCGTCCGCCTCACCCGCCGAGCCTGGCGAGGAATCAGCTCCGAGCGCTGACGCAGAGGAGCTGAGGGCGGCCCTCGACCGGCTAACAGCGGAGGCCGAGCGGAGCGGCTAGAAGCGCCAGCCGCGACACCGCCGAGTAGACGTCAGGTTCTTGGAAGATCGCCTTGCACTGTTCCAAGAGCCTGACGTCGCTCGTGCCTGGCTGGCAGGCTCGCGAGGCTCGGTGTGCTTGCGGAAGCAACGGGTCCCGATTGAGGGACCACCGAGACCGCGAACCAAACCGCAGCCCCTTCGAACGGATCTTGCAGTCCGTGTTCCCGATCTGTTGGCAGTGCGAGTAGTTGCCACCCCCGGAGGTGGTCCGGTCGGATCCGTCGTCAAGACGCGGAACTGCCGTGCGCAGGCGACCACAGCCTCTCGTGCTGTCCGCAGCTCGGCCGGATCGCTCAGCCTCCGATAATGCGGTCAACGCCTGCGGCAATCTCGCGGTCCCGTTCGGCGACGGCGTGCTGATAGCGGAGCGCAGCAACGGGCGAGGCGTGTCCGAGCCGCGCCATTGCCTCCTTCGTGGTTGCGCCGGCAGCGGCATTGAGGGTGCCGGCAACATGACGTAGATCGTGGAACGAGCAATCGACGTTGGTCGCACGTCGGGCTCGGTCCCACGCCCGGCGCCAGACGGTCGTCGTCGGCGTGTCCCCGGAATGCGCCGCAGTGAAGACCAGTGCGTCGGGGTCCTCGTCAACGAAGGCCTCGAGATGGGAGCGCAGCTCGGTCGCCACCGACTCGGGCAGCGCGAGTCCACGCACTCCAGCTGCTGTCTTCGGCGGCTGGAAGATCAGTCCATGCGCTCTCGTCGTCACCCGCGAGCGTTCGACAAAGAGGGTCGGCGGCTCGGCGTCGAGATCGATGTGTCGGCGGGCGAGGCCGTAACACTCACCCTTCCGTAGGCCAGCGAACGCCGCGACGAACACCATGGCCCGATATCGGGGTTCGATCGCGTCGCCAAGCCGATGAACGTCCTCGATCGACGGTATCTGCCGTTCCTGGCTCCGCTCGACCGCTGCGCCCTTCAGCCGGCACGGGTTCTCCCGGATCAACCGATCATCGACAGCGCTCTGCATGATCTGTCGGAGAAGTCGGTAGGCCTTTGCCGCCGTGGTGTCGCTGATCGATCCGCCACGGATCTTCGAGTTCCACTCGCGGACCGTTGCTGCGCTGATCTTGCCGACCAGCAAGTCGTCGAACGTCGGCTTGATGTGTTTGGACAGCAGGTACTCGTAGAGCTCGAGGGTCGTCGGCCGGAGTTCCGTCTTGGCTGCGAGCCACTTGTCCGCGTACTCGCCGAACGTCACGGAGCTGCCGGTTGGATCGAGGTCGTCGCCGCGATGGACGTCAGCTTCCGTCGTTGCCAGCCACCGGGTGGCATCCGCCTTCGTGAGGAACGTCACAGGTCCGGTGACGCGCCTGCGGGTCTCGGAGTGGGTGTACATCGCCTGCCACCGACCCGACCGGAGCTTCCGCACGCTCCCGAATGACCGCCGCCCTGCCACGGAGGCGACCGTACGCGCGCGTTGCTACGCGCGCAATACGCGCGCGGCAACGCGTGGGCCGTCCGACCCAGGCTCAGACGCGACGAAACCGCGGGCCTGTGACCTGCGGTTTCGTCTCCAAGGGTTGGGTGGAGCTGGGGGGAATCGAACCCCCGACCCCCTGCTTGCAAAGCAGGTGCTCTAGCCAACTGAGCTACAGCCCCGTGACGGAACGTCGGCGCACAATCCTATCGGCGCTCTCGCGATGCGCGACCGGTGATAGGACTCTCCTCATGACTGAGCTCGAAGCGCTACCGGAGGACTGGAGTCGGGCGTTGGCGGTGATCGCGCATCCCGACGACATGGAGTACGGCGCGGCCGCGGCCGTTGCCCGCTGGACCTCCCAGGGCAAGGATGTCCGGTACCTGCTGGTGACCAGGGGCGAGGTCGGGATCGAAACGATGGCACCCGATGTCGCCGGCCCCGCACGTGAAGCCGAGCAGGTGGCCAGCTGCGCCGCCGTCGGGGTGACCGAGGTCGAGTTCCTCGATCATCACGATGGCCTGGTCGTGCCGGATCTGCGGCTGCGGCTCGACCTCGCGCGCGCCATCCGACGCCACCGCCCCGAGGTGCTGTTGTCGATCAACTTCCGCGAATCGTGGGGAGGGCCGAGCTGGAACCATGCCGATCACCGGGCGGTCGGCGTCGCCCTGTTGGATGCCGTGCGCGATGCGGCCAACTCGTGGCTGGCGCAGGGGCTCGACGATCCGGCGTGGTCCGGTGTCCGGTTCGTGGCGTTCAACGGTTCGCCGCAGGCGACCCACGCGGTCGACGTCACGGACACGTTCGAGCAGGGTGTGGCCTCGCTGTTGTGCCACGAGCTCTACCTCGAGGCACTCGGCGACGACGAGGCATCGGCCCGCCAGATGTTGCGCGGCAATGCCGAGGCCGCGGGACCCAGGCTGGGGGTCGAACTCGCCACCACCTTCGAGGTCCTGAGCCCCTGACGGTCTGGGTCAGCAGGAGTCGTAGACGTGGGTGGGGGAGCCCCGTCGGCTGACCGCCACGTCTCGGAGCACCACCGACGCCCGCGAGCCGATGGCCGCGCATGCGTTGGCGAAGCCGGCTGCGCTGTACTCGATGGCGATCACGTTGTCGCCGTAGACCCGGGTGTAGCGGTCGCATTCGTTCCACACGCCACAGGACTCGGCGATGGCGAAGTCGAACCCGATGCGTCGCAATGCCGCCTTGCGACCGAACGACGCGGTGTTCTTCTGGGCGACGGCGAGCCCTTGTTCGTGCGCGTACGCGGTGATCAGGCGGGCGAACATGATGGTCTGACGGCGCCCGAACGGGACCTGGTCGGCCAGTGCGGTGCCGCGGAACCGGGTCCACGAGTCGAGGTTGTCGAACTCGACCGCGTCGAAGCCCTTGCGGGCACAGCGCCGGATCATCCGACCCACGTGGTCTCGGGCGTCGCGACGTTTGGCCGGGGTGCTGATGTCGATCAGGTACTCACCGGGCCAGTTGGGGTCGCCGAGCCGATCGAGCACGAGATGGCTCGGCCAGTTGGACCGCTCGTCCGGGCGATCGACGCCGGGATCGTCCGCCTGGGTCTGGAACGCGTTGATGTAACAGATCGAGTAGCCGCTGCGCATCGGCCGACCGGCGTACCAGTCCCGGGACACCACGGTGACACCGGCAGGCACCTTGTACGGGCCACCGATCTGGTAGTCGAAGCCGGCGTTGGCCGGCGGCGGCGACCACGGCTCGTTCGTCTGCGCCCCGGCGGGCAGGGCAGGGACCGCGAGCAGTGACGCGACCAGCACGGTGATGATCAGGGAGCGCATTCGACGCAGGACCTCCGGCGCCGCCCGCGCCCGGGCGTCATGGTACGAGTCACATGTGCGGCCGTCACGTCGCGGCGGGCGGCCGCCTGGGGTGCCAGACTGCGGGGCGATCGTCGCCAGACCGAAGGAGCGGAGCCGTGGAGCTCGAGACCATCACCTACGAAGTTCGCGACCACGTCGCCCACGTCCACCTGAACCGGCCCTGACGGCGCCAACGCCGTGAGCGAGGCGTTCGCCGCCGACCTCAAGGCCGTGATGATGGAGATCGAGTGGGACGACGACGTCCGCGCCGCGTCGGTGACGGCCGAGGGCAAGGTGTTCTGTGCGGGTGGGGACCTCAAGGAGTTCCACGCGCAGGGTGCCGACCTGCCCAAGCACGGCGCCAAGCTCCTGGCCGACTTCCACGCCGCCATCTACAAGATGAACCGCATGGCCAAGCCGTTCGTTGCCGGCGTCCGGGGTGCTGCAGGCGGCGCCGGGTTGTCGCTGATGAGCTCGTTCGACCTGGTGGTGTCGGGGGAGTCGGCGAAGTACACGATGGCCTACACGCGGGCCGGCATGACCCCCGACGGCACGTCCACCTACTTCATCTCGCGACACATCGGCGTGCGGCGGATGCTCGACCTGACCCTCACCAACCGGGTGTTGTCGGCCGCCGAGGCCGAAGCCTGGGGCCTGGTCAACCGGGTCGTCCCCGACGACGAGGTCGACTCGGCCACTGCCGAGCTGGCTCAGACACTCGCTGCTGGCGCGCCCTACGCGGTGGGCAACGCGAAGCGGCTCGTGTACGACGGCCACGAGCGCGCGTTGGAGGAGGCCGGCGAGATCGAAGGTGTGATGATCACCGGCGCCATGGCCACCGCCGACGGCCAGGAGGGCATCGCCGCCTTCGTCGAGAAGCGGCCGCCCACCTTCACCGGCACCTGAGACCCGACCGCTACCGCATGCGGCGATAGAGCGGGTGATCCGGGCCGAGGCCGCTCACCAGGTCGAGGCCGCCCAGGGCGCCACCCGGGCCGTCAGGCGACGGGAACCGCTGCGTCGACTCGAGCAGGACCCGTCGCTCGCTGATCCGCCACTCGCCGGAGCGGCGCTCGACCACGTCGAGATACCGGCTGCCGTGGAACGTCTGGTATGCCTCGCCGCTGTCGCCGACCCGACGGCTTCCGGCGAAGCTGTTGGACTCGACGTCGGCGCGGTTGCCGTCCACCACGATCATGATGTTGAACGAGTAGTGGAAGCGGTGCACCGACGAGGACTCGATGGGCATCACCGCGTCGCACCACTCGTGGGCGTTGCCCTCGAAGAAGCCGTAGTCCACCCAGCCGTCGTCCCAGAAGCACTCCTTCAGGGCGTCGACGTCGAGCCAGTCGAGGGCGCGCGCATAACGAGCGCCCACGACCTCGCCGATGGCCTGCTTGGCCAGGAGCACCTCGACATCGTTGTTGGCCATGCGGGCAGTGCCCCTACCAGTTGACCCGCTTCATGAAGCCACCGTCGACGGTGAGGTTGGCACCGTTGATGTGCTTGGCGGCGGGGCTGGCCAGGAACGCGACGGCGTTGGCCACGTCGGAGGGCTCACCGATGTCGCCGCCGGGGTGGGTCTTCTGGGTGGCCTCGAAGAACTCGGGCATGCCCTGGCGGATGCCGTCCCAGTCGCCGCCTTCGACCATGATCGGTCCGGGCGACACCACGTTGCAGCGGATGCCCTGGGCGCCCAGCACCTGAGCCTGACCGAGGGTCCAGTTGGTCACCGCGGCCTTGAAGGCCGAGTAGCTGCCCGAGCCCGAGGCGAAGTGCTCGCCGACCGCGCTGGTGCCGATGGAGATGAGCGAGCCACCACCGTCGGCGAGGGCTTCCTTGGCGGCAGCGACGCCACCGACCAGCGACACCAGGTCGATGTTGTGGTTGTTGACCCAGTCCTCGAGCTTGCGCTGGGGCTTGCCCGAGGTGTTGTGGACGTAGATGTCGATGCCGCCGAGCTGCTCGGCCGACGATGCGATCCAGCCTTCGACCTGGGACAGGTCGCCGGCGTCGACGGCGGAGCCCACGACCTGGCCCATCGACGACATCTCCTCGACCGCAGCAGCAACGCCATCGGCATCGCGCGCGCAGATCGCCACCGAGGCCCCCTCGGCGAGCAGCGTCTCGGCGATCGCTCGGCCGAGTCCCTTGGTCGAGCCGGTCACCAGCGCCTTCTTGCCAGCCAGTCCGAGATCCATCGTTCACTCCTGTGTGAGGTCGTGTTGCTGCGATGAGTTTTAGCAGGTCGAGGGTCAGGCGATCCCGGCCAGTCGCCGGAGCTGCGATTCGAGGAGCAGGCGCTGTTCGGCGTTCATGGCCGAGCCCGGGCCGTTCGGCAGCGCGATTCGTTCCGAGGAGCCCCCATCGGGCGGATCGATCTTGATGTAGGTGGTGGTCTGGCGCGTGTGGCTCCCGGTCCCCGTGGCCACCAGGTTCGTGGAGGTGTCGACGACCACGTCGGTGGCGCCGGCGAGCTGCACCTCGCGCGGCGGCTTCGATCCGAACGTCGGGTGCACGAACAGCACGCCGTCGGCGGCTGTGAGACGGAAGCGACGCACCGGGGTGTATGCCCACCACAGACCGCCCCCGAGCAGACCGACGATGCCGGGCAAGACGACGATCGACAGGATCACGCCCAGGGGGTCGGGCCAGGCGGAGACGATCCCTGCAGCGGCGAGGGCGCCGGCGATCAGGATGCTGATGATCGCCACCCGCTTGCGGTTGCGGTCGGCGTTCGGGTGCCGGGGGATGCGCCACTCGAACGAATCCCCCTGGGCGTGGCTTGTCGGTGCGGACGCTGCCGCCTGGGCGACCGGTGTCGCCGCGGCCGGTGTCGCCGCGGCCGGTGTCGCGTTCGAGCGATACCACTGGTGGTAGTGCTGCAGGCCCCGCCGGAGTTCGGCCATCTCGGCACTGTCCAGGGACCAGTACTGCTCGACGTTCGCGATCCGATGTTCGACCGCGGTACCCGGACCGACGGCCTCGATGGCCCAACGGCGACCCGCTTGGTAGTCGCCTCGCGAGGACACGTCGATGGACTCCAGCGTCCGGAGGTCGACGGTGGTGGTCCGCCGAGAATCGGCGAAGGTGGCAATCCCTCGGTCGACGGTGACCTGGAGGGTGCGCGCCTGCTTGGTCGAGGATCGGCCCAGCCACACCAGCGTGGCCAGCATCAGCCCCACGATGAGGAGGAACCGCACGTCGTCCATGAAGGCCGCCGCCGCCAGGCACCCCACGGCGCCGATCCCCAATGCCACCGACAGCACCAGGCCCTTCGTGGCGATGTCGTCGCCGATCGTCGGTTGCCAGGTCCAGTCGGCCATGGCGGGAGATCGTAGCGATCATTTCGTCTGCGCCTCACCTGACCATGGGCCGAGTTCTTGGAAGAATCCCAGTCGAGCCGGTCGATCCCATCGCCCGCTGTTCGTCGTCCCAGCGAGTCCGGCACCCTGCCGGCGCCAACGAGGAGGATCCCGTGAAGTACCTGGCACTCATCTACTCCGACGAGAGCGACACGATCGCGAACCCGCCGGAGGACAGCGCCGAGATGGCGGCGATCATGCAGGACTATTTCGCCTTCGGCACCGCCGCCACCGAGGCCGGCGTCATGCTCGGCGGCGACGCCCTGCTGCCCACGCCGATGGCCACGTCGATCCAGGTCCGCGACGGTGAGACGATCACCACCGACGGACCGTTCGCCGAGACCAAGGAGCAGCTCGGCGGCTACTACCTGCTCGACTGCGAGAACCTCGACGAGGCCATCGCGTGGGCGGCGAAGATCCCGCACGCAGCGCTCGGCACGGTGGAGGTCCGTCCCGTCATCGAGTTCGAACAGGGCTGAGGTGACCGACCGCGTCGAAGCCGCGGTCGCCGGCGTCGTGCGCCAGGAGTGGTCGCGGGTCGTGGCCACCCTGGCGCGTGATCTGGGGAACCTCGAGCTGGCCGAGGACGCCGCGCAGGAGGCGGCCGAGACCGCGCTCTCGGCCTGGCCGGACCAGGGCATCCCCGATCGGCCAGGCGCGTGGATCACCACGGTGGCCCGTCGGCGTGCCATCGATCGACTCCGGCGAGAGAAGGTCGGCCGGGACAAGGCCGAGCTCGTCGGGCGGTTGGAGGAGCGCGTTCGCTGCGAGGACGACGATCCCACCGAGGAGGAGACCAGGGTGCGTGACGATCAGCTCCGGCTCATCTTCGGGTGCTGCCATCCGGCGATTCGCGTCGAGGACCAGATGGCGCTCACCCTGCGCAGCGTCGCCGGCCTCACCACCGCCGAGATCGCCCGGGCGTTCCTGGTTCCCGAACCGACGATGGCCCAGCGCCTGGTCCGGGCGAAGCGCAAGATCGCCGACGCGGGGATCCCGTTCGTCATCCCACCCGATCACGAGCTGTTGAAGCGGTTGTCCCGTCGTGCGCAGCGTGATCTATCTCGTGTTCAACGAGGGCTACAACGCGTCCGCGGGCGAGGATCTCATCCGCCACGAGTTGTGCGACGAGGCCATCCGGCTGGCCCGCCTCCTGGTCGAGTTGACCACCGACGACCCAGAGAGCATGGGCCTGCTCGCCCTGTGCCTGCTCACCCATGCCCGCCGAGCGGCCCGGGTGGACGAGTTCGGCGACGTGGTCCTCTTGGAGGACCAGGACCGCGAGCGGTGGGACCACCCGATGATCGCCGACGGCCTCGCCGTGCTGGAGCGGGCGTCGCGACTCGATCGAGCGGGGCCGCTTCAGCTTCAGGCAGCCATCGCCGCGACCCACGCCCTGGCCACGACGGCGTCGGCGACCAACTGGCGTGGGATCGCTGCCCTCTACCAGGAGCTGGTGGTGCACAGTCCCACACCGGTGGTCCGCTTGAACCACGCCGTGGCCGTGGCCATGTCGGCGGGGCCCGAGTCGGGTCTCGCCATGCTCGACGAGCTGGCCGCCGCCCTCGATGGCTACTCCTACTTCCACGCGGCACGGGCTGACCTGCTCGGCCGAACCGGAGCGAACCGCGACGCTCGCGACGCCTACCGGCGCGCGATCGAGCTCACCGCGGACGAACCCGAGATCCGCCTCCTCGAGGCCAAGGCCGCCGCCCTCGGTGGCTGACGCGCGCCCGACCCGGCGGCATCCGCAGCGCCTCCTGGCCGGCGGTCGATCTACGCTCGGCCGCATGGCTGACGTCACCCCTGCCGAAGAGGATCTCCCGCTCATCATCTCGGTCGACGACCACGTGATGGAACCCAAGGACCTGTGGAAGCAGCAGCTCCCGCCATCGATGCGCGACCGCGGCCCCCGCGTCATCCAGGAGAGGATCCGCCTCGAGTTCTCCGGCGGCCACTACGGATTCCATCGCGACGACCCCGACGGACAGCTCTGCGACGTCTGGCTCTTCGAGGACTCGGTCACCCCGACCGGGTTCCTGCACGGCCCGGCCGGCGTGCCCCGCGAGGAGCAGCGCAACGTCGCCGCGGTGTACGAGGACCTGCGACCCGGCACCTATGCACAGGGGCCGCGGCTCGACGACATGACGCTCAATCACGTCGAGGCCGCCATCAACTTCCCCAACATCTTCCCCCGATTCTGCGGCCAGGGCTTCCTCGAGCGTGACGACAAGGAGCTCGCACTCGCCAGCCTGCAGATCTACAACGACTGGATCATCGACGACTGGGGTGGTGGCGCCGGACGTGGCCGCCTGATCCCGCTCACGCTGGTGCCCTTGTGGGATCCGGCGCTGGCCGCGGCGGAGGTCCGACGGTGCGCCGACAAGGGCTCGTACGCCATCGCGTTCTCGGAGAACCCGTCCAAGCTCGGCTGCGCCACGATGTACAGCGGCGAGTGGGACGTGCTCTGGGAGGTCTGCCAGGAGGCCGACGTCACGGTCTCGATGCACATCGGATCGTCGTCGTCGATGCCGTCGACCTCCCCCGACGCCCCGCTCGCGGCCTCGATGTCGCTGTATGCCCAGAACGCCGAGGGCTCCCTCGTCGACTGGGTCTTCTCCGGCACCCTCGAACGCTTCCCGGACATCAAGATCGCCTACGCCGAGAGCCAAGTGGGCTGGATGCCGTTCCAGCTCGAACGCATGGACGCCGTCTGGAAGGAAGGCCGCGGTGGCGTCGGCGGTGAGGGACGCCTGCCGTCGGAGCAGGTGCACGGACGAGTGTTCGGTTGCATCTTCGATGATCTCGTCGGCCTGAAGCAGCGCCATGAAGTCGGCGTCGACCAGATCCTGTTCGAGACCGACTACCCGCACTCCGACGGCACGTTCCCCCACTCTCGGAAGGTCGCCCATTCGATGTTCGCGGCGGCTGGGATGGACGCCGAGGAGTGCACCAAGGTGATCCGGGGCAACGCGATCCGAGCGTTCGGCCTGGAGCGTTTCGGCATCACCGAATAGCGGCTGGACGGGCTCGCGGGTCAGGAGGCCAGTGGGCGGCCGAACGGCAGGCGCTCCTGCCAGGTCGACAGGAATGCCTCGGCCCGATGGCAGGCGCCGAGGAAGGCACCGTCTTCGTGGCCCGCGGACTCCTCGATCGCGGCCTCGATCGCGGCCGTCGCCTTGGCGATGACCCCGTCGACATCGTTGGCGTCTCCGGGCCAGGCCGCCACCACCGGTGCAGCCAGGGCGACGAAGTCGGGGACCACGGTGATGTCGCCGCGCTGCATGACCGCGAGTGCCCGAGCGGTGAACGGCAGCGCCTGGTGGGGCACGACGGCCGATGCGGCGAGTCGGGCGGCCGTCTCGTGGTTGATGGCTCCAGCCTTGGAGCCTGCGAACAGGACGTCGGCTTCGGTCGTGAAGATCTTCCAGGCCGGCTCGGCGTCCTCGCCCACCATCGTGTCGCCGGCGTCTGCCCATGCGCCGGCGAGCTCGGCCGGATCGAGGCCGCCTGCGTCGGCGCGCACACCCTTGGTGGTGGCCACGCCGACGACCCGAGCCCCGTGGGCCGCTGCCGCGGCGGCCAGTGCCGCGCCGCCTGCGCCGAAGCCTTCGATGGCGACGGTGCGACCGTCGAGCCCGCCGACTGCTTTCGCTGCCGCCACCACCGGTCCCAGTCCGGCGAGGTGGTCGGCCAGGGTGCCGCCGCCGTGCGGTGCGGCGAGCAGGTCCGATCGATCGTCTGCGGCGTTGAGTTCGGCGAGTTGGTCGGCCCCGACACCCTTGCCGGCGTCGAGTGCCAGGGAGCCGTCGGCGGCCATGGGCACCAGTTCCCGCGGCGAAGGCCGCGATGGCCTCGGCTTGATCGTCGGCTGCGCGTTGATGCCGGCGGAAGCGCCTCCGCGCTGCATCCCGAGGGTGGCGAACGTGTAGGTCATCGATCGCGCCAGGTCCTTGGCTCCGCCCTGGAGGATCTTCGGGGCCGAGCGAACGATGCCGGCGGCGGGTGCGCCGTCGAGGTCGAAGGCCACGAAGGCGTCGGTCGAGGTCAGCTTGTGAATGGCCACGGCGCCATCATGCCACCGTCACCGGTGCTCTCGCGAAGCCGAGGGCCGCCGTCAGGGGCGCTCGTCCTCGGTGACGACTTCGGGGCGTTCGGGTTCGATTGCCGGATCCTGCTCGGTGGCGACCACGTCGGTGATCTCGCCCGCCTGCCCACCACCCGCAGCGCCTCCCGCGGAATCATCGCCGGTCGCGTCCGCGACGGTTGGTGAGGGTGTGGCGTCGGGGACCGGGCCATTGGTGCCGTCGCCGCCCGGTTCAGCCGGATCGCTCGGCTCGGGGGTCGGCGAGGGCGTCGGTGGCGGGGTCGGCTCGACGGGTTCGGGGGGCTCGGTGGGATCGGGCTCGGGGTCGGGCACGGGTTCGGTGGGCTCGACCGCGGTCGGTGTCGGGTCCGGCTCCTCTTCGATCTGATCCAACTCGTCTGGGGTGGTCGGGTTCGGTACGACGGGGACAGCGGTGCTGAACGAGTTGTTCGCGGGTTCCTCGTCGATCAAGGCATGATCGACCGCGACCGACACCGTGAGGTCCTGGTCGTGGGGGAGCAGCGTCATGATCCCCCGGCTCGAGCTGACCGCTTCCAGCGTCGGGCCCGTGCACTGCCATGCTGCATCGGTGCCGGTACAGGTCCAGTCGGCCCGGCCCGGCGACACGCTGAGGATCGATCCACCGGAAGCACTGACCGACACGGTCACCCCGGTCGTCTCGTTGGATCCGCCGTTGACCGTCTTGAGCTCGAGACTGCCGACCTGGTCCTCCCGGAGGGCGTCGCCGCTCACGAACGCGTAGACGTCGGTGGACGGTCCGTCGGGGTCCGGGGTGGGTGCCTGCTCGGCCGTGGGCGCCGGTTCGAGCGTCGGCTCGGGCTCTTCGGTCGCTGTCGGCCGCGGCGTTGCGGGCGGCGGCTCGTCGTCGTCCGGCGGTGCGTCCGGTGTCGGAGATCGCGGCGTCGGCGCGACGGTCGGCTCGGGCTCGGACTGCTCCGTGGTCTCCGGGGACGGAGGTGTCGCGGCCGGCCGGTCCGGGGCGCGCTGCTCTTCCGGTGTGGAGGTCGGGGTCGGGATGAGGATCGCGAGCTGCTCGACCGGCTCAGGGGTCGGGTCGTCGGTTGCGACGGCGGTCGGGGTGACGAAGACCCCCGCCACCTCTGCCTCATCGACCAGCGGTTCGTCGGCCAGTTCGTCCGATGCCAGGAGCTCGATCTCCGCGTCGGCCAGCGGCACCGCTGCCGGGAATCGGGCATCGTCGGCCGAGATTGCTTCGTCGATGCCCGCGGGCCGTCCATCGTCGCTGGCAGCATCGAGTCCCAGCGGGACCGCCACGATGGCGGTCATGATCGTGGAGACGGTCAGGGCGCCGAGCAGCGACGAGCCGAGACCGTGTACCGCCTCCCTCGATTTCCTGACCATGGCGACCCCGCATTCACCAGCATGCCTTCGAGAACAGGTCGGGCCGCCCATGAGCAGTATCGACCGGGCAGCCGACGACGGGCATGGGGAAATTCACCCAGGGAGCCCGCGCCAGAGAAAGTAGCCGCGCCGAGCGCACAGACCACCCACGGAGGGTGACCCCACTGCGCCGAGCGGCCGATCAGTCGGCCTCGATTGCGAACCGAGCGGCCCGCGGCTCGGTCGATCCGTCCTCGAGCGTGACCGTGGTCAGGAGGTCGTAGCGCCCGGGTTCGAGACCGGCGAGCAGGCCGGGCGGGAGCTCGATCCGGTAGGGGGCCGCGCCCACCGCTCGCCCTTCGGCGAGCAGGAACCCATCGGGTGTGGACAGTGACCAGGCGGCAGCGATGAGCTCGCCACCGTCGATGGACAACGCCGCGTCCACGCCGCGATCGAGCACCGCACCATCGAGCGGCGCCGCCGTCGCCTCCAATCGTGACCGTGAGACCGGCCGTCGACGCCTGGTCGTCATCGCTTCGGAGAGCCAGGACCGTCAATGGAATCACCGCAGCGAGGGTCACGATGGACGCGAGCAACAGGGCCGAGCGCACCCGACGGGGCTCGGCGGTGGCGCCCACGCCTCCCGCTGCGTTCGAGGTCACGCCTCGTGGAGGTCGATGATCCCGAGCCGGACCGCACTGAGGACAGCGTGGGTGAGGCTCTGCGTGTCGAGCCGACGGTAGATCGCGTTGAGATGGTTGTGGACGGTCTTCTGGGTGATGCCGAGCTCTCGGGCGACCTGCTTGGTGCTGAGACCGTCGGCGATGCCTTGGAGGATCTCGACCTGTCGGGGCGACAGGAGCTCGTCCTCGGCCTTCGGCTGTTGGGCCTGGGCCACGCTGAGCATCGACGACGCCAGCGCCGGAGACAGGCCGGTGTCACCGGCAGCGGCGGCGCGAACGGTTTCGAGCACGTCGGCGAACGAGCAGCCCTTGGACAGGTAGCCCACGGCGCCCGCCTCGAGCGCCTGGCGCGTCTTGTCGATGTCGTCGTGCATCGTCAGCACCACGACGCGGGTGCCCGGCACCGACTCGGAGATGCGCTTCGTTGCACTCACGCCGTCGAGGACGGGCATCGAGATGTCCATGACCACGACGTCGGGCTCCAGGGTCTGAGCGAGGCGCACGGCGTCCTCGCCGTTCGAGGCTTCGCCGATCACCTTCTCGCCTGCGGATTCGAAGTTCTTTCGAACACTCTCCCGCAGGATCTGATGGTCGTCTGCCAGCACGATGTTGATCACGGTCTTTCCTCTCGCGGAACGATCACGTCGATGGTTGTCCCTTCGCCGGGTGAGCTGGTGACGGTCAGCTCGGCGTCGATGACCTCGGCACGCTCACGCATGCCCACCAGCCCGAAGGCGGTCTCCCGGACCCCTCTGGATTCGTCGAATCCGTCGCCGTTGTCGCCGACGCGCAGGTGCGCATCGTGGGCGCGGACCTCCCAGTCGATGCTCACCTTGGTGGCGTTGGCGTGCTTGTCGATGTTGTTGAGTGCTTCTTGCATGATCCGCAGCAGTTCGTTCTCGACGGCGATAGGGAATCGTTCCCCGATCTCATCGGCAGCAAAATCGATCTCGATACCCGTTCGGCGCGTGAATCGGTCGGTGATCTCCGCAGCCACTTCGGTGAGCGACTGCTCGTCGGTGACGGCTGTCCGCATCTGGCGGAGCGTTTCGCGCAGGTCGTCGATGGCGCGTTGGACGTCCTGGTGCAGGGCGTCGATCTCGGTGACGTCGCTGGTGGAGCCGGTCTTGATGCGCTCGAGCTCGAAGCTGATGTAGGTCAACCACTGACCCAAGCGGTCGTGGAGGTCGCGGGCGATGCGGGCCCGTTCCTCCTCGGCGCCGAGGATGCGGAGCCGTCGGAACCAACGGGCGTTGTCGATCGTGAGGGCCAGGGCTTCGGCCAGACCGCCCAGGAGTCGGGCGTCGCGTTCGGTGTAGCGCCCCGCCTCGGCATGTTCGACGGCGAGGAGCCCCACGACCTTCCCGCGTGTCCGGAGTGCGGTGTAGACGCCGGATCCGCTGGTGGCGCCGAGCCCACGACGCTCGAGGTCGGGGACCAGGAGCGGTCCGTCGGCATCGAGGCAGGCACGCAGGTGGTCCGGGATGGCCTCTTTGGTGACCATCGGCGGGATCGCGAGCCCGTCTGCGATCAGGGGGGCCCACGTGTCGTTGACTTCGCTCACGGTCAGCAGGCCCACGACCGACGCGTCGAAGGTGTCGGTCAGCTGGCCACGAGTGGCCTCGACCGCCTGTTGCAGGTCGAGTGAGGACGGCAGCGTCCGGGCCACACGGTTCACCGCGTGGAGCAGCTGGTTGGTCTCGGCCAGCGCGTCGAGTCGGCCGGCAAGTTGGAGGCGGCGCCGCTCGGTCTCGGCGAGTCGCCCCCGGATGATCCCCAGGGTGACGACGACGATGATCATCGTGCCCAGCACGAACCAGCCGATCGGGTCGTCGAGGCCGATGCGGCCACCGGAGATCAGACTGCTGAGGCCCATGGCGAGGATGCCCCCGCCCAGCGACGCGAGGCCGTGGCGGACGCCCCACCCGAAGGCAGCGACGGCTGTCGCCGCACCGACGCACGCGACGAACGGCGAGAGCAGGCCGTCGTTGACGCCGACGGCGGCGCCCACCAGGACGGCATCGGTGATGCCCATCACCCACTGGGAACGATCAGGCGAGCCGAGCTGAAGCGGCCGCATCGTCCGCCAGGTGGTCAGGTACAGGCAGATCGAGGTGGTGAGCACCAGGCCGACGTCGCCGTCCGCGGCGTCGGGTGCTTCGAGCGCGACTCCCAACACCACGGTGCACCAGCGAAGTGCCGCGATGAGGGGGCTGAGCATCGCCCGCACCGAGGGTGGAACCTCGAGGGCGTCGTGGTCACGGTCGTCGACGTCCGCGCGCGGGGGAGCCCCGTCGCTCGATGGCAACGGCACCTTCTCGTAGAGGACTGCCTCTCGGTCTTCCCGGACGATCTCGGACATATGCATGGAGTGGCCATCTGGCCACACACTGTTCCCGCCGGTCACTCAGGGTAGTGGGCCCTGAGCGTGCCCTCACCAGGAAGGCCGCGAGCGCAGCATCTCCTGCAATATCGGCAGCTCCACCGGCCGAGCAAAGAGAAAGCCCTGGGCTTGCCGGCATCCGAGGCGGCGGAGCTGCGCGAGTTGCTCGGCGTTCTCGACTCCCTCGGCCACCGAGGTGAGACCCAGTGCCTCGGCCAGCTGGACCACCGCGCGCACGATCGCGAGGTCGCCGTCGTTCTGGTCGAGGCCGGACACGAACGACCGATCCACCTTCAGCACGTCGACGGGCAGTCGCTGGAGATACTGCAGCGACGAGTACCCGGTGCCGAAGTCGTCCACGGCGATCGTGGTGCCCAGCTCCTTGAGCGTCGTGAGCAGGGCGGCGCTGGTCTCGACGTCCTCCATCAGCGCGCTCTCGGTGATCTCGAGCTCGACCGTGCTGGGGTCCACGCCGGCGGCGGTGACCGCGTCCTCCACGTGACCGGCGAAGCCGGGGTGGTCGATCTGGCGCACCGAGATGTTCAGCGAGACCTGGAAGCCAGGCGACACGGCCTGGAGTTCTGCCGCGGTACGGCACACCTCCTCGAGGACCCAATGGCCGATCGGGATGATGAGGCCGGTGTCCTCCGCGACGTCCATGAAGCTGGCTGGCGGTCGCATCTGTCCATCGGGCGTGCGCCAGCGGATCAGCGCTTCCGCGCCGACCACTGCGCCGGAGTCGAGAGCCACCTTGGGCTGGTAGTGCAGCTGGAACTCGCCGTCGCGAATGGCTCGGCGCAGATCCTGGACGACCGCGAGGCGGTCTTCGGCCTGGCTCTGGAGGGTGGGCTCGAACAGTTCGACGGCGCCGTGGCCGCGCTCTTTCGCCCGGTAGCTGGCCGCGTCGGCCTCGCGCAGCAGGGCCTCGGCGTTGGCCACCGGTTGGCTCGGTCGGGTGATGGCGATGCCCGTGACGACGGACAGGTGCACTTCGGAGCCGTCGACGAAGAACGGCGCGCGGGTGGTGCGGCCGATCTGGTCCGCCAGGCGGTCGATGTCCACCTCGCCGGGGCAGTAGACGGCGAACTCGTCGCCACCGACGCGTGCCAGGAGCGCGTTGGTGGGAAACGTGCGAAGCAGCCGGTACGCGAACGCCACCAGGACCCGGTCGCCGGTCTCGTGGCCGAGGCTGTTGGTGATGGTGCGGAACTCGTCGACGTCGATCACGAGGAGGGCGCCGCCCCGGGTGCGCGCCGTGGGGTCGGCGAGGAGATCGTTCAGTTGGCGGAGCAGGTGTTGCCTGTTGGCGAGCCCGGTCAGCCCGTCATGGTTGACGCGGTGGTCGAGCGCGTCCTGGAGTGCCCGCTGTTCGCCGACGTCGTGTGCGATCACGGTGAGGGTGCCGATGTCGCCACCGGCGGTGTCGTCGGCGAGCAGGGCGATCTCCAGGTGTGCCGTGGAGCCGTCGGCGCGGATCAGCGAGAGGTCGCCCCGCCACTCGTGGTCGCGTTCGAGCGCAGGCCAGACCTCGTCGCGTCGGATGCCGCTGAGGAGTGGCTCGACGGCGCGGAACACGGGGTCCGCCTCATCGGCGAAGAGTTGGACTCGCGCGGCCTGATTGGCGAAGAGGACCCGACCAGACGGTTCGATGACCAGAATCAGTTCCTTGGACGCGTCGAGCGCTTCACGGAGCCGCACCGTCAGCGGTTGCTCGGGACTGGTCGGTCGGGTGTCGCCGGCGCCGGCGCCGGGGAGCAGGAGGACGACGTTGTCCCGGAGCGCCGAGATCACGGCAGGGTCGCCGGCGATCCCTGGGACGGGAACGGGCGCCGACAACTCGATGACGTCGTCGGACTCCGCGGTAGGAGACTCGGGCATGTGGCGGGACCTCGGCTGGCGATCGGGGCGCCCGCGCCCAACCGCCGATGCGGTTGGCCGATCATCCCCTACCGAGCGAGCATTCTGCCCGTGCTCACTCTGCGAAACAAGGGTTTCCACCAGATTTCACTCTGCGTGGCCACAGGACTGCGAAGCGTGGGTCATGGGGCCTGGGTGGCCCCTGGGGCTTCTGTGCGTGCAGTGGCGAATGCGATGGCGGTCAGTGCGTGCGGTAGGCCACGAACGTCGCAAGCGCACGGAACGCCTCTGCCGCACCACCGGCCAGCGTCATCGCGTCCACGGCGCGCATGGCTTCGTCCGTGAGCTGAGCGATCTCGGTCTCGATGACGTCGACCGCACCCGTTGCCCGGACCACATCCTGGAGCTCGGTGAGTTCGGACTCGGTCATGGCGAGGTCACCGGCACGCGCGAGGACCCGGGCCTCGGAGTCCGACGCAAGCCGGCGCGCGGTCGCAAGCAGCGGAGTCGGCTTGCCCTCGCGAAGGTCGTCGCCGACCGGCTTGCCCGTGACCTCGGTGTCGCCGAAGGCACCCAGGATGTCGTCGCGCAGCTGGAACGCCACGCCCACGGGACGCCCGTAGGCGGTCAAAGCCGCCTCCAACGCGGCATGGTTCCCGGCGACCGCGGCACCCAGATGCAGCGGTCGTTGCACCGAGTAGCGGCCGGTCTTGTACTCGAGGATCCGGCGGGCCGTGGCCTCGTCTGCCTCACCCTTGGCGCCGGCCAGCACGTCGAGGTACTGGCCGACGTTGACCTCGAGACGGAGCTCGTCCCAGATGTGGGCGATCTCAGGTGACGTCTCCCGCGATCAGGTGATCCGCACAGACATGGGCGAGGTCGCCGACGAGAATCGCCACCGCCTCGCCCCACCGATCCGGGTCGCCCTGCCAGCCCTGCTGCCGATGCAACGCGGCGAAGCGAACGTGGACCGTGGGGTGGCCGCGACGGGATGCCGACGCATCCATGATGTCGTCGTGCGCGAGCGCGAACGCGTGCAACATCTCGATGGCCGCGGCCGCGTTGACCGCTTCGGGCGCGAACGGCGCGCCTCCGGCGCCGACGTGGGCCCAGTGAAAGAACGCCGGGCGCAGGCGCTTCCCGCCGATGAGGACCAGGTCCACCAGGGCGTCGAATGGCGCCTCGAGGTCCGGGTCGATGGCCGCCCAGCGTGCGCGCTCGAGCTCGGTGACCTCGCGGGAGCCTGGCATCGACCGGACCCATGACCACGGTCAGTGCGTCGGGGGCCGAGGTCACGGCGTTCATGCGTCGTCTTCCGCGTCGTCAGCCAGATCCTCGAGTTCGGCCACGATCTCCTCGACGTTGACCTGGGCTGCCCGGATGCGGTTGCGACACAGCCGGATCAGCACCGCCGCCCGCTCGACCTTGGAACTGAGCACATCCACGTCGATGTCGTCGTCCTCGAGCTGGTCGAGGATCTTCTCGAGCTCCGCGAGCGCGTCGGCATAGCCGGGCTCGGCGTCGCTGGCTTCGGGATCTGCCGTGGTCACCTTGACTCCTCGGGCGATGTCTCGTCGACCGTACTGGCCACCATGCCGTCGGCAACGCGGGTGCGGAGGCGTGCGCCGGGCGTGGCGTCCGCGATCGACCGTACGACAGCGCCGTCGTCGGTTGTGGTGATGCTCCAACCCCGCGCCAGTACCCGCGCCGGGTCGAGCAGGCGGACGGTCGTGTCGGCCTGGTCGAGCGATCGGTTGGCGAGGTCGAGTCGGCGTTCCGCGGTCTCGTAGAGGCGCCGCACCGCTCGGTCGGCGTCGGCATCAGCGACCGCCAGGCGGTGTCGTGCATGGAGCCGGGCCGCGCCGGCGTGGGTGACCAATCGATGCTCCGCACCGGTCAACCTCGTCGTGGCCGACTCGCGCACCCGCTGGGCCGCCGAGACCGCTGCGTGGTCCGCCTGCACGAGCACCGCATCGACCCGGTCGGCCGTGCGGGCTGCGGCCACCGCCAGGCGACGGTCCTGCGCAGCCAGGCGGTGGGCTGCCACGGTGGCGATGCGATGCCACAGGTCCTGGGCGCGATGGTCGGCCGCGGCCACATGGGCCACCAGATGGGCCGCGCATGCCGTGGGGGTCTTCAGGCGCGTGTGGGCCACCTCGTCGGCGACCGCGCTGTCCACTTCGTGGCCGATACCGGTGAGGACGGGG
>CBDHFJ010000041.1:0-31374 GCA_965262315.1 Acidimicrobiales bacterium
CATGGTGTCGTGGCTCCCGCTGTACCACGACATGGGACTGGTCGGCTTCTGCATGCTGCCGATGGCCGAGGCGGTCGATCTGGTCCTCGGGGCGCCGCAGGACTTCATGGCGCGCCCCCTCCGGTGGATGGAGTGGATCTCGGACCACGGCGGGACGGTGACCGCCGGGCCCAACTTCTCCTGGGTGCTGGCCACCAGGGCGCTGGGCCGCGCCGACGACATCGACCTGAGCTCCCTCCGCATCGGCCTGAACGGCGCGGAGCCCGTCGATCCCGCGTCGGTACGGGCGCTCGTGGCGGCCGGCGAAGCACATGGCCTGCGGCCGGGGGCCGTGTACCCGGCCTTCGGGATGGCCGAGGTGGTCATCGGCGCCGCGTTCCCGGTCCCGATGAGCGGGCTCCGCACCGATGCCGTCGACCGGGTGACGCTCGAGTCCGAGCGCTACGCGGCGCCCGCGGATCCCGCCGACGATCGCACTCGCGAGCTGGCCATCCTCGGGCACCCGGTGCCGGGGATGCGGTTCCGTATCGTCGATCCCGACAGCGGCGCCGTCCTGGCCGACAGAGCGGTCGGGGAGTTGGAGCTGGCCGGCACGTCGGTCACGCCCGGCTACTACCGGCGGCCCGACGCGAACGCCGACCTGTTCCACGACGGCTGGCTCCGCACCGGGGATCTCGCCTACCTGGTGGCCGGGGAGCTCGTGGTGTGTGGGCGTATCAAGGACGTCATCATCGTGGGCGGTCGCAACGTGTTCCCCGAGGAGATCGAGCGCGCAGTCGGCGGGGTCGAAGGCGTCCGAGCCGGCAACGTCATCGCCTTCGGCATCGAAGGACGCAACGGCAAGGAAGAGCTCGTCGTCGTGGCCGAGACCCGGGCCGAGGAGATCATCGACCTCCGGAGCGAGGTGGCCAGGCAGGTCCGGTCGACCGTCGGCGTGCCACCCAAGGACGTGGTCCTGGTCCCGCCGGGAACGGTGCCCAAGACGTCGTCGGGCAAGCTCCAGCGCGCCGCATGCAAGCAGCGCTATCAGACCGACGAGCTCGCCTGATCATCTCCAACCAGCGCCGACGGCGGCCGCGAGGAACGGACGGCTCACCCACCCGCCGGGGGCCAGCGCGGCCTGGTGCGGATCGGGGTCATCGGGAGCGAGCAGTGGAGATGGTCGGCGACCGGCTGCGCGTCGAGCCGGTCCGTTCGGTCACCGTGCCGGCGATCCCGCCCCGGAGCGCGGCGACCTGTTCGGTCGTCGCTCGACTCGATCGGCTCCGACCTCGGCAGCGGGCGCCGGAACGCACCGGCAGTGGCAGTGACCGGTCCGGGACACGAGGTCAGAAGTGGTAGGGGAAGCGGGTCCAGTCCGGCGGGCGCTTCTCGAGGAACGCGTCCCGTCCCTCCTCGGCTTCGTCGGTCATGTAGATCAGGCGGGTGGCCTCGCCGGCGAAGACCTGTTGGCCGACCAACCCGTCGTCCACCAGGTTGAGCGCGAACTTCGCCATGCGGTTGGCGGTGGGGGACTTCTGGTTGATCTTGGCCGCGATGTCGAGCGCAGCGTTCTCGAGCTCGTCGTGGTCCACCACTCGATTCACCATGCCCATCCGATGCGCGTCCTCGGCCGAGTAGTCGTCGCCGAGGAAGAAGATCTCGCGGGCGAACTTCTGGCCGACCTGGCGCGCCAGGTACGCCGAGCCGAACCCGCCGTCGACGGAGGCCACGTCGGTGTCGGTCTGCTTGAAGATGGCGTGCTGGCGAGACGCGATGGTCATGTCGCTCACCGCATGAAGCGAGTGACCGCCACCGACTGCCCAACCCGGTACGACGCACACCACGGGCTTGGGCATCATGCGGATCAGTCGCTGACACTCGAGGATGTGGAGGCGTCCGACCTTGGCCGGATCGATCGTGTCGGAGGTCTCGCCTTCGGCGTACTTGTAGCCGTCCTTGCCGCGGATGCGCTGGTCGCCACCACTGCAGAAGGCCCATCCACCGTCCTTGGGCGACGGTCCGTTGCCGGTCAACAGGACGCAACCGATGTCGGTCGACATGCGAGCGTGGTCGAGCGCCCGGTAGAGCTCGTCGACCGTGCCCGGGCGGAAGGCGTTGCGGACCTCCGGTCGGTCGAATGCGATCCGGACCGTGCCCTGGTCGACGGCGCGGTGATAGGTGATGTCCTCGAAGTCGAAGCCGACTATCTCCCGCCACCGAGTGGGGTCGAAGAGCTCCGAGACCTGGGTTGTACTCATGGTCGGCATCGTAGGTGCGCGGCACGCGCTCACCGGGATCCACTGCGCCGAGGAATACCGACGACAGCGATCGCCACAGGCCATACCGTTGGCGGATGACTCGCCGCGATCCACTGTCTCTGCTGTCCGAACCCGCACGCACGGCCCAGTCGTCGGTGATCCGTGATCTGTTGGCCCACGCGAAGCGCCCTGGGGTGATCAGCCTGGCCGGCGGGATCCCGGACCCCGATCTGTTCCCGGTCGACGAGATCACCGTGGCCGTCGAGAAGGTGCTCGCCCGGGACCGCAACGCCCTCCAGTACGGGCTGACCGGTGGGGAAGCGGCAGCACGGGCTGCGGTGGCGCCGCTTCTCGGCCGAGAGGTGGACATCGGCCGGGTCGTCGTTACGACCGGGTCCCAACAGGCGCTCGACCTCCTCGGCAAGGTGCTGGTGGACCCCGGCGACCACATCCTCGCCGGCGACCCGTCCTATCTCGGAGCCCTCCAGGCCTTTCGCTCGAACCGCGCCACACTGACGCCGGTGCCGGTCGACGAGGCGGGCCTCGTGGTCGAAGCCGTGGCGGAGATGCTCGAACGGCCGGGCGCCACCGTGCCTGCATTCGTCTACGTGGTGGCGAACTTCCAGAACCCCACCGGCGCCGTGCTGTCCGCGCCCCGTCGTCGCCAGCTCGTCGACCTCGCCGAGCGTCACGGGTTCCTGATCGTCGAGGACGATCCGTACGGTGAGCTGCGCTACGACGGCGAGCCCGTCGAGCCGATCGGCGTCGGGAGTGAGCACGTGGTCCGGCTGCGTTCCACCTCCAAGGTGCTGGCTCCCGGTCTCCGTGTCGGGTGGCTCGAGGGTCCGCAATGGCTGATCGACGCCGTGGTGATCGCGAAGCAGAGCGCCGATCTCCACACCAGCACGCTCAGCCAGGCCATCGTCACCGAGCTCCTCGGCGATCACAACTGGTTTGCCGCCCACATCGAGCGGATCCGCCGCCAGTACGGTGCGCGTCGCGACGCGCTGTGCGCCGCGCTCGACACCGTCCTGCCCGGACGGGTGACCTACCGGCGCCCGGAGGGTGGCATGTTCGTGTGGGCGTCCTTCCCCGGCCAGGCGATGGGGGCCACGCTCGACCGTGCGCTGGATGCCGGCGTCGCCTACGTGCCCGCCGATGCCTTCACCATCGACGCAGAGCGACCGGAGACTGCGCGCCTGAGCTTCGCGACGGTCGATCCCGACGACTTCGGACCCGCCGTCGAGCGGCTGGCGGCAGCGTTCGTCGACTGACGGGTCGAGCGCCATTGGCAGGACCGAAGCGAACGTGGTCGACTGAGACCATGCAGGAACTGTTCGATCTCAGTGGCAAGGTCGCCGTGGTCACCGGTGGGAGCCGGGGGCTCGGCCGCGAGATGGTGATGGCGTTCGCCGCAGCCGGTGCCGACGTCGTCATCGCCAGCCGCAAGGCCGACGCGTGCGAAGCCGCGGCCGCCGAGGTCCGCGAAGCCACCGGCAGAACGGCGGTCGCCCATCCCTGCCACGTCGGGCAGTGGGACGCGGTGACCGAACTGGCCGACGCCACGCACGAGCGGTTCGGCCGGATCGACATCCTGGTCAACAACGCGGGTATGTCCCCGCTCTACCCCTCGCTGAGCGAGGTGAGCGAGGAGCTCTGGGACAAGGTGATCGACGTCAACCTCAAGGGCCCGTTCCGGCTGTCCGCGATCGTGGGGGAGCGCATGCGCGACGGCGAGGGCGGCTCGATCATCAACGTGTCGAGCATCGCCGGGAGCCGCCCCACACCGGTCGAGGTGCCGTACGGTGCCGCCAAGGCCGGCCTCGAGAACCTCACGTTCTCCATGTCCAAGGCATTCGCCCCCACCGTGCGGGTGAACTGCATCGCAGCGGGGCCGTTCCTCACCGACATCTCGAAGGCGTGGGACATGGCCGCATTCGAGCAGTCGGCCAAGACCGGCATCGCGCTCCAGCGCGGGGGCCGACCCGAAGAGGTCGTGGGCACGGCGCTGTACCTCGCGAGCGAAGCCAGTTCCTATCTCACCGGCGCGGTCATCCCCCTGGACGGCAACGCCCGCTGAACCTCACAGCAGTGCCGCTGCCATCTCGTTGGGGCGACCGGCGATGATGCCGGCGGCGCCCTGCGCGATCAGCTCCTGGTAGAAGGCCACGTTCTCCTGGCGGCGCGGATCGTCCATCCAGACCCAGACGTCGAGTCCCTCGGCAGCGGCGCGATCCCAGAAGCTCTCGGTCAGTACGGGTACACCGTCGAAGCTCGGCGGAACCTGGATGACGCGATGATCGCCGTCGAGGGGGAGCTGGAGCAGGAACCAGTCGGTGAGCTCGCCGAGCGCCGGACTGGTCTCGATCTCGGGAGCCAGGTTCTCGAATGCCCGGAGGACCTGGTCGTCGAAGGACACCACGACGGTGCTGGCGCCGATGCCGAGCGTTTGCAGTTCGGTGGCCAGGAGCGCCGCCGTCGCCGCGCCGGGAAATCCGCTTCCCTTGATCTCGATGTCGAGGGGCATCGTCGGGAAGCGCTCGACCACCTGGCGCAGGGTCGGTACGGCGAAGTCGTCCGGCACGGCGCCCTCGGGCGGCGGCACCTCGCCGGTCCGAATCCCTCGGTAGACGTACTCCTCGACGGGCCGGTCCTGGCACGGCCAGCACTCGGGTGAGAACCAGTATGCGTTGTCCAACGCCTGGAGCTCGCCGAGGGTGAGTGCCGCCACGGGGCCGGTCGCGTTCGTGGTGCGATCCACGGTGTCGTCATGGTGCACGACCAGCACACCGTCGGCGGTGAGGCGGACGTCCAGCTCGAGCATGTTCGCCCCGGCCTCCACCGCGACGCCCATGGCGTACAGCGTCGAGTGCGGCGCGATCTGGTCGCCGCCGGCGTGGGCGATGTTGAGCGGCACGTCCAGCGCGAGGAGGTCGTCGATCGTCGGCCGGGTGGTCTCATCGCTCTCGGTCGCCGGGAGCGGCGTCGCGGTCGGGCCCGCGGTCGGTGCGGCCGTCGGACTCGGGGCGGGAGTCGCCGCGATCGACGACGTCGGGCGCGGCGTCGCGACGGGACCGGTGGACGAGTCGGTGGCCGTGCATGCGCCGACCAACAGCCCCGTGACCACGAGCGAGAGGAGGACCCGCCGCCGCATGCGTCGAGCGTAGCTCTGCCCCGGTCAGCGCATGGCTCGGACGGCGTCGATCGTGTCGGACTCGCCCGGGTCCTTGTCCGACCGGTACCCCTTCACCCGAGCGAACCGAAGGGCGACGCCCCCGGGGTAGCGGCTGCTGGTCTGCACCCCGTCCAACGCGATCTCGACCACCAGTTCCGGACGGACGTGCACGGTGATGCCCGAGCGCGCGGTCTCCCGCGCCAGGAACTGCTCGGTCTGCCACGCGAGCAACTCGTCGGTGAGACCCTTGAAGGTCTTTCCCACCATGACGAAACCACCGCCTGGGTCGCGTGCACCGAGGTGCAGGTTGGACAGCCAGCCGGTGCGGCGACCATGGCCCCACTCGGCGGCCAGGACCACCAGGTCCAACGTGTGGACGGGCTTGACCTTGCGCCACGTCTTGCCTCGCCGACCCGCCTCGTAGTGCGAGGACGCAGCCTTGACGAGGACGCCCTCGTGCCCGGCTGCCAAGGCCTCCTCGAGGACCGCCTCGCCCGCATCGGCTTCCGCAGTGGTGATGCCCGGCACCGCCAGGGGCCCGCAGACCTCCTCCAGGTGCGCTCGACGCTCCGCCAAGGGGGAGTCCACCAGGTCGGTGCCGTCGCGGTGCAACAGATCGAAGAAGAAGGGCCGCAACCCCGCCGTGTCCCCCGCATCGGCCCCCAGGTTGCTCATCGTGTCCTGGAACGCCTGGGGGCTCTCGTCCTCCGAGAACCCGAGCACCTCCCCGTCGAGGACGACGGACTCGACCGGCAGCGCCCGCACCGCGGCAACAACCCCGGGGAGCCTGCCGGTGATCTCATTCAGGTTCCGCGTCCAGATCGCGACGCTCCCGCCGTGGCGATGCACCTGGATCCGGGCGCCGTCGAGCTTCCACTCCACCGACGCGGCACCGAGGTCCTCGATGGCCTCGGTGACCGAGGTCGCGGTCGAGGCCAGCATCGGTCGCATCGGCCGGCCGAGCTGGAGCCCGATCGCGGCCAGCCCGCCGGGGCCGTCGGCCATGGCCGTCGCGCTGACGACACCGAGATCACCGCTGAGCATCAGCGCCCGACGCACGTCGGCGGCCTTGACCGCTGCGGCCTTGGCCACCCCGTCCACCACCAGTCCTTCGTTGGCGCCTTGCCGCAGGTCGCCGAGGAGGAGGCGCTTCAGGAAGTCGGCCTCCTCCGCCGTGGCCCGATCGAAGACCTCACCCAGCAGCGCGGCCCGCGCCTCGACCGAACCGGGCCCGGTGGTGGCGGCGACCCGGTCGATCAGCCCGTCGACATCGGCGACCGTGAGGGCCGGGGTGGTTGCGGCTCCACCACCGACACCGTCGATGGCGGCCCAGCCGATCCCCACCCGCCCCTGACGTGGCTCACCCGCCAGGTAGGACACCACGAGGGCGACCTCGGCGACGGCAGTCCGCGCCAGGACCGCAGCGATTGCTGCGGTCTTCTCCTTCCGCGACCGCGTTGCCGCGACCGCGGCCGAGGCCTCGACGAGGGTCGTCAGCGAGAGCGAGGTCACCGACGGAGGGACTCCCACCAGGCCGGAGTGGCTTCGCTGTGCCGGCGGACATAGCCGTTCCACAGTTCGCCCCCGTCGGCGCGCTCGTCGCCCGAGGTGACGGTACGGGGCAGGGGAGCGGCCTCGTCCACCGGGTCGACCCACTCGAGGCGGAACTCCTCGAAGCAGTCCCCGAAGGGCGCGTGGTGGTGATAGTCGGCCACCTGGTGGACCATGAAGTCGTCGAAGCTGCGGAAGGACAGGAGCACGTAGTACTGCCGCGGGTCGGTGCCTCGCCAGTACTCGTAGCGGGTCACCCCTTCCTCGTGTTCGTGCGTGGCGGCGAACACGGTGCGGGCGATGCCCTCCCAGTGCTCCTCCATCCCTGCTTTCACCTTCACATGAGCCAGAAGCGTCGCCATGGGCCCAGTATCGTGCAGGCCGACGACGGCGTCATGCGAGCCCGGTTTCGAGGCGCCACACGGTGCCAGGAAGCGCGGGCCGTCTCGGCGGGTTGCACGTCCCGACCACTCCGAGGAGGCTTCGATGCAGTTGGGAATGATCGGCGCGGGCCGTATGGGCGCGAACATGAGCCGTCGGCTCCGAGCACGTGGCCACGAGGTCGTCCTGTACGACGTCAGCGCCGCAGCCCTGGCCGAGATGACCGATGAGGGTTTCCAGACCCACGGTGACCTCGCGGCATTCGTGGATGCGCTGGACGGTCCCCGCCACGTGTGGATGATGATCCCCGCAGCCTTCGTCCAGTCGACCACCGATGCCATCGCGCCGCTGCTGGACGCCGGCGACGTGTTGGTCGACGGCGGCAACAGTTGGTACCGCGACGACATCGACCGCGCGGCGGCGCTGTCCGATCTCGGCATCCACTTCGTGGACTGCGGCACGTCCGGCGGCGTCCACGGTCTCGAGCGTGGCTACTGCCTGATGCTCGGCGGCGATGCCGAGGCAGTCGGGCGCCTCTCGCCGGTCCTGGAGGCGCTGGCCCCTGGGGTGGACGCTGCGCCACGCACCGACGGTCGTGACGGCCCGCCGACGTCTGCTGAACACGGCTGGCTGCACTGCGGTGCCCCTGGTGCCGGGCACTTCGTCAAGATGGTCCACAACGGCATCGAGTACGGGATGATGGCGGCGTACGCCGAGGGCCTGAACCTCCTGCACCACGCCGGCATCGGGCGCGACGAGCACAGCGAGGACGCCGAGACCACCCCGCTCCGAGACCCGGCGGCGTACCAGTACGAGATCGACGTCGCCGAGGTGACCGAGCTCTGGCGCCGGGGCAGCGTCGTGGGCAGTTGGCTCCTCGACCTCACCGCCCACGCGCTGCACGAGGACCCGGGACTCGACGCGTTCGAGGGGCGGGTCTCGGACTCGGGTGAGGGTCGCTGGACCGTCCAGGCCGCAGTGGACGTCGCCGCCCCGGTGCCCGTGCTCGCCGCGGCGCTCTGGTCGCGGTTCGAGTCCCGGGGTGAGGGCGACTACGCCGGCAAAGTGCTCTCCGCCATGCGCAAGGAGTTCGGTGGCCACCACGAGAAGAAGGCCGAGGACTCCTGATGTCGGCCGACTCGGTCATCCTCTTCGGCGCCACCGGCGACCTCGCCCACAAGAAGCTCTTCCCGGCGCTCTACCGCCTGTGGCGCGATGACGGCGTCCACCTGCCGATCGTCGGCGTCGCCCGACGCCAGCTGACCGACGACGGGCTGCGCGACCTGGCCAGGGCCGCGGTCGAGGAGGCCGGTGAACGCGTCGACGAGGGCGTCTTCGGAGCATTCGCCGGCTCGCTGGCGTATGTGGCAGGCGACTACAACGACCCTGCGACCTTCGCCCGGCTGGAGGAGCGCATGGCGGGAGCTCGAGCGCCGCTGTCGTTCCTGGCCATCCCACCTGCGATGTTCTCGGTCGTGGTGGAGGGTCTGTCGTCGGTGGGCCTCGATGACCGCGGGCGGGTCGTGGTGGAGAAGCCGTTCGGTCGAGACCTCGCCAGCGCCCGCGAGCTGAACCGCATCCTGCTGGCCAACTATCCGGAGGACTCCATCTTCCGCATCGACCACTTCCTCGGGAAGGAACCGGTCCAGAACATCCTGATCACTCGTTTCGCCAACGGCATCTTCGAGCCGCTGTGGAACCGGCACCACGTGCAGAGCGTGCAGATCACCATGGCCGAGGCCTTCGACGCGTCCAACCGGGGGGCCTTCTACGACGGGGTCGGTGCCATCCGGGACGTGGTGCAGAACCACCTGTTGCAGCTGCTCACGCTGCTGGCGATGGAGCCGCCGGTGTCGGAGGACGCGTCGGCGCTCCGGGACGAGGTCAGCAAGGTCATGCGGGCCATCAAGACCATCGAGCCGAGCCAGGTGGTCCGTGGCCAGTACGCGGGCTATCGCGAGCACGACGGAGTCGCCGCCGACTCACAAACCGAGACGTTCGCCGCGCTGCGGGTCGAGATCGACTCGTGGCGCTGGGCCGGCGTGCCGTTCTACATCAGGGCCGGAAAGGGCATGGCTGCCACCGTCACCGAGGCCGTCGTCGAGTTCAAGGCCCCTCCTCGGCCGCTGTTCGCGGACGCCGATTGCCTGCCCCATGCCAACCACCTCCGGTTCCGGGTGAAGCCCGACGACCAGACCTCGCTGTACCTCCAGGCCAAGCTCCCCGGGGATCGTCTGGTCGGCCGTGGCGTCGAACTCGACGTGTCCGTCGCCGATGCGCTCGGAGACGGCCCCGAGGCGTACGAACGGCTCATCAAGGATGCGCTCGAAGGCGACGCCCGCTTGTTCGCCCGGCAGGACTCCGTCGAGGAGGCGTGGCGGATCTTCGACGACCTCATCGCCGCCCAGGGAGCGCCGGCGCGCTACGAGCCAGGCACGTGGGGACCGGCGGCCGCGTCCGCGCTGTTGGCACCGGCCGACACCTGGCACACCGAACACGAGCACGCACCGTCGTGTTGATCGCAGGTCCCACGCCCGCGTTGCGGCCGATCACCCGTGGGCGCCCATGAGCGCGGTCGTGGGCGTGGACATCGGCGGCACTCGCATGCGCGCCGGGGTCGTCGCGCCGGACGGAACGGTCTCGCGACGGGTCACCATGGCGACGCCCGACGCCGACGACGGGCCGTCGGGGGTCGAGTCATTGCTCGCGCAGCTCGAGGTCGACCCCGCAACCACCGTGGTGATCGGGCTCCCGGGCCGTGTCGACTACGCCGCGGGCGCACTGGAGACCGGCTTCAACCTCCCCACCGGATGGGTTCCCGACTTCCGATGCGCACCGCTGAGCGAGCGCCTGGGCCGAGACGTGCACCTGGCGAACGACGCCGACATGGCCGCGGTCGGCGAGGCATGGTTCGGAGCCGGGACGGCCCATGACGACGTCCTGTACGTGACGATCAGCACCGGCGTCGGTGCCGGCCTGGTTCTGGGCCGGAGGCTCGTGGCCGGCCGCCGATCGGCCGCTGAGCTCGGCCACACCGTCATCGACGCGGACGGAACGATGGGCGCCGGACCACAGACGGTGGAATCACTGGGATCGGGCACCGCCTTGGGGAACGCGGCCTCCGCACGGGGGCTGCCCACGGGCCCCGAGCTCGTGGATCTGGTCCGGGGCGGCGACCCCGCTGCCACCGAGGTGTGGAATGCGAGCATCGGGGCTGCCGCGGTGGGGATCGCCAACATGTGTTGGATCGCGGCGCCGACGGCGGTGGTGATCGGAGGTGGCATGGGCCGCAACGGTGACCTGGTGCTGGAACCGATCCGCCGAGCCATCGCCACGGTGGGTCCGGCCGATCTGGCTGCAGAGATCTCGGTGATGGAAGCCGAGTTGGGCGACGATGCCGGCCTCGCTGGTGCTGCGGGCTGGCTCGAGGCCCGAGGGATCTGAGCGGCTCACACGTCGGCGCCGGCTGCCTCGCCCCCCGCCTGGACCTCTGGGACCAGGCTGCGGACCTGGGCCATGGCGGTGTCGAGATCGGGGACCGAGCGATCCACCGCCCGGTCGTCGGTCAGGAACACGAGCACGGCATCGACGACGGGGCGAGAGGTCGCCGCCTCGATGGCGGTGGCGTAGGCCGCAGCCTGGAGCCGATACCGGTCGACCTTGTCGTCGAGATCGGCGGCGTCCTCCCACGCATCGGTCTTGTAGTCGACCACCACCAGCCCGTCCTCGGTCTCGTAGAGCAGGTCGATGTATCCCTCCAGGAGGCGCTCCGCGACCGGGGCAGCGACGAAGATCTCCCGCCAATGCCGCGCACGGGCGGCGGCACGGACGCTCGGCGACGTCAGCGCGGCGCGGCACCGAGCGGCGATGGCGTCTTCGGCACCGATCACGCCCTCCGACACGGCCTGAGCAGCCGCCGCGGCATCGATCCCTGACGGATCGTCGAAGTCAGCGGTCTGAAGCACCGCGTGCACGGCGCGGCCGACGGCCGTGCCGTAGCGGCCCTTCTGCCATGGGGGCAGATCGAGGTTCCGGCCCTGCTTGGCGTGCCCGGGATCGTCGACGCCGGCGGCGGCGAGCCGAGCAAGCGTGGTCGCTGCGACCGTCCGGGAACGGGTGGCCCGCACCAACGCCTGGTCGCGGCGCGTGGTCCACTCGTCCGGCGGCATGGGAACGACGTCCGACGGCTCTGACTCGACCGGCCGGTGCCCGCGGCCCACCGCCGGTGCTTCCACGGGCTCTGGTTCATCCTCGGAGGGCCCGGCGAGGAGCGCGGCAAAGGTGGTGCTGCGGGACTTGACGGCGCGGACCGTGGACACCACGAGGTGATCGCGTGCGCGAGTGCACGCCACGTACAGGAGCCTGATGCGCTCATCGGCATCGAGCTGCTCGTCGATCGGGAGGAACCGCTGGTAGTCCGGCGTGACGTTGTCCTTGTCGAGTCGGTACCCGATGCCGCCGTCGGCGGGCCACACGACTCGGACCCCCCGGGCCGGGCTCTGCAGCTGAGTGGTCATCCCGGACACGATGGTGATGGGGAACTCCAGCCCCTTCGAGGCGTGGATGGTCATGATCCGGACCGCATCGGTGTCGGTCTCGGGCAAGACCGTCTCGGCAACCCGTGCCGAGTCCGACGCTTGGAGACGGACCCACGCGAGGTACTGGCGAAGGTCACCACCGGCGGCATCGGCCCAGGCTCGGGCCTGGTCGACCACGAACCGGAGCCGACGCCACACCTCACGGTGTCGGTGCGCGCACACCCCGAGCTGGAGGAGATGGCGATCGGCAATGATGCGCTCGAGGGTCTGGGCCGGCGACTGCCATGCCCGCAGTCGATGTTGCTCGCCCAACCAACGCAACCCGTCGACCACCGGGCTGGGAGGTGCGTCCTCGGGGACGGCCTGGTGATTCCACCCGAGCCCGTGCACGACCCGGTGGCGGTAGAGATCGTCATCGCCGCAGGCCAAGCCCGCGGTGCGCAGTGCGCTGACGACCGCGAGTTCGTCGGTGGGGTCGTCGATGGCCCGGGCGATCAGGAACACGTCCCGCACTTCTGGGGTGGCATACACCAGGCTCGCGGTCTCGGCGCGGTACGGGATGTCGGCCGACTCCAGCGCTTGCTCGAGTGCTCCCAACGAAGTTCTGGCCGGGAGCAGCACCGTGATGTCGCCGAGCCGCGCGGGACGTTCGCCGTCACCGCCGTCGACCGTCCATCCCTCGTCGACGGCTCGAAGAATCGTGTCCGCGACGAGGGTGGCCTCGACGGCACGGAGCTCGGGGGCCTTGAGCTCGCCGGCGAACGGTGCGGCGCCCAGCGTGCGAACTCCGGGGCCGACGGCGGGCGCCTCCCGCCGCCCCAGCAGCGGCTGGTAGGCGGGTTGACTGTCGGGCTTGGCCTGAATCAGTCGACCGAAGGTCGCGTTGACCCAGGCGAGCACGGGAGCCGATGAGCGGAAGTTGGTGGCGAGCGTGAGGGTCGCCCCCGAGTCGCCGAACCGCTGTTGGGCCGCGAGGTAGGTGGAGATGTCGGCCCGGCGGAAGCGATAGATCGACTGCTTGGGGTCGCCCACGAAGAAGAGACGCCCGGGATCCACCGGCAGCTCGTGCCACGAACGAGGGTCGCGCTCCACGTCGCCTTCGATCGGCGGCGCGGCCAGCAGACATGCGATCTCGACCTGGATGGGATCGGTGTCCTGGAACTCGTCGATCAGCAGGCGGCGGTAGCGATGCCGCAGGCTGGCCCTGACCTCGGCGCCGGTGCCGGGACTGCGCAGGAGCTCCCGGGCGAGCACCAGCAGGTCGTGGAAGCGGAGCCGCCCGGCGGTTCGCCGCTCTTCCACACCGGCCAACACGAAGGCGCCGATGGCGCGCCCGAGCGTGGTGATCACCGCGGTGCGGAGCCCGTCGCGGACCTGATTGCGAAGGGTGCCCGCGTCGAGGATCTGCAGCCGTGTCGCCTCGAGGACATCGGCATCCCAGTTGCCCTTGTTCCCCCGGGGCACGGGACCACCCTTGTCCGTCATGAACCTCGGATCCTTCGCGACGAGCAGCTCTGCGAGGTCCGTGAGCCGGTCGAGGGCGTCCTCGCCGGCATCCGCTCGCTCGAGCGCATCGGCGTAGCCCACGAGGTCGTCGATCAACAGCACCAGCTTGTCGTCGGCCGCCGCGCAGTCGGCCCGCCGCGTCCCGATCGCTCGGATCGCGGCGACCAGCGCGGTCACATCGACGTCGACCTCGACCGCCGCGTCGTCGAGTCGTCTGGCGACCAGGTCCCAGTTGTCCTCGAATTGCTGCGCGACCGACCGGAGGCCGGCCAGCGAGATGCCGAGGACGTCACCGACCAGGAGCGGTGCGGCCAGGGCGTCGTCGGCGAGCAGGTCGGGCAGGAACGCGTCCCACCGATCCTCGAAGTCGACCTGACTGGCGATCTCGTCCAGCACCTCCACGCCCGGAGGCAGACCCGCCTCGAGCGGATGGTCGAACAGCAGTCGCTGCGCGAAGGCGTGCAGGGTGGCGATGGGGGCGCCGTCGAGCTGGTCGAGCGCACGACCGAAGTGGCCCGCCTCGTGGTCGCCGATCGTCGAGCGATGCTCGAGTTCGTCGCGGACGCGTTGACGGAGCTCAGCGGCCGCCTTCTCGGTGAAGGTGATCGCCGCGACGTGCTCGAGGTCGACCCCGGAGGCGACGAGCGCGACGATGCGCTGGACCAGCGCCGTCGTCTTGCCCGAGCCTGCGCCCGCCTCGACGAACAGGGTGGTGGCCAGGTCGTCACGGATGCGGTCACGGTGGTCCTGATCCGGCGGCGCGTCCTCGGCCGGCGGCGGCTTCGGATCCGGATCCGGGAACGCGAGGCGCTGCTGCGCGGTCATGATCGGCCTTCCGCCTCGTCGATGCCGAGCGTGGGTGCCGCCAGCAGTGCCGGACGGGCCAGGGCCACGTAGTCGGCGAGCGCAGGGTCCGAGGACTTCCGCTGGAACCGGCGTTCGGCCTCGGCCACACCCAGGCCGTCGGGGTCGCAGTACTCGCACGCGACGAAGTTGGTCCGCGTGGTCGGCTCGGGGTGCTGCGGGAAGACCCCCCGCCTGATGCCCTCGACGATCAGATCGACCACGTCGAGCACGGAGGTGGTCACACCATGGCCGGTCACGTAGCCGGTGATCTGCTTCTCCGGCTTGGCCTTGAGGAACCAGTAGCCGCTGAACACCGTGGTCGGGTCTCGTCCCAGTTCGTGTGCCGCCGCGAGCGCGTACAGGAGCAGCTGGAGTCGCTTGCCTCCGTCGTGGGGGTCGTCGTCGGAGACGGTGCCGGGCTTCCCCGTCTTGTAGTCGAGGACGTGCAGCGACCCGTCCGCACACTCGTCGACCCGGTCGATCGCCCCGCGCAGGTTGACCGTCCGACCCGAGGTGGTGGTGACGGGCACCGTCGGTGCACCACCCAGTCCGAAGCGCAGCTCGGTGTGGAGTGGCCGCAGGTCGTGCTGGCGGCCTCGTTCCCGCTCGACGTCGAGCCACACGTCGAGCATCCGGCGGATCAGCACCTGCTCCCGTCGCCAGTAGAGCGCCTCGCCGGTCAGGCCCCGGGCCCTCGTCTGGTCGAACTTCTGGGCTGCGATGTCGTGCAGACGAGCGCGGTCGTCGCGGAGGGAGCGCGGCGGCTGGTCACCCACCCGCTCGGCCACGAACTCGTCGAGGATGTCGTGGATCAGCGACCCCTTCGACAAGGCGTCGATGCGGATGCGCTGCTCGGGCGTGTCGAGTGGTGCGACGCCCAGCACCTGGCGCAGCAGGAACTGGTGGGGGCACCGGGCCCAGGTCTCGAGCGCCGTCGCCGACACGGGTCGGCCGTCGGCGCCGGGCGCCTGAACGACGAGCGACCCGAGGTTGCCGTCGAAGCGGGTGAACTCGCTCGAGGCGCGTGCGCGCTGTGCGGTGGCCGACGCGGCCAGCGCCGTGCCCGGCTCGAGGAGGTCGTGGTCGGCGAGGTCCTCGCCGAGCTCGGCCGCGGTGACGAGCGTTTGCAGTTCGAGTTCCTGGCGCGTCGCCGGGAACGGGGATGTCCGCACGCCGGCGGCGAACGAGGCCACGTGGCGAACCCACGCGGCGTCCACCGTGGCGATGTCGGCCGCCACGACGGCACGGCGGCCGGTGCGCTGCCGGACGATGTCCACCAGCCATCGGCTGGCGGCGCGCTCGTTCGATTGTCGGAGGTCACCGCGTGGGCTGAGCAACGTGGCGACGCCCTGCTCGCCGACCGCGGCCATCGCGGCCACGAGGTGGCGGTGTTCGTCGCCGGCGCGCTCGCGACGCAGCCGCAGGGCCGGGACCACCGAGCGCTCTCGATCGGGCAGCAGCGAGTCGTCCCTGACCCGGCTCGGGAACGTGCCCTCGCTCATGCCGACCAGCCACACGCGGTCGAGGTCGAGTCCCGTCGCCATCCCCACCGGCCCGACGAGTACCCCGTTGCCGAAGCTCCCGGTCCGGGCGAGACCGCCGTCGAGCTCGAGGTCGAGCGTGCGGCGGAAGACCGCGAGCGACGCGCCCGACTCCACCTGGTCGAGACCCGACAGCCGGTCCAGCACGATGTCCAGCCGAGCCGCGGCTTCACGCTCGGGTTCTGGCCAGTCGTCGCGGTCACCCAGGTGACGGGCCAGGAGTCGTCGGCAGGCCTCGGCGCGTCGGCGCCACGAGGTCGACCCGGCAAGGCGTTCGAGTGTCGTCGCCATCTCCTCCACGAAGGCCACGAGCTGTTCGCCATGGGCGACCTGGCGCTCCAGCCGTCGGACACGCCACTCCATGTCCGGGTCGCCAGCGTGGCGTTCGATCTCGGTGCGCGCGTCGTCACCGTGGATGCCCAGGCGGCGGCGCCAATCGGCCAGGCCTCGCACGACCCCGGCGTCGCGGGACAGCGTGTCCCAGGCTCGGACCGGGGCCGGCCTGCCTCGCCAGAGCAAGGGGGTGGCTCCGACCAGACCCATGACGTCTTCGCGTCGATAGTCGCGGTCCGGGAGGGCGAGCAGGCGGCGCAGGGTCCGCCCGACGGCACTCTCGGCGAGGGTGGTGACGGCGGCGCCGTTGTGGGGGATGCCGGCGTTGACCAGATGGTCGGTGGCGAGGCGCAGGTACGGGTTGCGACTTGCGTACAGGATCGCCATGCGGTCGAAGGGCACACCCTGATCGGCGGCTTCGAGCACCCCACGGAGTACGTGGCGGATCTCGTCGTCGGCATCGGACACGCTGAGGACCTCGACCGGTGTGGTCGTCACGGGATCCGTGGACGGGGCAGCCGGTTGGGGCAGGCCCAGCAGGTCGACCGCGCGCCTGGGCGTTGCGTCGGCGTCGTCGTGACCCGTCAGGGGCACGATCGCGACCACGGGAACCACCGAGGCCAGGGCGCGCAACATCTCGGCGCGGGCCAGCCCGAGCTCCTCTGGAGCGAACAACACCACCGTGCCCAGGGCCTGCGCGACCCCGGGCCGGTCGGCCACCAGCGATGCCGCGGTCCGGGCGAGATCCTGCTCGTGATGGAAGTCCGGGCGCAGGAGGTCGGCGACCAGGCGGTGGACGGACACCACGGCGTCGGCGCGGCTGCTCTGCTGCGCCAGCATCTCCAGCGCGTTCTCGTCGAGGTCCGACAACTCCCGGTGGGCCTCGACCAGTCTCCGCTCGGTCGTCGGGTGGTCGGCCACCGCGCTGAACCAGCCCGGGGACCGAGCCAGGCTGCGGCGCACCGCAGCCGCGAGGACCGGCGTGGAGACGGGGCGGCGGCCCTGCGTCGCCATGGCATCGGCGGCGAGCAGCTCGGCGAGCCGGTACGCCGTCACGAACGCCACGCCGGCGATACCGGGGCGGTCCCCGACGATGGGGCCGACGCTGCCGGACGCCAGGCTTCGGCGGGCCCCGAGGCCCACCATGTTGCCCGCCACCACCACCGTCGCCGGCGCCAGGGGATCCTGCGCCTTGGCGGCCGCGAGCACGTCTCGCAGCGCGACCATGGCCGGGCGACCGTGCTCGGTCACGAGCAGGCGCATGGGCGGGGGAGTGGATCCGGTCGCGGTCATCCTGAGCGCATCGTACGGCCGGACCGTGACAGCGTGGAGGAGGCGCCGGTCGCGCCTCGGCGGAGCCGCCTCAGGCGATCTGGCCGTCGCTGCGGAGCGCAGCCATGTCCCGCTTGAGCGTCGACAGGCTCGCCTCCAACGCCGACGCCAGATCTTCGAGGCGGGGGCGCGCACCGGCGAGCTCCGCCTCGTTCAAGATCCGGATCAGCCGACGCTTCCGCCGGTCCTTCTTGTCCGGGATGCAGAGGTCATCGGGGTGATGCACGGTCCAGGTGACCGCCACCGTCTCCTCCGGCGCCCGATCCGAGGGCAGCGTCACCTCTTCGGTCCGCGGGAACCGGCTGGCGTAGGCCTCGGTGATCGCCCGGTGCTCGGCGACGCGCGTGAGCGCCCGTGTGCGCTCCTCCTCGTCGAAGGGGGCAAGGGTCTCGGCGAGCGAGGCGTGGGCGACGCGGAGTTCCGCTTCGGCCTCGACCGGCATGTCGAGCGCCTCGAACGTCTTGTGACGCCACCAGGCGCCGATCTCGCGGAACTCCGACAGCGCCGACGACATCGAGACGGACTCCTCGACGGACCCCTTCGCCTCCTGGTGCTTGCCGCAGGCGACGAGCACCCAGGCCTCGAGCGCCAGCAAGGTCGGCAGCTCGGCGTCGAGCGAGCACTCGTGGGCGATGGAGACCGCTTCGGACACGGCCAGCCGAGCCTCGTCCGCATGGCCGGCCTCCCGTTCGGTCCAGGCGAGGGAGCGCAGGATCTGCACCTCGAGGAACCGGTCGCCGGTGTCTCGTACGATCTCGAGTGCGGTCTCGGCCAGGCGACGGGAGACGGCGTAGGCCCGCTTGCGGCGGCGGACACCCGCGAGCACGTCCAGGCACTGCGCCTCGTGGCGACGGTCACCGATCTCCGCGAAGTAGCGCCGGGCGAGCCCGGCCTCGCGCTCGGCGAGCACGTCGTCCCCCAGGATCGCGTGTCGGATGTTGGCGCTGTTGGCCCGGACCATCGCTTCACCGCGGCGATGGTCGATCGCGGCGAACACCTGTGCGGCTTCGTGCATGTGCTCGAGTGCCGTGGCGGCGTCACCCTGCAGATACTCCAGCAGGGCCAGGTTCGTCAGCGCCATCCCCTCGCCGAAACGGGACCCGATCTGGCGAGCCAGCGTGATGGATTCGTGATAGTGGCGTTGCGCCGCCGGCATGTTGCCGTGTTGGGAGTGCAGGATCGCAATCGATGCCAGCGCCTCCACCTGACCGCGGCTGTCGCCGTGGCGACGGAAGGTGTCGAGCGCCCGCTCGAGCAGCTCGCGGGCCTCGCCCGACTCCTGGACGTCGGTCAGCGCCTGACCGAGCGCCAGCTGCGCCGACGCGAGCGAGGGGGTGGCCAGGGCCTCGGTGTCGATCCCCTCGAGCACCGCCTTCGCATGATGGGGCTGGCCCGCGACGACGAAGACGCGCGCGAGCGTCACCGCGTGCGCTTCCCAGTCCATCCCCGTGGCGGCGGCGAAACCGACGCCGCTGCTCGCGACGCGGATGGCGTCCTGGAGCTGATCGGTGTTCGCGAGGAACAAGGCGCGGCGCTGGAGGAGCCTCGCCTGCTGGGTCGGCGAGAGGTCCGTCTCGTCGAGCTGGGCCAGGACCGCGGCCTGATCGTCGCGCCGACCGAGGACGTCCAGGACGGCCTCCATCCCGAAGAGGACCCCCGCCGTCGCCTTGTCGCCCGCTCGCTCGAGCGATTCCATGGCGAGCTCGTAGTACTCCGCCGCGGTTGCGTAGGCGTGGAGCCCAGCCGCACGGGTGGCCGCAGCTGCTTCGTACCGGTGTGCGCTGGCCCAGCGACCTGCCAGCCGGTAGTGAGCGGCGAGCTCGCTGGCCTGAGCGCCGGGATCCTCGGCGAGGACGTCGGCGGCGCGGCCGTGGAGGACCCGCGCCTCGTCCTCGGACAGGTTCGCCCGTGCCGCGGCCCCGAGCTGCTCGAAGCGCAGCGCGTACGCACCGTCCTGGTCGGCCACGTAGTCGGACTCGATGCCACGACGGATGGCGTCGAGGGTGGCAGCCGTGTCCAGACCGGACATGCGAGCGATCACTGCCGAAGTCGCCGCATGGCCCCACACTGCGAGGGCCGCGACCACGGAGCGAACGTTGTCCGGCGATGCCGCGATCTCGTCGAGCAGGATCTGGAGGACGCGGTCGACGGTGATGCGACCGCCGAGGTCGCCGTCGATGACCCCGAGCGCAGCCTCGTCGGGATCCTCGCGTTCGAGCGCTCGTAGCGTCTCGATCACGAACAGCGGGTTGCCGCCCGTGGCCCGCTCGAGACGATCGATGAGATCCGCCGGAAGAGCACGCCCGGTCCGCAAGGCGGCCAACGATGCCACCTCGTCGCGGGAGAAGCCCGAGAGGGGGATCCGGACCGATGGCTGCCGCTGTTCGATGTCGGTCAGGACCTGCCAGACCTCGTCGCGGTTGCGAGCTTCCTGCGTGCGATAGCTGATGGCAACCGCGATCGGACTGGCGACCAGGCGCGGGGCCGCGAGGCGGAGGAACTCGAGAGTCTCGGAGTCGGCCGAATGCAGGTCCTCGAGGATCAACAGCGTCGGCGACACCGAGCCGATGGCCACCATGACCTGGGTCAGCGCCTCGTGCAACCCGTAGCGGTCGTCGGGCGAGGCGGGCCGATCGGTGATCGGCTCGGCCGCCGTCGCGAGCTCGGGGACGATGCGTCCGGCGGGCCCGATGAACTCCGGTGGCAGACGCTCGACGACCTGCTCGCGGCGCAGGCCTCGAAGCGAGCCCGAAAGTGCGCGCGTGATCGCGCCGTAGGGATCGGACCGGTCCTCCTCGGCGTGGCGGGCCCACAGGACCGTCGAGCCTCGCCAACCGGCAGCCTCGGCCACGTCGGTCAACAATCGGGTCTTGCCGATGCCCGGCTGTCCCTCGACCAGCGCGAAGCCTCCGCGCCCGGCAAAGGCGGCGTCGACGACCTCCAACGCCTTTCTGCGCGCTTCACCGCGCCCGACGAGCGCGTCGTCGGCCGGCGCGATGGCCGACGGTGTGGCATCCGAGGGCGGGCTCGTGAGCGGCCGGCGCTGCGACACGATCCGCTCGCGGAGGCCGCTGAGCTCGGCGGAGGGCTGTACCCCCAACTCGGCGTCGAGAATCTGTGCACAGGCCTGGTACTGCGAGATCGCCTCGTCGGCTCGTCCAACCAACCAGTAGAGCCGCATCAGCTCGCCGTGTGCCTTCTCGCTGAGGGGCGTCTCGCTGACCAGCCGTCGGGCCGACACCAACGCGGCCCCGTACTCCCGACGACTCTTCTGGATCTGACACAGGTGCTCGAGGCCCAGCAGGAACTTCTCCCGGAGGCGGAGCCGGATGGGGTCGATCCACTCGTCGTAGTAGTCGCCCAGCAGATCGCCCTCGTACATGTCGATCGCCGCAGCGAGCGACTCGGCGTGGAGATGCGCCGTCTGCTGGCGCCGATGGAGCGCGAAGGCGTCCATGCGCTCCTCGAACTGTTCCACGTCGATACGAAGCGGCACGTCGGGGTTCAGCCCGATGGTGTCACGATCGGCGCGGACCAGCGCCGGTGCCACGGGTCCCAACGCGGTCTGGAGCACCCAGAGGGTGTGGCTCAGGCGGCGCCGGGCTCGCAGATCCGACCCGTCTGGCCAGAAGAGGCCGGCCAGGTACACGCGCCGAGCCGAGGTTGCGCGATGCAGCGCCAGGTACGACAGCAGCCGCGTCGGGGCGGTCGCCCGGAGCCCCGCGATCGGCTCGCCGTCCGCGCTTGCTTGAAAGCCCCCGAGGAGACGGAGGTGTACGGTCACGATTCAACCGCCATTCGACATCCCACCTGTCGAGCTTCGGTTTCTGGTGGCCCGGCCAACGCGAGCGGGGTCGCCGATCTCCGACGAATTGGTCCGCGCGCGCTGACAGTGACTTGCCTGCGACCCTACCCTGTCGCCCGGTCGGGCTGGGGACCCAACAAGAGTTGGGACACCGTCTGGACGCTCCGGCGTGACAGCTGAGGAAATTCGGCGCTCCGGACAGGGGTCGGAAACGTCTCGTCATGCCTGGTCAGAGGGCTTGAATGCGGTTTGAACCCCTGAGCCTGGGCCTTCGGTCATCCCGATCGAGTCGATTCGCAGACATCGGTTCCGCACAGTGCGCCCCGTGACGTTGCGAGCACATCGCTCGCCAGGTGACCGGGTCGACTCCGCTGGAGTCAAGGATCCGATGACGGGCGAGCAAGTGACTTCGACGGCGCCGACCCCTCCAGAGGGGGCGATGTACCTTGCAAAGATCGTACGAGCCAATTCCGGCATCGCCGAGATCGACCGACATGAAGGCCAGACCGTCCAGGTGCTGGCGTCGGGGGTCGACAGCGACCTGGAACCATGGCTCGAAGTGTGGGCGGACCGCCGAGTCCTGCTCGTCTACGAACGGGATCTCGAGCTGATCTCATTGACCTGACGATCCACACCGGTGTGAGACGCAACCACGGGGCGGCCTTCGACTCGCTGAACCCCGTTCTCCGCCGGTACCGGATCGCTGGACGGATACCGTTCGCCGGCTGGCACTCGAAGGCCGCCACACCCCGACCTCGTTCCACTGACTCCGATCAGTGGTCCGAGGTGTACCCCGCTCGACCGATGTCCTTTGTCCCAGGCGAACGTCAAGCGGGGTTTCGGGGTTTTGCAGCGACCTTTCGAGCGGAAAGCTCAAGGCTTGCTCAAGGTATCGGCGACTTCGCGAGCCACTTGAGCCCGACGTCACCCCCAGAAGCCCTGGTCAGGGCACCCGACCACAGAAATGGGCCATTGAGCCCATGCCGAAGGTCGCACCCGTCGAGACGGTCAGGAGATCTCGTTCGGCCAGGGTCAGCGCCGTCAAAGGACAACGTCCCGGCGTCGCCGTCGGGCGAGATCACAACGGAGCAAGTGGCATGCGCAACGCGATCAAGATTGTCGGCGGTATCGGTATTGCAGTCCTGGGGACCATGGAGCCGATGCTCGGCGCGATCTCCTGGATGTGGTGACGCTCGCCTCGACGGCGTAACCCACCAACCGATGCTGTGCCCGGCCGCCGGCCGGGCACCGTCGCGTCCGGCCTCAGACCCGACGGGCGTCCTCGATGAGGTTGATCTCGTAGAGCACCTGGCTGAGCCTGTCGTCAGCGGTGATCGGGGCGTAGCGCAACGGGTGCTCCTCGGTGACACAGGTCGGGACCGGTTGCAGGATCGTCCACGGGGTCGGGTGGCAGAACTGCACGACCGAGAGCCGATCGCCCGGCTCGGACGGGTCCGCCACCACGCGGTGGATGCCGCTCGGCACGATCCCGTTCGACACGTGCTCGAGCATGATGCCCGTGTTGATGATCACGTGGTCGGCGGCTGGGGCCGCGTCGATCCAGCCACCGTCCACTTCGACCTGGAGCCCCTTCGCGGTGGCACGTGGCAGCGCGGTGATCAGGTTGATGTCCGCGTGGGCTCCCGCCCAGATGTGGTTCGTGTCCGGAGCGAGGTCCATCGACGGATAGTGGATGGCGCGCGACAGCGTCGAACCGTCGGGCAACATCGATTCGAAGAATGCCTCGTGACAGCCCAGACCGATCGCGATGACCCGCAGGAAGCGGCGCTGGAGGTCCCACAGGGAGTCGTGGAAGGCGCGCAGCGTGTCGCCGATGCCGGGGACGTCGCCGTCGGGGAACACGTTCGGGTGGTACGACCTCGGAAAGCGGGTGGCGAGCGGGTGACCCGGCTGGATCTCGCCGCCCCAGTTGAGCATTTCCTTCCAGTCGGGCACGTCGTTGACCGCAGCGGTCTCCACGAGGAGGCCCGTGTAGCCGCGCTGGCCGCTCGTTCCCTCGGCGGTCCACTGCTGCTTGCGTTCGGGCGCCAGCGCGAAGAACTCGTCGAGCTTGCCGTAGGCGTCGTCGAGCAGCGTGCTCGAGAGATCGTGCGCGGTGTAGACGAAGCCCGACCGCAGACTTCGCATGACCCCGTCCACCACGGCGCGTCGCGCCGTGGCGTCACCACGTTCGAAGGCCAACAGGTCCACGTCCAGGATGGCATCGCTCATGCCCAGATCGTAGTGCCGAGTCCGGACTCGGCCGATCCCGGGACGCGCCCGACGGGTCAATCGCGGAACAGGTCGAGCGTCTCCTGTGCCCCGCCGGCCAGTTGCAGCGCCGAGACTCCGCTGACGGCGAGATCGGCCACGGGGAGCGCGTGGTTCGTCGCGTCGAGTCCGCGCAGACTGCGGAAGAGGCCGAACGCGTCACCCATTCCCATCGTGTCGTCCACCTTCAGCGCCCCCGACAGGCCGCCCAGGATGCGGAGCGCGGTGACCGGGTTCCGGGTGCCTCCGGCCCGATCGAACACGGCGAGCAGGAAGATCCGTTGCCGCTCGGTGCGGGCCAGGTCGGAACCACCGACCACCCGACCGATGCCCTGCGCCCTGATCTGGTTGCAGGTGAGGCCGACCGCGTCTGCGGCGTCGAACTCCCGGTAGTTGCGGCTCCGGACGTAGGCCAGTGCCTGCTCCGGGCCGAGCGAGACCGGCCCGGTCTGGCGGACGTCGAGGCCGCTCTTGTGATCGCAGGCGGGTGACCGGAAGTCGATGGTGATCTCGCCGACGGCCTCGATGACGCCGAGGAAACCGGCGATGTCGACCTCGAGGTAGTGGTGGATCGGGACACCCGGGTCCGTCTGCACCGTGCGGAGCAGGCTGGGAACCCCTCCGAGCGCCCGGGCGGCGTTCAACTTGTTCGACGAGCCGCTGTCGAGGGCGACCCACAGGTCGCGGGGGAGCGAGACCATGTGGTTGCCGTCCCCATCGACGTGCAGGATCACCATGGTGTCGCTGCGCTCGCCGGCGATGCCGAGGCCGATGTTGGGTGCCGTGGCGAGATCCGGATCGACGCCTTCGCGACTGTCGGTACCCACGATCAGGTAGTTCGTGAACGCCCCGCCCGTCGCCAGGGCACCGTCGGTGTCGACCCGGTCGATTCGCTCCCACAGCACCCAGGCCCAGATCCCTCCGGCGACGCCCACCAGGACCAGGATCGACGCCATCGCGACCAGGACACGGGGCCAGCGCCGCCGGGTGTGCGCCCGCCGAGGCGTCTGTCGGGGTTCGGCCACCGGTGTCGGCTCGAACGCGGTCGGCGACGGTGGCCCCGGGTGGCTGGCGGGGGCGGCTCCAGGGGAAGGCGACGCCGCGGGATCGACCCGAAAGCGACGAGCGTCCTGCGGCAGTTCGGGCGATCCGCCGGCCTGGGGGTGGTCCGCATCGGGGAGCGCGTCGAGACGACGCCACAGGTCGTCGTCCTGGCGTGGGGCTTGACCGTCGGACACGGCGACATTGGATCACGCCGGGGCCGAAGGGTGGTGGCAGGCCGCCCTCGCGGCCGACCGTGCCGGCGCCGGCGGTCACCGTGCGTCGTGCCCGAGGCCTGGCTCGTGGGCCCAGCGGTGCATGCCGGGGGAGGGCCGGTTGGGATTGTGCACATCCCCCGCAGTACCCTCACGAGCCACAGCGGCCACTTCTGGCGCGTACGACCCCATGACCGACTCCCGCAACACGCTTCTCCCGGGCCCGACCCGGCGCGGCCCGCTGGGCGAGCCGCGCCTGCTCAGGGCCGTCGCAATCGGACTGTGCCTCCTGGCCGTCGCCATGTTCACGCCGGCGGCCAGCTCCGAGATCGAAGACACCGAGGAGATCAAGGCCGCACGAGAGGAGATCGAGGAAGCACGGCGTGCCCAGCTCGAAGCGGCCATCAACCTCGAACTGGTCAAGGCCGAGGACATCGAGGTGGTCGCGGCGCTCGACGCGGCCACCGAGCTGGTCAACCTCCAGCAGGCGAAGGTGGACGCGGCCACCCAGCGTCTCCAGGCCGCCGACGAGGCACTCTTCGACGCACAGTTGATCCTCGCCAGCACCGAAGGCGAGCTCCAGCTGCTCCAACAGCAGGCCGTCCGGGCGGCCGTCGAGGCGTATGTGGGGCTGGCGGACGAACGGGCCGCCGCATGGCTGAACACCGATGACGCCACCACGGCGGCACACAAGGTGGCGCTCCTCGACACCGTGGAGGCCGACACCTTCGACGCCCTCGACCGCCTCCGGAGTCTGCAGGATCGTCGGGCTGGCGTCCTGGAGGACGCCGAGGCGGCGCGAATCGAGGCCACCGAGATCGAAGAGGAGCTGGCGGTCGCGCTGGTCGAGCTCGAAGCGCAGCAGGCGGTACAGCTCCAGCTCAAAGCCGAGGTCGATGCTCGCCGCGATCAGTGGGAGACCGCGCTCCGCGACGCGGAGAGCGAGGAGCAACGACTCACCGACTGGATCAAGGCCGAGCAGGCCCGCATCGAGGACGAGCTCCGTCGCCGCCGCGAGGCCGAGCTCGCCGTACCCCAGGCCCAGCCGGGCATCGTCGGGAGCGGCGGCTGGACGTGGCCGACCGCCGGTGGGGTGGCCTCGGGCTTCGGTCAGCGACTCCACCCGATTCTCGGCTACTACCGCATGCACAGCGGCCTCGACATCGGTGGTGCCATGGGTCAGCCGATCTGGGCCGCGCACGACGGCATCGTGTCCTCGGCCGGCTGGAACGGCGGGTACGGCAACACGATCATCCTCGGCCACGGTGGCTCCACGACCTCGTTGTACGCCCACATGTCCGGCTTCTCGGTCGGCGCGGGGGAGTACGTCACGGCCGGACAGTTGATCGGTTACGTCGGCTCGACGGGTCTCTCGACCGGGCCGCACCTCCACTTCGAGGTGCGGATCAACGGTGTCCCGGTCGACCCGGCGCCCTATCTGCCCTGAGCGCTCGCCGGCCGCCCCGAGAGCCCCGCTCTGGGGTCACGCGGTGACGATCCCGATGACCACCAGGACCACGATCGCGACCAACACGATCGCCGCGACCAACTGCATCCAGGGGACGCGGCGGCTCACGTACTGCACCACATCGGCTGCGTCCGTGATCGGCGGTGCGGGCACGTGGTCGCGTGCATGCTCCGGTCGAGCGACCACACCCGGTGGGTCGATGCCCGTGGTGCCAGACGACCGCACCTTCTCGGTCCAGGCCGCGCCGTCCCACCAGCGCAGCTCGTGGCGGCCGAACGGATCGCTCTGCCAGGACGGTTGTGCGGGTTTCTCGGAGACCATCACCTCTCCGGCAGTCGGTGGCCATCCGGCTCGATCGGCGGGCGAACGCGGCCGATCGTAGTTGGTCCGAGCAGCTCGGCCGAGGGGTGATCTCACCTGTCGGGGCCCGAGCTCAGATCACGTCGATGTCGATACTGTCGAGGTGGCGGGCCAGCCGGTTCACGACGTCGGCGATCGGCGGCACGGATGCATCGGCCGACTCCAACGTGAACGCGACACGGGGCGGGTCCTGGTGCGCGTCGATGTCGATCAGCAGGTGCGCACCGGCGGCACCCTGGGACGACAACAAGACCTGGATCAGGCCGGCCTCGGGGTCCAGATAGCAGACGTCGCCGACCTCGTGCGCCGCCTCGAGGAGGTGGACGTAGACGTCGCCCGGCCGACGGCTGCGCAGCTGGGTGGTGGCCGGTCGAGGCGTCGGGGACACTGGCGCCGGGGCTGGAGGGAGGGGATCTCGACCGTCCGCGGTGGCGCGCCGCAGGATCGCGAACGAGGCATTGAGGCGGGCGGCTTCGATGGTCGTCGAGGCGCCGCGACCGCTGACGTCGGGGTGGGCGGCCCGGATGGCGGACCGGTAGGCCTCACGGATCTCCGTCCAATCGGGTCGGCCCCGCAGGCCGAGCTCGGCGAGCGCGCCCGCGATGTCGTGCTCACTGATCGCCCGACGGCCGGCCATGTGCGGAGCGTAGCCAGACCCGGCCTCGGCATCCCGGTCGACGGCCATCGAGCCGGAGCAGCCGGTGCGGATGGCACACTCCCGACATGCAGTTTCGTCTGTCCGAGATCGCCGAGGCCGTCGGCGGCCGCATGGTCGCCGGTGACCCGGGCGCCATCGCCGACGGTGTCTCCATCGATTCGCGGGAGATCGATCGCGGCATGCTGTTCGTTCCCATCGTCGCGGAACGTGACGGCCACGACTTCGTGCCGGCCGCAGCCGCAGCCGGTGCTGCCGCGGTCATCGTCTCTCGGCTCGACCTCGCAGACGGCAACGGCGTCGGCCTTCCGACGGTGGCCGTCGCCGACACGGCCGCGGCACTCCGATCCTTGGGGATCCTGGCTCGGACGCGACTGCCCGACGCGGTCGTGGGCGTGACCGGATCGGTCGGCAAGACGACCACCAAGGACCTCTTGCGGGCCGCACTCGCTGCCGACCGCCCCACCCACGCGAACGTCCGGTCGTTCAACAACGAGCTGGGGGTGCCGATCACGCTCGCCAACGCGCCAGCGGGCACTGGCGCCACCATCATCGAGATGGGTGCCCGCGGTGTCGGCCACATCCGCAGTCTGTGCGCGGTCGCCCGACCCACCGTCGGCGTGGTCCTCGCGGTGGCCGCGGCTCACACGGAACTCTTCGGCGACCTCGACGGGGTGGCCCAGGCGAAAGGCGAGCTGGTGGAGGACCTCCCCGCATCAGGTGCCGCCGTGCTGAATGCCGCCGACCCCAGAGTCATGGCCATGGCGGACCGGACCGCAGCCCGGGTGATCACGTTCGGTCCAGGCGGTGACGTCGACGCCGACGCGGTCCGCCTCGACGACGAGCTCCGACCGCGGTTCGAGCTGCGAACCCCGGAGGGCAGCGCGCAGGTGACGCTGCCCGCGGCCGGAGTGCACACGGTCACGAACGCCTGCGCGGCGGCAGCGGCGGCGCTGGCGGTGGGCGCCGACACCGCGACGATCGCCGCTGGGCTGGAGACGGCCACGATCTCGCCGTGGCGTATGGCGATCGAGCGCACGGCGACCGGGGCCCGGGTCATCAACGACGCGTACAACGCCAACCCGGCTTCCATGCACGCCGCCATCGACGCACTGATGGCGGCGTCGGCGAGACGACGGGTGGCGGTGGTCGGCCGGATGGCCGAGCTGGGTACCGAGGCCGCAGAGGAACACCGCAGGGTGGGCGCCCGCCTCGCTGCGCTCGACGTCGAGGTGATCTCCTTCGGCGTTCCCGAATACGGCGGTCGGCTCCTGACCGAGATCGACGACGCGCTCGACACCATCGGCGAGCTCGGCCCCGACGACGTCGTCCTCGTCAAGGCGAGCCGGGTCGCGGGACTCGAGCGCCTCGCTGCTCGACTGGTGGACGGCGGCTGACCGAACCGGGTCAGCGGTCGTGATCGTCCCGCGTGGGGAGAGCGTCGGGCATCAGCGGCGAGTTGGTCCGGTGGTAGTCGGCGAGGCGCGCGGCGTCACAGACCGGACACAGATGGATGGTGCGCGCGCTCTGCATCGAGAGCTGGGTCCCCCTGCTCTTCTCGACGACGGCCTCGAAGGCGGGTCGGACGTCGGTCGAGCCACAGGTGGGGCAGCGGGGCGTGGTGTCGCGGCTCCACTCGTGCCCGCACGTCTCGCAGGACACGACGATGACGCCGTCGCGGGTCGTCCCGGTGAGCGCCTCCTCCTCACCACACTTCGGGCATCCCACCAGGCTCGACATCGTTCAGGACGGTACCCGGGGGTATCGTCGGTTTCACGGACCGATGCCCCCGGACCGGTCCCCGAGCACAACGTGTCCAAGAGTCACTACGAGATCGTCGGCGCGCCGGCGACGTCCACCCCAGAACAGCTGCGACGCGCGTACCTGAAGCGCGCCCGGCAGTTGCATCCGGACCAGTTCGCCGGCCGGCCGGCGGCCGAGCGCGCCAAAGCCGAACGCCGGATGCAGGAGCTGAACGCGTCGTGGACGGTGCTCAGCGACCCGGAGGCCCGCCGGGCCTACGACTTGCGCCTGCGGCGCCCCGCGCCGCGTGGGACCGGTCGGGTGGTGTCGGCCCGCGAGGGGGCGTGGAAACCGTTCGATCCGTCGGAGCCGCCACGTCCCAAGCCCCGCAAGGGTCCGGTGGTGGCCGACGAACGAGAGATGGAGATCCGAGGCACGGCCAAGCTGCTGCGGCCGGCCCCCGTCGCGATCATGGTCGGAATGTTCGTCCTCTTCATCGTGGCCGCGACGATGCTCACCGGAGGTGGCGGCGACACGACCCCGGCCCGCACCGCCCCCGAGGCCCAGCCAACCGGGGTCCCCCTCGAGTGTCTGTCGCTGGGGGCGTTGACCGAGGTGACCAGGTGCGACGGCCGCCACGACGCCGTGGTCTGGAGCGTGGTCGACGCGGGGGAGGCATGCCCCGACGGGCAGGACTCGATCTACCGCCAAGGCCTCGGCGGCCTCTACTGCATCACCCGCGTGGAGTGAGCGCCGTCGTCATGACCACGCAGAGTGGTCACTATGCACGGAGCGTGAGGTGACGGACGCCACGACGGTCGAGGCCCCCCGCCCACCGCCGCCGTGGACGACCTGGATATCGTTCGGAATCGGCGTTGGACCCCCCCCAGGAAGACCGATGCGTGCTTTCCGTGTTCTCATGTTCGTCTGCCTCGTCGCGCTCGCCGCGGGCATCACCCCGCGCGTCGGCGCACAGGCTGCGCCCGTGCCGGGCGACATCAACGGCGACGGCGGTGCCGACCTGATCATCGGCGTTCCCGCCGAGGGCATCGCCGGCGTCGACCGGGCCGGCCAGCTGAACGTCGTCTTCAGCAACGGCGACCGGCTCGTCCGGGCCGGCAACGTCAAGATCGACCAGCGAGACATCGGCGGGGAGAACGCCGAGGGCGACCTCTTCGGGGCCTCGATCGAGCTGGTGGACATCGACGCCGACGGCTACGCGGACGCGGTCGTGGGCGCCAGCGGGGAAAGCTCGAGCGTCGAGGTGAACGCCGGCGCGTTCACCGTCATCCCGGGTTCGCCCGACGGCCTCGTGACCGATGACGCCGTCACCTACACCCAAGGCGCCGGCCTGCCGGAGATCGCGGAACTGGACGACTTCTTCGGGTTCTCGCTCGCCAGCGGGGACTTCGACGGCGACGGCTACGGCGACGTGGTGGCAACGGCGCCGTTCGAGGACGTCGGCGCCGCCATCGACGCCGGTGTCGTGCTGGTGGTGCCCGGCTCCGCCGACGGGCTCGTGCCCGAGGACGCCATCGTGCTCGACCACGGCGCGACAGGCCGTGCGCCCCGAGGGAACGAGTTCTTCGGCTGGGCCGTGACCACAGGCGACTTCGACGGTGACGGCGACGACGACCTCGCGGTCAGCTCGCCCGGCGATGACACCCGCGGCCGCGAGAACGCCGGCGCCGTCATCGTCTTCGACGGATCACCGGACGGAATCGACCGCTCCTCGGCCCGGCTCTTCAGCCAGGTCGGCCGGATCAAGGACGTCCCCGAACCAGAGGACTTCTTCGGGTTCGACCTGGAAGCGTCCGATCTGAACTGCGACGGCCGTCACGACCTGCTCGTCGGTGTCCCCAACGAGACGCTCGGCTCTCGCAACGTCGTGGCCGGCATCGTCAACGTGATCCTCGGCAGCGAGGACGGCCTCACCCTGAACCGCACGTCCCGGCTCGCGCAGGGGCGCGACGGCGTCGCCGGCCAGCGCGACTTCAACCAGTTCGGCGCGGCGCTGGCAGCGGGAGACTTCGACGGCGACGGCTGTGGCGACATCGCGATCTCGGCCCACACCACCGACGTCGGCGGCGACGGGGTCCGGGCCTGCGTGACCGACCCCGGGTGCGCGTCCGAGGCAGGCGCGGTCGTCATCGTCTACGGCGGCCCGCGGTGGCCTCGTATCGGCGGGACCGCCCACCTCACCCAACGCGGTCCGATCCAGGGTCGACCCCAGGCCGGCGACTTCTTCGGTCGGACGCTCTCCGCGCTCGACGTCAACGGCGACGGGCGGCACGAGCTGGCCATCGGGGTGCCGCGTGAGGACTTCGGCAACGCCCGCGACGCCGGCATGGTCACGATCGTCCGAGCCAACCG
>CBDHFJ010000042.1:0-33044 GCA_965262315.1 Acidimicrobiales bacterium
CCGACCGGTACATGACATCGGCGGCGTGCGGATCGACGTAGATGTTGAACTCGGCCGCGGGCGTGATGTTGCCCCCGACGAAGTAGCCGCCGCCCATGGTGACGATCTGTTTGATCTTGGGGACCACGGCGGGCTCGCGCACCATGGCCATGGCCACGTTGGTGACCGGCCCGACGGGGCACAGCGTGATCTCGCCATCCTCTGCGGCCAGCAGGGTCTCGATCATCCAGTCGACGGCGTGCTGGTCCTGAATCGCCATGGTCGGCTCGTCCCAGTCCGGCCCGTCGAGGCCGGTCTTGCCATGGACCTCCTCGGCCGTGACCAGCTTCCGCACCATCGGCCGATCGCAGCCGGCGAAGATCGGGACATCGGTGCGCCCTGCGAGCTCGCACACGAGCCGGGCGTTGCGCACCGTGTACGACAGGGGGACGTTGCCCGCCACACAGGTGAGGCCCAGCACATCGATCTCTGGCGACCCCAAGGCCAGCAGGATTGCCAGTGCGTCGTCTTGTCCCGGGTCGGTGTCGATGATCACCTTGTGCGCTGTCACAGCCCGGACCCTAGCGGGCGACGGCGGTCAGCCCGGCGGTGGGGCCGCCTGGCGGACCCAGAGGGCCAGCCCGCCGGCGGGGAGGATGGTGACCGGCGCCCGCTCCGTGGCGCCGTCGGCATCGAGGACGACCTCCCAGTGCACGCCGGTCAGCGTGCCCTCGAAGCTCATCGGCCCCCCAGCGGGCACGGCGAGATCGAACGATGCCGAGCCCCCGCTCAGCGAGACGGTGGCCGCGACCTCGGTGTCGACGGTCCCATGGCCGCTGGTGGCCCACCGCAGGCTGACCGTGGCCGGCCCGGCGGACCAGGTGGCCGTACCGGAGACGTCGTCACCGCACTCGGCGACGGGGGCGTCGAGCTCGATGCTCACCGGCCCACCCCGCCGGACTGGAGTCGGTCGGCGACGCGGGGAGCGACGTCGAACGCGAACGTGCTCAGATCGTCTGGCGCGTTCGGGGCCTTCATGTCGACGAAGAGCTCCCACACGACTTCGTTGTGGGGCAGGTCCAGCGAGGGCGGGGCTGCGTTCAGTGGCACATCGATCTCGATGTCGGCCTCGACGACGCGCTCGTTGCCGTCGACCAGGGTCACGGGCGCGGGCTCTCGGTGGACGATCTGTTCGACGGGTTCCAAGCTGCCGCTGTGACGCACCCGTTCGAGGACCACGACCTCGGCGGTGACGGTCAGGCCCTGGAGGTCGGTCCGTCCGCGAGCAGCTCGCCGCACTCGGACCACGACGTGATCGCCGAGATGCAGCGGCGCGGACGACGGCATGAACAGTTGGGGGTTGGCCCACCCCGCCCAGACCCGGACCTTGAGCCACGCGGCGGTGAGCGTGAACAGGCCAACGACGGCGAGCACGACCAGCAGCCACGCCGGTGGACTGTCGACGAGCAGGGCGATCAGGGCCAACGCGGCGAACACGACCACGCTCACGGCGGCCCAGATGACCGCCACCGTCCGGTCCGATGTGTCGGTCACGACGTGTTGGACGGGGAGACCCCGTTCTTCGGATTCCTGTTCGTGCTGATCCATGCCGTGCCTCGATGGCCGGTACCGCCGGCCGGCGGCGGATACCCTCCGAAGGAGGATGTCAACGACGGATGATGGCACGGCACGGGTGACGCTGCGAGGACGGCTGCGAGGACGGCGGCGAGAACGGACACGCGGACGATGAGCACCGACTTCCGCGAGCTCCAGTCACAGAATCGCCGGACGACGTGGATCCTGCTGATCTGCAGCTTCCTGCTGTTGCTGGTGGTCTGCCTGATCGTCGCTTTCGTGACCGTCGGCGGTGTGATCGCGGCCGTGTTCGCCGTGGTGGTCGCCTTCGGCGGCACCTGGGCCAGCTACCAGGCCTCGGACCGCATCGCCATCGCCTCGACCCGGGCCCAGCCCGCGGACCCTCAGGAGCATGCCCGACTCCACAACCTGGTCGAGGAGATGGCCATCGCAGCCGGGTTGCCGAAGCCCCGGGTCTACGTGGTCGACGACCCGGCCCCGAACGCCTTCGCCACCGGCAAGGACCCCGAGCACGCCGCCATCGCCGCCACCACCGGGCTGATGGCCAAGCTGGACCGCAACGAGCTCCAGGGCGTCATCGCGCACGAGATGGCCCACATCCGCAACAACGACATCCGGGTGATGACGGTGGCGGTGGCGACTGCGGGGGCCATCGCCCTCATCGCCGACATCTTCTGGCGCCTCCTCTACTTCGGTGGGCTGAGCGGTGGCCGCCGCAACAACCGGGACAACAATCAGGCGCAGGCCATCCTGGCCCTGGTCGGGTTCCTCTTCGTCGTGGTCCTGGCTCCCCTCGCCGCCGGCCTGCTACGGGCCGCCATCTCGCGCAGCCGCGAGGGGCTGGCCGATGCGTCGGCGGTGGAGCTGACCCGCAACCCGGAGGGTCTGCGACGGGCCCTCGAGAAGCTCGATGCCGACGTCACCGTCATCCGGCGAACGTCCCACGCCACATCGCACCTGTGGATCGAGGCGCCCGACGACCACGAGCGCCACCACAAGGGCCGTCGCTTCAACGACATGTTCAACACGCATCCGCCGTTGCGCGAGCGCATCGACACGTTGCGCCAGATGGAAGGCCTGACCCCCTACGAGGGACCCAGCGAGGAACAACTCGCGGCGGTCCGTGGCGCGGACCGCCGGATGGCAGCAACCGCCGCGACCGCCACCGCAGCTCCCCTGGCCAGCCCTGACAACTGGGCGGAGGTCGCGGGGATGGGCGCCGTCGAGGCGCCGGCCGCAGCAGCCGCAGCGTCCACCGAGCCCACCGTCGCGGCCGGCTGGTACCCGGATCCGCTGGGCTCGGGGCGCTTGCGTTGGTGGGACGGCAGGACGTGGAGCGGTTTCACGTCGAAGTGACCCTCCAGCCGATCCCGGTGCCGTCCAACGCACCGATACCCTGACGGCGTGCGGACCCGCCCTCTGATCGGCCTGGCGTTGCTGTGCCTGGCGGCGCTCATCGGTGCGGCCTGCAGTTCGACCCCGATCGACGTGACCCTGCCCGCCGGCGACGCCACGGCCGGACCCACGGAGGTCGACGACGAGGCCGGCCCCACCGCCACGCCCATCCCCACGCCGGCGCCGACCCCCACACCCGTCGGGCGCGCCGAGCTGCCCGAGGACACCGAGTTCGAGATCGGCCCCCGCCTCGCCATCCAGACCGCCGACCACCAGATCGTGACCGTGGCCCTCGACGGCACCAACCTGGTGCCGCTCACCGACCCCGCCGAGGGCCGCTCGAACCGGACCCCGCGTTGGTCCGACGACGGCAATCGACTGGCCTGGGTCGCGGCGGAGCCGGACCGGACCGACGTGGTGCTGCGCAGCGCCCGCTTCGACGGCAGCGGCTGGGGCGAGGTGCCACTGCCCGATGAACCGATCCACCTGGCATGGGACCCGTCCGGATCGCAGGTCGCCACCCTCGCCCGGGTCGCCGGAGGCGTCCTCGAGCTCGGCGTGACCGACATCGACGGAGACCTCGGCTACCGCCCTGTGGACCAAGGCGCCCCCTTCTGGTTCGCCTGGAACCCCGACGCCGACGGGTTCCTCGTCAACGCCAGTGGGCTGCGACTCGACTTCGTCCCCATCGACGGGCCTTCGCAGGTGCTCGAGCAGAACCCGGGCCAGTTCCAGGCCCCGGTCTGGCTCTCGGGCCCGCCGGTCCAGCTGATCTACGCCGACCGCCAGGGCGAAGACCAGTTCCTCGTCGTGTCCGGTCGCGAGGGGTCGGGGCGCCGGGCCCTCGTCACCTATGACGGCTACCTCCAGTTCTCGGCATCGCCCGAGACCGGCGTCGTGGCGCTCCAGGTGATCGACCCGTCGCTGGCCCCGGTGCCCGATGTGATCACCGCCTCGTTCCAGGGCGACGAGTTCGTCGACGAGATCGACGAGATCCCTCGAAACCAGCTCACGATCATGGCGCTGTTCGGCGGCGACCCATTCGTCCTCTACCCCTCGCCAGGCGCCTTCCAGGTGTTCCCGGTCCGGGGCTTCTGGTGGAGCAACGACGGGCAACTCGCCTGGATACTCGAGACCGAACCAGGCGACGGCAACTGCGCGTCGGAGACCGCCATCTGGGAGCTCCAGTTCTGGACCGGCACGGAGTTCGTCGGCGGCCCCCGCTTCATCCCCACGCCGACCTTCGCCTGCGAGTACATGCCGGGCTTCGACCAGCTCGACCAGAGCGTGTCGTTCTGGTCGCCCGACGGCGCCGTGTTCACCTACGCCGGCACCAATCCCTTCACCGGCCAACGAGGTGTGTGGAACCACCAGGTCGGGACGTTCGACGATCCCACCTTCGTCGCCGACGGCGAGATCGGCATCTGGTCCCCCGACACCGCCGGCTCCGCTGCCGCCAGCTCCCTCTGACCCTCCCCGAGTACGGTTCGGGCGTTCGCCGTGACGATCAGCGAGGGGGAGGCCGCATGATGCTGCTGGAGGATCGTGTCGTCGTCGTGTCCGGAATCGGGCCGGGCATGGGGCGCGACATCGCGCTGGCTTGTGCTCGCCAGGGAGCTGATGTGGTGCTGGCCGCGCGCTCGGCCGACCGACTGGATGCCGTCGCCGACGAGGTTCGCTCGCTCGGGCGCCGGGCGCTGCCGGTGCCCACCGACGTGACCGACGAGGCCCAGGTCGAGCATCTGGTCGCGGCCACCAACGAGGAGTTCGGCCGACTGGACGTCCTCGTCAACAACGCCTTCAAGCAGCCGCCGTTCGCCACGATCGAGGCGATGGACATGCACGACTGGAACGAGAGCCTGGAGATGAACTGCACCCAGGCGGTGCGGTTCAGCAGGGCGGTCCTGCCCACCATGCGGGCGCAAGGGTCGGGTTCGATCGTGAACATCGCGACGCTGTCGATCCGCAACAACCGGCCGAACTTCGGCGCCTACGCCGCGGCGAAGTCCGCGCTCACGTCGGTGACGCGCACGATGGCCCAGGAGGTCGGCCCCGACGGCGTCCGGGTGAACGCCGTGTGCCCGGGCTACATCATGGGCGACTCGGTCCGTTGGTATCTCAACGCACTGGCCGAGGAGGCGGGCACCACCTACCAGGACGAGTACGACCGGGTCGCCGGGGAGATCGCGCTGCGCTTCATCCCCGACTCCGAGCAGATCTCGGGCGCCGTCGTCTTCTTCGCGTCCGAGCTGGCGTGCGCCGTCACCGGCACCAGCCTCGACGTGAACGGCGGCCACTGGATGACCTGGTAGTCAGGCGGCCCCGAAGACCACGGGGAAGCTGGGGTGATCGAGGCGGTCGCCATGGGACAGCACGGCCGCGACCTCCGGGAAGGGTGGTGACGTCTCGGCCGGGCGCACTGCGTAGGTGGCGTCGTCGCCCACGAAGCGGGCAGAGAACGCGCGACGCCGGGTCGCCGATCCCGACGCGGCGTGCAGGGTCCGCATGTGGAACGCGATGACGTCGCCGGGCTCGACCGCCCACTGCAGGAACCGATGCTGGTCGGGCTCGGCGTCGATGTCGGGGACCGGGTCGTAGCCCTCGAACGGGTACGGCTCGTGGCTGACGAACTTGCGCGGCACGTACATCGGGCCCAGGTGTGAGCCCGCCACGAACCTGGGGGCGGCCTCGAACGGCACCGGATCGAGCGCGACCCACAGGCTGATGTTCTGGTCACCGTCGACGCAGTAGTACGGCTGATCGTGGTGCCACGGCGTGATCTCGGCGGTCCCGGCCTCCTTGACCAGGACGTGCTCGTGGAAGAGTCGTGCGCTCGCCGACCTCATCAACGCCGCAGCCACCTCGCCGAGGGGTGAGTCGAACAGCACGGTCCGGTACTCGGGGATGCGCTGCCAGTTGCAGTAGTCGTCCCAGAATCGGCCGGGCGCGCCGTCGGGGGTGTACTCGCAGGAGTATTCGCTGGGGTCGGCCATGTTTGCGGCGACGCCGGTGGCCAGCAGGTCGAGCCACCGCTGGTCCAGGACACCCCGCGCACAGACCGCTCCGTCCGTGGCGAACGCCTCGATCAGTTCCTGGTCGACCACGCCAGGAACGGTACCGGTCAGATGGCCAGCAGGGCGCCCAGGGCGAGCATGGCGACCCCGGATGCGCGCTGGACCAGGATGCGGCGAGCCGACGACAGCCGGGCCCCAACCGAGCCCGAGGCGGCACCGAGCGCCACGTGCCACACCGCGCTGGCGAGCACGATCCCGACGCCGGTTCGGGCCAGGGCCCAGCCCTGTCCCAGCTCCGAACCCAGCGCCACCATCAGCCCGAGCCACGCCAGCAGCGTCAGTGGGTTGGCCAGGGTGGCGACGAGCAGGACGCGACCGGGCCGCTCGATGCGGTTGACGGCGCGGGTGATGCCGGCCTTCGCCAGCAGGGCCTTGAGGCCGATGGCCATCAGACCGACGCCGAGTGAGACCTCGATCCCCCGGCGCCAGCTTCCGTCCAGACCGGCGAGCTGGTCGGCGACCCCGAGCACCAGCAGCAGCAGGGCCGCGTCGGCGGCAGCGACCCCGAGTCCGGCACGCACGCCTGCGGCGGCGCCTCGTTCGAGACCGATGGCGATGAGCAGGAGCGAGATGGGGCCCACGGGAGCCACCACCATCACGCCGACGGCGAATCCGACCATGATGTCCATGCGCCGACGATGACACGGCCCGCACCGAACGGGCACCGGACTTCGGTTGCCTGATCCTGTACAGTCCGTTGATGTGACGGCTCTTGACCCGATCGACCGGCGAATCATCGGCATCCTCGCGGGCGAGGGCCGCATGCCCATTCGCGAGCTCGCCGAGCGCATCACGCTGTCCGCCAGCGCCACCTCCGACCGGGTGCGACGCCTGGAGGCCGACGGCGTGATCGCCGGCTACTCGGCCCGCATCGATCCCGTGGTGGCCGGCCGTCCCGTCCAGGCCATCGTCGAGGTCCAGCTGGACCCGGCCGCAGGCATCTTCGAGATCGACGACGCCATCGCGGCCATGCCCGAGGTGATCGACGCCTTCCACCTCACCGGCCGCTTCGACTACCAGATCCGCATCGCGTGCGAGGGCATCGACGGCATCGAGAAGGCGATCCGCCACCTGAAGGAGGACCTGGGAGTGCGCGAGACCTCCACCCGAGTGATCCTGCGCACCGTCGAAGGCCTGCCCCGCCAGCCGGGGGTGACCGGCTGAACGTCAGTCCCGGGGCGTCTCCGCCGGGAGCCCCGCCAGGTGGGCGTGGTCGTTGTAGCGGACCAGCGTCCACCGGCCACGCTTCTCTCCGGTGTCGTCGACGCGGAACTCGGTCAGCGAGGTGTTGAGCGTCCACAGGTCGAACATGCCGTTCCGAGGCAGGTCGAGCAGGTGCCGGAACGCAATGTCGATCACGCCGCCGTGGCACGCCACCATCACCGTCTTGCCGACGTTGTCGTGGAGGATGTGCTCGAACGCCCGGGCGGTGCGATCGAAGAACTCCAGCACCGTCTCGGTGCCGGGCCCGATCGGTCGATGCGGGCGGGTTCGGAAGTCGATCGGCCCGTGTTCTTCCTGGACCCGCTCGAAGTGCATGCCGTCCAGATCGCCCGGCCGATGCTCCTCGAGGTCCTTCTCGATCTGGATCGGGAGCCCGCCCAGCGCCTCGTTGACGATCTCGGCGGTCTCGTGCGCCCGAGGCAGCGTGCTGGCGTAGAGCACGTCCACGTCGGGTTCGCCACCCGTGGCCCACCGGTCCCGCAGCGCCTGCGCCTGGCGACGGCCCAGGTCCGAGAGCCCGTCGCAGGACTGCTCGCCGCCGAACACCCGGCGCACGGTCACGTTCGACTCCCCGTGCCGCACGAGGATCAGCTTCGTCATGGTCTCGGTCATGCCCGTCACGCTAGAGCGCCCGACGCGCACTGACGCAGGCCCAGCCGCTCGGCGGGTACGTTCGGGCCATGACGTCGTCACAGTTCCCGATCCGTTTCGGCTGGCTCTCCCCGTGCATCGGCAACCAGTGGAGCGACCACCGCCCGATCGTGGTCGACCAGGCCAAGACCGTGCTGCCCACGGTCAACGACCACTTCGACTCGATGTGGATCGCCGACCACTTCTACGGCTTCGATGCCAAGACCGATCCGTTCGTCGAGGCGTGGACGTCGCTCACGTGGCTGGCCGCGAAGTTCCCCGACGTCATGCTGTGCCACCACGTGCTCGGCCACGGCTACCGCCCACCGGCTCTCACCGCGAAGATGGCCGCCACCCTGCAGGTCTTCTCCGAGAATCGGTTCATGTTGGGCATCGGCGCCGGCTGGCGCGGCGACGAGTACGAGGCCTACGGCTACGAGTTCCCGAGGCCCGCCGTGCGCTTCGCGCAGCTCGAAGAAGTGGTGGCGATCTGCCGGCTGATGTGGACCGAGGACCTGCCGAGCTTCGAGGGCACCCACTACACCATCACCGAGGCCGCCGCTCCCCCGCTCCCCGAGGTCGTGCCCCCGGTCTGTATCGGCGCGAACGGCGAGCAGATCGGCCTGCCGTTGGTCGGCCGCATCGCCGACATGTGGCACAACAGCAGCCGTGACGAGGACGCCTGGCTCCGCAAGCGCGACATCGTGCGCGCATCGGCCGAGGCGGCGGGCCGCGACCCTGGCTCCATCGAGACCGGCATCACCATCGAGCGCCCGCTCCCCGAGTCAGACGCCGAATCCGCCGAGTACGTCGAACTCATCGGTCGACGGCGCGAGGCCGGGGTGGACCACTTCGTGATGGACTTCGGCAACCCGTCGTCCATCGAGCCAATCCTGCGGTTCAGCGAACAGGTCATCGCCGAGCTCCGCTGAGTGGCGCTGTGGCGCCGGCAGGAGATCGGGACGCCCCCGCGTGGATCTGGGGCGAAGGGGATGAATGGAGCGTCCCCGAACCGGCGGTATGGGGACACTCTGCGTGGAAGGACTACAAGGCATCGAACAGGTCCGGGTACACCGGGCCAAGAAACGGATCGCTTTGCTCGGTGACGTGGCCATTGCGGACCACGTGGACTCTGAAGACATTCGAGTAGTCAGCTTCAGCGCGCCGGTATCCCTTCCGCTCCGGTAGGTCCTCGTCGTCGAAGACGTAGACCACACCGAAAGAGCGCGTACTTGCCTTTGCGACCCAGTCCAACATGTCCCACACCACGCTCGCCCGATGGTTGCGGGAGGCCATGAACGAGAGGAGCCCAGTGTGGTTGTTGAGGTAGTCGACGAGCCGCCAGTTGAGGAATGGCGACTCGTTCTCAGCTGCCCAACGCCGGAAACTGTCGAACAACGCCTGATCGGCTTGGTTGATCTGGTCGAGCAAGCTTCCGGCTGGGTGGTCGGCTTGGAGAATGCACCAGCCCTGCACGAGGAGCATGCCGCACAACCTACCGGGGCGGCCGAAACGGGTTCGCGCAATTTAATCGTCCCCGAAGTGCCGTTGGGAGGCGAGAGCTCGCGTATTGCCTCGGGTTTACCGACACGCGCCAATGCTGGGACGATGTTGGATGTGGTCTGGTTACTCGGCGCGGCTTGGACCGGCGGCTCACTGCCGGCGTGGATCGGGATCATGGCAATCGTGTACGGCTTGGTCCGCATAGCGCTCGGCGCGGCGCATCACGAGCGGCCGAAGGTCCTTCTAGCTCGCTATGTGCCGTTTCTTGCCGTGGGCGCTGTGATGCTGTTCGTGTAGACGCACCCAGGTCGGCTATCCCCGAAGCGCCGATCGGGGACATCGCGGTCTGAAGCGGTGAAAGGAGTGGTCGTACGACCGGTCTCCTCGCCGCTCGGTCTGGCACTCTGGCTCCCATGGGCGGAAGCGACACCATTCCGCAAGCCGCCGCATCGGCACTGGTCGGCCTTTTGACCGCCACCCTCGTCTTTGCTCCGCTCGCTGGGATCAGCGTGGTGGTCTTTGGATTCAACGGGTGGGACGCGAGTTGGGGTGGGCCAATGCTGTGGCTGCTACCCACCGCTGGCGCAGTGGTCGTGGGCTTCCTCGTCGGCCGCTGGGCGTGGCGCATCGCATCGGCCGAGCGCGGCGAGTAGATCCCGGCCGCTCCTTCGCCGCCCCATCCCCGAACTGCTGGTCTGGGCCGCTCACTCCTCCGCATGACGACGGTGGTGGCAGGGTGCACACCGGAGCTTAAGCTCCTCCACCACGGTCCGACCGGTCTCTTCGTAGGCGGGCACATGGTCGTATTCGAGGAGGTCTGTCCGTCCGCAGTCGACGCATGCCCGATCCCTCGCTTTGACGACCCGCTTCTGACGTGTGGTCGGGTGGCGATGGGCCCCGGACGCGTTGATCGGGCGACCGTCGGCATCGTGGATCAGCGCCCGCAGCCTGGCCCCGTCGATCAACGAGGCGATGGCGGTCTCGGTCACGGGCGTGCCGTCGTCGGCGGTGCAACCGTCGCCGCGGACGTGGAAGATCACCTCGGTCGTGGTGCTGCCGACGCCCGTGGTGAGCAGCTGGTGCAACGCGTCCGCATGCTGCTGCGCCGAGGTCGGGTAGGCACCGGACGCGTCCGCGGTCGCGCGCATACGCATGACGATGGCCGTCAGCACCGAGATCAAGACAGCGGCGATGTGTGGCGGCAGGCGCAGCGTGAAGGTCACCATGCCGTCGGGTCCGGTGCGCCACGTGACCGACCGTTGCCTGCGATGCCAGTCGTCGAGCTCCTCGGGCGACGACGAGTCTCGCAGCCACGCCGCCAGGGCCCGGTTGAGGTCGCCTGCTGGGGTCCGGTCAGCGATCGCCAGCAGCTCGAGCTCGTTCTCGGGAGTGGCGAATCGCGTCAGCGCCCGAGCCTTGGCGTAGGAGATCCGTCGTGATGCGAACGCGTCCGCGGTCGCCGGCAGCTCACGCAGTCGACGACCGACGCGGATCCATTCCCGGGCGGTGCAGACCTCGATGTCGGCCAGGTCGGCCAAGTAGTGCGCCGCCGTCGGCCAGCCGCCACTGGCCCACTCATGGGAGTCCGCGAAGTCCGCGGACGCGCAGACGATGCGCCACTGGCATCGAGCCAACGTGTCGGTGAGGGTCGCCAACTCGGTGGCGAGCGGGCCGGGCGGACGCGTCCGCGCGGTGGTCGTCGCAGTCATGTTGCAGCTCCAGGTGAGAACACCGTTCGAGGCCGAACCATCGGCGAGCCGCTTCTCTTCACCCGTGGCATCGGGGAAGACCCTGCTCGAGGGACGACACCGGAGAGCGAAGCGGTCCCTCGAGCGTACCGACGCCCACTGACACTCTTCGGAACTGACGCGCCCGCGGACGCGCCGCCGACCGACCGTCTCCGCCCAGACGCCCGCGGACGCGTTTCCAGACACCCAGATCCGCTCCAGGCCGCCGCGGACGCGTCAGCATATGGGTCCGCAACGACGCTGAACCGCCCACGACGCCGAACCCTCCACAGATCTGGGCGGTCCCCTCGATGGTGCCGCTCGAGGCACGACGGCGGAGAGCGAAGCGGTGCCTCGAGCGTACCGAAGACGACTGACAGTTTCGGAAGAGGGCGGCCGACGCGTCCGCTGGCGCGTCCGCACCGGGAGTCGACGCCGGCGCTGCACCCGATGCCGACCCAGCGGAGCTCAGACGAGCAGCTTCCAGAAGGTAACCTTGTGGTCACCCGGTCCGTAGAAGTCCCGGATGCGGGCCTCCTCGACGAAGCCGCGAGCCCCGTAGAACGCCCGTGCCTGGTCGTAGTCGTCGAGGCTCGAGGTGTCGACGATCAGGGTCCAGGCGACGGCATCGCCGAGGTTCCGAAGCGCTGCTTCGACGTGGGACATCAACGCCGACCCGGTACCGGACCCATGCAGATCCGGTGCCGTGGCGATGAAGTACAGGTTCCACATGCGGTCGGCGAACGGTTCGGGCGCGTAGTACGCCGCACCAGCGATCGGTTCGCCGTCGGCGGCCTCGGCGACGAGCCAGTGGTGCCCGTCGAGACTGCCGTCGAAGAAGCCCATGAGCATCTCGTCGAAGTCGCCCAGCTCGTCCGGTTCGAACATGTGGTTGTCGAGGGCGAGCTGTTTGATCTGGTCGGTGTCCGCCGGCGTGGCGGCGCGAACGTTGAGGTTGGTCAACGGTCTGGTCCTTTCGTGAGGTCGATGAACTGAACGATCGGCGGGGAGTCAGGGCGCGACTCGACCCGCTGCGAGCCGTGGACAGCCGGAGCGGCCATCCACGGCGATTCAGGCTGTGGGGCTCGACTTCACAAAGCTCCTCGGGTGGACCGCCCCGACCGTACCCGCACGACAGCGAGGGCCGGGGAGTTTCGGAGGCAACAGCCAGAACGTCGACGGACCTGTCGCACCGATCAACGCGCTCAGGTTCCGGTCCAGCTCGGCCTTCGACGTCTTCGTCTACACCTCGGCGGCGGAAGCTACCCGCTGCGGGAGCCGGGATGCACAACCGCCCCTGCACCGTCCTCGGCGTTGCCGTCGATGACGAGGCGCTCGCCGACGGGTTGGCGCAACTCGACGTCGAACCTCGGCGCTTCACAATCGTTCGCGCCACGCAACGACTCGGCGAAGATCACCACCCGCTGGTCGTCCTCCACCAGCCGAGCGAGGCGCGCACCCGACTCGCACTCACCTGCCCAGACCGTGATGACGGTTGCGTCGGCGGTTGCGCGGAAGTCGTGGATCGTCACCGGCTTGAACCGACGATTGTCGATCTGTTGCCACACGATCGGGCTCAGCAGCGCCACCGCCAGCGCTGCCAGGGCCGCGTGGGCCATGCGACGACGCAGGCGCTCGCGCCGCTTCACCTCGGCCACGTGATGACGATCGACGCCAGCTCGGTTGTCGGTCTGCTCGCCCATCGCCGACCCCCTCCGCGAGAGTCTCGCGCGCCCACGAACCCACTCGCCCGCAGCCCTGGCACCTCCACCCCGCTACGGTCACGGCCGTGACCAGACCGCGGATGTTCGCGTCCGATCTCGACGGCACGCTCCTGGGGCCGGACCACAGCGTGAGCGCTCGCACCCACACCGCCATCGCCGCGGCACTCGACGTCGGCGTCGAGGTCGTCGCGGCCACCGGCCGCAGCCGGCTGACCGCACTGCCGATCGTCGAGCACACCCCCATCCGTTGGGCGGTGTGCTCCAACGGGGCGATGGTGTGGGACTGCCACGCGTCTGCGGTCGACACGCATCGTCCGATCGACGGGACGCTGGCCTGCGACGTCATCGGCCACCTGCGCGCCACCATCCCGGGCGTGACCCTCGGCTGGGAGGTGATCGGCGGGTACGGGTTCGAGGAACACTACGGCCCGAAACCGCCATCGCTCGGCCGCCACGGTGTCGTGGGCGATCAGCCCGAACCCACGCCCGACGCCACGGTCCTCAAGCTCTTCGTCGACCACCCTGACGTGACCACCGCCTCCGAGGCGATGGACGTGCTGGGCTCGGCCCTGCCCGACGGCGTCACCGGCGTGTCGTCGGGCGGCCCGTACCTGGAGCTCACCGCCACGGGCGTCAACAAGGCCTCGACCCTGGCCCTGCTCGCCGACCGGCTGGGCGTGGCCCATGCCGACGTCGTCACCTTCGGCGACAGCCACAACGACATCGAGATGCTGCGCTGGGCGGGAACGGGCGTGGCCATGGGCAACGCCCATCCGGACGTGGCTGCCGTCAGCGACGTCCAGGTCGAGTCCAACGCCGACGACGGCGTGGCTCGTTGGATCGAGGCGGCGCTCAGCGACGGCTGAGCCCGGACCTCAGTCCTCGGCGAAGACCTCGGCCGGGATCGTGCCCGACGACGTCTGAGTCATGATCTCGTAGCCGTCGTCAGTGCACACGATGGTGTGCTCGAACTGCGCGGTGCGGCGACCATCGGCGGTGACGGCGGTCCAGTCGTCGTCCCACAGGTACATGCCGGTGCCGCCGAGGTTCAGCATGGGCTCGATGGTGAAGCTCATCCCCGTCACGATCTCGGTGGTCGCCCGGCGGTCGTAGTAGTGCGGGATGGCCAACGCCGAGTGGAACTCGGGGCCGGTGCCGTGCCCGATGAACTCGCGAACCACGGAGAGGTCGTTGGCGTGGGCGTGCTGCTCGATGGCCCGACCGATGTCGTTGACCTTGGAGCCGTTCCGCACGGTCTCGATACCCAGGTACATGGCGGTCCGGGTCTCGCGGACGAGGTGGCGGGACCAGTCGTCGACCTCGCCCACCAGGAAGGTCACCGACGTGTCGCCGTGCACACCCTCGTAGAACACGGTCACGTCGATGTTGACGATGTCGCCGTCGCGAAGCTGGCGCGAGTCCGGGATGCCGTGGCAGATGACCTCGTTGACGGAGGTGCAGACCGACTTGGGGTACCCGCGGTAGTTGAGCGGGCTCGGGTAGGCGCCGAGGCGCACGGTCTCGTCGTGGGCGATCTGGTCGAGCTTGTCGGTGGTGATGCCGACCTCGACGTGCTTGCCGACGTGCAACAGGACCTCGGCGGCGACGGCGCCGGCCTTGCGCATCGACTCGATCTCGTCGGGTGTGCGCACCAGCGGCAGCACCGAGGGGCCGGGATCGCCAGTGAGGGCATAGGGCGGGCGCGCGATCTCGCCGGGCACGGAGCGACGAGGGCTCTGCATGCCGGGCCGCACGGGCGGCTCCGAGACCGGTGCCGCCGGGACCTTCGCCTTACGCTTCCGCTTCGCCATCGTTCCAGGGTACCGGGGTCCTCCCGGTGTGTCGCCCGCGGCTGGCGGGTCGATCAACCCAGCGTCAGGCCAGGGCCTTCATGCCAGGCGATCACCCCAGGCGATCACCCCAAGAACCTGCTGATCGACTCCACGATGCAGGCGGGCTTGCCCCCGCCTTCGATCTCGACGGTCACCGTGATGACCGCCTGGGCCCCACCGGGGACCTCGGTGACCTCGGTGACGACGCCGGTGCCACGCACCCGAGAACCGACGACCACCGGCGACGGGAACCGCACCTTGTTCACCCCGTAGTTGACGCCCATCGAGATGTTCTCCACCACGATCAGGTCGGGCAGGAAGAGGTTGGTCAGGGCCAGGGTGAGGTAGCCGTGCCCGATCGTGGCGCCGAAGGGGCCCTCGGCCGCCTTCGCCGGATCGACGTGGATCCACTGGTGATCTCCGGTGGCCTCGGCGAACTGGTCGATGCGCTCCTGGGTGATCTCCATCCAGTCGGTGGCACCGAGGTCGGTACCGGCGGCATCGAGCAGAGCGGCGGGGCTGGCGAAGGTGGTCGGCATTCCGCCGAACGTAGCCGCTGGTCCTGGGCGGTGACGGCTGTCAGCCGGCCTGGTCCCGACCTCGCTCTTGGATGGCCTCGCGGTTGGCCGCCAACGCGTCTCGGTCGAAGGTCCACGCACGCGAGTAGGCGGACTCTGCAGCCAGCGCCGGCTGATCGACGGGATCGTTGGCTGCCGAGTACGCGCCCTTGATCGCCGCCAGGTTGGCGGGCGGGATCGTGGCCATGTCGGCCGCCAGTGCTCTGGCGGCAGGCAGCAGCTCGCCGTGGGGTACGACCGCGTTGACCAGGCCCCACTCCAGGGCGGTCTGCGCGTCGAGATAGTTGCCGGTGAAGCTGAGCTGGCGGGCCCGACGGATGCCGATGGCCTGGGGCAACAACACCGTGAGGCCCCAGCCGGGCATGACACCGACTCGGGCATGGGTATCGGCGAAGCGAGCCCGCTCGGACGCGATCAACAGGTCACACCCGAGCGCCAGCTCGAACCCGCCGGTGACGGCCGGGCCGTTGACGGCACCGATCAGCGGCTTCGTCAGGCCGCCGAAGGGAAGCCCGTCGGATCCGTCCGCTCCCCCGCCGAGGCCCTCGGTGCTGATCTGCTTCAGGTCCAGGCCGGCGCAGAACGCGGGATCGGCGCCGGTGAGGATCATCACCGCGACGTTCGGGTCGGCATCGAGCTCGCGGAGCGCTGCGGGGATCGCCAAACGCAGCTGCGTGTTCAGCGCGTTGCGAGCCTCCGGGCGATTCATGGTCACCACGGCGATGCCGTCGGCGACATCGACGAGGACGACGTCTTCGGTGTCGGTCATGGGCTGGATCCTGGCACAGGCCCCGGCCGGGTTTCCTCACGACCGCCGAGGTTCGGACGATCGAGAAGGCATGGACGTCGACTGGGCACACTCGTTGACACGGTTCGCGGTGCTGCACTGCCCGGAGACGCCCGCCGAGCACGGCCACTGGGAACAGATCCCCGACGACGTCGACACCATCGAGATCGCCACGGTCACCTTCCCCCGACCATCGTGGGCTCGTCATCGCCTCGTGGCCGACAACCGGTGGGTCCGCCTGCCGATCCGCCCCCAGGAGTTCTGGCCGACCACCCTCACCACCCAGCGCGCCGACGGCGAGGTGGCCCAGGTGTGGGCGCGCTCGATCGACGACCCGTCACTGGTCGACGACTGGCTCGACGGTGTGGTCGTCTGAGCCGCCGACACCCGCCAACAGCCGCGCCGACGCCTGACAGCTCCCTGTCGACGCTGTGAACACCTCGTTTCCCAGATGGTGTGCTCGACCGGTGCTGGCTACCGTCGATCCATGGAACCCAGGCCCGGTCACTTCGACGAGATGGTCGGCGACGGAGTCGAGACCCGCGGTCCGTACCGCGCCTACCGAGCGTGGTTCGACCAGGAAGAGCCCCGCCGACTCCTGCGGAAGTCACAGGAGGCCGAGGCCCTCTTTCGCCGGACCGGGATCACCTTCAACGTCTACGGCGAGGCCGAGGCCGACGAGCGCCTGATCCCGTTCGACATCGTGCCCCGCATCATCTCCGGTCGCGAGTGGCGGATGCTCGCCCGTGGCATCGATCAGCGGGTGCGGGCAATCAACGCGTTCCTCCACGACATCTACCATCGCCAGGAGATCCTGCGGGCCGGCCGGGTACCCACGCAGCTGATCGCCCAGAACGAGGCGTTTCTACCCGAGATGATCGGCGTCAGCCCGCCGGGGCTCATCTACACGCACATCGTCGGCATCGACATCGTCCGCACTGACGAGAACGAGTTCTTCGTGCTCGAGGACAACGCCCGCACCCCGTCCGGGGTGTCGTACATGCTCGAGAACCGGGAGACGATGCTCCAGATGTTCCCCGAGCTGTTCGCCCGCATCCGAGTCGAACCGGTCGGCAACTATCCGGTGCACCTCCGGCAGTCGCTCATCGAGTGCCGGCCACCCAACCCGGGTCCCGAACCCACGGTGGCGGTGCTGACGCCGGGCATCCACAACTCGGCCTACTTCGAGCACGCGTTCCTCGCCGATCAGATGGGCGCGGAACTGGTCGAGGGCCAGGACCTGAAGGTGGTCGATGGCCGAGTCGCCATGCGAACGACGCAGGGCTACCAGCCGATCGACGTGCTCTACCGAAGAGTCGACGACGACTTCCTCGACCCCCTGGTGTTCCGGCCGGACTCGACCCTCGGTGTCGCGGGGATCATGGATGTGTATCGGGCCGGGAACGTGACCCTGGCGAACGCTCCCGGTACAGGCATCGCCGACGACAAGGCGATCTACTCCTACATGCCCGAGATCGTGGAGTTCTACACAGGCGAGCAGGCGATCCTGAAGAACGTTCCGACCTGGCGTTGCGGCAAGCCCGACGACCTCCGCTACGTGCTGGAGCACCTCGATGAACTCGTGGTCAAGGAGGTCCATGGGTCGGGCGGCTACGGGATGCTCGTGGGGCCGGCCGCCTCGAAACGGGAGATCTCGACCTTCGCCGCCAAGTTGCGAGAACGCCCGGACAGCTACATCGCCCAGCCGACGCTGGCGCTGTCGTCCACCCCGATCCTCACCAAGAAGGGCCTCGCGCCCCGCCACGTGGACCTGCGCCCCTTCGTGCTCATGTCACCCGAGCGCGTCCACATCACCCCTGGTGGGCTGACGCGGGTGGCCATGAAACAGGACTCCCTCGTGGTCAACTCGAGCCAGGGCGGTGGCACCAAGGACACCTGGGTGCTGTCCCAATGATGCTGGGCTCGACCGCCGGCGGGCTGTTCTGGATGTTCCGCTACCTCGAACGAAGCGAGAACACTGCCCGCCTGCTGGAGGCCGGCCTGCGCATCGCGCTCACCCGGTCGGCGGACGCGTCCGAGGAGTGGGCGTCGGTCCTGACCACCACGGGGGCGCGCAGCGCGTACGAGGAGGTGCACGACACCTTCGAGGGTCCGGCAACGGTCGACTTCCTGCTGCGCGACGAGCGCAACCCGTCGAGCGTGCTCTCGGTGATCGGCGCTGCCCGCCGCAACGCCCGATCGGTGCGGACCGCACTGACCCGAGAGGTGTGGGAGGCCACGAACGAGGCATGGATCGCTCTGACCGCAGCGCTGGCGGGACCGGTGCCCACTCGTGATCTGCCGCGGGTATTGGGCCTGATCCGCCAGGAGAGCGCCATCGTGCGGGGCGCGTTGCACGGCACGATGATGCGCAACGAGATCTACGACTTCGCCCGCCTGGGCACGTTCGTCGAGCGCGCGGACAACACCGCCCGCATCCTCGACGTCAAGTACTACGTCCTGCTCCCGTCGGCCCTCCACGTCGGCACCCGACTCGACAACGTGCAGTGGGAGACCATCCTGCGCTCGGTCTCGGCACAACGGGCCTACCGCTGGCAGCACCCGGGCGTCATCAACCCGGCCGGCATCGCCAAGTTCCTGATACTCGATCGGCGGATGCCACGATCGCTCGCCTTCTGCTTCATGAAGATCGACGACAACCTGAGATACCTCGCCACGGACTACGGCGAGGAGCTCCCCTGCCACGACCTGTCGGCGAGGCTGCGAGCCAGCGTCGAGGGCCGCTCGATCTCGTCGATCTTCGACGAAGGCCTCCACGAGTTCCTCCAGCAGCGCATCGCTGACACCCATGCGCTCGCGGCGCGCATCGAACGCGACTACCGGTTCTCCGAGTGACGGCGCGGGCCATGCGAGTCTCGATCGACCACACCACCACCTACGTCTTCGAGCGGCCGATCGCCGGCGCCCTCCAGGAGCTGCGACTGACTCCTCGCGACAGCCAGGGACAACGCGTCGAACAGTGGGAGATCCACGTGGAGGGCGGCCGGGAAGAGGTGACCTTTGCCGACCACCACGCCAACAGGGTCACGTTGATCTCGCTCGAGAGCGGGGTCGAACGCGCCGTGGTCCGCTCGGTCGGGGTGGTCGAGACCACCGACACCCACGGGATCACCGGTCGATACGGCCTGGCGCCCGCGTGGCTGTACCGCCGGTCGACCGAGCTGACCACGGCCGGACCTGGCGTCCAGTCGATCGTGGAGGACTTCGACGAGGACTGGACAGACCCCATCGCCCGAATGCACGCGCTCAGCGCCCACATCCGGGCGGCCATCGCCTACGAGCCCGGCTGGACACATGCGGCGACCACGGCCGAGGATGCCGTCGCCGCGGGCCGTGGGGTCTGCCAGGACCACAGCCACACGTTCCTGGCGGCCGCCCGGAAGCTGGGCGTGGCCGGGCGCTACGTCAGCGGCTACCTCGTCGTCGACGACGAACCCGACCAGCCGGCCATGCACGCGTGGGCCGAGGTCTGGATCGACGACCTGGGTTGGCTGGGCCTCGACGTCTCCAACGGGGTCAGCCCGGACGAGCGGTACGTCCGCTTGGCGGTGGGACTCGACTACCGCGAAGCTGCGCCCGTGTCGGGCATCCGGTACGGCGAGGGCGACGAGCAGCTGGACGTCGCCGTCCAGATCCAACAGTGACCGTCAGAGGAGGCATCGAGCACCCATGACCTACTGCGTCGGACTCCGCCTCGACCGCGGCCTGGTGTTCATGGCAGACACCCGGACGAACTCCGGAGTCGACAACATCTCGACCTACCGGAAACTGCACACCTGGTCGCGGGCAGGCGACCGAGCCGTGGTCCTGCTGACGGCCGGCAACCTCGCGACCTCGCAGTCGGTCGTCAGCCTGCTGGACGAACGCTCGAAGGCCCCCGCCGACCGCAAGCCCTCACTCTTCGAAGCGCCCACGATGTTCCAGGTCGCCCGCCTCGTCGGCCAGACCCTCAAGGAGGTCATCGCGACCCACGCCGACGAAGGTCAGCAGGCGGAAGCCACGTTCAACAGCACGATGATCGTCGGCGGCCAGATCGGGGACATGGAGCCTCGGCTGTTCCTGATCTACCCCGAGGGCAACTTCATCGAGGCGTCTGCCGAAACGCCGTTCCTCCAGATCGGCGAGACCAAGTACGGCAAGCCCATTCTGGTCCGCGCCTACGACCCAACCATGTCGTTCGAGGACGCTGTCAAGCTCCTGATGGTGTCGTTCGACTCCACGCTCAAGGCGAACCTCTCGGTGGGGATGCCGCTGGACCTGCTGGTGTACGAGGACGGTGCCCTCGACCTGGCGGAGCCGGTTCGGATCTCCGACGGCGACGAGTACTACCGGCAGATCTCGTCGGGTTGGGGCGACGCCCTCCGCAGCGCCTTCCAGTCACTGCCCGACTTCTCGTTCTGACGTGGAAAAGCGGCCACAATGGCCGCGACCGGACGTCCAGCAGGGGGAGGGAACGTGACCGGGCCACTCGAGGGATTGCGCGTCGTCGACAGCACCGACGGGCGAGGTGAGCTCTGTGGCCGCCTGCTGGCCGACATGGGCGCGGACGTCATCCTGGTCGAACCGCCGGGCGGATCGAGCCTCCGACGCCAACATCCGCTGAGCCCCGACGGTGACGGGCTGGGCCACGCCTGGCGCAACGCCAACAAGCGCAGCGTGGTGATCGACGCGGCCGACACGGATCGTCTCGACGACCTGCTCGCCGGCGCGGACGTGTGGATCGAATCGTCCGACCCGGGGACCGGCCGAGACCCGGCGAGCGTCGCGGCCGACCACCCCAGGCTGGTGGTGACGAGCATCACCGGGTTCGGGCAGACCGGTCCCTACGCCCAACACCCCGCGAACGACGACGTGCTGGAGGCGGCAGGAGCCGCCATGTTCAAGGCTGGCGTCCCCGAGAAGCCACCCCTGCTCCCCCCGACCACGATGGCCACCGATGCCACGGCCGTGGTCGCGGCGCTGGCCACGGCCCTGGCGCTGCACCAACGAGCCGGCGACCGGCCGCGGCCAACACCTGGACGTCGCGGTCATGACCGCAGCCGCAGCCGCAGCCGACTGGTCGTACGCCAACGCCTCGTACTCGGCGCTCGACGGGCGGATCTACAACGAGATCCGGGCCGGCGGTGGCTTCATGTATCCGATCTTCCGATGCGTCGACGGCTGGATCCGCATGGTGATCCTGGCCGCCCGCCAGTGGATGGCGTTGTACGACTGGATGGGCCGGCCCGAGGCGTTCGCCGACGAGGAGTTCTGGTCCCAGGTCGGCAACCGCATCATGAACGCGGACGTGCTCAACCCCCAGTACGCGTCGTTCTTCGCTGACAAGAGGATGCTCGACATCTGCACCGAGGCTCAGCGGCGAGGGATCGTGGCCACTCCGCTGCTGACCCCCGCCGAGGTCCTGGCCGATCCCCACTTCACCGCCCGCGGCACCTTCGTCGACGCCGAGATCTCGCCTGGCCGGACCGCCCGCACCCCCTCGGGCTTCTTCGAGGTCAACGGGGAACGCCACGGCTTCCGACACCGCGCCCCCACGCTCGACGAGCACGCCGGAGCCGAATTCACCGCGGCGGGCCTTCCCCACACCGAGCCCTCGGGGACCGCGGCACCGGCCACGCCGCTCGAGGGCATCCGCGTGCTGGACTTCGGCATCGGCGGCGTCGGGGTCGAGGCCTCACGACTGCTCGGCGAGTACGGGGCCGACGTGATCAAGGTCGAGACCGGGACGTACCCCGACTTCATCCGTCTCGTCTCCCTCTCGGAGATCTCGCCCTCGTTCACCTCGTCGTCGCGGTCGAAGCGGAGCCTGGGGCTGAACGTCAAGACCGCACGCGGGCTCGAACTCGTTCGACAGCTCATCGCCCGCAGCGACGTCCTGATCGAGAACTCGGCCACCGGCACCCTCGCCGGGATGGGGCTCGGGTGGGACGACGTCGCCGCCGTGAACCCGGAGCTGGTGATGGTGAGCAGCCAGCTCGTGGGGTCACGCGGCCCCAACGCCCACTGGACCGGCTACGGGCCGACCACCCAGACCTACGGTGGCCTCCTGCACCTGTGGGACTACGACGACGACGATGCACCGGCGACCAACCAGACCATCTATCCCGATCATCTGGCGGGTCGCCTGTGCGCGTTCGCCGCGGTCAGCGGCCTACTGGCGCGGCAGCGCACCGGGGCGGGCTGCCACGCCGAGGTGGCCCAGGTCGAGGCCGTCGTGAACATGCTGTCCGAACACCTCGTGCTCGAGTCGATCGAGCCGGGCTCTGCCCGAGCCCGAGGCAACGCCAGCACTCAACACGCGCCGCGGGGCCCGTTCCAGTGCGCCGGTGACCAGCAGTGGGTCGTCCTGTCCGTCCAGACCGACGCCCAGTGGGCCGCCCTGGTCGACGCGCTCGGCCGACCGGATTGGGCCGTCGACGAGCGGCTCGCCACCGCGGCCGCGCGGCTGAACGCCGTCGATCGGATCGAAGCCGAACTGGCCGCCTGGTTTGCGGACCGAGACCGAGACGACGCCTCGGCGCTGCTCCGCCACCACGGCGTGCCCTGCGAGCCGATGCGCAATGGCAACGACCTCCTGGGCGACCCGCACCTGGCAGCGCGCGGCTGGAACCTCGAGTACGACCAGCCCGGCGTCGGGCCCATCGCCCTCGAGGGCCCGGCGTGGCTGGCGCCCGACATGGACGGGTGCCCCATCACCTTCCCCGCCCCGCTGCTCGGCGAACACACCCGCGAGATCGCCCGCGAACTCCTCGACCTCGACGGCGCCGAGATCGAGGGTCTGCTCGAGGCAGGCGTACTGGAGATCGGCCTCGGCTGAACCCGCTGGGATGGCCGCCCGCCGGGGCGCTCAGTCCAGACCGGCCTCTGCTGCCGCGATGTCCTCGACGACCTTGGAGGCCAGGACCCTGACGTTCGGCTCCAGCACCATCGAGTCGTGGTCGCCGGGCACCTCCCGCACATACAGCTCGGCCACGTGACCGGTCCACCCGTTGTCGGCGACCTGGAAGTTGAAGTGCTTGTCGATGTAGCGGTCACCCGTGAGGCGGAACTCCTCGTTGAGCGCCGGCCGGTACAGGTGGACGTCGCCGTCGTACGCCCTGGCCGTGTAGCTGCCGACGGCCTCCATGAAGGCGTCGACGATGGCCTGCGTGCGAAACTCGTGGGTGGCCTGCTGCGGGGCCTCGATGCCCTGCTGCTGGCGGCGGTACTCGAGCTTCTTGCGCAGGTACCACGCCGGGTAGTCCAGCTTCATCTGCTGCATCCGCTGGAGCTGCATCATGATCTGGTCGACCCGGGTGAGCTCACCGCCCAGGCCGGGCAGCGGCGTGTCGAGCATGACGATCATCGCCACCTCGTCGCCCTCGGCCCGGAGCTGCTGTGCCATCTCGTAGGCGGCGATGCCGCCACCGGAGAATCCGCCCAGGAAGTAGGGACCCTGGGGCTGGACCCGGCGGATCTCCTCCAGGTAGGCCGCGGCCATGTCCTCGAAACGGGTGTGGGGCTCCTCGTCGTCGCGGAGGCCCTTGGCCTGGACGCCGTAGACGGCACGGTCGGCGCCGATCAACATGGCGAGATGGCGCAGGTTGAGGATGTTGCCGAACATGCCGGCCACCAGGAAGAAGGGCTTGGTGCCGGTTCCCGAGTCGGGCGACATCTGCACGACGTGACGCATCCCGGCTGTCACCGGGCCTGACGGTGCGCCGTCGCCGGCCTCGTCGGTGCTCGACGCGACCGGGCCACCGATCTCGGCTCGGATGAACTCGGCCAGCTTCGCGACCGTCGAGGCGTCGAAGAGGACCGACATGGGCTGGTCGACACCGAAGCGCTGCTTGATCGCAGCGAACAGTCGCAGCGCGATCAGCGAATGGCCGCCCAGCTCGAAGAAGTCGTCGTCGATACCGATCGGGTCGACGCCGAGCAGGTCTTCCCAGAGCTGCACCAGACCCCGCTCGACCTCATCGGTCGGCTCGCGGTACTCCGATGCCAGATCGGGTCGCTCGAACTTGGTGCCACCGGCGTCGCTGTTGAGCGTGCGGCCGATCAACTCGACCTGGCCCTGGAGCGGGAGCGGGCTGACGAACACGTGCGGGTGCCCGGCCGACTCGAGGATGCGTTCGAACGCCATCCAGCCCTCGTCGGGCTCGAGGCCCGCGGCCAGGAACCGCTCGAACATCACCTCGGGCGACGACACGTCGCCCACCGCGCCGAGCGCACCCGTGGACGAGTCGGACTCGCCGAAGGACACGCCGTCGGCCACCTTGACGATGGCGAAGTTCTCGATGTCGGCGAGCACCCGCCCGTCGGCGGCGATCAGGGTGATGTCGAACCGAACCAGGTTGGCGCCCGACGACACGTCACGAAGCCTGATGTGGCTCCAGACCTTGGCCTCGAGCGGCGCATACCAGCGCAGGCGGCCGTAGGACATCGGCACATAGAACGGCACCTCGCCCTCGTCGTCGTAGCCGTCGACCAGCGGCAAGCCATAGCCGGTCGCCATGTCGAGCATGGCGGGGTGAATGTTCCACTCGTCGGTGTCGGCTGCGAACTCGGGCCGGAGCACCACCTCGGCGATGGCCTCGCCGTCTCCCCAGTGGATCGACCGCAGGTTGCGCCACCGGTCACCGAAGATGATGTGGTCTTCCTGGCGGGTGCGGATGCCGCCATCGTCGTGTTCGAGGCTGCGGCCACAACGGGCCACGATCTCGTCCACGTCGACGACCGTGACGTCGGCGGACTCGAGGGCGCGCACCCTCGCCTCGGAGTGGGTCACCCAGCCCGAGGTCGAACCGTGCGCGGTGGTCTGGAGCTCGGCACGATGCCCGTCACCCTCGGCGTGGAGCACCATGCGGGCATCTCGGATGACTCCGTCGTGGACCGCCAGCGGTGCGACGAAGCTCAGGTTCTCGACCTCCACCGCCTCGGCGCCCGCAGCGAGGGCGGTGGACACGTAGAGCTCCATGTGGCCCGTGCCCGGGAGCACGGCGCGGCCCGCTTCGGATCGGTGCTCGTCCAGCACCCACATGCGATCGACGGCGAGCTCGACCGTCCCGACGGTGGTGGTGTCATCGAGGGACACGAAGTCCAGCAGCGGGTGATCGTTCGGCGTGAAGTTGTCGCCGATGCTGTCGGCGCTGGCCTCAGCCGCGAGGCCGACCTCGCGCCAGGGACCCCACGCGAGCGCGATGCGCTCGGGATCACCCGACCGGCGCGGCTGGCGGGCGTAGGCGTCGAGGAACGCGTTGGCCGCGGCGTAGTCGACCTGGCCCGGGATGCCGAGCGCGGTCGAGGTCGAGGAGAAGTAGACCACGAAGTCCGGGGCCCGGTCGGCGAAGACACGGTCGAGGACCATGGCACCCTGGACCTTCGGGGTCAGCACCACGTCCATGTCGTGCTCGTTCTTGAGCGCGATCAGGTTCTCGCCCACCACGCCCGCGGCATGGAGGACGCCGTCGATGCGGCCGAAGTGCTCGATGGCGGTGTCGACCACGGTCTGCATCGCGGCCAGGTCGGCGACGTCGGCGGCCGCGGTCATCACCGTGGCGCCGGCTTCCTCCAGAGCGAGGAGCTTGCGGATCCGCTTCGACGTGGTGTTGCCGGGGCCGTGTTCTGCCAGCCAGGCATCCCAGTCGTCGCGGTCGGGAACGGCGGTGCGGCCCACCAGGACCAGGTTGGCCTTCCAGTTCCGGGCGAGCCGGTCGGCGAGGCTCATGGCGAGCCCGCCCAGACCACCCGTGATCAGGTAGGTACCACCGGACTTCAGACGGCTCCCGGACGGACCGGTCTCGAGGTGGGCCCGATCGAAGCTGCGGACGTAGCGGCGGCCCTTGCGGTAGCCGACGTGGTCGCCACCGTCGACGGCGGCGAGATCGCGCCCGAGATTCGCGACGATGTCCGCGATGTCGGACGTCTCGGTCGCCTCCTTGCCCTGGGCCTTCGCCAGCAGTCGCTCGGCGACCTGGGCAACCCTGACCGTGAGGCTCTGCTTCGCGCTCTGGGGGATGTCGACGTCGATCACGGCCACGTCGATCCCGCCGAACTCGTGCGGGATCACGCTGGCGGGACCGAGAAGGGTCGCCTTCTCCGGGTACGCGACGACACCGTCGACGGCCTGCGCGCCGTTGGTGACCACGGTCCACTGCTGGTCTGCGTCCGGCAGCAGGTCACCGGTGGCCTGCGCCAGGTTGACGAGGCTCAGGAAGCCCCGCTCCTGCATGTGGTGGTACCACGACGACCCGGCCCGCACCTTCTTGTCGACGGTCAGGGACCACAGATGGATCACCCGGTCGGGGATGAAGTCGGCCTCCACCAGGCTGCCGAGCACCTGGTCGTAGCCGGCGCGGCCCGCCTCGGGTGCGACGACGAAGTTGCGGTTGCCGAGGTTGGCGAACGTGTCGCCTTCGACGACGGTGGCGACCTCGTGGCCCTGGCCCCGCAGTGCGGTCACCAGACCATCGCCCACACCGGCCCGGTCGAGGAACACGAGCCACCGGAACGTCTCGCCGTCGCGAACCACGGTGGGAGCGGGCTCCTCGTGCCAGCACGGTGCATACAGCCAGTCGGCCACGTCGGAGCCACGTTGGAGCGCCGTTGCGCCGGAGCCCGGTCCGACGAGGGCCTCGCCCGGCTCGATGAAGTAGTGCTGGTGCTGGAACGCGTAGAACGGCAGCTGCACCCGACGACGCTGCTCCTCGCCGTAGAACTCGTGGGGGACGTCCAGCCCGGCGGCCCAGATTCGCCCCACCATGTCCAGCAGGAAGAGGTCATCGGCGACCCGCTGGTCGACCACACGCATCGAAGGCACCACGGGTTGCTGGGGTCGAGCGGCCGCGCTCGCCCGGATGAACGCCGACAGCGTCCGGCCCGGTCCGACCTCGACGAAGACGGTCCCCTCCTCCTCGAGCAGCAGGGAAGCGTTCTCCGCGAAGCGGACCGTGTTGCGATACTGGCGGACCCAGTACGTCGGGTCGGTGGCGTTCTCGGCAGTGAGCCAGGAACCGGTGAGGTTGCAGGCGACCGGGATCGTGGGCGGCGACAGGTCGATGCTCCGCCACTTCTCCTCGAAGGCCGGCAGGCCCGGGTCGAGCAGCGCCGAATGCACCGCGACGTTCAGCGGAATCTCGCGGACGTCGACGCCATCGGAGCGGAGTCGCTCGCCCAGGACCTCGACCTCTGCCGCCGGCCCGGATACGAGCACGAGATCATCGGTGTTGATCGTCGCGAGACCGAGCCGCCCGGTGAGGTAGCGCTTGACGTCGTCGGCGGGCAGGTTGACCGAGAGGACACCACCCTCCTCGCTGGCCTCGAACAGCTGGCCACGGAGATAGATCACGTCCAGGGCGTCGTCGAAGGAGAGCACGCCGGCGTAGCACGCGGCGGTGAGCTGACCGAGGCTGTGGCCGCCCATCGCCCGTGGACGGAACCCCCACGACTCCTGGAGCTTGGCCATCGCGAAGGACGTGATGAAGATGGCGGGGAGCTGTCGGTCGGTCGGTGTCAGCAGCTTCGCGATGGACTCGTCGCCGGCGTCGTCCGGAAGCAGGAGCGATCGGAGGTCGACACCGTGGACTCGGCTCATGCGGTCGAGACCCTGGTCCACCCAGTGCCGGTAGACCGGTTCGTGGTCGTACAGGTCACGCCCCATCCCGGGGTACTGGGCGCCGCCGCCGGGGAAGAGCCAGACCAGACTCGCGTGGTCGGCGAACACCTGGCGCGTCGGCAGGATCGCGGTGTCACCCGATCCCAACCGGGCGATGGCGTCCTCGGCCGAGGTGGCCACCAGACTGCGCCGATGGTTGAAGGCGTGCCGGGTGGTGGCGAGCGACCAGCCGATGTCCGCGAGGTCGTCGTGGGTCTGGCCCAGGTGTTCACGCAGGCGGGCGGTGTTGCCCTCCACCGCGCCGGCGTTACGGCCCGAGAGCATCAGCAGGGTGCCGCGTCGGGGCGACGGCGTGCTCGGCCGCTCGATGGCGGGGGGTTCCTCGATGATGACGTGGGCGTTGGTGCCGCCGACGCCGAGTGAGTTGATGCCCCCACGAGCGGGCAGGTCACCGGTGTCCGGCCATGCTCGGAGCTCGTCGTTGACGTAGAACGGTCCGCCGGCGAAGTCGACGGCCGGGTTGGGCGCCTCGTAGTTGATGCTGGGCGGCATCTCGCGGTGACGGACCGCCTGGACGAGCTTGATGAAGCCGGCCACGCCGGCAGCGGTGTCGAGGTGGCCGATGTTCGGCTTGACCGATCCGATCCCGATGGTCGCCGGACCGTTCGCCGGACCGAACGCGTCGTTCAGCGCCGCCACCTCGATGGGGTCGCCAAGGGGGGTACCGGTGCCGTGGGTCTCGATGTACTGGATGCTCTCGGGCGCCACGTCCGCGACGGCGAGAGCCTCGCTGATGGCCGCGGCCTGCCCGTCGACACTCGGTGCGAGATAGCTCACCTTGTTGGCACCGTCGTTGTTCACGCCGGAGCCCTTGATGACGCCGAGGATCAGGTCCCCGTCGGCGATGGCGTCGTCGAGGCGACGCAGCGCAACCATGCCGGCACCGCTGCCGAACACGGTGCCGGAGGAGCGGTGGTCGAAGGCGCGGCAGTGGCCCTCGGGCGAGACCGGGTCACCCTCGCCTCGGAGATAGCCCACGCCATGGGGAATCTCGATGGTGACGCCGCCGGCAAGCGCCATGTCGCACTCGTACTGGAGGAGGCTCTGAGCGGCGTGGTGGATGGCGACCAGCGAGGTCGAGCACGCAGTCTGCACACTGACGCTCGGGCCGGTCAGGTTCAGCGCGTAGCTCACCCGGGTGGCCAGGAAGTCCTTGTCGTTGCCCGTGTGGCGCAGCAGGAACATCCCCACCTGGTCGACCAGGTCGGGATTCGTCAGCACGTTGTAGATGAAGTACGCGCTCATGCCACAGCCGGCGAACACGCCGATGTCGCCGTCGAACCCGGCCGGCGGATGACCGGCGCTCTCGAGGGTCTCCCACGCCACTTCGAGCAGCTGTCGGTGCTGGGGATCCATGATCGCCGCGTCCTTCGGGCCCAGCCCGAAGAAGTCGGCGTCGAACATGGTGAAGTCCTGCAGCGGGGTGCCCGACCGGACGTAGTTGGGGTCGGCCAGCAGCGAGTCGGGCACGCCGGCCTCGCGCAGATCATCGTCGGTGAAGGTGCGAACGCTCTCGTGCCCCTTGCGGAGGTTCTGCCAGAACTCGTCGGGGGTCTCGGCGTCGGGAAAGCGTCCCGCCATGCCCACGACCGCGATGTCGCTGGGGTCACCGGGCTCCAGATCGTCCAGGTCGTCCATCGTCTCGTCGCCCTCGAACTCGTCGGTCCCGTTCATCTCAGTCACGTTCGCCGCCCTGGGTCTGATCTGTTCGTTCGTTCATCGGCCTCGCCTCGCCCGCTGGCGGGCCGCGGCCCGTCGATTCGCCCGGGCATTGGTGGACGCTGTGGCCGGGCGCGAAGTCGCGCCGTTCGTCGGAGAATCCGCGGCAGGCGTGGCGCCCGGATCGGGTGCCGGGGCCCCAGCAGGTGCCGGTTCGCCACTGTCCGCGAACGCCCCGCCAGCTCGTTCACCGTGCCATGGCGGAAGACGTCGACCAGCGACACCGGCCGACCGAGTCGCTGCTCGAGGCCGTCGCGTAGGGTGACCACCTGCAGCGAGTTGCCGCCGTGGTCGAAGAAGCTCATGTTGCGGTCGATCGCGGGGACACCCAACACGGCCTTCCAGGCGTCCTCGATGAGCGCCGCCATGTCCGCCACGCTCACCGTGGCCGAGGGAGCTGACGCGTCCGGCGCCTGGACCGGCGCGGGAGCGGCAGGCACCTCCGCCGGCGGGGCGGCGACGGGCGTACTGGGCGTGGCCGTCGGATCCATCTGCGACAGCGTCTTGCGATCGACCTTGCCATTCGGCGTGGTCGGGAGCACGGCATGCCATTGGAGCCGCTCGGGCACCATGTGGCTCGGCAATGTGGCGCCGATCGCCTGCTGGATCGTGGCATCGGCTTCGGGGCGTGCCCCTTCGGCGGCCACCAGGTGGGCCACGAGTGCAGCCGCCTCGGCCTCGCCGTGGACCACGACGACGGCCTCGGCGATGTCGTCGCGCTGCTCGAGTGCGGCCTCGATCTCGCCCAACTCGATCCGATGGCCGCGGACCTTGACCTGGCTGTCGGCCCGCCCGTGGAACGCCAACCGGCCGTCGGTTCGCCAGCTCACCAGATCACCGGTGCGGTAGACGGGGCCCGGCGTGTCCATGCGCTCGACGAACCGCTCGGCAGTGAGCTCGGCCCGGTCGTGGTACCCGGCGGTCACACCGGTGCCGCCGATGAGCAGCTCGCCGATCGCGCCCGCCGGGCGAAGCTGACCGCCGGGGGCGACCACGCGGACCGACGTGTTGGCGAGTGGTCGACCGATGGGGAGGGCGCCCGCCTCGATGTCGTCGTCGGTGACGGTGTGGGCCGTGGACCAGATGGTGGTCTCGGTCGGGCCGTAGACGTTGATCAGGTCGCCCCCGACCGCCTCGTGCAGCTCGGCCGCGACCGAGATCGGACACGCCTCGCCACCGACCAGCATCTTCGAGAGGCGCCCCATGGCCGCCTTGCTCTGCGGGTCGGCGAGGATGATGCGAGCCTCCGACGGCGTGCACTGCAGGTGGGTCACGCCGTACTTGTCCATCAGCGAGCCATAGGTCTCGAACTCGACCGAGGCCTGGTCGCTCGAGAATGCCGCCCGGACCTTGGCCAGGTGCTGCAGGTTGTCCAGAACCGTGGTGCCGTCGATCCCGAAGTCGATCAGGGCGGCGATCTCGTCGACGTCGATGCCCGCCACGCCCTCAGCGAAGGCGATGGCCTGCTCGACGTCGCCGAAGAGGCCGCTGGTCTCGAAGTAGCGGGCGAAGCTGACCTCGAGCAGCGCGTCCATGTCTTCGGGCGTGAGCCCGGCGAGCGCGCCGTCGGCCTCGGTCTTGGTCGGATCGAACGTGGGGAAGGCCGACGCGTGTTCCTTGACCAGCGCGATCGAGTCGCGCAGGTAACCCTTCATCGGCTCGCGGACCGTCTCGCGCACGATCGACGCGATCGTCGGTGACGAAGGTGTGCAGCATCAGGCGTCACCGTGCCGTTGACCGGCGATGGCCGGCGTCGGTCCACGCCTTGCGATACGCGGCGACCTTGTCGGCCAGCTCCTCGAGGCTCTGGCCCGAGCAGGTGTGTCAGCAGGTGGAAACCATTGGTCCCGGCGAGCTTGAAGGACTCGACGTTGCCGGCGGTGGTGTACCAGATCGGCGATGCTCGTCCTGGACGGGGCGCGGCAACGGCAGCACCTCGACCGGCCCCTTCGGGCCCTCGTAGGTGACCGCCTCGCCGCGCCACATCCGGCGGAGCTCGTCGATCTGGTCGAGCAGCGCGGTCTTGGGCTGCTGGAAGTTCTGGGGTCGAAGGATGAAGTCCTCGGGATGCCAACCCGCTGCGATCGAGAGGCCGACGCGACCACGCCTGACAGGTTGTCGACGACGGCCCACTCCTCCGCCGCGCGCACGGGGTGGTGCAGCGGCAGGACGCAGGAGCCGGAGCGGATGCCGACGCTTCTCGGTCACCGCAGCGATCGCCGCACCGGTCACCGAGGGGTTCGGGGAACGGTCCGCCGAAGGCGTTAAAGTGGCGCTCGGGCGTCCAGACGGCGCCGAAGCCGTTGCTCGTCGGCGAAGCGAGCGGAGTCGAGGAGACACCTCATAGGCCGTTGGCGACCCTCGCCGGCCTCGGACCCGAAGAAGAAGAGGCTCATGTCGAGGCCGTGCTCTCGGTGCTGTCGGCCGGTGGCGACAGACCCGGCGGGGCGGGGACTGCGGCGAGGCCTTCGTAGAGGACGACGCTTCCAGCCACGCGTCAGCGGGTAGAAGAGCTCGAGCACGGAGATGTCGAACGACAGCGTGGTCACCGACAGCCAGGTCCCGGGCTCGGTCCCCACGTGGGGTTCCATGGCCCGCAGGAAGCTGTCCACGTTGCCGTGCTGGACCATGACCCCCTTCGGCAGCCCGGTGGAGCCCGAGGTGTACATCATGTAGGCCAGGTCGCGTTCGGCCACGGCGGGGAGAACTTCGCGAGGCGGGATCGAACCGTCGGCGGCGGTGGCGCCGATGTCCAACGCGGCCGGAGCGCCCTCGGGCACCGAGGCCAGATCGTCGGTGAGCACCAAGTCCATGGCGGCGTCGCCAACCATGAAGGTGAGCCGGTCCGCAGGGAATCGCGGGTCCAGCGGCACGTACGCCGCGCCGGCCATCAGCACCCCCAGGATGCCGACGACCATGTCGAGGCCGGGAGCCGTGGACACCCCGACGAAGCCACCGGGCTTGACCCCGTGCCGCTCGAGCGCGGTGGCCACACGGCGGGCCCGCTGCTCGAGGTCGGCGTAGGAGATCTCACGCCCCCGGTGCACGACGGCAGTGGCATCGGGCGTGGCCGCGGCGGCGGCCAGGAACTGCGCATGCAGCGCGCCGGCGAACGGGGCCTCGTCGGGCACACCGCCCTTGCGGAACAGTGCCTCGGTCTCGTCGGGACCCAACACGGGCAGGTCGACGAGCAGACCGGTCGATCCAGCGTGGTAGGCGACGGCGAACACCTCGAGACCGGCGGCGATCCGTCCCGCGAGCCCGACGCTCTCGGAACGGGCGAGGACACGACAGGCGGCACCACCCTCGACGATGCCGATCTCCAGTCGGGCATCGGTGCTGGTGGCACCGTCCACGATGGCGACCGCCGATCCCGGCGTGTCGATCGGTCCATCGACCTGCTCGGGCATCCGGATGGGCACGTCTCGAAGGAACGGACCGCGATCCCGGGCGGCGCCGATGGCGGTGGCGATCTCGGCCACGGCGTCGGCGCTGGAAGCTCCGGCATCGACCTCGAGCGGGACGGGCACCACGGTGGTGAACCACGAGCGCAGCGCGGTGGAGATCTCGGGGGCCACGTCCACGCCGATCGTTGCCGC
>CBDHFJ010000043.1:0-26185 GCA_965262315.1 Acidimicrobiales bacterium
GCGATCGTGCCGGGGGCCCTCATCCCGATGGCCGACAACCCACTCGGTGCCGCCATCGACGCCACGGGCGACCGGTACGACCTCGTCCTCGTCGACTGCCCTCCGACCCTCGGCCCCCTGGTCGACTCCGGCCTCAGCGTGGCGCGCCTGTTGATCGTCCCGATCCGAGCGGACCACGCATCGCTGGACGGCCTCACGCTGATCGGCGAGCGAATCCGCACGATCCGAGAGCGCAACACCGAACTGGAACTGCTCGGCGTGGTGCTCTTCGACATCTCCCGGTCGGCGACCGCGCTGGTCCGCGATGTGGCCGACGCACTGGCCCGCGACCTGGCGGGGCTGGACCCCAAGCCACTCCCCGCCATCCGCCGCTCCGAACGCAGCGCGTTCGAGATGCGCAAGAGCGGCCGCCTCGCCCATGAGTACGCCGCGAGCTTCGCACCCGACTCGCCGGCCGCACATCTGGCCGCGGACTACGCAGCGCTCGCCAAACCGTTCTTCGCTCGGCTCGGCACCCTGACGGCCGCGGCCCAACGCCCGACGTCTTGAATTCGCCTGACCGGCTGCGGCGCGCGCTGGTGCTCGTGCACGAGCCCGACGGCGGCGCCGGCCGCGTCGGCGACCGGCTCCGCCAGCGCGGCGTGGAGACCGTCGACCATCTCATCACCGCCGGCCACGATTCGCCGAGTGCCACGGCGCCGCTCCCCTCGATCGACGGCTACGACCTGCTGGTGCTGATGGGGTCGATCCGGTCGCTCACCGACAAGGCGCCGATCTCGAGCTGGATCCACGACGAGCTCGCGCTGGTCCGTGCCGCCCACGAGAGGCGGTACCGCAGTCCTGGGCGTCTGCTTCGGGGGCCAGGTGATCGCCGAGGCGCTGGGAGGCGCCGTCGAGACCGCACCGACCACCGAGATCGGCTGGTACCACCTGGACGACGGGCCCGACGGACCGTGCCCGGGAGGCCCAGGGCCTTGGATGTCGTGGCACCACGATCGGTTCAGTCCACCTCCGGGGGCCGACGTGCTGGCCCGGACGCCCGATGCGATCCACCTCATCCGGCTCGGGCGCACGGTCGGCACCCAGTTCCATCCCGAAGTGGACGCCGCTCATGTCGCGGGCTGGTTGGCCAATACGCCACCGACGACTACCTGGCCGGCATCACGGGGTGTCGCGCCGCAGGACTCCTCGACGAAGCGAGGACGCACGAGGCCCGCAACATCACGCAGTGCAACGCCTTCGTCGACTGGTACCTGGACGAGGTCGCCTTCGGCACCTGAGGGGTCCTCACCGTGTGACGACGGCCGGTACGCTCACGCGACGTTCACCGTCGCCACCGGTCGAGTTGGCGCCCAGGAGGCAGCGTGCCGGGACCACCGCTGATCGGCCTACCGGGCCGCCGCAAGAAGGGAAGCCAGATCGCGGACTTCCCCGACACGCTCGGTGACGTGGACGTCGACCTCTACATGGCCGACTACGGCCGCGGGGTCATCGAGGCCGGCGGGCTCCCGGTCAACCTGCCCATCGACGTCGACGTCGAGGCCGTGGCCCACCACCTCGATGGGGTGCTGCTCACCGGTGGCACCGACATCGACCCCGGCCGCTACGGCGCCGACCCCCACCCCGAACTGCTCGACATCGAACCCGAGCGCGACGAGCTCGAGCTCCGCCTGCTGGGTATCGCTCTCGACCGCGAGATCCCCGTCCTCGGCATCTGCCGGGGCATGCAGCTGGTCAACGTCCACCTGGGCGGGACGCTCCACCAGCACGTCCCGGAGCACGCACGCGTCGACCTCCCGACGGAGACCGTGGTGCATCAGGTCACCCTCGCTCCCGAGTCGGTCCTGCGCGAGCTCTACGGCGAACATCGCGACGTCAACAGCCTCCACCACCAGACCGTCGATGACGTGGGCGACGGACTCCGGGTCACCGCCACCGCAGCCGACGGCACGGTCGAAGGGGTGGAGCTCGGGGACACACTGGTCGCAGTCCAGTGGCACCCCGAGATGATGCGATCTCGGGCGACCGATCCCATCTTCGGCTGGCTCGTCCGCCGAGCCTTGTCATGACCGCCCTCCCCTCTGCAAGGATCAGCCCATGAGCAGCGCCTTCCTGCACCCGTTCTCGCCCCCGTCCCATCCCGAGTCGGACTACGTCAACATCGTCCGCGCCGAGGGGTCGACCCTCTGGGACGACACCGGCAAGACCTACATCGACGGCTTGGCCAGCCTCTGGCTGTGCCAGATCGGACACGGGCGCCGCGAGATGGCCGAGGCCATCAACGCGCAGATGGCGTCGCTGGCGACCTACAACACGTTCGCGCCGTTCACGAACGACGCCTCGGTCGAGTGTGCCGACCTGATCGCCGAGAAGTCCCCCTTCGACAACGCGCGGGTCTTCCTCGGATGCTCTGGTTCCGAGGCCGTCGACACCGTGCTCAAGCTCGCCCGCGTCACCCATCAGCTCCGTGGCGACCACGACCGGCAGATGATCGTCCGCCGCACGCACGGCTATCACGGCGTGAACTTCGGCGGGACGTCGGCCCAGGGCATCGAGCTCAACCGCGAGGGCTGGGGCGACCTCGTCCCGGGTTTCGTCGAGGTCCCCCACGACGACATCGAGGCGATGGCCACCGTGTTCGCTGAGCACGGTGACCGGATCGCTGCGGTGATCACCGAGCCCGTGCAGGGTGCCGGCGGTGTGCGTCCCGCGCCGGAGGGGTACCTGGAACAGACCCGCCGCCTGTGCGACGACAACGGCGCGCTGTTGGTCTTCGACGAGGTGATCTGCGGCTTCGGCCGAACCGGAAGTTGGTTCGGCGCGCAGACCTTCGATGTCCGTCCTGACCTGATGAGCTTCGCCAAGGGCGTGAGCTCGGGCTACCTGCCCCTGTCCGGCGTGATCGTCAGCCCCGAGGTGGCCGAGGTGCTCGCCACCGTCGAGGGCCCCCTGCGCCACGGCTACACCTACTCGGGCCACCCCACGTGTGCCGCTGCCGGCGTCAAGAACATTCAGATCATCGAAGAGGAGGGCCTCGTCGAGCGGGCCAACCACATCGGCTCGGTGATCGAGCCGGCCTTGGCAGCGATGGTCGCCGACGGCCTCCTGACCGACCACCGCGGGATCGCCGGGATCTGGGCCGCCGAGATGGGCCGGGACTCGCTGGCGGCCCGCAACGCCCTGCTCGAACGTGGCGTGATCATGCGACCCATCGGCACCTGCCTGGCCATGTGCCCGCCGCTGGTCATCACCGACGAGGAGCTCGGCTTCATGCTCGACCAACTCGCCGAGGTCCTGGCCGACCACTGATCGGGAGCACGCTTCAGGCCACGGTCTCGGCGGCGTTGATGAAGGTGGCGGCGTCGGCCTTCATGAGGAAGAACTCGAGCTGGATGTTGTCGGGGTCACGCAAGACGACGACGTCCCACTGTTCGCCCTCGTTGAGGTCGTAGTCGATGCCAAGGTCCTCGATGTGGGCCATCCACTCGTCGAGACCGTCTCGGGTGTCGACAGCGAACGCCAGATGATCGAGGCCGACACGGCGCTCTTCGAACCTCGGTTCGGCGATCGTGTCGTGCTGGACGAGCCCGAGCAGGAAGAGCGATGTCGGCTCGAGGAGGTAGCGGGAACGGAAGTGGTACGTGTCGTTGCGTCCGTCGAGCACGCGGAGCGCACCGAGGAGTCGGGCGTACCAGCGTTCGCTGGCCTCGAGATCGGTGACGGTGAGGTCGACGTGGGACACGCCGGAGATGGCAGGCATGGTGGCCTCCTTGGTGGTTGGAGGCTCATCGTCGGAAACGGCGGCGGTCGATCCAACTACCCGCCGGGTAACCACCGGCCGACTCAGCGGAGTCGCGCCTCGATCCAGGCGGCCACCCCATCGTCGTGGTTGGAGGCCGTGATCTCGTCCGCCGCATCGATCACCGCCGCCTTCGCCTGCCCCATGGCCACCCCGGTGCCCGCCCACCGCAGCATCGCGAGATCGTTCAGGCCGTCGCCGAACGCGACGACCCGACCGTTGGGAATCCCCAGATGGGTGGACAACCAGGCGAGCCCGGCGTCCTTGCCGGCACCGGGCGGGACGATCTCGAGCATCGGCAGACCCGAGAAGGCGAGGTCCATGCCCTCGACCGGCAGGACTTCGTGGCATCGGTCGTAGAGCGCCTCGATGTCACCGGTGTGGTCGGGGTGGTAGACGACGATGTCCCGGAGGTCGGGGCCGAGCGCGAGGAGGGCGTCGTCGACCGGGACGACGTCGCCGACACCCGCGGGGAACATCTCTGCCAGCCGCGGTTCACCCACCAGCTCGCCCCCGACTCCCAGCCCGATCACCACTCCCGGCAGCTCGGACCGCAGGGCCCGAATCGCCTGCTCGGCCACCGCGGGATCGAGGGACTCGGTGTGGAGCTCGGTGCCGTCGGCCGTGACCACCTCGATCCCGTTCACACACAGCGAGTACTCGATCATCGGCAGGCCGGCGAGCAGGTCGCGGACGGCCGCCCAGTCCCGTCCGGTCGCCAAGGTCAGCGTGGCTCCGGCGTCTCGCGCGTCCGCGAGCGCCTCAGCGGTGCGCTCCGCCACCGACCCGTCGGGCCGCAGCAATGTGCCGTCCACATCGATCGCCAGCAACGTGGCGTGGAGTCCAACTGGCGTCACGGCTCGCCGATGTCTTCGTTCCACAGCTCGGGTCGAGCGGCGATGAAGTCCTCCATCAGTGCGATGCAGGTGGCGTCGTCGCGGATGTCGAGCTCGACGCCTCGATCCCGGAGGTGCTGTTCGGGGCCCTGGAAGGTGACGTTCTCGCCGACGACCACCTTGGGGATCTTGTAGAGGAGCACGGCCCCGGAGCACATGTCGCAGGGCGACAGCGTCGAGTAGAGGACCGACCGCTGATAGTCCGCGGCGGTGAGCCGCCCGGCGTTCTCCAGACAGTCCATTTCTGCGTGGAGCACCGAGCTGCCCTGCTGGATCCGTTGGTTGTGCCCCCGGGCCACGATCTCGTCGTCGATGACCAGGACCGACCCGATGGGAATGCCCCCGTCCATCAAGCCGGCCCGGGCTTCGGCGATGGCGGCGGCCAGGAAGGGGTCCTCACTCATGGCGTGAGGTTAGTGTGGCGCCTCACACCCCGACGGGACATGCCGCGCGACTTTCGCCTGGCTCGGGCGTCCACCAAGGGTTGGCGAGGACCACTGCGGTCGCGCAACGCCCAGGAGACTGCCTCCGAGGCGGGAGACATGACGAGCCGGCCCCTCCGGGTACGGCGGAAAGGCACATGATGGCCGGACTGATGGACGAGATGATGGGTGCGCTCAACGGCGCCGACGGTGGGCTCGGCGGCCTGCTCGGGGGTGTGTTGGGCGGCCAGGCCGACGCCAAGACCGAGAAGGCGGCCGGCCTCGGGATCGAGGCGATCCTCGGTGGTCTGGCCAACAACGCCCAGGATCCCAAGGGCGCCGAGGCGCTCATGAACGCGCTGGACCGCCACGACGGTTCGGCGCTGGACAACCTCGGCCCAGGCTTCGGCAACGCCGAGTCGGCGGCCGACGGCGAGAAGATCCTCGGCCACGTGTTCGGCGACAACAAGGCCGCGGTCACCCAGAACCTGGCCGCGAAGTCGGGCCTCGACGTGGGCTCGATCGCCAAGATGCTCCCTGCGCTGGCGCCCGTGGTCATGGGCATGCTCGGCAAGAAGAAGGCCGGCGGCGGCCTCGATGCCGGCGGCCTCGCCGGCATGCTGAAGGGTGAGGCCGACGGGTTCGACCTCGGCGACATCCTGGGCATGGTCACCGGCGGTGGTGGCGGCGCCGGCGGCATCATGAACATCCTCAAGGGCCTGTTCAGCCGCCGCTGAGGTGAGGATTCCTCGCGTGCGCCGCGATCAGCGGCGCAGTTCGTCGGGGAGGAAATCACCATGCGCGTCGATGAGCGCGTCCACCAGCGCCCAGATCTGATCGAGATCGAGCTCGGCCGACGTGTGCGGGTCGAGCATCGCGGCATGGTAGACGTGGTCCCGGTTGCCGGTGAGCGCCGCCTCCACCGTGAGCGACTGCACATTGATGTTGGTCTGCATCAGCGCCGCCAGCTGCGGCGGCAGCTCACCGATGTGAGTGGGCTGGATGCCGTTCGCGTCCACCAGGCACGGCACCTCGACACAGCAATCCTGGGGCAGGTTGGTGATGTGGCCGCGATTGGGCACGTTGCCATAGATGACTCGCGGTGTGCCGGTCTCGACGCTGTGGATGATGGCGGAGCCGTACTCGGGGCTCGGAGTGACCTCGATGCTGGCGTCGGGATCCTCCAGGTCGGCCCGCAGGCTCTCCCACCCGGCGATCTGACGCTCACAGCGTCGCGGGTATTCGTCCAGCGGCACCCCGAAGCGATCGAGCAGGTCCTCCCGACCGGTCTTGATGAAGTAGGGCACGTACTCGGCGAAGTGCTCGCTCGACTCCGTCACGAAGTAGCCGAGGCGCCGGAACATCTCGTACCGGACGGCGTCGGACAGGCCCTCGATCGCTCCGTCGCTGCGGTTCGGTTCGCCCCGCAGTGGTGCCGGCTGTGCCGCTCGCTCGGCGATCGCCGGGTAGAGGTCCTGTCGACCGTCGGCGGTCTGGCGTTCGAACTCGAGATAGAAGGCCATGTGATTGATGCCGGCGCAGCGATACCGGATCTCGTCCAGTGGCACGCCCAGATCGCCGGCCAGCTGCTCGGCGGTCCCCTGCACGCTGTGGCAGAGTCCGACGGTGTTGATGGTGGACCCCCGAGAGACCGCCCAGCACAGCATCGACATCGGGTTCACGTAGTTCAGGAGGAGCGCGTCGGCGGCGACCTCCTCCATGTCCCGGCAGACGTCGAGCAGCACGGGGATCGTTCGCAGACCCCGCATGATGCCCCCCACGCCGAGCGTGTCGGCGATCGTCTGCTCGAGCCCGAACTCCTTGGGGACGTCGAAGTCGACCTTGGTCGCCGGGTCGTACCCGCCCACCTGGAACATGGTGATCACGTGATCGGCGTCAGCGAGGGCGGCGCGCCGATCGGTGGTGGCTTCGATGGAGGGCACCGCACCGACGGCCGCGGCCGTCTTGCCCGCGACGATCTCCGAGGTCCGGAGCCGCTCGGCATCGATGTCGTGCAGGGCGATGGTTGCGTCGCCCAACTCGGGGCGGCTCAGGATGTCGCCCAGGAGGTTCTTGGCGAACACGGTGCTGCCCGCACCGACGAAGGTGATCTTTGGCATGGTTCGGTTGTTTCTCTCGCTGCGGGGTCCGTGGCTCGCGGCCCTCGACCGGCCGTGGCTTCGATGCTAGGGATCAGACGATGACGGAGCCGACACGGTCGGAAGCGAGAACCCGCCGGGTACCCGGCGCGCATCGGCGACTCCCGCTCGAGTGCGCGCCGGCACCGCCTTCCAGGAACGACACGGCGAGCCTCCCGCAGGGATCGCCCGCGCACCGGGTCGCGTGAATCTGATCGGTGAGCACACCGACTACAACGACGGGTTCGTCCTGCCGATGGGCCTCCCCTTCGACACCGCCATCGCCTTCGGTCGCGCCAGCGACACCTCGGTGGAGATCGTGTCGGCCGGCTTCGGCCATGCCCGCTTCGCGCTGGACGACCCACCGGCCGACACGGTGCCGTGGGCGCGCTACGTCCACGGCGTGGCGCATGTCCTCGCCGACGAGGGCCATGAACTCGCGGGCTGGCGTGGATGCATCGAGACCGACATCCCTCCCGGTGCCAGCCTGTCCTCCTCTGCGGCGCTCGAGGTCGCCGCGGGGCTGGTCTTCGCCGCGGTCTCGAACACGCCGAGCACACCGGACGAGCTGGCCAGGGTGGGACAGCGGGTCGAGAACGAGGTGTTCGGTCTGCCGTCCGGGATCCTCGATCAGCTCGCGTCGGCCGGCGCCATCGCGGGCCACGCCTCGTTCATCGACTGTCGCGACCTGCAGCGCACGTCGATCCCCATGCCCGACGCCGTCAGCGTGGTCCTGATGGACACGGGCACCCGCCGTGAGCTCGTGGAGTCCGAGTACGCCGACCGACAGCAGACTTGTGAGCGGGTCGCCGCTGCCCTGGGCGTCGCCGCGCTCCGTGACGCCGGCCTGGCCGATCTCGACCGCCTGGACGACGACGCGATCGGCCGAAGACGCGCCCGCCACGTGATCACCGAGAACCGGCGCACGGTCGATGCCGCCGCGGCCTTGCGTTCCGGTGACGCCGACGAACTCGGCCGGCTCATGACCGCCAGCCACCGCAGCCTCCGCGACGACTACCAGGTATCGGGTCCGGCGCTCGATCACATCGTCGAGATCGCCTCGACCCAGCCCGGCTGCCTCGGTGCCCGCATGACCGGCGGCGGGTTCGCCGGTGTGGCGATCGCGCTGGTTCGAGACCATGAGGCCGAGGCGTTCACCGCAGCCGTCCTCGATCGGTACGAGGCTCCCACTGAGCAACCCGCGTCAGCCCCGGCCCGACTGTGGACGGTGCGGGCATCGGCGGGAGCGTCGCTGGTCCTCGCCGGCTGAGTCCGATCTTCAACTCGCCGAGCGCGCAGACACCTGCGGCGCCGACGGGACGCCGACGGGGGCAGCGGCGACTGACTCCTTCTTCGCTCGCGCCTCGGCAGCCTGGGCGCGGATGCCGCCGGCGATGCCCTCGGGGTTGAGGATGGCGGTGAGGATGAGGAAGACACCGCCCACGTAGACCTCCCACGCCCCGAAGGAGTCGAACATGCGGCTGGTGGCGAAGAAGGCGACACCCGAGGTGGCCACCACCCCGGCGGTCACGGCGCCGCTGACGCTGGTGACGCCGCCCAGGTAGGCAACGGCGATCGCGGTCAGCGAGGCGATGACCCCGAACGAGGAGTCCGAGACCGCGCCGAATCGGTAGCCGATCAGCGTGCCGGCCACGCCGGCGATGAACGCGGAGATGGCGAAGGCGAGCAGCCGGACAGCCATCACGTTGATCCCCACCGCGCTGGCGGCTCGCTCGTTGGAGCGAACGGCGAGCATGCGACGGCCCGTGCCACTCCCCCGCAACGACGCCACCAGCAGCGCCAGGATCAGGGCGACCGCAACCAGAAAGATGCCGAACACCGGTCGAGACGACTTCGTCCCCAGGACCAGGCCGAAGTCCCAGCCGCCGAGCTTCGGGTTGGGGATCTGCGCGCCTCCGGTGGAGGCGTCGCCCACGAAGTTGGGGTTCTTGAACAGGAACTCGGCGATCGCCACGCCGCCGGCGAGGGTCACGATGGCCAGGTTCGTGCCACGCAACCGCAGCACGGGCAGACCGACGAGAACCCCGAACACCGCGGCGAGCAACGCAGCGAGGAGCGGCGCGATCGGGAACGGCACCCCACCGGCGACGGCCAGCTTCGACAACGAGAAGCCCGCGACCCCGGCGAAGGCCATCTGGGCCAGCGACGTCTGACCTGCAAACCCCGACAGCACCACGAACGACAGCGCCAGCACGGTGGCGATGACGGTCGTCATGATGGCCGCACGCCACAGCGGCCCGAGGAACACCAGGCCGGCGACGGCAAGGCTCACCGGGACGATGATCGACATCGGGGTCACGCGGGCCGGCGGGACGGTCGGGAGCTTCCAGTCGTCGATCGAGGCCCGTGACGGGATCCGCTCGCCGGCGAGGACCATCGCCAGGATGATGATCAGGAACGGGAGTCCCTCGCGAGCGCCGTAGTCGGGGAACCAACTGAGATCGACCTGGAGCTTGGTGAAGCTCGACTGCACCATCCCGATGGCGAACCCCGTGGCCACGGTGGGCACGAAGTACCGGAAGCTGCCGACCAGAGCCGCGCCGATGGCCGGGATGAGGTAGCCGAACGTGAACACGGTGGAGCTGAGCTGGATCATCGGCGCCGCCAGGATCGCGATGAACCCGCTGACCACACTGGCGAGCACGAAGCTGAACGCGGCCAGGGAGTTCGGCGAGTACCCGAGCACGATCGCGCCCTTCTGGTTCTCCGCCGACGCCCGCACGACGAGACCCAGCCGGGTGAACCGGGAGTAGAGCCACAGCACCCCCGCGACGGCGAGCGTCACCGCGCCGAGCCACAGCCCGTCACGGGGGATCGTCAGGCCGTCCCAGATGGTCACTGGCTCGCGGGGCAGGATCTCGCTGACCCGGATGTTGGTCTTCTCGAATCGCCGCTCGACCAGGGTGGTGAACATGACCAGCAGGCCCACGCTGGCCACGACCTTCGCCAGCGCCGGCGCCTTGTCCAGCGGCCTGAACACGAGGAAGTACACCAACAGCGCGATCACCGCGGCGGTGACCAGCGACAAGGAGAGCGCCCAGGTGAAGCCGACGTCGCCATCGAAGTGATAGCGATCGGGAAGGCCGGGGAACGGGAAGGGATACGCGCCGTCGCGCAGGTCTGCGTAGACGTAGACCGTCCACATCGTCATGGCCCCGAAGGCGAAGTTGACGACACCCGATCCCTGGAAGGTGATGACCAACCCCAGCGCGAGCGCCACGATGATGGCGCCCGCGCCGGTGCCCAACAGCAGGAAGAAGGCGTAGTCGGTCATCGATCCGTCCCGGTCCCGTGCCCCCTAGGGGAGGTAGTCGAGGGCCGAGACCGCCTCGAGGCCCGGGATCGTCAGCACCTCGCCGTCGCCGACGTACTCGGCGTAGGGGAAGGTGAACGAGCAGACCGTCGGGTAGGCGGTCGCGGCACCGCAGTCGATGTCGGCGCCGTCAGGCCACAGGTTGAGGCCACTCGAGGTGCCGACGAAGTCGTAGAGCGACTGCCCGGTGACCTCCATCCCGTCGGCGGCCATGGCGTTCGAGTACTCGGCGAGCGACATGGCCATGATGAGGCCGAGGCCCCCCAACCCGAGGCCGTTCGGATCGACCTCGCTGGGGTCGATGTCGAGCGCGGTCGACATGAGGTCGACCAGGATGTCGCGCTCGGGCGTGTCCTCATCGGTCTGGACCCCGGCGAACACCCACCCGGCGGCGTCGTCACCCACCTCGTCGATGACCGCCTGCTCCGCGCAGATGCCGGTGGTGATGACGGGGATGTCGATCCCGAGGGCCGCTCGTCCCCGCATGGTGCCGATGCAACCGGCGTCGGCGTAGAGGGAGATCAACAGGTCGGGATCGCCGTCGGCCGCCTGGCGCATCAACCCCTGGTAGCCCGCGTCGGTCTCGTTGTCGCCGCCCTTGACGATCGTCCATTCGATGCCGGCGATGTCGAGCGCCGCCTGGAGCGATGCCGCCGATGCGTTGGCCCCGGCGTTGTCGGCGCTCACGATGCCGACGGTCTGTGCCCCGAAGTGCTGTTCGGCGACCGCGGCCATGGAGCCGCTGGTGGTCGCGTTGCCCCCGGTCATGAAGAGGGCGTCAGCCGTGTAGTCGAGGGGCAGGATCGGCAGCATGCCGATCACCGGCAGGTCCGCCGCGGTGTAGGTGGCGTAGTCGGGGAACAGGTCGAGACCCAACAGCACCAGCTCGACGCCCTCGCCGACCATCTCCTGGGCACACGCCTGGGATGTCTCGGGCGAGCCGTTGGCCGTGCAGTTGACGATCTCCAGTGGCCGGTCCCCGTAGCCGCCGTGCTGGTTGAGATAGTCGAACACGCCGCCGATGGCGAGCCGGATGTCGGGGAAGTCGAGCCCGGGTGCCCCCTCGGTGTTGACGAGTCCGATCTTCATGGGCTCGCCGGTGGGCGGGTCCAGGAACGGGAACACCGCCGACGACGCGACGTCGGCGGGCGGGCCGTCGGAGCCTTCGTCGGCCGGCGGGTCCTCCTCGGCGGGAGCGTCCTCCTCGGCCGGCTCGGGCTCGTCCGCCGGCTCCTGGTCGGGCTCGGCTGCCGGCTCCTCGGTCTCGGGTTGCGCGGCGGGCTCATCGGCGGTGGACCCGTCGTCGTCGTCGCCACCGCAGGCCGCGGCGACCAGCGCGAAGACCAGCAGGAGCGCGATCCAGGGTCGCCACCGACGCCCGGAGGTCGGGATGCTTGCCGTGTTCATGAAATTCCCCCCATGTCACTGACCACTGCACGTGGCCGATCACGTCCATCGTTCCACGTCGGACGAGCCGGCGTGGTGCGAGTTCGTGAGAGGCCGCCGTGAACCGGGTCCCCCTGTCACTGAACGCTGTTCAGTGATCGCGGCTAACTTAGCGCACGCAACGGCAACGCACCCGAGGAGCAACGATGACCGCGACCGACGACACCACCGAGCTCGCCTGGCACCTGAGCGGCAACCGCGCGCCGGTGTTCGACGAACTCACCGTGACCGACCTCGAGGTGAAGGGCTCGATCCCCACCGAGCTGCAGGGGCGATACTTCCGCAACGGCGCGAATCCCCAGACCGGCCACTCCGACCACTGGTTCATGGGCGACGGCATGGTCCACGGCGTCGAGCTGTCCGACGGCAAGGCCAACTGGTACCGCAACCGCTACGTGCGCACCCCGATGTACGCCAACCCCGACAAGGGCCGCATGGACCTGTACCTCGACATGGAGACCCTCTCGTTCAACCACGAGGTCTCGGTGGCCAACACCCACGTCATCGGCCACGCCGGGAAGGTCTTCGCACTCGAGGAGGGCTCGTTCCCCTACGAGTTGACCAAGGACCTCGACACCGTTGGCGCGTGCGACTTCGACGGCAAGCTGCACACCGCCTTCACCGCCCACCCCAAGCTGTGCCCCGACACCGGTGAGCTCCTCGGCTTCGGCTACAGCTCGATGGAGCCCTACCTCGTGTACCACCGGGTCGACGCCCAGGGGAACCTGGTGCAGAGCACCGAGATCACCGTCAACGGCCCGACGATGATGCACGACTTCGCCGTGTCCCGGAACCACTCGATCTTCATGGACCTCCCGATGATTTTCGACATGGAGGTCGCGATGTCGGGCGGCATGCCCATCCGCTGGAGCGACGACTATCCGGCTCGCTTCGGCGTCATGCCCCGCGAGGGCACCGACGCCGACGTCCAGTGGTTCGACATCGACCCCTGCTACGTGTTCCACACGTTGAACGCCTACGACGAGGGCGACGACGTGGTGCTCCACGCCTGCCGCATCCGCGAGCTGTGGCGCGACAACTCCGACATCGGCACCGGCGACACCGACGCCGCCAACCTCCCGATGATGTGGGAATGGCGCCTGAACCGAGCCACCGGGAACGTGACCGAGCGCCAGATCGACGATCGAGCCAGCGAGTTCCCGCGTGTCCCCGACGCCAAGGCCGGCTTCGAGAGCCAGTACGGCTACACGATGAGCCAGACGCCTGACGGCGCCGCAGGCGAGATCTTCAAGTACGACTTCGGCAACGATGCGTCGCGGTCGATCCACACCTTCCCGGTGGGCCATACCCCGGGCGAGCCGGTCTTCGTGCCGGCCGAAGGCGCCAGCAACGAGGACGACGGCTATCTGATGACCTACGTCCACGCCGAGGACACCGACACGTCGTACCTCGTCATCCTCGACGCCACGGACCTGGCCGCCGCACCGGTCGCCGAGGTCCACCTGCCAACGCGAGTCCCCACCGGCTTTCATGGCAGCTGGATCGCCGACGACTGATCCGCGCAGGCAACGCCTGACGCGCGAGCGGATCGTCGCCGCCGCGCTCGACCAGGTCGAGCGCGGCGGCCACGAAGCGCTCTCCCTCCGATCCCTGGCGAGTGCGCTCGACGTCACCGCGCCTGCGATCTACGACCATTTCGCCAACAAGGCCGAAGTGCTCGGCGCCGTGGCCACCGTCGGCTACCTCGACCTCACCGAGTCCTTCGACGTCGACGGCGCACGCGCCATCGACCGGTGCCGCGAGCGCGCCCGCCGCTACGTCGAGTTCGCGCAACGACGCCCCGCGGTGTTCCGGGTGATGTTCCTGTACCGGCCCGCCGCCATCGCGGTGGAGTCCGACAACGAGCTCTCCGCGGCGTCGGTCACCTTCGACCGCGGCCTGGAGGATCTCGCCGCCGCGGTCGCCGACGGTGACCTGGTCGACCGAGATCCGACCCAGCTCAACCTCACCTTGTGGGCGGCCATGCACGGGGTCGCACAGGTCGCGCTGATGGCGCCGCCCATTGCCGATCAGGTGGCCGACGACGTGATCGACGCCGTGTTCAACGGCCTGCGCCCCTGAACGGGGCCGCGTTCAGGCGGCGGTGAGGCCGCCGTCGACCGACAGGATGGAGCCCGTGCAGCGCGAGGCCTCGTCCGAGGCCAGCCAGACGATGGCGTTGGCGCAGGTGTCGGGCGCCGCCATGCCCCGGTACCCCATGTAGGGCTGCATCAGGTCGAAGTCGATGCCTTCGGGCATCGTCATTCCGGCCGTCATCCCCGTGTCCATCCCGCCAGGCGCGACCGCGTTCACCCGGATGTCGGTCTTGATGTATTCCATGGCCATCGCCTTGGTCATGTTCACCACCGCCCCCTTCGTGGCGCAGTACGCCACCGTGTAGGCCTGACCCATCAGACCGGCGTTCGAGGCGACGTTCACGATGTTGCCGCCGGAGTCGAGCAGGTGGGGGATGGCGGCTTGGCTGACCCAGAACATGCCCTCGACGTTGACCCGCATCATCAGATCCCACTCGTCCTGGTCGACCTCGGTCATGGGATTCATCCGGAAGGCACCAGCCACGTTGGCCACCACGTCGAGGCGACCGAACCGAGCGACCGCGGCGCCGACCGACGCGTGACACGCGTCGCGGCCGGTGATGTCGACGACCTCGGTGGCGAGATGATCACCGGCATCCCGGGCGGTCTCGGCCAGGCCGTCGCTCGCGATGTCGACGCCGTACACGCTGGCCCCTTCGTCGAGGAACCGGCGCACGGTGGCCCGACCGACACCTGATGCGGCTCCGGTGACGTAGGCGACCTTGCCGTCGAACTGTCCCATGGCTCCTCCTGCGAAACATGCCGACCTCGCCGGCCCCGCTGGGATGCTGCCACAGCGCGGCCGAGCGGGCTCAGCTGACGGACACGCCACCCCGGGCGTCGGTCCCGACGCGGATCGTGCCGCCGTCGACGAAGGTCACGACCATCGTGGTCTCGACCGGCTCGTCGGAGTCGGCGTTGAGCCGGATGATCACGGGGACCTCCACCGGCGACTCGCTGAAGGAAACCACCAGCTCCTGGGTCCACCGGTCCTCGCCCATCGCGAAGTCGGCTGACCCGAGGTCGAAGAAGAGGTCGGTCCCCCACCGCTGCGCGACGCCGTCGTCGACCAGGATCGTCGCCGTGAAGGTCGCCCCCGGAACCGCGTCGAGGTCGCTGAACCCCGAGAGCGCCCCCAACGGGCGACGCCCGTTGGACGGACCCACGATGTCCTCGCCCGACGCTCCCACGCGGTGGGAGAAGTCGCCGGCGCGTACTCGCCAGCTGGTGGACTCGGCGTCGTAGATCATCTCGTCGTCGCCGAACGGGATCACCTCGTAGAGGTCGAACCGGCCCGCTCTGAGCTCGTTGTACAGGGCATCGATGCGTTCGGGAGCCGGCGTGTGGAGAAACGAGTACTCGACGCCCTCCATCCACACTTCGTAGACCGCGGTCGAAGCCGTGACCGTGATGTCCTCGGCCCAGGGCGCCATGCCGGCGTCCTGGGAGAACGAGGCCTCGAAGTCCGCCGGTCGGTCCACCGGTAGCGGCGACTCCCCGAGCGTGGGCGTCGGGGCCGGCTCGGTGGGCGTGGGTTCGTCGGTCGGAACCGCCGTCGTGGGTGGCGCCTCGCCGACGACATCGACCGCTTCGCTCCCGCACGCAGCGAGGATCGCAACGGCGGCGACGAGCAGCAGGCGACGGAGCATCGACCCATGCTCGCACCGGAGACGACGGGGCGACGGCATCTTGCAGTCCGGCGCCAAGTGGTACCTTCGCCGCCCGACACGCGAGAGGCGCCAACGGAGGCCACCGATGACGATCGTGCACGCCAGCACCATCCCCGACGTCGAGATCCCGAACGTCCCGATCACCGAGCACGTGCTGCGGAAGGCCGGCGAACTACCGGACAAGGTCGCCTTCGTCGACGGCCTCTCGGGTCGGACCGTGACCTTCGCCGAGCTCAGCGACCGGATCCACCGGTTCGCCGGCGGCATCACGGCCCGAGGCTTCGCTCCCGGCGACACCATCGCGCTGATCGCACCGAACATCCCCGAGTACGCGGTCGTGTTCCACGGCACTGCGGTTGCCGGCGGCATCGTCACCACGGTGAACCCCAGCTACCACGCCGAGGAGATCCGGTTCCAGCTGAACGACGCCGGCGCCACCAAGCTGGTGACCATCCCCGACGTCATCCCCACCGCGCTCGAAGCCATCGAGGGCACCAGCGTGACCGAGGTCTTCGTCATCGGCGAACACGACGACGCCACCCCGATGAGCGAGCTGCTGGCGGCCGAGCCCATGGATCAGGTGCCGGTCGACCCCGCCACCCAGGTGATGGTCCTCCCGTACTCCTCGGGCACGACCGGCCTGCCCAAGGGGGTCATGCTGACCCACACCAACCTGGTGGCCAACCTCGTCCAGTGCGACGCGATGTTGAAGTACGAGACCCACTCGTCGGGCCTGGCCGTGCTGCCGTTCTTCCACATCTACGGCATGCAGATCCTGATGAACGGACTCCTGTCGAATGGCTGCACCGTGGTGTCGATGCCCCGGTTCGACCTGGTGGGCGCGCTGACCCTGATCCAGGAGCACCGGATCACGCACTTCTACGCGGTGCCTCCGATGATCCTGGCCCTCGCCAAGCAGCCGATCGTCGACGACTACGACCTGTCCTCGCTGGAAGTCGTGCTCTCCGGCGCCGCCCCGTTGGGCGCCGAGCTGGCCGACGAGGCCGCCACCCGCATCGATTGCCAGGTCATCCAGGCCTACGGCATGACCGAGCTGTCGCCGGCGACACACATCACCGTGCCCGGCGACTACCGCCCAGGTTCGGTGGGGCTGACCGTGCCCAACTGTGCAGCCCGTATCGTCGACCCCGACACCGGTGAGGACCAGGACATCGGCGGCGAAGGCGAGCTCTGGATTCAGGGCCCCAACGTGATGACGGGCTACCTCAACAACGCCGAGGCCACCGCCGACACCATCGACGCCGACGGCTGGCTGCACACCGGCGACGTGGCCACCATCGACGAGCACGGCCACGTGTACATCGTCGATCGGGTCAAGGAGCTCATCAAGTACAACGGCTTCCAGGTGGCGCCGGCCGAGCTCGAGGCGCTCATCATCACCCACCCGGCGGTCGCCGACGTAGCGGTGATCGGCATCCCCGAAGAGGGGGTGGGTGAGCTCCCCAAGGCGTTCGTCACCCTCAAGCCGGGCGCCGAGGCCACAGGCGACGAGATCATGGCGTTCGTCAAGGCCGAGGTCGCCACCTACAAGCAGATCCGACTGGTCGAGTTCATCGACGAGATCCCCAAGTCGGCGTCGGGCAAGATCCTCCGCCGCTTCCTCCGCGACCAGGGCTGACACCCGACGAGCCGGGCGAACCCGGACGCGACGGCGCTAGTCGAGGACGAGCCCGTCGGTGATCGTGACCTCCGAACCGTCGACCCGCTCGGCGAACTCCTCGGCAGACGTGGCGAACCCGGGACTGACCTCGAATGCCACCGCGGGGAGCCCGGTGTCGTCGGTCTCGATGTCGACGCCCGCCGCCTTCGCCCAACGGGCGTGGAGCCGAAGCTGATCCTGGCGCGAGGACTCGGGCGAGTCGACGCCCTCGGCGTTCTTGACCGGGCTGAACTCGTCGGCACGTGCGGTCTCGATCACCACGGGGTTCCTGGCGAACGCCAACGCGTCGAAGCCGAACATCTCGAACTTCACCCCGTTGGGTTCGGTCGGTTCGACAGGGTTGCCGTCGGCGTCGATGGTCGGGATCTTCTTGTCGGCGCGGTGGAACGGCAGCTTCACGGCGGGGTCGGTCCCGGCGCCGACCCGTTCGATCAGGTCGCGCCCGAAGATGTGGATCGCGATGCTCCCGGCGCGGTAGCGCAGGTTGCCCTCGGTGTCGGTGGCCTCCGCCAGGTCGGTGGGCAGATCGCTGTACTCCAGGATCTCGGTCCTGCCGTCGCGCTGCACGAAGACGCCCACCTTCTCCGCGGCGTACGCCTTCATGCACGCCTTGCTGCTCAGCTCCGAGTCGGCTTCGACGTGAAACCCGATGAACTCCGGATGGATGCAGCGGACCAGTGGGTTGTCGACCTGGAAGAACGCCACGCAGTCGATCCCGCGCTCCTCGAGGTCCGCGACGATCCCCGAGCGGACGAGCGCCCGCAGCGAGCCGCCGTGGCCGTCTGGGCTCAGCGCGATGTCGCCCTTGCCGCTCAGCATGATCTTGCCCTGGTGGTCGACCGCCGGCATGGTCCCCTGCTGGAAGTGCTTCACGTTGTTCGGGTCGAGACCGAAGTAGTCGTGCTCCTCGAAGAAGGCGACGGTGGCGTCGTGATTCCCGGTCGAGGTCATGATGTACCAGGGGATCTCGACCCCGTACCGCTTCGAGGCAGCGAGGATCTTCTCCGCGAAGACCTGGAACAGGGACTTGCGGGCCACAGGGGTGACCGGAAAGGTGCCCTTCGGTCCGTCGAATCCCAGCCGCGTCCCCTGCCCACCAGCGGGCGTGAACGCGGCGACCCGACCAGCCCGAATGGCGGCCTCACCGGCGGCGCGGGCCTGTGCCCATCGGGACTCGTCGCCGCCGTTGTCGGGAAGGGGGATGAACGGGCTGGGGGTCATGTCGTCGTACCCGCCGTGGTGGCCGCCGTCGCCCAGCACCAGGGTGTCGACCAACTCGGACAGTTCGTCGAGATCGATGGAGGCCGCCTGAGCCAGCAGCGTGTCGCGCCCCTGTGCATCGAGCTCGTCGAAGAATCGGAACACGTGCCCCTGACCGGCGGCTTCGAACTGGGAACGGAGTTGGTCTGACATGGTCACCTTGGTCCTGCGTTCAGTGCGCGTTGACGGGTCGGTCGTGTTCCCACATTGTGGCGGACACACGACCACCCACGGTGACGATCGGCCGGCGCTGCGGAGAGTTGACTCCCCGCGGCGCCCACGCGGATCAGGCGGCAACCGGCGCCCCACCGTCGATTCCGAGACTGCCGCGGCGCCGCATGGCAGAATCCGGCGACGACGGAAGGGGAATCCCATGGCGATGATCGATTTCGTGAAGAAGATCCACAAGCACTGTGCCGACGACCTGCAGCCCGGCGAAGAGGTCCTGGCGGCCACCTTCGGTCAGCCGCCCGGCGCCATCCGGCGGCAGGTCGCGTTCGGCGCGATCGGTGGTGCCGTCGGCGCCGTGGCCGGTGAGGCGCTGGCCAACAAGCGGATCGAGAACTCGGGCCAGTCCGTGGGCGACGAGGGCATCGTGCTCGACATCCCCAAGGGCAAGGCCGTTCTCGGCCTTTCGGCGCAGCGTCTCCTCGTGTTCGGCCACAGCGCGATGTCGGGCCGCCCCAAGGGGCTGAACGCCTCGATCCCGCTCGATCAGATCAAGTCCATCGAGGTCGACCAGGGCAAGCTCGCCGGCAAGATGCTGATCACCTTCGCCGACGACACCGCGGTCGACTTCGACATCGTCAAGACCTCGGGCCCCGGCCCCTTCGCCGACAAGTTCACCGAGCTGACGGGTCGGTAGCCCGAAACGGATCTGTCGCGCCCTCTGAGCGCCGCGCTACCACCTGGTCCGCACGCGGGCCTGACGCAGGGGCCCCTCCGACGCCGACACGGTGCTCCGGATGGCGCGGTCGGCCCCGAACAGCGCTGCAGCTGCGATGACCACCCACGCGCCGTTCAGGAAGCCCCAGGCGACGAGCGAATCGGCGAGGTTGACGTCGGCCCAGTCGTACTGACCGTTGACGAACGGGTCCAGCATGCCGTTGCCATCCTCGTCGACCCAGTTGTTCCGAGCCTCGGCGATCGACACCGCCCACCATCCGGCGATGATCGGCCACGGCGTGAGCGCGAGTCGGAGAAGTCCCTCCATCCGGACATACGCCGAGCGGACCACTGGGAACTGCCATGTCCGGCCGAGGACAAGCCTCGCCAGCCCAGTGAGACCGAGCAGGCCGGCAGCCAGGAACGACGCAAGCACGATCAACGCGGCGAGCAGCACCCGGAACATGATTCCAAGGTACGAGCCTCGCCGAAGCTGCGCCCGAGCAACGTTGCCCTGCCTTCACCGAGCTGACCGGGCGTTGGCCCGAAACGGATCTGTGATGGGTCGTTCTCCGAGCGCAGCGGTTCGAGCGGGTGTGGTGTGCACTTGTACGCTGGCGGGCGGACATTGAGCAGCAGGAGAACACCGTGACGGACGCAGCTTCAACGGCGCAGGTGCGTGTCGCAGACCTCGACATCGGACAGCCCCTCCACGACTTCATCGTGCACGAGGCCCTCCCGGGCAGCGGGGTCGACCCCGACACCTTCTGGAACGGGTTGTCGCAGCTCATCCACGAGTACGGGCCCCGCAACCGCGAGCTGCTCGAGATCCGGGCCGACATGCAGGCCGCCATCGACAACTGGCACCGCGAGCGCCGGGGCCAGGCCCACGACGCGGCCGAGTACCGGGCCTTCCTCGAAGAACTCGGCTACCTGGTGCCCGAGGGACCCGCGTTCTCGATCGACACCCAGAACGTCGACCCCGAGATCTCCTCGATCCCCGGCCCGCAGCTGGTCGTGCCGATCATGAACGCCCGCTACGCCCTCAACGCCGCCAACGCGCGTTGGGGTTCGCTCTACGACGCCCTCTACGGCACCGACGCCATGGGCGACTCCCCTCCCCCGGGACCCTACGACCCGGCCCGCGGCGATCGGGTCATCGCCTGGGCCCGCGGGTTCCTCGACCGCAGCGTGCCGCTGGCAACCGGCTCCCACGTGGGGTCCACCGGCTACGCCGTCGCCGACGGCGCCCTCCAGGTCACCACCGCCGACGGCTCCACCACCGGCCTCGCCGACCCCGACCAGCTCGTCGGTTACACGGGTGAAGCGGCGTCGCCCACCGCCGTGATGCTGCGCAAGAACGGCCTCGGCGTCGAGATCCGGATCGACCCGACGGACTCGGTGGGCGCCACCGACGGCGCGGGCGTGGCCGACGTCCACCTCGAGTCCGCGGTCACGGCGATCATGGACTGCGAGGACTCGGTCGCCGCCGTCGATGCCGAGGACAAGGCGCTCGCCTACCACAACTGGCTGGGACTGATGAAGGGCGACCTCACAGAACAGGTGACCAAGGGCGACCAGACCTTCACCCGCCGACTCGACCCCGACCGCACCTACACCACGCCCGATGGCCAGGGTTCGGTCACCTTGCCGGGCCGCTCGCTGCTGCTGGTCCGCAACGTCGGCCACCTGATGACCAACCCCGCCATCCACGACCGCGACGGCAACGAAGCCCCCGAAGGCCTGATCGACGCCATGGTCACGGTCCTGTGCGCCATGCACGACCTGGCCCGCGGTGGCGAGGGCAACTCCCGCCACGGGTCGGTGTACGTGGTGAAGCCCAAGATGCACGGCCCCGACGAGGTGGCCTTCGCCGACGAGATCTTCACCTTCGTCGAGCAGACCCTGGGCCTGCCGCAGAACACGGTGAAGCTGGGGATCATGGACGAGGAGCGCCGCACCACGGTCAACCTCGCCGAGTGCATCCGGGCCGCCAAGTCCCGCGTGGCCTTCATCAACACCGGCTTCCTCGATCGCACCGGCGACGAGATCCACACCTCGATGGAGGCGGGCGCGTTCGTGCCCAAGACCGCGATGAAGGCCCAGCCCTGGATCAGTGCCTACGAGGACTGGAACGTCGACGTCGGCATGGCGTGTGGCCTTCGCGGCGTGGCCCAGATCGGCAAGGGCATGTGGGCCGCGCCCGACATGATGGCCGACATGCTCGAGCAGAAGATCGGCCATCCCATGGCCGGCGCCAACTGCGCCTGGGTCCCCTCCCCGACCGCGGCGACGCTGCACGCCACCCACTACCACCAGGTCGACGTGTTGGCCCGCCAGGCCGAGCTGTCCACCCGCGACAAGGCATCGCTCGACGACATCCTCACCATCCCGCTCGCGCCGGCGACCGACTGGACCGACGACGAGATCCAGGACGAGCTCGACAACAACGCCCAGGGCATCCTCGGCTACGTGGTGCGCTGGGTCGACGCCGGTGTCGGCTGCTCCAAGGTGCCCGACATCAACGACGTCGGCCTCATGGAGGACCGGGCCACCTGCCGCATCTCCAGCCAGCACATGGCCAACTGGCTCCATCACGGCGTCATCGACCGGGACCGGGTCATGGCCACGATGCGCAAGATGGCCGAGAAAGTCGACGCGCAGAATGCCGACGACCCCGAGTACACGCCGATGGCCCCGGCCTTCGACGGGCCCGCTTTCCGGGGCGCGTGCGACCTGGTGCTGTCCGGTGTCGAACAGCCTTCGGGCTACACCGAGCCGATCCTGCACGCCCGCCGCCTGGAGCTGAAGGCGCAGGGCGACTGACATGGTCCGAGTCGACCCGCATGTCGCCGACGACCGCGTGCCCGAGAACGTGGCAGCGGGGATCTGACATGGCCTCGATCCTCGGCCGGCTGCGTGATCGACTCGGCGGCGCGGACGAGGTCGACCCGCTCGTGGCCGCGCTCCGGGCCGCGCTCGCCGACGACCGGGTGAAGATCGACGGCGCCCAGCGGGCGTTGCTGAGCCACGACGCCTCGGTGTTCGAGGGCGGCAACCCCGGCCCGGTCTGCTATCCCGAGACCACCGACGAGGTGGTCGCGATCATGCGGATCGCCGACGAACACGGCGTCGCCGTGGTGCCGCGTGGTGCGGGCACCGGCCTGGCCGGCGGCGCCATCCCCATGGGTCGGGCCATCGTCGTCGCGGTCACTCGCATGAACGAGATCCACCAGATCGACGAGGCCAACGGTGTCGCATGGGTCGGTCCGGGCGTGATCAACCTCGACCTCACCAATCACCTGCGCCCGCTCGGCTACCACTTCGCCCCCGACCCCTCCAGCCAGCAGGTGTGCAGCATCGGCGGCAACGTCGCCAACAATTCGGGCGGCCCGCACTGCCTGGCCTACGGCGTGACCAACGCGCACATCATGGCGCTGGAGGTCGTCACCGCGTCGGGCGAGGTGCTGATGCTCGGTGGCCTCGACCCCGAACCCGAGGGCTACGACCTGCGTGGCGTGTTCGTCGGCTCCGAGGGAACCCTCGGCGTCACCACCCGCATCGCCGTGCGCCTGACCCGAAATCGACCCGCAGTCCGCACGTTGCTGCTGTCGTTTGCTTCGGTGTCAGACGCGGCCAACACGGTCAGCGCCATCATCGGCGCGGGCATCGTGCCGGCCGCCTTGGAGGTCATGGACCAGAAGATCACCGAGGCGGTGGAGAACTACGTCGGCGCGGGCTACCCGCGAGACGCAGCGGCGGTACTCCTCGCCGAGGTCGACGGCCTCGAGACCGAATGCGACATCGACGCCGAACGCATCCGTGAGATCGGCCTGGCCAACGGCGCCACCGACGTCCGCCTCGCCGCCGACGACAACGAGCGAGCGCTGCTGTGGAAGGGCCGCAAGACCGCGTTCGGCGCCATCGCCCAAATCGCCCCGGACTACTACCTCCACGACACGGTCGTACCTCGGTCGGCCCTGGCGGACGTGCTGAACCAGGTCTACGAGATCGCCGACCGCCACGACCTGATCATCATGAACGTCTTCCACGCGGGCGACGGCAACCTCCACCCGCTGATCGTGTTCGACGGCCGCATCCCGGGCGTGCTCGATCGGGTGCACCAGGCGGGCGCCGAGATCATCGAAGCCTCGCTGGCAGCCGGTGGTGTCCTCAGTGGCGAGCACGGCATCGGCGTCGAGAAGCAGAAGTTCATGGACATGCTGTTCACCGACGACGACCTCGACCACCAGAACCGGATCCGTCAGGCGTTCGACCCCGTCTGTCGGGCCAACCCCGGCAAGGTCATGCCGATGGGCCACAGCTGTGCAGACATCCAGCACCTGCGCTCGGTCCCCAAGGACGTCTGGGGATGACGGCGCAGCTCGCCACCGACGACCCGGTGCTGCATGCGTTCGCGGACGAGATCGGGCCCGAGGGAGCGGTCACGGTCGTCGGCAACCGGACCCGCTGGGACCTGGGCGGAGCAGTGGACCCGTCGGCCCGGGAGATCTCGGCGCCAGCGGGCATCGTCGAGTACATCCCCGAGGAGATGACCGTTCGCGTCCTCGCCGGCACCACCGTCGCCGACCTCCACGCCGCACTCGCCGAACGAGGCCAGTGGTCGGCCCTCCCCGAACGGGGCGGCTCGGTCGGCGGGGCCGTCGCCGTCGGCGAGAACGACTGGCGCATGCTGGGCCGAGGCGCACTCCGTACCGCAGTGCTGCAGGTCCGCTACGTCTCCGCCGACGGTCGGATCATCACCGGGGGCGGCCCCACGGTGAAGAACGTGACCGGCTTCGACCTGCCGCGGCTGCTCACCGGCTCGCTCGGCACGCTCGGCTGCATCGCCGAGGTCATCGTGCGCACCAACCCGCGGCCTGCCGTGAGTCGCTGGCTCGCCGCGGACGACGCCGACCCGTTCGTCGCCGCGCAGGCCGTACTCGCCCCGAGTGCGGTGCTGTGGGACGGCGGCCGCACATCGGTGTTGCTGGAAGGCCACGGTCCGGCCGTCGACGCCGAGACCGCGGCGCTGACCGCGATCGGCGACTTCACCGAGATCGAGGCGCCCGCCGAGCCCACCGGCCACCGCTGGTCGCTGCCCCCCGCCGAGCTGGCACGGCTCGATGCCCACGACACCGGCGGGTTCACCGCCATCCTCGGCGCCGGACTCGTGTTCGCCGACAAGCCCCAGCCACCTCGCCCGCTCGACCCTGCCGTCGCCGAGGTCTCCCGCCGGGTCAAGGAACAGTACGACCCCACGGGGCGCTTGAACCCGGGCCGAACCGTCGGAACGCGCTGATGGACCTACACCTCGACGGCGACGACCTCAACACCTGCGTCCAGTGCGGCCTGTGCCTGCCCCACTGCCCGACCTTCCGGGTCACGGGCGACGAAGCGATGTCGCCGCGCGGTCGCATCAAGCTCATGCGCGAGGTCCAGGACCACGACGCGCCGCTCACCGACGACGTCATCCGCTCCTTCGAGACCTGCGTGCAGTGCCGCGGGTGCGAGCCCGCCTGCCCCTCCGGCGTTCCCTACGGCCACTTGATGGAACGCACCCGGGAGACGCTGGCCGACGCCGGCGAGATCACGCCCCGATGGCAGCGCCTGGCCTTCAAGCCGCTCGACAACCCGACCCTGCTCGGCCTCGGGTCCAAGGCGCTCGCTGTTGCCAAGAGGGCCAAGCTCGTCCCGGACCGCTTGGGCTTGCCCGACGACCTGCCGCTGCGGCAGGAACCGTTGGCGACAACCGGCTCAGACGCCTACCTCTTCACCGGCTGCGTGATGGACGCCTGGCAGCGCGACGTGCACGCCGCCGCGCAGCGTGTCCTCGCCGCGGCCGGCATCGGGACGATCCCCACCGGCGACCTCGCGCCCTGTTGTGGTGCGCTGCAGGCCCACGCGGGTCTGACCGATGACACCCGCCGCCTCGCGGGCCGGATGATGGGTTCGCTCGACCCGGAGCTCCCGATCCTGGTCGACTCCGCCGGCTGCGGTGCCGCGATGAAGGACTACGGACACCTGCTCGGCACGCCCGAGGCCGAGGCGTTCTCCACGCGGGTGTTCGACGTGCAGGAATACCTGGCCGACCACGTCGACGCGCTCCCGTCGGCCGAACCGCTCGACCTCACGGTTGCGGTCCAGGACCCCTGCCATCTCCGGCACGTGCAGCGGGTCCACGAAGCCACCAGAGTCGTGCTGCGCCCATTCGTCCGCGAGCTGGTCGAGCTCGACGACGACGGCCTGTGCTGCGGCGCCGGCGGGGCTTACTCGGTCCTCGAACCCGACCTCGCCGGACAGATCCGCGATCGCAAGGTGGCCTCCATCGCCCGGGCCCGCCCGGACGTGGTGGCCTCGGCCAACCCGGGCTGCTCCATGCATCTCGCCGCAGCGGACGTCCCGACGATCCACCCCATGGAACTCATCGACCGCTCGCTCCAACGCTGACACTCTCGCCAGGCCGCGACAACCAGCACTGACGGTGACCAACCTGCAGCAACCTCTGAGGAACGTTGCAGCTGCCCCGATCCGGCCAGATCGGCAGATTCCCGCCCG
>CBDHFJ010000044.1:0-26480 GCA_965262315.1 Acidimicrobiales bacterium
CGACCACAGCCGCCTGTTCTCGCCCACCGTGGCCACGTGGCTCAACTTCCAACCCGATCATCTCGACGTGCACCCGTCGCTGGAGGCGTACGAGGCGGCGAAGGCGCGCATCTGGGCGAACCTCGGCCCCGACGGCATCGCCATCGGCTCGGCAACCGACCCGATCGTCCGTCGCAATCTGCCGGGCCGGTCGACCGACCGGACCTTCGGCGGCGACGGCGACGCCGTGGTGGACGATGGTTGGGTCACGGTGCACGGACGGAAGCTGGTCGCACTCGACGAGCTCGCCCGCTCGTTGCCACACGATGTCGACAATGCCCTCGCCGCCGCGTTGACGGCCATCGAAGCCGGGTGCGGGGACGAGGCCGTGGCCAGGGTGCTCCGGGACTTCGCCGGCCTCCCGCATCGGGTGCAGCTCGTTGGTGAGTCCGACGGTGTCCGGTGGTACGACGACTCGAAGGCCACCACGCCGCACGCAGTGATCGCCGGTGTCGGTGGCTTCGCGCGAGCGGTGCTGATCGCCGGCGGGCGCAACAAGGGGGTGGACCTGCAGCCGCTGCGCGACCTGCTGCCGCGGCTGCGTGGGGTGGTCGCGATCGGCGAGGCTGCAGACGAAGTGAGCGCCGTGTTCGACGACGCCACCACGGTCACGACCGCCGACTCGATGGAAGCCGCGGTCGCTGCTGCGGCGTCGCTCGCCGAGCCGGGCGACGCCGTGGTGCTCAGTCCGGCCTGCACGTCCTACGACTGGTACACGAACTACGGCGAGCGCGGCGACGACTTCGCTCGCATCGTGTCCGAACGGATCGGAGCCGTCATCCGATGACCGCCGTCCAGGCACCCAAGACCGGGATCGTTCGCGCCGCCGGCCACGCGATCCTCAGCACGGTGCGCGCCCCGGGCGCGACCCGGGAGGGCGCGTGGGGAACCGCGCAGATCGTCGTGGTCGCGGTGGTTGCCGCGCTCAACCTCCTCGGTCTCGCGATGGTGCTCTCCGCCTCGAGCGTCAGCTCGTTGTACGAGGGCACCGACACCTGGTTCCACTTCCGGCGCCAGGCCACCTGGATCGGGCTCGGGACGGTGGCGCTGCTGGTCGCCAGATCGGTCGACTATCAGGCACTGCGTCGACTCGTCCCCCTGGCCGTCGGCGGCACCGTCCTGGCGCTGCTGGTCGTGCTCGTGCCGGGGTTCGGTGTCGAGGCCAAGGGTGCCACCCGCTGGATCGGCGTCGGCCCGATCACCGTCCAGCCGACCGAGCTCCTGAAGATCGTGATGGTCCTCTACACCGCCGACCTGTTGGCCAAGCGCGAATCCCACCTGAGCACCCCATCGCGGACCCTGGTGCCCGTGCTCGCGGTGTTCTCGGCATGCGGACTGCTGGTGATGCTCCAACCCGACCTGGGGAGCTTGATCGTGGTCGGAGGGATCACCGTGGCGGTCCTGTTCGCGGGCGGGGTGCCGCTGCTCCCGCTGGCTGCGACCTCGGTGACCGGCGGCGGGCTCGCGCTCACCCTCGCGATGACCGAGTCGTATCGCCGCAACCGGCTCCTGGCCTTTCTCGATCCGTGGGACGACCCGCTCAACACCGGCTACCAGACCATCCAGTCGCTGGTCGGTGTGGCGAGCGGCGGCCTGACCGGTGTCGGCCTCGGCGAGGGGCGATCGAAGTGGGGGTACCTGCCCGAGGCCCACACGGACTTCATCTACGCGGTCGTCGGCGAGGAGATGGGGTTCATCGGCGCCCTGATGGTGCTGGCCCTGTTCGCCACCCTGGCGGTGGTGGGCGTACGGATCGCCCTGCGAGCACCCGATCGGTTCGGGACCCTCGTCGCCATCGGCATCGTCGTGTGGCTGGTCCTCCAGGCGCTCGTGAACGTGGGCACCGTGGTGGGCGTGCTCCCGATCACCGGTGTGCCTCTGCCGTTCGTCTCCTTCGGTGGCACCTCGCTGGTGGTGGGCATGGCAGCGATCGGTCTGCTCCTGAACATCGGCCGTCAGGGAAGCGCATGAGCGCCGACCGGAGGTTCGCCGTGATCGCCGGCGGCGGCACCGCCGGCCACGTCCACCCCGGCGTCGCCGTGGCGCACGCCCTGGTCGCTCGGGGTCACGCCGCCGAAGAGATCCTCTACGTCGGCAGCGAGCGCGGGATCGAGCACGAACTCGTACCACCCGCCGGCTTCGAGCTGGAGACGCTGGCCGGCAAGGGCATCCCTCGGTCTGTCTCCCCGGCGGCCCTGAAGGCGATCGCCAGCCTGGCCAGGGGAGTCGTGCAGGCGCGCCGGCTGCTCCGCCGCGAGCGACCGAGGGTGGTGCTCTCGCTCGGGGGCTTCGCCGCGGTGCCTTGTGCGGTTGCGGCCCGCCTGGCGAAGATCCCCGTGGTCATCCACGAGCAGAACGCCGTGCCGGGGTCCGCCAACCGCCTGATCTCTCGATGGGCCCGGGCCGCAGCGGTCTCGTTCCCCGCCACGCCGTTGCCAAACGCCATCGTCACGGGCAACCCGGTCCGGCCCGAGATGCTCGCAGTCGACCGAGCTCTGGACCGCGCTGCTGCCCGGGCGACGTTGTCGGTCCCCGACGATCGAACGCTGGTCGTCGTCACCGGCGGCTCGCTCGGTGCACTCCGGATCAACCGAGCGGCGCTCGCGACGGCACGCGCATGGTCTGATCGAGACGACGTGACCATGCATCACGTCATCGGTCAGCGCGACTGGGACGAGCTGCAGTCCGACCGCGACGCGCTCACCGGCGCCATCGACTATCGCCCCGTCCGCTACGAACACGACATGCCCACGGTGTTCGCCGCCGCCGACCTGGTCGTCTCGCGGGCCGGTGCCAGCACCACCGCCGAGCTCGCCGTGGTCGGCGTGCCGTCGATCCTGGTGCCCCTGCCCGGTGCCCCCGGCGATCACCAGACGGCGAATGCCCAGGCGCTCGTCACGGCCGGCGGAGCCCGCCTGGTGCCAGACGGCGAGCTCGACGGTTCCCGGCTGGGCGCCGAGCTCGACGAGCTCGTGGGTCGCCCCGATGTACTGGCCGAGATGGCCGAAGCGGCCGCCTCGGTCGGTCGCCGCGACGCCGCGGACCACGTGGCCCGCCTCATGGAGGAGCACGCTGCATGAATCCGATCGACCTCGCGTCCTCTCAGCGCATCCATGTCATCGGCGTCGGTGGTGCGGGTATGCGCGCCATCGCTTCGGTCCTCAACGCGATGGGGCACCGGGTCTCGGGGAGCGACCTGAAGGCGTCACCCGGTCTCGACCGACTGACGGCCGAGGGCATCGAGGTGACCGTCGGCCACGATGCGGCCGCGGTCGACGGCGTCGATCTGGTCGCCCGGTCCACCGCGGTGCCCGATGCCAACCCCGAGGTCCGCAGCGCACGAGACGCCGGCATCCCCGTCGCGAGCCGGGCAGAGATCCTGACGGCCATCACCCGGGTCCGCCCCACGGTCGCCGTCGCCGGGACCCATGGCAAGACCACCACGTCGTCCATGTTGGCGGTCGTGTTGCGCGAGGCAGGACTCGATCCGTCGTTCATCATCGGCGGTGAGGTCAACGAGATCGGATCCGGTGCCGTCTGGAACGACGCCGACGGTGGTTGGTTCGTGGTCGAGGCCGACGAGAGTGACGGCACCTTCCTCGAACTGGCCTCGAGTGCTGCCATCGTGACCAGCGTCGAGCCGGACCACCTCGGTCACTACGGCGGTGAGCAGCAGCTCGTCGACGCGTTCGGGCGCTTCGTGGGTGCCGTCGACGGACCGGTGGTGGTGTGCGCCGACGACGAGGGCGCGGCCGAGCTGGCCGGTCCCGACCACGTCGTGACCTACGGCTCGTCCGCACGATCGGACTGGAGGATCACCGAGTACCGGAGCACCCGGTCCGGTGCCGCCTACGACCTCACGGGTCCCGACGGCGTGACCCATCCCTTCACGCTCGCGACCCCAGGCCTCCACAACGTCCGCAACGCCGTTGCCGCGACGGTGATGGCGATCACCCTCGGCGCCGACGTGGCGCCCGCCCAGCGTGCGCTCGGCCGGTTCGGTGGCGTGGCCCGACGGTTCCAGGTCCGCGGCGAGCGCGACGGCGTGACCTACATCGACGACTACGCCCACCTCCCGACCGAGGTCGAGGCCGCGCTCGAGGCCGCGGCAGCGGGGGACTGGGGGCGCATCGTGTGTGTGTTCCAACCACACCGCTTCACCCGCACGAGCGACCTGTGGTCGGCGTTCGGCCCCAGCTTCGCGCAGGCCGACAAGGTGGTCGTCACCGGAATCTACGCGGCAGGCGAACGCGCTATACCCGGGGTCACCGCGGCCCTCGTGGTCGACGCGGTCGCCGAACACCATGCCGACGTGCAACTGATCGAACACCGCGACGATCTGCTGGTGTACCTGCGGGCGACACTCGTGCCCGGTGACCTCTGTCTGACGCTCGGCGCCGGTGACCTGACGACCGCCCCGGACGATCTGTTGCTGTCGTGATCGCCCCGCCTCCCGCACCTGACGATGTCGATGCCGTGGCCGCCGCGCTCGAGGCCGGGCTTTCGTCGTCGACCGTGCAGCGTGACCGGACGCTGGGTGACCTGACGACCTACCGGGTCGGTGGCGCGGCGTCGGTCTTCGTCGACCTCGCGGACCACGACGACCTGGAGGCACTGGTTCGGATCACCTCGACGTCGATGGTCCCGATCCTGATCGTCGGGCGCGGGTCCAATCTGCTCGTGGCCGATGCAGGGTTCCCCGGCCTGGCCGTCCGGTTGGGTGATGGGTTCACGGCGATCGAACCGATCGACGACGGGGTCGTCGACGTCGGCGGCGCGGCGTCGCTTCCCTCCGCCGCGCGGAGGCTCACGTCGGACGGGTGGACGGGCTTCGAGTGGGCCGTCGGGGTGCCGGGATCGATCGGCGGCGCGGTGCGGATGAACGCCGGTGGCCACGGCTCGGACATGGCCGCGTCGGTCACGTCCGCGACCATCGTCGACCTGCGCCGCGGGCTGAGCGAACGTGTCGACGCCGCTGGGCTCGAATTCGGATACCGGCGGTCGTCGGTGGCGTCCGCACACCTGGTGGTCGACGCCCGACTGCGACTCGAGCCTGGCGACGCGGACCAGGGGGGCGCCGAGATCACCGAGATCGTCCGATGGCGACGCGAGCATCAGCCGGGTGGCCAGAACGCCGGGAGTGTGTTCACCAACCCGGCAGACGACTCGGCGGGGCGCCTGATCGACGTCGCCGGCCTCAAGGGGCTCCGTGTGGGGACCGCCGAGGTCTCCGAGAAGCACGCGAACTTCATCCAGGCCGACCCCGGCGGGTCGGCCGACGACATCGCGGCGTTGATGGCCGAGATCCGACGTCGCGTCGCTGCGGCCGCCGGCCTGTGGCTCCACGCCGAGACGAGAATGGTCGGCTTCGACACCGATGTCCTCGAAGCCTCCGGGGGGTTGGACCGATGAGTGTGGTGTCGATGGATCCGTGCCTGCGGGCTCGCCGGGGAGCCTCCGGCGGGTTGGGCGCGATGAGTGTGGTGTCGATGGATCCGCGTCTGCAGGCTCGCCGGGGAGCCGCCGGGGGGTTGGGCCGATGAGTGTGGTGTCGATGGATCCGCGTCTGCAGGCTCGCCGGGGAGCCGCCGGGGGGTTGGACCGATGAGTGTGGTGTCGATGGATCCGCGTCTGCAGGCTCGCCTCGAAGCCGCCGGGGGGTTGGAACGATGAGTGTGGTGTCGATGGATCCGCGTCTGCAGGCTCGCCGGATCGAAGTGATGCGGCTGCGGGGTCGGCGTCGGCTCAAGCTGGTGTTGGCCGCCGTGGTCGGGACGTTGCTCGCCGGCATCGCCTGGTGGACCGTGATGCGAAGCCCGTGGTTGGACGTGGACACCGTCACCGTCGACGGCGCCGAGCGAACGGCCGTGTTCGACGTGCTGGCAGCGACCGACATTCGCGTGGGTCAACCTCTAGTCGAGGTAGAGACTGGGCCGGCAGAGTCCGCGATCGCCTCGTTGCCCTGGGTGGACACCGTGTCGTCCTCGACGAGCTTGGGCGGCGAAGTGGCGTTCGTGCTCACCGAGCGGGTGGCGGTCGCCGCGGTTCCCGGGCCCGAGGGGTGGCTGGTCGTCGACGCGGAAGGGCGAGTCCTCGAGCGCCGGTCGACGGTTCCCTCCGACGTTGCGGTGGTCGAGGGCCGCGCCTGGCAGGCCGAGCCCGGCGGTTGGATCGGTGAGGCCGCGCTTCCCGCGCTCGACGTCGCCGCGCTGTTGCCCTCGAATCTCGGGGCGAACGTCGCGGCGATCCACGACGACGGCGCCGGGCTGCGACTCGTGCTGTTCGGTGGTGGGCTGGTCGAACTCGGTCACGCGACCGACCTCGATCGGAAGTTCCTGTCCGCGCTCACGGTCCTCATGCGCGTCGATCAGCGATGTGTCGACCGCATCGACGTCCGCGCCCCGAGCGTGCCGGTTTTGACCCGTTTGGATGGCTGCCCGTACCCTGGCTGATCGTTGACTGTGGCAACACGGGCAACATCCCATGCAACATCAAGCAGAGAAGTGGCAGGGGCCGACCGGCCCATGCCGGGTCAAGAACACCATCGGTCGTCCGACCTGAAACGCTGGACGAACGCCCCTCAGCCTCGATCAGAGGTCGAGTGTTGAGGGTCCAACCGTCTGGTCGAGCTGGAAGCCTCGTATCCTTGAGGCAGCCGAGGACATCGAGCCAGATTCGAACCGGAACAGCTCGCCGGGCACACCATCCAGGGGCACGGGCAGTCGCGGGAGGCGTCATCGTGAACAACCCACACAACTACCTCGCAGTGATCAAGGTCGTCGGCGTCGGCGGTGGTGGCGTCAATGCCGTCAACCGGATGATCGATGCCGGGCTGCGTGGCGTGGAGTTCGTGGCAGTGAACACGGACGCGCAGGCGCTGCTGCTCTCCGATGCCGAGGTCAAGATCGACATCGGCCGTGAGCTCACTCGCGGTCTCGGCGCGGGCTCCGACCCCGAGGTCGGTCGCCAGGCAGCCGAGGATCACCGGCACGAGATCGAAGAGGTCCTCTCCGGCGCGGACATGGTCTTCATCACCGCCGGCGAGGGCGGCGGCACCGGCACCGGCGCTGCGCCGATCGTCGCCGAGGTCGCCAAGACGGCCGGCGCGCTGACCATCGGCGTGGTCACCCGTCCCTTCTCCTTCGAGGGTCGCCGACGCGCGGTCCAGGCCGACCAGGGCATCCAACGCCTCCGCGAGAAGGTCGACACCCAGATCGTCATTCCGAACGACCGACTGCTCTCGGTGTCGGACGAGAAGACCACGGTCGTCAACGCGTTCAAGATGGCCGACGAGGTCCTGTTGCAGGGCGTCCAGGGCATCACCGAACTGATCACCACACCGGGCCTGATCAACACCGACTTCGCCGACGTGAAGATGATCATGTCGGACGCCGGCTCGGCCCTGATGGGCATCGGCACCGGGTCCGGAGAGGACCGCGCCACCAGCGCGGCCCGCAAGGCGATCTCGAGCCCGCTGCTCGAGTCGTCCATCGACGGCGCCCGCGGCATCCTGCTCTCGATCGCCGGCTCCAGCGACATGGGGCTGTTCGAGGTCAACGCCGCCGCCGAGTTGGTCCAGGGTGTTGCGCACCCCGACGCCAACATCATCTTCGGCACCGTGGTGGACGAGTCGATGGGTGACTCGGTGCGGGTCACCGTGATCGCTGCCGGTTCGATCGATGGGAAGGCGACGAGCGCCGCTCGACCTCGCCGATCGTCGACGACATGCCCGACGTCTTCGGCGGAGCCGACGACGGCGACGACAGTGGCGACGACGAGTTCGACGTACCCTCGTTCCTGCAGTGACCCCGAGCGGGGAGGGCCCCGTGCAACACGTCGAGCCGACGTGGCGTGACCCCCACCCCGACGGCACCGTCACCCACATGGTCATGACCGACCGCAGCCACGGCGATCTGGCCGTGGCCGGGTCGACCCCTCAGACCGACACCCGCCGCCGGGCTGTCGTCGACGCGCCCTGGGTCTGGGTCCGTCAGGTGCACGGGGCTGACGTGGTGGTCGCTCGCGCTCCCGGCGACGGCGCCGGTCAGGAGGCCGACGCGATCGTGACCGTGGCGCTCGATGCGCCGATCTCGGTCACGGTGGCCGACTGTGCTCCCGTCCTGCTCTCCGGCCGTGGTGCTGTCGCGTGTGGTCCACGCCGGCTGGCGGGGGCTGCTCGCCGGCGTCATCGGCGCCGCCGTCCACGCGCTGCGCGAGGTCGGGAGCACCGAGGTCCGCGCCGTGCTGGGTCCGTGTATTCATCCCGGCGCCTACGAGTTCGGCGAGGTCGATCTCGATCGCATCAGTGCCGTCTTGGGTCCGGCGGTCCGCTCGGCCACCGACGACGGGCGGCCCGCGCTCGACATGCCGGCGGCCGTGGCCGCGTCGCTGGCGGCCCACGACGTCCCCCTCGTGGCCACGGTGGGCGGGTGCACGGCCGCCGACGCCGACCGCCGGTGGTCCCACCGGGCCCGACGCGAGCCCCAACGCCAAGCGATGGTGGCGTGGCGGAGCGCCCAATGATCGATCCCGACCTGGTCGCCGAGAACGTCGGCACCCTCCGCGACCTCGTCGCCCGTCCACGCCACCCGACCGGTGCGGATCGTGGCCGTGACCAAACGCTTCGGTCTGGACGCTGTGGCCGCGGCCCTGGCTGCCGGCGTCGACGACATCGGCGAGAACTACGCACAGGAGCTGGCCGCCAAGGCCGGCGACGCGACCGGCGCCGGCCTGCGACCGCGATGGCACTTCATCGGCCACGTGCAGCGCAACAAGGTGAAGCTGGTGGCCCCTCACGTGGCCCTCTGGCACACGGTGGACACCATCCGGCTGGGTGCTGAGATCGCGAAGCGTTCGCCGGGCGCAGCGGTGCTGGTGCAGGCCAACATGACCGGAGCGACGTCGCAGTCCGGTGTCGTCCGGACCGAGCTCCCGGGCGTCGTCGACGGGCTGCGCTCGCTCGACCTCGACGTGCGCGGCCTCATGGCCATCGGTGCGGTCGGGGACGAACTGCGGAGTCGCGAGGAGTTCCGGTCGCTCCGGTCGCTGGCCGACGGCTTGGAGCTGCCCGATTGCTCGATGGGCATGAGCGGTGACCTCGTCCCGGCGCTCGAGGAGGGCACCACGATGATCCGCGTCGGAACCGGGATCTTCGGGCCCCGGCCCTGACGACCTCGAGCATCCGAAACGCCCCTGGCGCCGGAGGGGGCTGCCCGGGCCCTATCATGCAGCCCACCACGGTTCACCCGGCGTTTCCAGGAGCGAGCGATGCCGTCGATGTTCAAAAAGGCCATGCTGTATCTCGGCCTGGGCAGCGATGAGGACTTCGAGGCGCTCGATCGCAAGCAGTCCCAGGACGACTTCGAGCGCGTTCGCGCGCTCGACCTCACGGGCAACGAGGTTCGAGTCGAGCCGCCGGCGCCCGAGCCGGCCGGGCCGGTCGACCCCGAGGAGGAGCCCGAACGTGCGGCCGTGTCCGCCGTACGGCCGATCCCCGTCGACGAGGTGCCCGCGCAGGCGCGGCGTCCCAGTGTCGTGCGCCCGATCCCGGCGAAGGCCAACGCCAAGCCCCACGTCGTGCATCCGATCTCGTTCAACGATGCCCAGGAGATCGCGGACCACTTCAAGCGGGACAAGCCCGTGATCGTCGATCTCCAGCAGGCTGACCGTGACCTGATGCGTCGCCTCATCGATTTCGCGAGCGGCCTCTGCTACGGCGTCGGTGGCGACATGAAGAAGGTCGCCGACGCCGTGTACATGCTCACGCCGGCCGATGTCGAGGTGTCCGCTGCCGAGCGCGAACGCCTCCAGGAGGCCGGTCTCCACGACTGACCGGGGGGCCGGTTCGGGGTCCGCCGAGGATGCCCAGAACCCCGCTCACCAGCCACTACAGTCGCTTCCCATGGCACCAGGAGGCCCCATGGATCCCGTGACCGCGGACGACGTCCTGACCGTCCAGTTCACCCACATCAAGAAGGGTGGCTACGCGCAGCAGGAGGTCGACGCCTTTCTCGACCGCATCGCGGCGACGCTCGACAACGACCCGTCGCTCCTGCTCGATGGCTCGATGACCGCCGATGACGTCCGGATGGTGCAGTTCAGCCAGATGCGACGTGGCGGGTACGACACCCGTGAGGTCGACACCTTCCTCGATCGTGTCGTCGCCGCGCTCAGCGCGGCGGAGGCCGCAGGCCCGGCCGACATGCTCATCGATGCCGGCCCCGCGCCCACCGAGCCCGTCGCTCCTCCCGCGCCCGAACCGGAGCCCATCGTCATCGCACCCGAGCCCGAGTACGAACCCGTGGCTGTTGCCGAGCCGGAACCCGAGGGGGCCTCGGTCTTCGCGGACGAGCCGGTCGCCGAACCCGAACCCGAGCCGGTCGCCGAACCCGAACCCGAGCCGGTCGCCGAGCCCGAGCCGATCCCCGAACCGGTGGCAGCGAAGGACCCCGAGCCGACCCCCGAGCCTGTCGCCGCGCCGGATCCGGTGCCGGCCGCGTCGGTGTCCCCGCCCGAGGGTCCACGTCTGCACGACCCCGAAGGTGCCGCCCAGAAGCTGCTCGCCGCAGCTCAGCTCGCCGCCGACACCCTCACCGCCGACGCCGACGCGTACGCGTCCCAGGTGCGAGCGGCCGCCGAGGACTACGCCGCCACGACCCGATCCGACGCCGATGCCCACGCGAGCCAGGTGACCACCGCCGCCGAGGCCCAGGCGGCTGCCATCCGCGAGGTTGCGGCCGACGAAGCCCGGCGGGTCGCCGAAGAGGCCCGCGGCGAGCTGATCGACGAGATCTCGGTCCTCGAGGCCCGGCGAGACGAACTCGCCGCCGGCAACGAGGCCCTCGAGCAACGGGTCGCCGCCGACCGGGCGCGGATCCTGGCCATCGTCGAGGAGCTCCGCAGCGCCGTGGACGGTGCCACCGAGTCCACGCCGGCACCGGCTGCGCCGGCGGTGCCGGTGGCCGCGGCACCGGCGATCGAGCCCGAAGCCCCCGAGCCCGAGCCCGAGCCCGAGCCCGAGCCGGCTGCCGTGCCGGAGCCGGAGCCTGGTCCCGCTCCCGCCGTCGAGCTGGACCTCGAGCCCACCGAGGCGGTGGCCGCAGTCGCGACCCCGGAACCCGAACCGGCTCCGGTGGAGGAGGCTGCGCCTTCGGACGACGCGCTGGCCAGCGCTGCCCGCTCGGTGTTCGACGAGCCCGACCCCAACGCGGCGGACACGTCCGCCGATTGGCTGGACGAGCCGGCCGGCGACGCCACGCCGTCGATCTTCGACATCGAGGCGGAGGAACAGAGCGGAGGCAATCGCTTCTTCGACGACCTGCGTCAGGCCGACGCCGAGGCGAACCAACTGGGGCCCCTCGACGAGGACACCGACGCTGCGCTGTCGGCGTTCTTCGATGGTGACGAGGAAGAAACCGAGAGTTCCGATTCCCGGTGGCGGGACCGGTTCGGTCCCGGCCGCTGAACGTCAGCCCGCCACCCGAACCCCGACGGTGGCCAGCCCCGAGTGGGGCTTGACGTCATCGGGGAGGGGGCCTGCCAGCAGCGACACCGCCAGGACCTGACTGCTGATGTAGTCCCGATGGTCGGCGACTGCGTTGGCCACGGCATCGGACGCGTCCGCGACCCAGACCTCGATCCGGTCCGTGATCTGGAGGTCTTCGGTCTTGCGTGCCTCCTGGATCTGCCGCACCAGATCTCGGGCCACGCCCTCACGTTCGAGCTCGGGGGTGACCTCGGTGTCGAGCGCGACCACGGCGTCATTGCCCGGGAGCGCGGCCGCGGTGACCCCATCCGGAGCCTGCAGCGCCAACTCGTACTCGGCGGGTTCGAGCACGTGCCCGGCCACTTCGATGCGCCCGTCCGCCTGGGTGGTCCAGTCGCCGGCCTTGGCCGCCTTGAAGACCGTCTGGACCTCACCGCCCAGGCGCGGCCCCAACGACTTGCCGTCGGGGCGCAACACGAAGGTGCCGTGGGCTTCGAGGTCGTCGGTGAAGGTGACCGCCTTGACGTTGACCTCGTCGGTGACCAGATCGACGAACGGCGACAGCGCCTCGAGGTCGCGGCCGGCGACGGTGAGCCCGGGCAGGGGGAGGCGGACGCGTAGGCCCTCGTCTTCGCGTAGCCGCAGGGTGGTGGACACCACGTCGCGCACGCGGTCCATGGCCGACACCAGCTCGGGGTCGGCCGGGAAGTCGTCGGCGTCTGGCCAATTGCTCAGGTGCACGCTGCGGTCACCGGTCAGGCCGGTGTACATCTCGTCCATGATCATGGGGAGGAACGGGGCGCTGACCTGCGAGAGGGCGGTCAGCACGGTGTAGAGCGTGTCGTAGGCGTCGGCCTTGTCGGCGGCGTCGGCGTCGGCGGCGGGCGCCCAGAAGCGGTCGCGGCTGCGACGGATGTACCAGTTGTTCAGCGCGTCGATGAACGCGTGGATCTCGGCGGTGGCACCCGGCAGGTCGTAGGCATCCATGCGCGTCTGGACCGACTCGATGAGCGCACGAGTCTTGGCGAGGATGTACCGATCCAGGACGCCGGACGCGTCGGTCCGACGCGTGGCGCGGACCCCGTCGGCGTTCGCGTAGAGCGTGAAGAACGAGTAGGCGTTCCACATGGGGGTGATGACCTGGCGCACGACGTCGTCGATCGCCTGATCGGAGATGCGAGTGTCGCCACCGCGCACGATGTTGGTGGACATGAAGTACCACCGAAGCGCGTCGGAGCCCTGGTTCTCGAAGATCTCGGTGGGCTCGGTGTAGTTGCGGAGCCGCTTGGACAGCTTGGCACCGTCGTCGGCGAGCAGGATGCCGTGACAGATCACGTTCTGGAACGCCGGGGTGTCGAAGAGCGCGCCCGCCAGGACGTGCAGCGTGTAGAACCAGCCGCGCGTCTGATTGATGTACTCGACGATGAAGTCCGCCGGGTAGTGCGCCTCGAACCACTCCTTGTTCTCGAAGGGGTAGTGGACCTGGGCGAAGGGCATCGAGCCCGACTCGAACCAGCAGTCGAGCACCTCGTCGACGCGCCGCATCGTGGACTGCCCCGTGGGGTCGTCGGGGTTCGGGCGCGTGAGCTCGTCGATGAACGGCCGGTGGAGGTCGTCGGGGCGGACGCCGAAGTCGGCCTCGATCTCGTCGAGGCTGCCGTAGACGTCGACCCGGGGGTACTCGGGGTTGTCGCTCTTCCACACCGGGATCGGCGAACCCCAGAAGCGGTTCCGGGAGATCGACCAGTCACGTGCGCCGTCGAGCCACATGCCGAAGCGGCCGTCGCGGATGTGGTCGGGGACCCAGTTGATCTGCTGGTTGAGCTCCATCAGGCGGTCGCGGATGGCGGTGACCTCGACGTACCAGGAGCTGATCGCCTTGTAGATGATGGGCGTGTCGGTCCGCCAGCAGTGCGGGTAGTTGTGCTCGTAGGTGTCGTGACGCACGACCCGACCCAGCTCCTTGAGGTGCCGGATGATCTCGGGGTTGGCGTCGAAGACGTTCTGGCCGGCCCACTCGGGGACGTCGTCGGTGAAGCGGCCCTGGTCATCCACGGGGACAGCGCGCCCGATCTCGATCTGGGCGGCCTCACAGACGTTCTGGTCGTCCTCGCCGAAGCCGGGGGCCATGTGGACGACGCCGGTGCCCTCGGTGGTGTCGACGAAGTCGGCGCTCAGGACCCGGAACGCGTTGCGGTGGTCGGCGAAGTAGGGGAGCAGTGGCGTGTAGGCGCGGTCGACGAGATCGCTGCCCTTCATGGTGGCGACGATCGGTGCGTCCTCGCCCAGCTGCGCGCGGTACTTCTCGACGGCATCGGCGCCGAGCACCACGTGGCCGTCGTCGGTGGCGACGACCGCGTAGTCGATGTCGGGGCCGACGGCGAGGGCCAGGTTGGACGGCAGGGTCCACGGCGTGGTGGTCCAGGCCAGGATGCGCAGTGGGCCGGGATCGTCGGCGGCGGGCGCGAGGTCGAAGGCCACGGTGATCGCCGGGTCCTGGCGGGGCCGGGTGGCGTCGTCGAGGCGGATCTCGAAGTTGGACAGCGGCGTCTCTGCGCCCCAGGAGTAGGGCATGACCCGGTAGGCCTCGTAGACGAGACCCTTGTCCCACAGGGTCTTGAACGCCCACATGACCGACTCCATGTAGTCGAGGTCCATGGTCTTGTAGTCGTTCGCGAAGTCGACCCAGCGCGCCTGGCGCCCGACGGTCTCCTCCCACTCGGCCGTGTACTTCATCACCGAGGCGCGACAGGCCGCGTTGAACGCCCCGATGCCGTAGTCGGTGATGGCGGCGCGGCCGGAGACGCCGAGCTCCTTCTCGGTCTCCATCTCTGCGGGCAGGCCATGGCAGTCCCAGCCGAATCGGCGGTCGACCCGCTTGCCCCGCATGGTCTGGTAGCGGGGGACGACGTCCTTCACGTAGCCGGTCAGCAGGTGGCCGTGGTGGGGCAGGCCGTTGGCGAAGGGCGGCCCGTCGTAGAAGACGAACTCGTGGTCGGTGGGGCGGCTGTCGATGCTGGCCTGGAAGGTGTCGTCGGCGTTCCAGGCCGCCAGAATGCGCCGCTCGATCCCGGGGAGATCGGGCTTCGGATCGATCTGGGGATACGGGGCATTCGGTGCATCACTCATGGAGCATCGAGAGTACTGGGGGGTCCCGGGAATGAAACGCCAATTGGCTGCGTTCTGGGCGCCGAGCCCCCGTAGCCTGCCGATACCCTCCCCACCCCGGTGTGAGCGGTCGGGCTACACTCCGCCCTCTGCGGCGGGCCGGGTCCCCTGGACCCAGGGCTCAACCTCCTACCCGAGAGTGAGAGAGATGGCGAAGGCGTCGAAGTCGTCAGCCAGCAAGAGCGGAACCAAAAAGGCGGCCACGAAGGCTCCGGCGAAGAAGTCTGCCGCCAAGAAGTCCCCAGCGAAGAAATCCCCAGCGAAGAAGTCCCCGAAGAAGGCGTCGGCCAAGAAGTCGGTGTCCGAGTCGGTCAGCAAGACCGTCAGCAGCCGCCGCCAAGACCTCCTCCAAGAAATCCCCCTCGAAATCCCCCGCGAAGAAGGCATCCGTGGCAAAGACGAGTTCGTCGACCAAGAGCACCAAATCCCCGTTCGACAAGAAGTTCCTGGACGAGATGAAGGCCGCACTCCTCGAGGAGCGCAGTCGCTACGTCCACTCCGCCGAGAGTCTCAAGGCCGAGGCCGACGCGCTGGTCGAGAGCCGGGAACCCGGCGACGTCCAGTTCGACGAGGAGTCCGGCGAAGGCGACACGCTCGCCGTCGAGCGCGAACGCGACCTCGCGCTGAGTGCCCACGCCCGTCAGGCCGTCGACGAGATCGACGCCGCCCTCGACCGCCTCGCCAACGGCACCTACGGCATCTGTGTGGTGTCGGAGAAGCCGATCCCGAAGGAACGGCTTCGCGCCATTCCGTGGGCGGCCGAGCGCGTCGAGTACAAGGCCGGTGGCTTCGGGCTCCGCTGAGGAGTCACCCGGAGACCTCATGACGGACTCCGGGGACTCGGAGCACCAGCCACCGACGGCACCCTCGCCGTGGCCGCGCCTGCTCGGCGTGGGCATCGTGGTGCTGCTCATCGACCAGATCACCAAGTGGTGGGCCGTCGAGGAGCTGGAGGGCGGCCGTACCATCGAGTTGTTCTGGACCGCGCAGTTCCGGCTGATCCGCAACGACGGCGCGGCCTTCAGCATCGGCTCGGGTCTCACCCCGTTCATCTCGATCGCCGCCATCGGCATCTCGATCGCCGTGGTCGTCTGGGCCCGGCGCCTGGCCGACCAACCCAGGGTGGTGGCCGCCCTGGGCCTGGTGCTCGGCGGTGCCGTGGGCAATCTCGTCGACCGGTTCTTCCGGCCCGGCGACGGGTTCCTGGCCGGGCACGTGATCGACTTCATCGACTTCCAGTGGTACCCGGTCTTCAACGTGGCCGACATCGGTGTCGTCTGCGGCGGCATCCTCGTGGTGCTGCTGGTGCGTTCGCAGTTCGTGGAGGACGAGGAGCCCGCTGCGGCCGGCGAGACGACGTGACCCGGTGATCGAGGAGCTGGTGCCCGCCGCGCTCGACGGTGAGCGCGCCGACCGGCTGGTCGCGTTCGTCACCGGATGCACCCGCAAGGAGGCATCGGCGCTGATCGAGGCGGGTGGCCTGGTTCGCAATGGCCGTCCTGTCCGCAAGCCCGCCGAGCGGGTGGTCGAGGGCGACCGGGTCAGCATCGACGATGCACAGTTCGCCGACGATCCCGCCCCCGAGGGGGAGGCGGACATCGAGGTCGACATCGTCTACGAGGACGAGCACGTACTCGTGGTGGACAAGCCGGCGGGCCTGGTGGTGCACCCGGGAGCCGGAACACCGGCCGGCACACTGGTCAACGGCCTCCTGGCCCGGTACCCCGAGCTCGTGCAGGTGGGCGAGCGGGAACGGCCCGGCATCGTCCACCGACTCGACAAGGGCACGTCTGGCCTGTTGATGGTGGCTCGGACCGAACAAGCGCGAGCGGACCTGGCGGAGCAGCTTGCGGCCCGCCTCGTCGAGCGCGTGTATCTCACCGTCGTCTGGGGCCACGTCGAGTCCGACCACGGGGTGATCGACGCGGCGATCGGGCGGAGCAAGCGCCATCCGACCCGCATGGCGGTGGTCGCCGACGGGCGCGATGCCCGCACCGGCTACGAGGTCATCCGCCGCGCCGATCGCCCGGCCGAGGTGACCGTGCTGCAGTGCCGGCTCGAGACCGGACGCACCCACCAGATCCGCGTGCACTGCCGGGCGATCGGACACACCGTGGTCGGCGACGACCTCTATGGCGGCCGCCGCGACAGCATCGCCTTCGACCGGCCGGCGCTGCACGCCGCCGTCCTGGGGTTCGACCACCCGGAGACCGGCGAACCCCTGCGTTTCGAGGCGGAGCCACCGGACGATCTGGCCGGCCTGCTCGAATCGTTGGCCTGACGGACTAGATCTCCGGCCAGGCCTCGTCGCCGTTGGCCATCGATGCGATGTCCGAGAGGCGATAGGACTCGAGGAGCTTGCGCATCTGATCGCCGGCGTGCTGCCACACCGCCAGCAGCACACACTGGCCCTCGTGGTCGCACGCGCCGTCGGTGTGGGGCTCGGCGAAGTCGCCGGCGACGATGGGTCCGTCGACCGCGCTCACGATCTGGCTGAGCAGGATCTCGTTGGGTTCGCGGGCCAGGAAGTAGCCGCCGCTGACCCCGCGCTTGGATCGCACCAGGCCCGCGCCCTTGAGCGCCAGCAGGATCTGCTCGAGGTAGGGCTGGGGGAGGCCGGTCCGCTCGGCGATGTCGCGCACCGACATCGGGGTCTCGTCCGGGTGCAGCGCCAGGCACAGCAGGGCGCGAGCGGCGTAGTCGCCTCGGGTCGAGACCTTCATGTGCCCGAGTGTACCGGTCGGACACGCACGGGCTCGACCTCCCGTAGGGTGGCGGGATGGCCGACTCGCCGACGGCGCCGTTGCTCCCCGACTACGGGGGCGCGTGCGTGTCCAACCTGATCCCCGCCCTGCTGCAACACGCGGAGATCGGGCGCGGCTGGATTCCCGACGACGTGCTCGACGCTCGCCAGGTCGTGTTGTTCGTCGTCGATGGGCTCGGGTGGGACCAGTTCCAAGCGCGTCGCGAGTTGGCGCCCACCCTGGCGTCGATGGCGGCGCGGTCGATCACCACGGTGGCGCCCACCACGACCGCCACGGCGCTCACGTCGATCGCCACCGGGACCCCCCCTGGTGACCACGGGCTCATCGGCTACAAGATGCGCATCGCGGGGGAGCTCCTGAACTCCCTGCGCTGGTCGAGCGAGCTGGGCGACGCACGCGACCGCATCGAACCGGCGCAGGTCCAGCCCATCGATCCGTTCACCGGCGCCCGGCCGGTGGTGATCTCCCAGGCGCAGTTCATGGACACGGGCTTTACACACGCCCACCTCCGCGACACCGACTACCGGCCGTACTGGCTGCCGAGTTCGGTGCCGGTCGAGATCACCCGCGCGCTGGGCGACGGCGCGCGGTTCGTGTACGCCTACCACGACGGGATCGACAAGATCGCCCACATCACCGGGCTCGGCGACCTCTACGACGCCGAGCTCCGCCACGTGGACGCCATGGTCGCCCGCATCCTCGAGCAGCTCCCGGCAGGGGCGGCGCTGGCCGTCACCGCCGACCACGGCCAGGTGCAGGTCGGAGACAACATGATCCCCATCGCCGGCCCGGTGCTCGATCTGACCGCCCACATCAGTGGTGAGGCCCGCTTCGTGTGGCTGCACGCCAACGGCGACCGCGCGACCGACCTGCATGCGGCGGCCGCGGAGGCCCACGGCGACGTGGCCTGGGTGGTACCGATCGACCAGGTCCTGGACGAGGGCTGGTTCGGGGCCCGGGTCAACCCCGAGGCCCGCGCCCGCCTGGGCGACGTCGCGATGCTGCCGTTCGCCGATGTCGCGCTGGTGGACCCCGATCGGCCCGGACCGATGCTGCAGAGCCGTCACGGCAGCCTCACCTCGGCCGAACTCAACGTGCCGCTCCTGACGGCCTCGGTCTAGCGTCTGAGAAGCCTGCTCGGCGCACTAGCCTCGGCGGAATGAGCGATCAGTCCGAACACGTTCCCGCCGGCGAAGCCGAGGTCGTCGCCCCCGCAGAGACGACACCGGTGCCCGCCGACGACAAGCCGGACGAGTACATCCAAGAGCCGGCCAAGGTCATGCGAGTCGGCGCCATGTTGCGCCAGCTCCTCGAGGAGCTCCGCGAGGCGACGCTGGACGAGAGCTCCCGCGACCGCCTGCGCGACATCTACGAGACGTCCCTGGTCGAGCTCGGCTCGGCCCTGTCGCCGGACCTCCAGGCCGAACTGGACCGCATCACCCTGCCGTTCGACGACGACGCCGTCCCCTCCGAGGCCGAGCTGCACGTGGCGAAGGCCCAGCTCGTCGGCTGGTTGGAGGGCCTCATCCAGGGCATCCAGGCCACGCTGTTCGCCCAGCAGATGGCGGCCCAGCAACAGCTGGCCAACATGCGGGGCCAGATCGGCCCCGGCGGCCAGCCGGCGCCGCCCGGTCGCCCCATGGCGCCCCCGGGCCAGCCCCAGATGCCGGCCGAGAACCCCGACAACCGCCCCGGCACGTACTTGTAAGCCACAACGCGGCACGTGTCGCTTCGTGGATGCGCACACGCACGCTCCGGTCCGTCGGACGCGAGGCGTCCTTGCTCCGTTGCTCGCGCGCCGGGCACGGTGATAAGAAGAGGGAATCACACGCGTGTAGTTCTCCACAGGTTGTGGACGACACCTGTGGGTGATCTGTGGACCACGTCCCCGATGGTCTGCGGTGCGGAGTAGGGGCCCGGGAGCAGCCAGACCAGCCATGGCGTCATGACGTCTTCGTTCACGCATCTGCACGTCCACACCGAGTACTCGATGCTCGACGGCGCGTCGCGGCTGGACGAGCTGGTGGCTGCTGCCGCCGCCGACGGTCAGCCGGCGCTGGCCATGACGGATCACGGCAACATGTACGGCACGCTCGACTTCTATCGGGCGTGCCGAGACAAGGGCGTGAAGCCGATCATCGGCACCGAGGCGTACATGGCCCACGACTCGCGGCACGAGCGCCCCAGCCGGCGCGGACGCCTCGACGACTCCGGCGGCGAGACCGACGGCGGCAAGAAGCTCTACTACCACGTCATCTTGTTGGCCGAGAACAACGTCGGCTACAAGAACCTGATCCAGATCTCCTCCCGGGCGTTCATGGAGGGCTACTACTACAAGCCCCGCGTGGACTGGGAGGTGCTGAACGACCACAGCGAAGGCGTGATCGCGACCACCGGTTGCCTGGGCGGCCAGGTCCTCCAGTCGCTGCTGAACGGCGACGAGAAGGCGGCCTACGAGAAGGCGGGGCGGCTCCAGGACATCTTCGGCCGCGACAACATGTTCGTCGAGATCCAGGATCACGGGATCCCCGAGCAGCAGCGGACCAATCCGATGCTCATGGACATCGCCCGCCGCATCGGCGCGCCGATCCTGGCCACCAACGACAGCCACTACACCCACCAGTACGACCACGACGCCCACGACGCGCTGCTGTGCGTGCAGACCGGCTCGCTGATGAGCGACCCGGACCGCTTCAAGTTCTCCGGCGACCAGCACTACCTGAAGACGGCGTACGAGATGCGCCAGCTCTTCCGCGAGGTCGAGGTGGCGTGCGACAACTCGCTGTGGATCGCCGAGCGCTGCGACGTCGAGATCGAGTTCGGCAAGCCGTTGTTGCCCAACTTCCCGCTGCCCGAGGGCTTCGCCACCGACGACGACTACCTCAAGCACCTCACGCTCGAAGGTGCCAGGAAGCGCTGGGGCGATCGCCTGCCCGAGGAGGTGTCGGACCGGCTCACGTACGAGCTCAAGGTCATCTCCGACATGGGCTTCTCGTCGTACTTCATCATCACCTGGGACCTGATCCGTCACGCCCGAGAGAAGGGCATTCGGGTGGGCCCCGGGCGTGGCTCGGCCGCCGGGTGCGCCGTGGCCTACTGCCTGTGGATCACCGACCTCGACCCCATCAAGTACGACCTGCTGTTCGAGCGCTTCCTCAACCCCAGCCGCATCTCGATGCCCGACATCGACATGGACTTCGACTCCCGCTACCGGGACGAGATGATCCGCTACGCGGCCGAGATGTACGGCCGTGATCACGTGGCCCAGATCGTGACGTTCAGCCAGATCAAGGCGCGAGCCGCCGTGCGCGACGCCGCCCGCGTGCTGGGTTACCCGTACGCGGTGGGCGACAAGGTGGCCAAGGCCATGCCGCCGCTGATCATGGGCCGCGACACCCCGCTGTACGCGTGTCTCGAGGAGCACCCCAAGTACGCCGACGGCTACAAGATGGCGGGCGAGCTGCGCCAGATGGTCGAGACCGACGCCGACGTCGCGCGCGTGGTCGACGTGGCCAAGGGCCTCGAGGGCCTGCGCCGCCAGGACGGCATCCACGCCGCGGCGGTGGTGATCACCAAGGACCCGCTCACCGAGTACCTGCCGATCCAGCGCAAGCCCGAGGCCGGCAAGCCCATTGAAGAGGCACCGGTCGTCACCCAGTACGAGATGCACGGCGTCGAGGACCTGGGCCTGTTGAAGATGGACTTCCTGGGCCTGCGGAACCTGGACATCATCGACGACGCGCTGGACCTCATCCAGCAGACCCAGGACGTCGAGATCGACATCGACAACGTCGACCTGGAGGACACCCCCACCTACGAGCTGCTGTCCCGCGGCGACTCGATCGGCGTCTTCCAGCTGGAGTCCGCACCCATGCGGGCGCTGATGCGCTCACTCGCCCCCACGTCGTTCGAGGACGTCGCCGCCCTCGTTGCCCTGTATCGCCCGGGCCCCATGGCGGCAAACATGCACAACGACTACGCGGACCGCAAGAACGGGCGCCAGCCCGTCTCCTACATCCATCCCGACGCCGAGGAGATCCTGGGCGACACGTACGGCCTGATGATCTATCAGGAGAGCGTCATGCGGATGGCGCAGAAGTTCGCGGGCTACTCGCTGGCCGAAGCGGACTCGCTGCGCAAGGCGATGGGCAAGAAGATCCGCGAAGCCATGGAGAAGGAGCGGGCGAAGTTCGTCCAGGGCGTGATCGACACCGGGTACGAGGAATCCCTCGCCACCGAGATGTTCGACATCATCGCCCAGTTCGCCGACTACGCCTTCAACAAGAGCCACTCCTACGGCTACGGCTTCATCGCGTACCAGATCGCCTATCTGAAGGCGCACTACCCCAACGAGTACCTGGCGGCGCTGCTCACGTCGGTCAAGACCAACCTGGACAAGGCGGCCATCTACCTGAACGAGTGTCGGGTGATGGGCATCGACGTGGTGGTCCCCGACATCAACCAGGCCCGGTCGGACTTCCTGCCCCAGCCGAATCTCACGGGCGAAGGCGATTCCATCGGGCGGATCATCTTCGGCCTCTCGGCGGTCCGCAACGTGGGCGAGGGCCTGGTCGAGCTCCTTCTGGAGGAGCGTGACGCCAACGGTCCCTTCGAGGACTTCTACGACTTCTGCGAGCGAGTCGACACCCAGGTCCTGAACAAGCGCACGGTGGAAGCGCTGATCAAGGGTGGCGCCTTCGACTCGTTGGGCCATCCCCGCCAGGGCCTGCTCGCGGTGTTCGAAGCCATCATCGACCAGACGGTGGCTCGGCGGCGTGAGCGCGACATGGGCGTGATGACGCTCTTCGGCGATGCGGCCGACGACGACGTGTTCGACGAGAAGATCCCGATCCAGTCGGTGGAGTTCGACAAGTCCCGGCGCCTCGCGTACGAGAAGGAGATGCTGGGCCTCTACATCTCGGACCACCCGCTGCTGGGGGTCGAGGCCGCGCTCAAGCGCAAGGCCGACGCCACCATCGCCGACGCCGAGACCCTCGAGGACGGCGCGGTCCGCAGCGTGGGTGGGGTCATCACCAACCTGCAGAAGAAGTGGACCAAGAAGGGCGACCTGATGGCCGTCTTCGTCCTGGAGGACCTGCAGGGGTCCATCGAGTGCATGGTCTTCCCCAAGACCATGCAGGAGGTGGGCCACAAGCTCGAGGACGACCGGGTCATCCTGTTGCGCAGCCGCCTCGACAAGCGCGACGACACGCCCAAGCTGATCTGCATGGACGTGGACTTGTTCGACACCGACGACGTGGCCGAGTCGCCCCCGGTGCGGGTGCGGGTGCCCATGACCGGTCTCGCCGCATCCAAGGTCACCGAGCTCAAGGCCCTGTTGTCGGAGCACCCGGGCGAGTCCGAGGTCTTCCTCCACTTGGGCACCACCAAGGTCATGCGCCTCCCGCAGGACTTCTGCGTCGACGCTCAGAACGGTCTGGTCGCCGAGCTCCGGGTCCTGCTGGGCCCGACGCCGTGCTGGTCTGAGCGGCCCCATGCAGACACGACGGATCGGCAGCCTCGACGTCTCACTCCTCGGGCTCGGGTGTAACAACTTCGGGATGCGTATCGACGCGGCGCAGACCGATGCGGTGGTCGGTGCCGCCATCGACGCCGGGGTCACGTACCTCGACACCGCCAACGCGTACGGCGGCGGTGGGAAGTCCGAGGAGCTGCTCGGTGGAGCGATCGCCGGTCGCTGCGAACAGGTCATCGTGGCCACAAAGTTCGGCCACCCGGCGATGCTGGGGGAGGGCGAGAGCCCCGGTCGCCCCGACCTGATCGAGGCCGCGTGCGACGCCAGCCTGGCCCGCCTCGGCATCGACGTGATCGACCACTACCAGCTGCACGTGCCCGATCCCGTCGTGCCGATCGGCGAAACGCTGGGGGCACTCCAGGCGCTGATCGACGCCGGCAAGGTGCGCGAGCTCGGATGCTCGAACTTCACGGCTGACATGCTGCGTGACGCCGCTGCGGCAGCCGAGGCTGACGGCACCACGATGTTCGCCTCGGTGCAGAACCGCTACAGCGTCCTTCATCGCGAGCCCGAGGAGAACGGTGTCCTCGACGCCTGCGCCGAGCTCGGGGTGGCCTTCGTGCCCTACTTTCCCCTCGAGTCAGGACTCCTCACGGGCAAGTACCGCAAGGGCGAGGACCTGCCGGCGGGGTCTCGGCTGGAGGCGTGGAAGGACCTGCCCCACGGGGAGCGCTTCCTGAACGACGAGAAGCTCGACGGCGCGGAAGCCCTGATCGGCCATGCCGAGGCCACGGGTGTTCCGATCCTGAGCGTGGCGATGTCGTGGCTCGCCGCGCAGCCTGCGGTGGCGAGCATCATCGCCGGCGCCACCAAGCCCGAGCAGGTGGCGGGCAACGCCGCGGCGCTCGGACTCGATCTCGACGAGGCTGCGCTGGCAGCCATCGACGACGCACTCGGTCGCTGACCAGCGACGGAACCGCGCCAACCGCGGGGTCGAACTGGTGTGCGGCCTGGCCGCTTCAGGTTCTGTGGCATGTTCGGGACTCGTCCCGAACATGCCACAGAACCCGAGACGCGGGACGAGCACCTCCAGTGGACGCCTCCGCGTAGGGGCGCCTCCGGGCGCGGGTGAGGCCCGGTCGTCGACCAAGCCGTCAGGCCCGTACCGGCCCATGACCTGTGAGGGGTCCGGACCGGCCGCCCGGCGCACGCTCGGATCGCGGCGGCACAACGATCGAAGACGTCGTCACCAGTGCCGGCGTCACGCCGCCACGCCCACGTCGATGGTGACCGGCCACGTCGAGGTTTCGTTGCGCGTCGGCGACGGAGGCGAGCGTCCGCTGCGAGGACGGTCCATGCATTGCGCCCAGCATGACCTGCGGCGTCCGGGCGGCCCGGGTCGAACCGCTGACCGTCACCGATCCGGCGTTTTGGGACGGTCTGACGTAACCGACCGTTCAGGGTTTGACCCAGCCGGGTGCGAGTACGTGCTGGTCACACCCGTCGTGCTCGAAGCGGACCCGACCGTCAGTCGCCGCAGCTTCGTTGGAGCAGACTCCGTAGTCCTCACCGAACGTTCCGGAGATCGGAAGCCAGAACAAACACTGCCCGCATTGCTGCGCGTACCACTCATCGAGGTATTCGGGTTGTTCCATCTTCCGAGCCCGATGCGCCATCCACCGTTCGTGAGTCACTTGCAAGTGCCGCGCGTCGTCGTGCGCCGGGTACTTCGGCGCTGGTCCGGACTCATCCACCCCCGGAGTCTTCCACGGAGGGGTCACCGAAGTGCCGGGTGAGGATGGTCAACCTCGTGGCCAGGCCCGTTGTTCGCGGTGCCGGATCCATGGAAGGACCGCCCATGCCGTTAGCGCGATCGCATACGCGACAAGCCACCAAGCGATCCACTCGGCTCGCGGGCCGTAGGCACCTTGGGCGGTGCACGGCTCGAGCTGCTCGGGTCTGGCGATATCGAGTTCATGGATGATGATGTTCGAGCAGAACCGGATTTCGCTGTCAGGCGAGGTCACCCATGGCGGGACCGCAATCGATACCGCGATCACGGCGCCTGCTGCGAAAGCGACCCACTGGGCCACCCTCCGCGTTCGCTCGAAGGCCGCGTCCCGCCCAGATCCCGTCGAACTCGTTCCATCGGATGCCTTGATCACCAGTCCGACAACACCCCCATGCATATGCCCACGGTCGGGCGGACACCTTCCAGTGAACCACGTCGCCCGGCCGCCGAGCGCTCTGTGCACCGCCCCGGATGTGCCGGTATGGGACTGAAACGGGCGCAGGCTGCCTGGCCGGGATCTACGGTCGCGGCATGGATCTGAGCGATGACGAGTTCGACACCATAATTGCGCTGCTCCGCCGCTTCATGGTCAACGACATGGACCAGTGGGCGAACTGGATGATTGGACCATCATTGTTCGTGTCATTGTCGCGTGCGCCGTTCCCCGGCGCGACCTCCGAGGCCTACCTCGACCTGTCGGCTCGGTAGTCCGGAGAGTGGATGGTCGACTCTGCACGAAGCTGGAGCCGTCCCTGCCGTTTTGAGGCGCGTCGGAGCGGCCCCGGTGGGGGCTGCTCCGGTGCTGGGTGGGCGTGTGGGGGTCAGTCGATGACGCTGCCGTCGGGGCGGGTGGTGGTCCAGGTGCCGTCGGGGTTGCGGCGGGTGGTGAACCCGCCGTTCGCTGCGCTCACTTACCGAGTTCGCGAGCGAACTCGTTTCTGGTGCCATCGGTTGTGTTTCCCGCATTCGGGTGCCCGTCGCTCGCTGGCGCTCGCTTACCAAGTTCGCCCTGGGGGGCGAACTTGCGGAGCGGGGGTTGGTTAAGCCGCCCCTGGCGTGGTCGTGGAGGTGGCCGCCTTCGCATTTGGAGGCGGGGACCCAGCAGCCGGGCCAGACGCAGGTGGCGGGTTGGGTTTGGATGTTGATGGCGTCTCGCAAAGCGCCTTCGAAGCGGCGTTTGCGGCCCATGTCGATGGTGACGCCGGCGGCGTTGATGATGACGCGTCGGATGGAGTGGATGAGGGCGTTGGCGAAGGCTTCGGTGGGTTCGAGTTGGATGCCGTCGATGGTTTCGCAGCGATGCGTGTCGGGGTCCAATGGTTGGGGGTCGGCGCCGGCGAAGCGGCGGGCCATTTCTTCGAAGGTGTCGGGGGACCACACGACGTCGTGGCACCACCCGGGTGGGACGGCGCCGTGTTCGGCTGCAGCGGCGTCTTGGAACAGTTGCCACAGGGCATCCGCGCGGCGTTGTTGGGTGGTTCTTGGGAGGTCGGCTGCGGTGGCGTTGTCGCCTTTGTCTGCGCGGGCTTTTTCCCAGTCGGCGAGGAGTTCGGCTTCGATGTAGTGGTCGAGGATCTCGGCCATGGCGGCGCCTTGGCCGGCGGCGAAGCGTCCGATCAGCTCCCATGACAGATCGATCGGGTCTTGGGTGAGTTTGGTGTTGCGGCGGCGGTGGGTGCGTTCGTTCTCGGGTTCGGGTCCGTCCTGGTCGACGAGGCGTTCCCATTCACGGACTCGGACCTCGAACATCGGAAA
>CBDHFJ010000045.1:0-20096 GCA_965262315.1 Acidimicrobiales bacterium
AGGACCGATCGACCGAGGAGCGCAGCGTCCTCCCGTTGGCGATGTCCTCCTTCAGGTGTTCGAAGTAGACGACGTTCGAGTCGAGCGACGTCCCGATCGACACGATGAGGCCGACGATGCCGGCAAGGGTCAGCGTGAGGCTCTGGGTCTCGGACAGGAACGCGAGCACGATCCACAGCATGGTCCCCGAGACCGCGAGCGACAGCATGGCGGCCAGGCCGAGCAGCCGGTAGTAGCCGATCATGTACAGCGCCACCAGCGACAGCCCGACGATGCCGGCCACGATCCCTGCGTCGAGCGAGTCCTGACCGAGCGTGGCCGAGACGGTGCGCACGCGGCTGCCGGACTCGGGGTCGGTGGGATCACCGAACTCCAGCGGCAGCGCACCGAAGCGCAACACCAGGGCGACGTCTTCGGCGCGGCTCTGGTTGAAGTCACCGGTGATGGTGATCTGGTCGCGCTGGAACGCGGGCTGTTGCACCTCGGGGGCGGATTCGACGACACCGTCGAGCACGATCGCGATGCGGCGGGTCGGGCACGCGGGCGAACCCTGGAAGCACACCGACGCGGCCTCGTTGAACAGGTCGATGCCCTCCTCGCCGGCCTGGAAGATCGGGGCCACGAACCAGGTGATGCCGTCTCGGGATGTGGCATCGGCGTCCTCGAGAGCGGCACCGGTGAGCATCGTGCGCCCGAGCAGGTAGCGCAGCTCGACCACACCGCTGTTCGGGTCGATCTGGGGCAGGATCACCGGCTGATCGGGATCGTCATCGTCCCGGGTGGTGGACGGCAGGCTCAAGGCCTCCACCTGGTCGATGCCGATGTCCTCGCACCCGACGGCCCCGATCACGGGCAGGGCATCGTCGCCGTCCGCACTGGGCTCCTGCCCTTCCGGCGTGGGGGTGGGGTCCGCGTCCTGCGGGCTCACGCCCACCGGCGCCTCCGGCACACCGCCGTCGCCTTCGCCCTCGTCGGGGGCAGGCTCCTCCGCTCCAGGCTCTTCGTCTTCTTCCGCTTCTGGCTCGGACTGGTCATCGCCGATCTGGTCGTCGTCGGCGACCTCGATCGGCTCGGCCGGGAGCTGCGCGCAGACGGGACGGAATCGCAGCTCGGCGGTCTGGCCGACCACCTCGAGCGCCCGCTGCTGGTCGTCGACGCCGGGGAGCTGGACCACGATGCGGTCGCCCTGGCGGGTGATGTCGGGCTCCGCCACGCCGAGTCCGTCGACGCGGTTGCGAATGATGTCGACCGAGGCGTCCAGGGCGTCGTCGAGTGCGTCACCGGTCAGCTCGGTGTCCTGCGCAGGTTCGAGCACGACTTCGGCGCCGCCCTCGAGGTCCAGACCCAACAGGATCGAGTTGCCGGCCGCGAGCGACCAGATCAGCGCGATGACGACCGCGCCCACCAGGCCGACCAGGGGGAAGAGCCCGGCGCGCCTCATCGGGAGCCACCGGTCGGCTCGGGGCTCCGCGCGCCCACGTCGTGCATTCGCATCATGTCGGATCCGTCCCGCGTCGTGTGTGGTGGGGGCCCTGGGTGCTTACTCGTCGTCGACGAGCTCGTCCTCGTCGACCTCGCCGTAGGTGACCAGTCCGGCAACGGACTCCTTGGTGACCTTGAGCTCAACGGAATCACTGACCTGGAGAAAGATCGTGTCGCCATCCAGGTCGCTCACGCGACCGTAGATGCCCGAGGACGTCACCACGTCGTCGCCGACGTCGAGCCCGTTGATCAGCTCCTGGTGCTCACGCATCCTCCGCTGCTGCGGTCGGATCATCAGGAAGTACATGATGAGGATGAGCGGAATGAAGATGATCAGGGAACCCATGAATCCGTTCCAGGTGAGGCGGGGACAAGCGCCGAAATGCTACCCGCAGCCCTGCCCGAAACCATAGGCGGGGCTCGTCGTCGAACAGGTTGGTACGCCGTTCATCGCCAGTTCAGGCCCAGATCTCCAGGATGTCGCGCCGGAGCGACTCGAAGGTCCCGGCGGCGATCGACTCCCGGATCCGGCGCATGAGGTCCGCCAACCACGCCAGGTTGTGCAACGTCACGATCCGGGCCGCTGCCGGCTCACCGACCGCGAGGAGATGGCGGATGTAGCCGCGGGACCAGCGGTTCGCGGGACTCGCCGGGAAGTCGGGGTCCAGGGGATCGTCGTCGCGGGCGTAGCGCGCCGCGCTGATGTTGAGACGGCCCGCGGTGGTCAACGCCGTCCCGTGCCGAGCCATCCGGGTGGGCCAGACACAGTCGAACATGTCGATCCCGGCGGCCACCGCCTCCACCAGACCGGCCGGGTCACCGAGGCCCATGAAGTACCGGGGCCGATCGGCCGGGAGCAGATCGGTGGACGCCTGGAGGGGCTCGATCATCTCCTCGCGCGTCTCGCCGACCGACAGCCCGCCGACGGCGTAGCCGTCGAACCCGATGTCCATGAGCTGACGAGCCGAGCGCTGCCGCAGGCCGACGTCCAGACCGCCCTGCACGATCCCGAACTGGGCCCGCCCGGGGTGCGCGCTCCCGGCGACCGGCTGCTCCCGGTTGGTGAGGAAGTGGGCCCGACCCCGTTCGGCCCAGGCCGCGGTCCGGTCGACCGCGGTGGAGATGACCGCGTCGGGCGCCGGCAGCGGCGGGCACACGTCGAGGACCATTTGGATGTCCGAACCGAGCGCCAGCTGGATGTCGACGGCGCGTTCGGGCGTGAGCCGATGACTGCTGCCGTCGTAGGTGCTCTTGAACGTCGCCCCGTCGTCGTCGACCTTGGGTTCGAGCGAGAAGATCTGGAACCCGCCCGAGTCGGTCAGCACCAGGCGGTGCCAGTCGGAGAACCCGTGGATGCCGCCGAAGCCCTCGATGAGCTCCTCTCCCGGACGCAACATGAGGTGGTACGTGTTGCCGAGCACGATGCCGAAGTCGAGGTCCTCCAGGTCGGCGGAGGTCACGGTGCGGACCGACGCCCGCGTCCCGACCGGCATGAAGACCGGCGTCTGGACCCGATGCCGCGGGGTGGCGAGGGTGCCGGCCCGGGCACCCCCGTCGGTGGCCTCGACGGCGAAGGACGGGATGGGGTCGGTCATGACGGTCGCTCCAGGAACATGGCGTCGCCGAAGGACAGGAAGCGGTAGCCCTCGGCGAGAGCGATGCCGTACCAGTCCCGCCAGCGAGGTCCGGCGAAGGCCTCGATCATCACCAGCAGGGTGGACCGGGGCACGTGGAAGTTGGTCATCAGGGCGTCGACGACACGGAACTCGAACCCGGGGGTGATGAACAGGTCGGTCCGGCCTGCGAGCTCGCCGCTGCGGGCCACGGACTCGAGCGCGCGGACGACGGTGGTGCCCACGGCGACGACGCGATCGGCGCTCTCGATGTCGGCCCACGTGGTGGCGTCGACGCGGTAGCGCTCGCTGTGCATCGTGTGCTCGTCGACCACGTCGGACTCGAGCGGCCGGAACGTGCCGACCCCCACGCTGAGCTCCACCGTCCGAATCTGGGCGCCCCGCTCCTGACACTGCGTCAACACCGCATCGGTGAGGTGCAGGCCCGCGGTCGGGGCTGCCACCGACGTCGCGTGGTCGGCGAAGACGGTCTGGTACCGCTCGGTGTCGCCCAGCGGTGCCGTGATGTACGGGGGCAGCGGCACCGCACCGAGCACCTCGAGCGTCTGCTCCATCGCTCCGCCGAGCGGCTGCACCAACCGGGTGCCCTCGCCCGTCGCCTCGTCCACCCGCAGCACGGCAGTCCCGTCGGCGGCGTGGAGCGTGGTGCCCTCGGGGACACGGCGGCTGGGGCGCACCAGCGCCTCCCATCGACCGTCCTCGACCGGCTCGAGCGCCAACACCTCGACCTGGCCGCCGGTGGCCTTGGTCAGGTGCATCCGCGCCGAGAGCACACGCGTGTTGTTCACCACGACGACGTCGCCAGGTCCCAGCAGGCTCGGGAAGTCCCGCGTGTGCCGATGCTCGACGGGGTCGCCGGTGACGAGGAGACGCGACGAGTCCCGGGGCGACGCCGGCGTCTGGGCGATCGCCTCGTCGGGCAGGTCGTATTCGAACGCGCTCGACTCCATCGGGTCGAGGCTAGGACGCCGATTGGGTCAATCGAACAGGCCGGGCGGGAGCGCCTTGTCCGGGGTGGCCGGCGGCGTCAGACCCAGGTGCTCCCAGGCGGCCGGCGTCGCCACCCGGCCGCGTGGGGTGCGCATCAGCAGGCCCTGCTGGATCAGGAAGGGCTCGTAGACGTCCTCGGACCGTCTCGGTGGGCTCACTGACACTGATGGCAAGGGTCGACAGGCCGACAGGGCCACCTCCGAACCGCTCGCAGATGCTGCCGAGGATCGCCCGGTCCACCTTGTCCAGACCCTTGGCGTCGACCCCAAACGTCGCCAAGCCGGCGTTCGCGGTCTCGGCGTCGATGATCCCGTCGGCTTTCACCTCGGCGTAGTCGCGGACACGACGCAGGAGCCGGTTGGCGATGCGTGGTGTTCCCCGCGCTCGGCGCGCGATCTCGGCCGCGCCCTGATCGTCGGTCTGGACGCCGAGGATGTCGCCGGCTCGCACCACGATGCGATGAAGGTCGTCGGCGTCGTAGTAGTCGAGGCGCGCGACCAGCCCGAAGCGGTCACGCAGCGGGCCGGTGATCAGACCGGTCCGCGTGGTTGCTCCAACCAGGGTGAACCGGGACACGGGCAGCCGAACCGACCGTGCTGCGGGGACCCTTGCCCAGCACGATGTCGAGCTGGAAGTCCTCCATCGCCGGGTAGAGCACCTCCTCCACGTTGCGGGAGAGACGGTGGATCTCGTCGATGAAGAGGACGTCGCCCTCGTCGAGCTTGGTGAGGATGGCGGCGAGGTCGCCTGCGCGCTCGAGCGCGGGACCCGACGTGGAGTGCAGGGCCACCCCCATCTCGGTGGCCACGATGTGCGCCAGCGTGGTCTTGCCGAGCCCGGGTGGACCCGCGAACAGGAGATGGTCGGCCGCCTGGCCACGGTTGCGGGCGGCGCCCAGAATGATGTGGAGATGTTCCTTCAGCTCGGACTGACCGACGAAGTCGGCCAGGGTGGACGGCCGAAGGCCGTTCTCGTTGAAGTCGACGCCGATGTCGTCGTCACCGAACTCCGGCGACAGCAGCTCGTCTCTCATGGTCGCGCCACCGATCCCGTCACGAGTTCACGGCCAGACGCTGCAACGCCTGCTTGAGCAGCACCGAGGCGTCGCCGTCGACGGGCAGGTCCTTCATGGCCGCCTGGACCTCGTCCGCGCCGTAGCCCAGACCGGTGAGCGCCTCGCGCACGTCGTTGAGCTCGGTGGCGCCGGTCGCCGTCGCCGGCGACGAAACCGAGGTCAGGTCGACGTCGGGCAGGTCCAGCTTCTCCTTGAGCTCGACGAGGAGGCGCTGGGCGGTCTTCTTGCCGACGCCGGGAACCAGGCACAGCGCCGCGAGGTCCTCGGTGGCCAGGACGGTCTGGAGCCCGGCCGGATCGTGGACGCCGAGGATGGCGAGCCCCAGCGACGGCCCTACGCCGTGCGCCGAGATCAGGGCCTCGAAGGTGATCCGCTCCTCACGGCTCCCGAAGCCGTACAGCGTCTGATCGTCCTCGCGGTAGTGATGGTGGACGTGGACGAACACCTCGTCGCCGAGCTCGCCCAACGCAACCGCGGTGGCCGGCGACACGGTGACCCGATAGCCGACACCGGCCACCTCGATGATCACGTCGCCGCCGCTGCGGTCGATCAGCTCGCCGCGCAGTGTTCCGATCATCGTCGTGCTCCTTCTCGGGACCGCCCTCGCTCCATCATCGCAGCGCTCCGGCCGGTTGATGGGCCACGTGACACAGCGCCAGTGCGATGGCATCGGCGGCATCGACCGGCCGCAGGGGCGCCCGGATCCCCAGGAGGGACTGCACCATGCGCTCCATCTCGTCCTTGCTGGCGCCGCCGTGGCCGGCCACGGCCTCCTTCACCTGGTTGGGCGAGTACTCGACGACCGTGCAGCCGGCCGCTGCCGCCTCGGCCATGGTGAGGCCGCTGGCCTGGCCGACCGAGATGGCGGTGGAGACGTTGTGCTGGAACAGCACCCGCTCGATGGCGACCACCGAGGGTCGGTACTCGCCGATGAGGGCTCTGATCTCGCGCTGGAGCTCGGCCAGGCGATGCGGAACCGGCCAGTCCTTGGGCGTGGTGATGACACCGGCGGCCACGGCTCGGGAGCGGCGGCCGTCGGTCTCGAGACAGCCGTACCCACACCGGGTCAGGCCCGGATCGATCCCCAGGACGAACATACGTACGAGCGTAGTCGCCGGGGTCGCGGCCCCGGCGGACCGCCCGGCCCATTCCAGGCCAGGCGACTCATCCCCCAGGGGGCCATGCCGATTGGGCCGGGTGTCTCAGCCCTCTGCCGCCACCTCCCTGCCTCCGGCGCCGCCCCCGGCGCCGGTGACCCCGACCGTCCTGTTGGAGGACGTGGGCAAGTCCTTCAACGGGCTCGAAGCTCTCAAGGGTCTGTCGCTCGCCGTTCCCAAGGGCGACATCACGGTGTTGTTGGGACCCAACGGGGCGGGCAAGACCACGGCCATCCGGATCATCACCGGCGCTCTCCCCGCCGACCGCGGGCTGGTGCAGACCTTCGGGGTCGACCCCTCGATCGACGGCGAACAGGTCCGTCGCCGTTGTGGCGTCGTGTCGGCCAAGCCGGCGCTCTACGACCGGCTGCCCGGTTGGGACAATCTCGAGTACGCCGCAGCCCTCTACGGGGTCACCGGCAACGTCCGGGAGCGCATCCGGGCCGCGGCGGCACGATTCGACATCGAGGACGCGCTGGACCAGTACGTCGGCGGGTACTCGACCGGGATGAAGACCCGCCTCGCGCTCTCCCGTGCCGTGCTGCACGACCCGGACCTGCTCCTGTTGGACGAACCCACCTCGGGCCTCGACCCCGAGTCGTCCCACGCCGTGCTCGACCTCATCCGTGAGATGACGGGCGACGGCACCACGGTGATCATGTGCACCCACCTGCTGGTCGAGGCCGAGGGGCTCGCGGACCAGATCATCATGCTCGACGACGGCGTCGAGCTGCTCCAGGGATCCCAGCACGACCTGATCGCTCGCTACTGGCCCACGACCGCGATCGTGATGGAGGCCGAGGAGCCGGCCACGTTGGACGTCGTGCGGGAGGTGGCAGGGCGTGATCGGCTTCCACCGCGACGGGACCGCCGCCACCGTGGAGCTCGACGACGTGCGCCGCGTGCCCGACGTGATCGAGGCCGTGGTCACCCGAGGCGTCCGCCTCACCCGCGTCGAGCCCCATCGTCCGACACTCGAAGAGCTGTACTTCCGGGTTCGACGCGAGCACCGCGAGCAGACCGGGGCGCCACGACCGGCGATGACCGGTGAGGCGTTGGAGATGGCTCGATGAGGACGCTCAACTGGTATCGCGTGCGCACGGTCGCGAAGCACGATCTCAAGCAGCTCCTGCGCTCGAAGGACTTCCTCATCCCGATGGCGGTCCTCGGCGGCCTGTTCTTCGTGATCCTGCCGGCCATGCTGCTCGCGTCGATCGAGGCCATCGGCCAGGTCGGCGCGATCGAGCAGGTGTCGGCTGCGCTGGACGTCCTCCCCGACCGAGCACAGGAACAGCTGCGCGGCGAGACGCCGGGCAGCCGGACCCAGTACGCCCTGGCCGTCTACCTGTTCGCTCCCCTGGCGATCATCGTGCCGCTGACCATCAGCTCCGCGGTGGGTTCGGCCACGCTGGTCGGCGAGCGCGAGCGCGGCACCGGCGAGTTCCTCGCCCACTCCCCTGCCGCCACGACCGAGATCTACATGGGCAAGCTCATCGCCAGCCTGATCCCCGGCTACCTGACGACACTCGTCGGCTTCAGCATCTACTCGCTGATCGTGAACCTGATCGTGGGCCCCGACGTCGGCGGCTGGTTCTTCCCCACTGCCGACTGGTGGCTCCTCATGCTGTGGGTGGTGCCGCCGTTCCTGTGCTTCGCCCTGGCGATGGTGCTGCGCCTGTCCGCACGGGTGCGTTCCACCGCTGCAGCCCAGCAGGCCTCGGGCCTGGTGACGCTCCCGATGATCGTTGTCGCCTACAGCCAGTCCACCGGCACGTTGTTCGGCGCCGGCACGTCGACGTTCTTCATCGGCCTGCTGGCTTGGCTCGGAGCGCTCTGGGCCCTGACCCGCGGCATGTACGCGGTCAAGCGCGGCCGCCTCCTCGGCGTCGCCGACGAAGTCTGATCCCCGCCGGGATCTAGCTCGCAGCTTCCTGCAGGACCTCGTCGGGGACGTCGAAGTTGGCATGGACCGAGTCGACGTCGTCGAGGTCGTCGAGCAGGTCGATGAGATTCAGGACCTGCTTGGCCGCGCTCACGTCTTCCAGCGGGACGGTCTGGGTGGCCAGGAACGTCAAGTCGGCCGACTCGAACGCGATCCCAGCCGCCTCGAGCGCATCGCGCACGCCGTTGAGGTCGGTGGGCTCGCTGGTGAGGCGCCAGGTGTCGCCCTCGTCGACGAGGTCTTCGGCGCCCGCGTCGAGGGCCACCATCATCAGCTCGTCCTCGTCGATGGTCCGGTCGAGCACGATCACGCCCTTGCGTTCGAATTGCCAGGCCACCGCGCCAGGCTCGGCCAGCGATCCGCCGTTCTTCGACAGGATCGACCGCACTTCCGAGCCCGTGCGGTTGCGGTTGTCGGTGAGGGTCTCGATGTACAGCGCCACCCCCGCCGGGGCGTAGCCCTCGTAGGTCACGTTCTCGTAGTTGACGCCCTCGAGCTCACCGGTGCCGCGCTTGACCGCACGCTCGATGGTGTCGAGGGGCACCGAGTTGTCCCGGGCCTTCTGGAACATCGTCCGCAGCGTCGGGTTCGAGTCCAGATCTCCCCCGCCCTGACGAGCGGCGACCTCGACCTGCTTGATCAGCTTGGCGAAGAGCTTGCCGCGCTTCTTGTCGGCGGCACCCTTCTTGTGCTTGATGGTTGCCCATTTGGAGTGACCCGACACGGCTTCACCTCTCGAGGAACAGCTGATGGAGCCGCCGGTCGTCCGACAGCTCGGGGTGGAATGCGGCCACCATCGTAGAACCCTGGCGGCACAGGACGGGCTGGTCGTCCACCACCGCCAGGACCTCGACGTCGTCGCCGACGCGGGTGACCACCGGCGCCCGGATGAACACGGCGTGGATCGCGGTGTCGAACCCATCGACGGCCAGATCGGTCTCGAAGCTGTCGACCTGGCGCCCGAACGCGTTGCGCTGCACGGTGAGGTCGATGGCCCCGAGCGGTTCCTGGTCGGCTCGGCCGTCGAGAATCTCGGCGGCCAGCAGGATCATGCCCGCGCAGGTGCCGAACACAGGCATGCCGTCGACCAGCCGCTTGCGGAGCGGCTCCTCGAGCTCGTTCGAGCGGAGCATGAACGACATCGTGGTCGACTCGCCGCCCGGCATGATCAGACGCTCGACGGTGTCGAGGTCCGCCGGCAGCCGGACCTCGACGGGCGTGGCGCCCAGCGCTTCGATGACATCGGCGTGTCGCCGAAATGCGCCCTGGAGTGCCAGGACGCCGACCCGGGGCGTCGTTACCACCCGCGGTCTTCGAAGTTGACGTCGAGATCGTCCATGCCGATGCCGGTCATCGGTGCACCCAGGCCCCGGCTGACCTTGGCCAGGATGTCGGCGTCGTTGAAGTTCGTGGTGGCCTCGACGATGGCCTTGGCGCGCGGCGCCGGGTCGGCGGACTTGAAGATGCCCGAACCCACGAACACCGCCTCCGCGCCCAGCTGCATGGCGAGCGCGGCGTCGGCCGGGGTCGCGAGACCGCCGGCACAGAACAGCGGCACCTGGAGCCAGCCGGTCTCCGCGATCTCCTCGACCAACGGCAGGGGGGCCTGGAGCTGCTTGGCCCACTCGAACAGCTCGGCGTCGTCGGCCTGGGTGATCTTCTTGATGTCCCCGATGATCGAGCGCAGGTGGCGGACCGCCTGGATGACATCACCGGTTCCGGCCTCACCCTTGGAACGGATCATGCACGCGCCCTCGCTGATGCGGCGCAGCGCCTCGCCGAGGTTGGTGGCGCCGCAGACGAAGGGAACGGTGAAGTCGTGCTTGGCGATGTGATGCTTCTCGTCGGCCGGCGACAGCACCTCGGACTCGTCGATGTAGTCGACGCCGAGGGCCTGCAGGATCTGGGCCTCGACGAAGTGACCGATGCGGGCCTTGGCCATCACCGGGATGGTGACCGCGGCCTGGATGCCCTCGATCATCTCGGGGTCGCTCATCCGGGAGATGCCGCCGTCGGCACGGATGTCGGCAGGGACCCGCTCCAGGGCCATGACCGCCACGGCGCCGGCGTCCTCGGCCACCTTGGCCTGTTCCGGGGTGACGACGTCCATGATGACGCCGCCCTTGAGCATTTCGGCGAGCCCACGCTTCACGCGGACCGAGCCGGTGATGCGCTGTTCTGCATTCTCCTGAGCCATGCGCGTCAGCGTATCGGTTCACCCCCGGGACGCCGAAGCCATATCCGACCTCGTGGGTCAGGTCTCGGGCAGGAAGGGCGCGGCGTCGGCCAACAGGCCACTGACCCGGCCGGGATCGATCGCCTCGACCAGGTCGGGCTCGACGATCTCGATCCAGGTGACACCGGGCGCGAGACGCACCGGCGCTCCCGCGGTGTCGGTCAGCCGCCAGGGGTCGCTCACCGACGGACGGTCCCACGTGGCCTCGATCAGCGCGCCGTCGGTGAGGACCATGGCCGCGCCACTCCCCAGCGACACGGCCTGCGGCGACCGCTCGTCCGCGGCACTCGGCACGTACCCGGTCTCGATGACGACCACGTTCGCGGCGGTCACCACGGTGCCGGTGTCGTCGAGGTGGGGGCCGCCGAACTGGGATCGGACCCAGGCGTCGCCGCTCCACACCCAGCTGACGTCCTGCAGGGCGCCCCAGGCGATGGCGATGCCCGGGACGAGGGGTGCCGTTCGATCGTCGCCGTCGGCTCGACGAGGGAACAGCTCGGGTGGCGGCGCGCCCCGCTGGTCCAGCGACCCTTCGAGCAACGGCAGGTCAGCGAAGCCGGTGAGCTCGACGGGTCGGTCGGCAGCCTCCTCGCGCTCGTACCCATCGGGGAACGTGTCGAGGCCGAGGTCGACCATGCCGCCGGAGAACTCGACACCTCCGAGCTCCTGGGCCACCCCGTCGTTGGAGGACCAGTAGACGAATCCGGGCGTCCCGAACGCGGGCAACAGGTCGGCGTCGGTCGACCGGGCCGATCGCACCGGGCCGACCGAGGAGGGCACCTCACTGTGGAACACGACGAGCAGTCGGGTCAGGCGGCCCTCGACCAGGTTCTCGATCACCACGTCGGCCGATGTGAGACCTCGCTGCGGCGCCGCGTCCCGGGTGTTGTCGATGCGCACGGCGATCGCCGGGCGCTCGGCCCGACCCGTGGCCGACACCACCCCGGTGAGTGGCATCGTGGTCTCCACGCCCGAGGGCGTCGCCGGTGTGGCGGCGCCTGGCTCGATCGTGGGCGTCGGTGTCGCTGCGCCGGCACCGCCGGGGGTCGCAACGGCCTCCGCGGCGACCAGCCGCCCTCCGGTCACCGGCAAACCCCGGACATCGGAGCTGCACCCGACGACGAGCGCGACGAAACAGGCCACGAGCGGCCCGACGACGCGCCCGGGATGGAGCACGCTCCTGCTAGAGCTCCTGGAGCACGGCGATGCGATCGCCGAGGTCGAAGGTCGACGACACCACCGCATCGGCAGGCGTGTTCAGCCACAGGTGCCGATGCGCCCGGCTGTTTCGGGCCACGGTTCGGCCGTCGGCGTGGATCGAGGCCAGCGCCCCCTCGAGACCGGGCGGGTAGCGCGTGATCTCGGTGGCGGCGCGATCCGCTTCGATCACCACCAGCCCGTCGGTGATCATGTCGGCGACGCGGCATGCGGGTCCTGCCGCCACGCCGGCCAGGCGGCCCGGAAGCGCGGCGGCCGTGAGGTTGGCCATCGCCTCACCGGTACGGATGCGCATCAGCTCGTGCGCGAGCACCGACTCGAGCTGGACCCGGTCGAGTCGGTCGATCAGACCGGTGGTGAGCACCAGCACACCGGCCCGCGGCGTGCGGGCGAGAACCGCCGCGTTCGGCGCGGCATCGTCGACCACGTACATGGCCGGCACCCGGAAGCCGTGGGCCACCGTGAGTCCTTCGACCATGTTGTCCAGGCGCGGATAGCGGCCCTCGGGGAGCGGCGACGCATCGAGCGCCTTCAACGCCGACGCGTCCGACTGCCGATGGACCAGCGCGGCGACGGCGGCGCCGATCACCAGCGAGATCAACACGCCCCAGACCAGGCCGATCGTGAACGCCCAGATCGGGTAGGTCACCACGGCGACGAGCAGGCCCAGGACCCCGTAGGCGAGGACGGTGCGGCGCACCGCGAGCGCTCGGGTCATCAGAACTCGACCTGCACCGGACCGCGGGCGTCGCCCTCGACCTCGAAGTACTCGCTCTCGGTGAAGTTGAACATCCCGGCGATGACGTTCGAGGGAAAACTCTGGATCTTGGTGTTGTAGCCCAGAACGCTGTCGTTGTAGTGCTGGCGTGCGAAGGCGATCCGAGACTCGGTGGAGGTCAGCTCCTCCTGGAGCTCCAGGAAGTTCTGGTTGGCTTTGAGGTCCGGGTAGGCCTCGGACAAGGCGAACAGCGACTTCAGGGTGCCGGTCAGCATGTTCTCGTTCTGGGCCGCCTCGGCGGGTCCCGACGCGGACATGGCGGAGTTGCGCGCGGTGATGACCGCGTCCAGCGTCTCCTTCTCGTGGGACGCATACCCCTTGACCGTCTCCACCAGGTTGGGGATCAGGTCATAGCGCCGACGCAGCTGGACGTCGATCTGTGCCCAGGCGTTCTCCACCCGGTTCTTCAGCCGGACCAGTCCGTTGTACTGCGCGATGAAGAACACCAGCAGCAACACCACGATGACGACGATCACGATGATCCAGACCACGTCAGATCCTCCTCGGAGACGACGGAGCCAGTGTAGTGGCGCGCCGCACCCGCTCCGGGCGGTCCCTCACGCGAGCACCGCAGCGGGGTCGGCCCCGATGGCCTTCTCGTACATCGTCAGATACCGGTCGGCGAGCCGGCGCATCGAGAACTCGTCGGCCCGCTCGAGGCCCGAGCGGATCATCGCCTCCACCTCCGGGCCGCGCTCGATCGCCCGGCGCAACGCCGCGCCCAGCCGCTCGGCGTCGCCCGGCGGCGGCAGGAGCGCATCCCTCCCATGGCGGGCGAGATCGGCATACCCCGGAATGTCGCTCGCGACGACCGCCGTCGACGCCGCCATCGCCTCCAGCAGCACGATGCCGAACGATTCACCGTGCAGCGACGGGGCGCAGAACACCGAGGCCCGACGCAGGCGGCGGATCTTGTCGACCTCGGCGAGCGGGCCCAGCCACTCGATCCGCGGGTCGCCGGCCGTTCGCGACCGCAACGCGGGCGTCTCGGGGCCGTCGCTCGCGATCTCGAGGCGGACCTCCGGCGGCAGGTACTGGAGCGCGTCCAGGAGCACCGACAATCCCTTGCGTGGTTCGTGGCGGCCCACGAAGAAGATGGTCGGGCGGCCAGGAGCCGTCACCTCGGGCGTGGCGTAGCGATCGGTCTCGATGCCGTTGAACAGGATCTCGCACTCCACTCCCAGCTGCGAACGGGCGACGGCAGCGGCCTCGTCGGAGACAGCGACCGACACCTCGATGCGCTTCTGGAGCCACCGGACGGCGCGATTCAGGTACGAGTACGCGCGGCTGTCGCCGGCGCGATGGAACGTGGCGACGATGGGTGCCTGCTTGAGCATGGTGGCGGTCATGGTGGGGCCGGGCGCCATCGGCTCGTGGATGTGGAGCACGTCGAACGCCTCGTCGCGGAGCGCACGGATGATCCGCAACTGCGCCGCGGGATCCGGAGCGATCGGGGCCACCGATCCGTTGGCCGCAGTGGGAAGCGAGGCGCCGAGCGGGGTGACGCCTGCGTCGGGCGGCGGGCCATCGCACGGCGCCAACACCCGGGTGTCGACCCCCTGGCCCCGCAGCGCCCGCGCCAGGCCGAGCACCTGGTTCTGCACCCCGCCGTAGACCGTGAGGCTGTAGGGACAGATCATGCCGACGCGCACGTCAGTCCCGCTCCTGCTCGGCCCGCCAGGCGGCCAGTGCCTCGTGGTCGCTGGGCCAGTTGGGACCCATGAGGTGCCACTGCTCGGGAGCCAGGCGGATCAGGTATTCGAGCTCGTCGGCCAGCTCCTGGGTGACGCGAGCGACATCGGCTCGGAGCCGCCCATGGCGCTCGGTGTCCAGCGGCGGTCGGCACACCGCGTGATGGCGACCAGGCTCCTGGTAGACCCCGACCGGGATGATCGCGGCTCCGGTGCGCAACGCGATGGTGGCCGGACCACCCGGCAGCGTCGTCGGCTCACCGAAGAAGTCGACGTCGATGCCGCCACCGGCGATGTCGCGGTCGCACAACAGACACACGACGTGGTTGGCCTTGAGCGCGGTGATCACGCGGGAGGCGACCTCAGGGCCGAGCGGCACCACGTGCATGCCGAAGGACTCCCGGTACTCGACCATCCACTCGAACAGTTCGGGCGGCTGGATGGCCTCGACCACGACCGTCACCTCGTACCCCGGCCGGCACGTCAGCCATCGGCCCGCCCACTCCCAGCCACCGAGATGGGGCAGCGCCAGGATCGGACCCACTCCCCTGCTGAACCCGTCCTCGATGTGCTCGAAGCCCTCGACCGTGAAGCCGATGTCCACCTCGGCGTCGGATGCCGACTGGAGTCGAGCGGAGTCGACCCAGTAGCGGGCGTACGCGTCGATCGTCTCGTCGATCAGTCGGTCGAGGGTCAGATCATCGATGCCCGGCCCGACGGACCGTCGCAGATGGCGAGCCACCATGAATCGGCGCTCGGCCGACGATCGAGCGGCGGCGCGGCTGGCGAGGCGCCGGACCGGATCGGCGACAGCGGTGGGGACGCGCTGCGCCAGCGCGGAGCCGGCTCGGTACGCGAGCGCGGTCGGATCGGGGCGCCGCACCGCTGGCGTGCGGTTCAGCGCTGCCGGCGACGCGACAGTTGGCGGCGTTCGCGGGCTTCGGCCCGCACCCGGCGCCGCCGGCGCTGCGCCCGACCCATCTGGCTCTCGGGCATCACGTTGGTGGCCTGACGCCACACCTTCACGAACCGCTGCACCGCGGTCACCAGGGTCAGGACCAGCATCACCCACAACACCGGGATCAGGATCTGGCCGAACAACAGGCCCACGGCGAGCACGATGAAACGCTCGGCGCGCTCCATGATGCCGCCCTTGGCGTCGAAGCCGAGCGACTCGGCCTTGGCCCGCTGGTACGAGATCAACATCGCGGCGCCCATCACCGCCACGGGCAGGACCGAGATCCGGCCGGGCTCGTTGGACGCGAGATACCAGGTCACGCCGCCGAACAGCAGCGCGTCGGTGATGCGATCGGAGACCGAGTCGAAGAAGGCGCCGCGGACCGACGAGGTGCCGGAAGCCTTGGCGACCGCTCCGTCCAGGGCGTCGGGGATCCCGGTGAGGACCAGGAACACGAAGCCGAGCGTCAGGTAGCCGTTGCCGATGACCACCGCACCTGCGGCGGCGATCACGATGCCGGTGACGGTCAGCGCATCGGCGGTGACACCGGCGCGCCGGAGGCTGGCGCCGATGGGATCGAGGCCCTTGTTGACAGTCTCTCGCCAGTTGCCATCGAACATGACATGTCCTCTCCGGGCGTGGTGTGCGGGTCGCCCTGGGGGGAGATCGGTGTATCGAGGGTAGCAGTTGCCGGCTGCTTCTCCGGATGTGACGGTCGCCTCCGCGGCCTCAGGAACCCGACACGACCGTGCCGAACCGATCGCCAGACTCATCGCGTCCAGATCCGAGAGAACGCTGCGAGAAGTCGTCGGCACGACGTTTGATGATGCCGTTCGGGCCCCCCGGGGCGACCAACACCAGCCCGACGTCGTCCACACGACGCAGGTCTTCTCGGGCCACGCCGACCACGAGGTCGCGGCGCCCGTCGCCGTCGGTGTCGACGGCCGCGACCGCGTGACCGAATGCGTCGCCTGACTCGCCCCGGTTGGGCACGCGGCGCTGGGCCTGGCTGAGCACCTGATCCGGCCCGAACACGAGGCCACCCGTCGTGGCATCGAACACGTGCACCGCTCCCGCGCCGACGGCCTCACCGACGGTCTCCCCTGGTGCCCCGACGGCCAGGTCGTCGAGCCGGTCGCCGGTCAGGTCGGCGACCACGAGCGACGAACCGAAGCCATCGTCGGCTTGGGCCACCCCGCGGACGCCACTGACGTCCTGGTGGACCTCGGTTGCCTCCGCAGGGTCGAGCCCGAAGACCGAACCGCCGAACACGACGACGAGGCCGGCATCGACCGCCCCGCCGACGTCGGCACCCGGGGCCCCGACCGCGAGCTCGTCGAACCCGTCGCCGTCGACGTCCCCGGCCCCGAGGGCGTGCCCGAAGCGGTCCTCGACCCCAGCGGCGCCCGGAACGCCACCGGCGCCGCGCTGCAACTCCACTGCGCCACCGACGACGATGCCCTCGGCCGAACCGGGCACGACCACGACCCGACCGGCATCGGCGACGCCGCCCACGTCCCGCAACGGCGTGCCGACCGCCAGATCGTCGAACCCGTTGCCGTCGAAGTCACCCGACGCGAGCGCGTACCCGAACTTGGCGCCCCGCTGCCCACCGCCGGGGATCGCCGGATCGGTGGGCTTGATCAGGACCGAGCCCGCGCCGTCGAGTCCGCCGTCGGAGCCGTAGACCACGTGGACCACACCGACGTCACGCTGCCCGGCCAGGTCCTCGCCCTTGGCGGCGATGGCCAGGTCATCGAGGCCGTCACCGTCGAAGTCGCCGGCGACGAGCGCCGATCCGAACAGGTCTCCACGGTCGGGCCGATTGGCGATCCCGGCCGTCCGCTGTGTGAGGTTCGTCGACCGATCCGTCAGCCCCGAGGGCCCGCCGTGCACCACCCGAACCGAGCCGGCACGCCGGCGCTTCGAGTGGCCCTCTCGGGGGCTCCCGACCGCAACGTCGTCGTAGCCGTCGCCGTCGAAGTCACCACAGGCGAGCGCGGCGCCGAACCGGTCGCCACCCTCGGACAGGCCGGCGACACCCGGCCATTCCTGGGTCACGGACGCGGTCCGAGTCCGACCGGCGGTGCCGCCGAAGACGACCACGGCCCGGCCGGCATCGGGTGCGCCTCGGAGGTCCTCGTCGGGGCTCCCGACCAGGAGGTCGCCATGACCGTCCGCGTCGATGTCACACCCGACCCCGCGGTAGCCGGCCGGCTGGATCGCCAGCCGGATCCGACCCTCGGACCCGTCGTCGCCACCGACCTGCAGGTAGTAGGTGACGCCGCCACGCAGGGTCGCGGTCAGTGCGGCATCGGGATCGTTGACGGTCCGGTCATCGGCGCAGTCGACCCGTTCGAGTCCGTCAGGGTCGTCGCGCCAGAGGCCGACCAGCGTGTCGAACGTGGAGCCCTCGGTGGTGATGTCGACGGTCACGTCGGCGGCTGGGGTGTAGCGGTACCAGAGCGAGCTCGACATCGAGCCGCAGGTGACCGCCGGCTCGCCGTCCTCGACTCCGGCCAGGCGGGCGTCGCCAGTGGCCGTGAACGGAATGCGCTCGACCGCGACCGCTGCGGCGAACGCGTCGTTGGCGGGCAGGTCGGTGATGCCCTCGAACGCAGCGCGGACATCGGGCAACGGACCGATGGAGCCACCGCGGGTACCGGAGAAGTTCTGCTGGCTGCCCGTCGCGGCGAGCAGACCGCGGATCTGGCCGGTGCTGAGCGGGAGACCCTGGGCCTCGGCCATCGAGGACAACAACGCTGCCGCGCCCGCCACCTGGGGTGTGGCTGCGCTGGTGAAGCCCCACCAGCGGAACCCGCTGCCGTCGCCGTCGACGGTTGCGGCCGTCCGAACGCACGACCCCCAACCCTGGAGGTCGACTCGCGAGCCGTAGTTGCTCGTGCCGACGCGACCGCGGGGCGGCCCGTCAGCGTTCGGACACCCGGATCCGGTGCCGTTGCCCGCCCCGACGACGATGGTCTCCGGCGAGTCCGACCCCAGGCGGTCGTCGTAGGAGTCGAGGTTCGCTCCGCCGTTGCCTGCGGACACGACGGTGATGACGCCCTGCGCGGCCGCGATCCGGAGTGCGTCGCGGGCAGATGCGGAGTACACCAGCGGAAGCACCACGCCCGCACCGCCGCAGCCGGACACCGCACAGATGCCCTGCGAAATCGTGATGACGTCGCCGGGCGCGGTGACCGCCGTCGCCAGGTCGATGGCGTTCGCCATGTCGGCGGAGGTCCGGCCGCTGGTCACCGTGTGCAACGCTGCCGCGTGGGCGATGCCCTTGAGGCCCTCACCGTCACCATCCGCGGCGATGATCCCGAGCACTTGGAGGCCGTGGTGCGGGTCCCATGGCGCAGCATGCGGGATGACCACCCCGGGGGCCGATGCCCGGTCCATGTCGGGATGCGCCGTGTCGAATCCCGAGTCGATCGCGATGACGCGGACGTTCTGGCCGGCGCCCCCGGGCCGGCTCCAGGCCCACTCGGCGTTCACCCCGGTGGGCGCGGCATCGAGGTATCCCTGCCGCGCCTCTTCCTCGGGCACCTGGGTCGTGGACAGCGTCGGTTCGGCCTCGACCACCTCGACGACGGGTGAAGCCCGGAGGGCGGACTGGAGGGCGGTACCCGTCTCGGGCGACGCCGTCGCCACCACGAACCACCGACCCAGGTCCGGCTGGCCTTCGCCGCTTCGGACCTCCGCCTCGAGTCGGGCGGCGGAGAGCGCCACGGGATTGCGAGCGAACAGTCGCTCGACCCGGGCCCCGGCGTCGAGGATCGCCCGCTCGGTCTCCGCGTCGTCGATCTCCACCCGGCCGCCTGCCAGGACCGGACCGGCGGCGTCGGAGAAGCGCACGTGGAGGCGCGTCGAGTCACCGCCGATTGCCAGGACCGGGCCCGCGCCGGGCGCCGCCGGAGCCCCACCTTCTTCGGGGATCACGCCGTCCAGGTCGGAGGGCCCGCCGGCGGGCTTGGGCACGACGTCCGTGGACACCTGCGCGACGGCCGCGCCGGGTACGAGGAGGGCCCCGATCACGGCCAGTACCGCGAGCGCTGCCGGGGCGCGCCGCGCGCGCATCGACTGGTGCGGCCGGGTCGGACCGCCGGTGGTCGCCACCGCTCCAGGCTACGACAGCTTCGGAGCGGCCGGACCTCGCGCACCGTCTGGGCGGTCGTGGCGGTCGTAGCCTGCTTCGAGCTCGGCGCGCAGGAAGTCGCCGAACACGTAGCCCTGGTCGTCGGCGGCGCCGTCCAGCGGCTCGATGACCGTGGCGACATGGGGGTCGAGGAAGTAGGCGACCGAGTAGCGCTCCCGCGCGGGGTCGTTGATCACCCGGTGTGGCGTGGCCTTGATCCGACCGTTACTCCAGCGACGCATGACCGAGCCGGTGTTGAGGACGAATGCCTCGGCAATCGGTGTGACGTCGAGCCACTCACCCGCCGGACCCCGCACCTGCAGGCCGCCGACCTCGTCCTGCGCCAGGAGGGTCACGGCGCCGAAGTCCACGTGGGGCGCCGAGCCGTACACACCGGTCCGGCCCGGTTGCGCCGGGTAGTGCAGGAGCCGGAGCCACTCGGTGGGAGGGTCGAGCGCACCGGCGGGCAGCGCCGCCCCACCGAGCCCGACCATGAAGTGGTCGATCACCCGACGACCGAGCCCCTGCATGGCCGAGGCGTAGGCCTCGAGCGTGTCTCGGAACCCGGAGAGCGCCGGCCACTGGTTGGGGCCGGCGAGGTAGTGGCCGGCGACCACGTCCGGATCGTGGGGCCCGGCGTCGCGCATCATCATGAACGAGGCGCTCTGGTTGGGCTCGGACACGTCTTCCAGCTCCGACAGGCGATCCGTCGAGGTGTCGATGGCGATGTAGCCGCGGTGGTTGGGGTCGAGTTCGATCGCCAGCTTCCGCTCCAGCGGCATCGCGTGGAATCG